>RDXN01000071.1 GCA_004292855.1 Cytophagales bacterium
AGACTAAAGAGTCTCATGCTGAGTCTATTATCTACTGGACAATGATCCGGCTGATGTCCAGAAAAATTCGTGAAACGCAATCCTAAACAACCTCTTAGACCCAACCTATGCCGCCGATGCCAGCTTTACGGGCAACGGAGCGGCTTTTTTTGGCGGCAAGGTGGTGTATCAGGGCGTAGCAACGAGTCTGGACGTGACCAACTTAACTCCGGGCCAACTGTATTATTTCCGGGTCTACACCCGACGCGGCACCGCCTGGAGCGGGGGTGTTGAAACCAGTGCCACACTAGCTTCACCAACGACCCCGCCTGTGTCCACCTCGTTGACGCCCCTTGCGGGAACCTGTTACCGACTGGTGTCGCGGGTGAGCGGCAAGGTGCTTGGGGTAGAAAACAGTGTACTCACCGACGGCGCAACTATTCGCCAGCGCACCGACGCTAATCTGGCCTCGCAACAGTGGCGATTCACCCCCACCGACGGAGGTTTTTACCAGGTCATTGCCCAGCACAGCGGCAAAGTGCTTGATGTTCAATACGGACTAACCAACGACAATGCCGCCCTCCAGCAGTGGAGTTACGGGGGGGCCTACGGTCAGCAGTGGCAACTTCGTCAGGACGCCCAGGGCTACTATCAGTTGGTGGCCCGTCACTCCAACAAGATGCTCGATGTGCAGAACGGCAACCTAGACGAAGGTGGGGTCGTGGTGCAGAGCACCGCCAGTGGCACACAAGCCCAACAGTGGAGCATCGAGCAACGCACCTGCTCCAACACCACAACCCCACCCCCGCCCCCACCGCCCACACTCGTTTGTGGATTGAGCAGCGCGGGCCTTGCCAATGTGGCCTGTAACAACAACGCCACACCGACGGTCTCCACCGACGACTACGTGACCTTCACGCTCAACCCCACGGGCACCAACCTCGGCGGCAGCTATTCGGTGAGTGCGAGTAGAGGCACGCTTACCCCCGCAACGGCCAACTACGGTGCGACCACCACCTTCCGCTTACAAAACGGCTCAGCGGGCGCAGGCAACCCCACCCTAATTGTGCGCGACGCGACGAGCGGTGCCTGTACGGTAAGCGTAGTGCTGACCAATCCGGGGGTATGCTCGACTACTCCAACCACTCCGCCCGTGTCTGCCTCGCTGACGCCCGTGGCTGGGGCCTGTTACCGAATTGTGGCACGGGCTGGCGGAAAAGTGTTGGGCGTCGAAAACGGCTCCACAGCCGACGCTGGGTTGGTTCGGCAGCGCACCGACGCCAATCAGGCCTGGCAACAGTGGAAGTTTGTAGCCACCAGCAATAACTTCTATCAGGTAGTGGCAAACCATAGCGGCAAAGTTTTGGAGGTGACAGGGGCGTCGATTACGAACGAAGTACCAGTTCGTCAGGCAACGTATTTGGGTGGAAATCATCAGCAATGGACGTTGCGCCAGGATGCTCAAGGGTACTACCAGCTAGTGGCGCGTCACTCGGGGAATCTGCTTGATCTATTCGGTCTTAATCAGGACGAAGGCGGTGTTGTGAATCAATACGCGGCCAACAATTCGCAGGCACAGCAGTGGAGCATCGAGCCACGCACCTGCGTCAACCCGCCCGCACCACCTACACCCGTTTGTGGATTAAGCAGCGCAGGCCTTGCCAATGTGGCCTGTAATAACAACGCCACGTCCACCGTCACCACCGACGATTACGTTACGTTCACGCTCACCCCCACTGGCACCAATCTGGGCGGCAGTTATTCGGTGAGTGTGAGTAGCGGCACGATAACCCCCACAACAGCCAACTACGGAGTAGCCACCACCTTCCGCCTGCAAAACGGCTCGGCGGGTGCAGGCAACCCCACGTTGAGTATCCGGGATGTGACGAGCGGCACCTGCACGGTGAGCGTAGTGCTGACCAATCCGGGTGTGTGCTCGACCACCCCAACCACCCCGCCCGTTTCACTATCATTGACTCCGGTTGCGGGCAACTGCTACCGGCTGGTGTCGCGGGTGAGCGGTAAGGTCATGGGTGTGGAGAACAGTTCGACAGCCGATGGGGGTCTGATTCGGCAGCGCACCGATGCCAATCAGGCCTCGCAACAGTGGAAGTTCATAGCCACCACTAATGGTTACTACCAGCTAGTTGCTAACCACAGTGGCAAGGTACTCGACGTATCGGGCGCGGCTACTGCCGACAATGCCACCCTCCAGCAATGGGGGTGGGTAAACGGCACGAACCAGCAATGGCGGCTCCGTTACGATGCCCAGGGTTATTACCAGATTCAGGCTCTGCATTCGGGCAAGATGCTCGACGTGCAGAACAGCAACCAAACCGAAGGGGGCGTTATTACCCAATTCACCGCCAACGGTACCCAGGCCCAACAATGGAGCATTGAGCAGCGTACGTGCGTGAACACCGCTCTCGTAACCACGTTTGTCAGTACCGCGTGCTATCGGATTAGTGCCCGCAATGGGGGCCGGGCGGTGAGTGTGCTGAACGGAGCCATCACCGACGGGGCCAGCATCCGCCAACAAGCGTATGCCGGCCGGGCGTCTCAACAATGGCGCATTGTGTCCACCAGCACTGGTTTTCATCGGATTACGAACGTCAATAGTAACAAGTCGATTGATGTCCCCAATGCCTCCACTGCCGACTATGTCAATCTGCATCAATGGGGCTACGGCGGGGGCACCAACCAGCAGTGGAAGCTCACCCGCGATGCGCAGGGCTTCTTTGTCGTCACGGCCCGACATTCGGGCAAGGCAATGGATCAGCGGGACGGTAATGCGAGCGAAAACGTCGAGATCATTCAGTATGTGGTCAACGGCACGGCGGCCCAACAGTGGACTATCCAGGCCGTTACGTGTGCGGCTCCCGGTGCGCGTGTGGCAGGCGATGGCTTCGTGATTCCCGCGTTCGACTCGTTCACGGAACCGGGCGCGGGGGAGTTCAATTTGTACCCGAACCCGGCCCAAAACAGCGTCACAGTCGACTTACGGGCGGCTAACGGCCAACCCGCCGATGTAGCTCTGACGGACCTCAAAGGCCGGGTGTTGTACCAAAAACGGGTTGACACGGCCACTCAACCGAAGCATAGTATATCGACAATGGCTTATAGCGACGGTGTATATCTGGTTTCTGTAAAGACAGAGGGTAACGAAATTCGTTCGTTGCGCTTGCTCATTGCCCGGTAAGATTTCTTGACTGTGATTTGGTTTATATCCACATCTGCGTACGTACTAACACTAAAATGATACCAGTTGCAAGACTTCTGGTTATAATAAACATAGTATCCAGTGACGGGTGAGTATTCACCCGTCACAACGATAGAGTACCTCTAGTACATCCTCTTTTTAACACAATTCATAAAATGTATCCATACTTTACAGGCATGGACAAACTCCGTTTGGGGGTATGTCGTCTACTGGTTTGCCTCCTGATTTGTTTAGTCGACGTTTCTATCCTACTGGGCCAATCGTTGCCGCCCGGCTTCAATAGCAGCAAAAGCGGAGACGGGTACGATCAGCCTACCGGGCTGGCTTTCAACGGTCAGCAACAATTCGTCTGGGACAAAGCAGGCCGGGTTTGGGTCTCCATCTGGAATGGCTCCCAATATGTAAAGCAAGCCACCCCGGTGCTCGACATTAGCCCGGAAGTGGGCAACTGGCGCGATTTTGGGCTATTAAGCATCGCCCTTGATCCTAACTTTGCCCAAAACGGCTTCGTGTATTTGTACTACGCGGTCGACCGGCATCACCTGCTTCACTTCGGCACGGCTCAGTACAATCCCACTACCGACACGTATTTCAACGCCAGCATCTGCCGCCTGACCCGCTACCGGCTTGTTCAAACCAACGGCGTGTTCACGGCTGATCCCGCAAGCCGTAAAATCTTGATCGGCGAGACCAAATCGACGGGTATTCCGGTCGTTTACGAATCGCACGCAGGGGGTACAATCGTGTTTGGCCGGGACGGTTCGCTGCTGCTCTCAACGGGCGATAACGCCGGTATGGCCAGCCCCGACAAAGGCAGTGCCCCCGAAACGTACTACCAGCAAGCCCTGCTAGATAGCATTATCCGGCCTGCCGAAAACGTGGGGTCGTTTCGGTCGCAGATGCCGTCGTCGCTTTGTGGAAAAATCCTGCGCGTTGACCCCAACACGGGCGATGGCCTTGCCAGCAACCCGTTTTTTCAGGGAAATACGCCCCGGTCGGCGCGGTCGCGGGTGTGGGCGTTGGGCTTTCGTAACCCGTTCCGCATGACCCTACAGGGCGGCACGGGCAGCACAAATCCCGCCGATGGTAACCCCGGCACATTGATCGTGGGTGATGTCGGCCCAGGCGTTTGGGAGGATCTCCACATCATCCGGGCCGGGGGCGAAAACGCCGGTTGGCCCCAGTACGAGGGCATTTTGCCGAGCTATAACTTCCCTGACTTTGCCCAAACGGTCGAGAATCAGGACGAACCCAACCCGAACGCGGGACCGCCGAACTACGCGGGGCCGAACTCCCCATGCAACCGACCGTTTTTGACTTTTGCCGAACTGCTGCGCGACGCCCCTGCGTCGGGTACGGCGGTGGTGAGCGGCCCCTGCGGCACCACACCGCTGCCCGGCCTGCAACGTCGGTATGTTCACAGCCCCCCAGCTCTCGACTGGAATCACGGGGCGAATATTACCCGCACGCCCACCTTCAGCGGCACCATTGCTACGGCCACCACCATCAGTCAAAGCGGCACGGCTGGTGTGGGCAACCCGTTTCGGGGAAATTGCGTGATCGGTGGGGCCTGGTATCCAAGTAATGCGTCCTTTCCAACGGACTGGCACAACACGTTATTCTTTGCCGATTATGGTGCAAACTGGATTCGGGCGGCTACCCTCGATGCCAACGGGGGCATCAGCCGGGTGCGCGAATTTTTACCCGAAAACGGGGGCGACGGCATCGTCGACGTGGCCTATAACCCCCTCGACGGCGGTCTGTACTTCCTCAATGGCAACACGGGCGAAGTCAGGAAGATTAGTCATGGCGGCAACCGTCCACCGGTGGTTGTCGCGACGGCCAGCACTCCAACCGGCACCTCGCCCTTGAGCGTGACCTTTACCGGCAGCGACTCCTCCGACCCCGACGGTGACCCGCTCACCTACGAATGGACCTTCAGCGACGGCAGCACATCGCCCGTAGCCAACCCAGTGCGGTCGTTTACAGTGGGGCACGACGCGCAGGGAGTTCTGATTCGGTCGTACACGGCCCGGCTCGCCATAACCGACAGCAAGGGATTGCGGACCATTAGCCAACCGATCCTTATTTCGCTGGATAACCCGGCCCCAACGGCCTGGATCACCGATCCCATCAACAACGCAAAATACCCCCTCGACCGAGCGACGAGCTACACCCTGACAGCCAGCGTTACCGACGATGCCCCCACGAGGCTGACCTACGCCTGGCAGGTGACGCTTCGCCACAACAACCACCAACACCGCGAGCCAGTGATGTACACGACCAACCCGGTCGTCACGATCTCGCCCGTGGGTTGCGATGGTGAGGATTATTACTACCTCATTTCGCTCAAAGTAACCGACGATGGTGGCCTGACTGCCCAGGATTCGGTGAAAATTTACCCCAATTGCAACTCGCCCAACCTGGCAATCAGCGGGTTAACGGCCACCACCTTGAGCAACAGCAGTGTACGGCTCAACTGGATCAATCCGTCTATCTCATTCGACAATGTGCTGATAGCCGCTAAAGCAGACAGTGGATTCATCGACAAACCATCCGAACTTGTTTATCCGGCCAACGCCAGTTTTACGGGCAACGGGGCCGATTTTTTTGGTGGGAAGGTTCTGTTTCAGGGAATGGCTACCTCGCTCGTCGTGACCAACCTCACCCCGGGGCAACGGTATTTTTTCCGGGTCTACACGCGCCGGGGGACAGCCTGGACGGGGGGCGTCGAAGCAAGTGCAATACCTCCGGCATCCACGACCACCGCCCCACCGACATCCACAACGACCGCCCCGCCAACCTCCACAACAACGGCACCCCCAACGTCGGTCCTGAGTATTGACCCGGCCAAGTGTTACCGAATTCAGTCACGAAGCAGCGGGCTAACACTCAACCTGTCGGCGGCCTTGTGGGATGACGGAGCCACCCTTCAGCAAGCCACCAACGCCGATCAGCTCTGGCAGAAGTGGCGGTTCGCCCCCGTCGATGGGAGTTATTACAGCATTGCGGTGGTCCACAACGGCAAGGGCATTCAGGTCGAGAACGGGTCAGTGGCCGACAACATCCCGCTCCAGCAATGGACGTATTGGGGCGGCAACCACCAACAATGGACCGTTGAGCGAAACACGGATGGTTTTCATGTCATCACCAACCGCAATTCGGGCAAGGCCATGACAGTGCGCAATGCCAGCACCGCCGGGGGAGCCGTGATTACCCAGCAAACGCCCGGCACGGGACAGCATCAGCAGTGGATCATCCTGGAGACGACCTGCACCACCGGCCCGCCTACGGCGACAACAACAACCCCGCCCCCATCCACAACGACAGCCCCGCCCACGTCCACGACCACGGCCCCGCCGACCTCAACGACTACCGCCCCACCTACGTCGACCACCACCGCCCCACCAACCTCCACGACCACGGCTCCACCCGCGTCGGTGATGAGTATCGACCCGGCCAAGTGCTACCGGATTCAGTCGCGGAGCAGCGGGCTAACTCTCAACCTCTCAGCGGCTTTGTGGGACGACGGGGCCACTCTCCAACAAGCTACCAATACCGATCAGCTCTGGCAAAAGTGGCGGTTCGCTCCCGCTGACGGGAGTTACTATAGCATTACGTTGCTTCAAAACGGGAAAGGGATTCAGGTGGACAACGGGTCGGTGGCCGACAATGCGTTACTCCAACAATGGACCTACTGGGGTGGTCAGCATCAGCAGTGGACCGTACGACGCAACGCCGAGAACTTTTATACCATCACCAACCGTAATTCGGGCAAGGCCATGACTGTGCGTAACGCCAGCATGAGTGAGGGGGCCGTGATCACGCAAGAAACGCTTGGCATGGGGCAGCATCAGCAGTGGAGCCTTGTTGAAACGAGCTGTTCGGCCCAGCCACGCATCGCGACGGAGCCTCCAACCGGAAACGGGTCTCCGACGGTGTTCAGCCTGCGGCCCAACCCGGCACAAGACCACGTTTTTGTTGATTTGAGTGCGGTAGCGGGGCAACCCATCGGCCTTACCCTGACCGATATGCTGGGTCGTAGCCTTCGGCAAACCCAACTCGAAGCTGCCCCCACCCTGCCCTATCGGTTCGATATAGGTGCATTGCCGAGCGGCCTGTATCTGCTTCGAATTGAGCCTAAAAGTCAAAAAGCGAGCACGTTACGAGTTCTGATTGGGCACTAATTCCAGGTTTGAAGTCCCACCAAGCCCCAAACCAGCATGTAGCCAACCACGAGCAGGGCCGACCCGACCAGCACCCACAGAAAAACACGGTCGGCCCCGCTCCGAACCCGGCGACCCGACCGGATGAGCAAAACCGCTGCCGCCAACGCAAACAGGGCCGTCAACACCGACGCGACCAGAACAGTGAGCGTTGGCAAACCGACGATGCCCAACTCGAAGCCGTCGGCGAGCGAAGCCAGAATAGCGGCCATGCCCGCAAACGAGAGCGCGTATCCCCACAGGCTCATCCGAACAGGCATCACGCTGACGGGACGGGCCTTGTGCCGGCCCCGAACGTATTGAACCAACCACACCACGCCCGCAACCAGCGTAACGGCGAGCATCAACAGGGCCAATACACCCAGCACAATGGGTAGCCACGCGCCCAGAGCCGAAGTCGCTGTAGTGTTCATCCACGGGCCAATAAGCACGGTGTCGTTCTCGTCGTTTTGGGTGAGGGTCAGTTCGGAGGTGTAGCCTTTTTTATCCAGGCGAACGAATCGGTTGGGGGCCATCGGGCGAAGTTCTTCAGCTTCACCTCCCAACAGGCTCTTGATGAATAGTTTACGATCTTGCTCATACACCCGCATCACGCCCCCAAGCCATTCTAAAAAATAGGTCTTCTCGTTACGCGGGTTACTCGCCCGGTAGTAGCCGAGCAGTTTCTCTTTGTCGGCATCGGCGAGTTTGTGAGCAGGTGGCAGGCGTTGGGGAACGGTTTTCAGCAGCACATCGAGCAGGGCGTCGTTGATTTCCCCAAAGCCCCCGCCACCTGAGTTGACCAGCACCACAAACCCCAGGTTCAATTCGGTGTTGTAGCGATAGTGTGCCAGGCCACCGTTTACTCCCCCGTCGTGCCCATGAAACACGTAGCCCTTATACGAAGTCGTGTAGTTGTGCAGGCCGTAGCCCTGTTTGGAGCCAGCCCGCGCCGAGAGGGCCGTTGTGGGCAGTTCCATCCGGTCGACGAAGGCTGGTTGCAGGAGTTGTTGGCCCCGGTACGTGCCCCGGTTCATGAGCATCTGTACAAACGGCATCAGTTCGAGGGCGGGCGCGTTGAGGCTTCCGGCGGGGCGCATCATCACATGCCAAAACGGTTCTTCAACGGGGCTATCTTCCGAACCCGAATGGTCCGTAACCAGGTGTTTCAGGGCGGCTCCGTCGTTACGAAACGTGATGGTTTTCTGACCGAGCGGGGTAAAAACGCGCTCCTTCATCCACGACTCGTATTCCTGCCCGGTTTTCTTCTCGATCAGCCGCGCCACTACCGGCGGCCCCGTGTTGCAGTAGGACATAAATGCGCCCGGTCGCCAGCGCGAATGGCGCGATTCAGTGAACATCGTCAGCCCCTTTTCGAGCGAAAGCGTCGCGTCGTTCTTGTAGGCGTAGGCCTGCATAGACCAGTCGTCGAAGCCGGTTGTGTGTTCGAGCAGGTGAACCACCCGGACGGGGTCGGTGGCTTCCCATTGATTGGTGAATGTGATTTCGGGGGCCAGTTTTTTCAACTCGTCCGACAGATTCAATTGCCCTTTTTCCACGAGCATCAGGGCCGAAACGGCCACAAAGCTCTTGGTAATCGACCCCAGCCGAAACATGCTTTGGTCGGTGATGGGCATTTTGGTTTTAAGATTCGCCACCCCGGCGTTATGCTTGTAGAGCAGGGAGTCTTTGGTAAACACCAGCACCTGCACACCAGGCGTTTTGTGTTTTTTGAGGATGGCATCCACGCGCTTCGTGAGCGAGTCGGCCTGAATTGGGGGTGTTTGGGCCGGTAGGCAGAGCGGAGCCAGAAGGCACAATAAAAAGAGGTGGCGTTTCATTGGTAGGATTTAGGATTTTTTGTTTGCTGCCGCCCAGCGCATTCGGTAGGCCTGCATAGCCGTTTCGCCGAGTTCATGGAGCAATCGCCAGTTGGCTACCACGCCCACCACGGCCCCAATACCGGGTACAAGTTGCAACATTTTGGCGAGGTCGATGTAGTCGCGGTATTCCTGCTGGAAGGTCTGCCAATCGAACAGGTTCATATCGTCGGGGAGGGTAGCCGCGAACTCGTGCCAGCGTTCCATCTGGCTGAACACCTCACGCCGTCGTTCCTGACTCGAAAAGGCCAGTTGGAACACGTGGAGCACGAAAAGTCGCTCGCGGTAGTCGGATACGTCGTAGCCGTAGCCGGCCGCAATGTCGTAGAGAAGCTTGATTTTCAGGCTCAATAACAACGGAAAATCGGCCAGGCCGAGCAACAGCCCGCCCGCGCCCGTAACGCCCCCCTCGGCAGCCCCCACGCGCTTGTACCACGTCACGCGGTTACGCACGGCCTCTTCCTGCGCCATCAGCGAGGTTTGGGTAGTAGGTGCCGGAGCCACAAACTCCGATCCTGCCAACACGGCCCGCGTCATGTGTTTGATAGCCCCCGTAATAATGTCGTGGACCCGCTGCGGAATAATCCGGTTGATGCGCGTTTGCATCCCTTTACTCAACCGATTCGTCCACGAGGGCGGCTTCCGCATTTTGTCTTGCCAAACAGCAAGTTCGGCGAGGGCATGGCGGTCATAGAGGGTTTCGTTGGTCATGGGGAAAAGAAAACTGCTAAAGATACGAACAAGCCCGGCCAACATTCGCTGACCGGGCTTGTTCGTATCGAATCGGCACCGAAAAACTAGTTCGCAATCACTCCCTCGACCGTGCGTGAGCAGGCACTACCGGGGTTGACCGTGATGCGGTACGGACCGGGTTTGCTGATGGTAAAAACACCGTTTGTGTTGCTTTCGGCCTGACGAATCTCATACCCGTTAATACGGTCGAGGACCAGCACCCACTCGTACGACGTACCCCCGCTCACGCTCACCTGCACCTGACCGGGCGTAAGTAGCTGAATCGTGGGTACGTTCGACGGGTTCGTCAACGTGCCACCAGGGAACGTCAGGATGATAATTGGCGTGGGATTCACCACCACCGTGATTGTCGACGACGTAGCCGATCCACAAGCCCCTACCACGCTGAGCGAATACGCACCTGCATCGCCCAGTTGTACGCTCGGAATCGACAGCGTATTGGTGGTTTGACCCGCCACCGGACTTCCGCCTTTCAGCCAGTGATAGGCCGTTACTGGACCACTCACCGTTACCGGAATGCCCAATGGCGACCCCGTGCAGGCATTGACTGTGCCGGGCGTTGCGCCAATCACAACGCCCGATGCGTTTTGAACGATTGCTACGCTCCGGGTGGCCGTGCAGCCGTTGGTTCCTGTAACGACAACCGAATACGTACCCGTCTGGCTGATCGTTGCTGTCGCGTTCGCTCCGTTCTGACTCAGGCCCGGTCCGCTGAAGGCGTAGTTTATTCCACCGCTCGCTGTGAGTGTCGCGCTCGCTCCCGGCCCCGATGTACACAACGCCAGGCTACTCGCCGTGAGTGTGGCCGGAGGTGTTGCGGTGTTGCTGGCGACGACCGTGGTCGATGTGGCCGTACAGCCGTTGGCACCCGTTACGCGAACCGTGTAGGCACCCCCTGCTGTGACCGAGAACAAACCAGTTGTGTTGAACTGCCCGTCGCTCAGGGTGTAGCCGGTCGGCGTTCCGATTGTGCCGCCCGTCGCCGTAAGCGAAGCCGTTAGCTGTGAGCAGGTGATCGTGCCCGATGTTGCTAATGAAGCCGGAGGAGCCGCTACATCGCTCGCCACCGTGACGAACGTCAGTGCCCGGCAACCCGCTGCATTGGCAACGGTCACGGTGTAGGTGCCGCCCGTGGTAATGGTGAAACTACCTGTAGTATTACTTACTCCACTGCTCAGGGTGTAGCTGATGCCGCCCCCGGCAGTGAGCGTCGCGCTCGTGACGGTACAGTTGATCGAGTTCGAGGCTACCAACGTTGGGGTGGGCAGAGCCGTTTCGCTCGTGACGGTTGCCGTAGCCGAGGCCGTACAGCCCGACACGTTAGCAACAATTACGGTATAATTCCCCCCAGCCGATACAGTGAAGTTGCCCGTCGTATTTGACTGGGCATCGCTCAGGGTGTAGCCGGTCGGCGTTCCGATTGTGCCACCTGTAGCTGTCAGCGTTACGGTTGGGCTGGCGCAGGTAATGGTTGCGCTGGTCAGGCTCACATTGGTCGGGGCCGCATTATTGGTGCCGACCGTGGCGGTTGCCGTGGCCGTGCATCCGCTGGCATTGGCAACGGTTACGGTGTACGTGCCCCCCGTCGATACGGTGAAACTCCCTGCTGTGTTACTTTGCCCGTTGCTGAGGGTGTACCCTGTGGCCCCGGTTGCTGTAGCGGTAAGTGTTACGCTCGGCACAGCGCAGGTGATGGTTGCGCTGGTCAGGCTTACATTGGTCGGCAGGGCGTTGATCGTTACCGTTGTCAGGGCCATCGGGCTTGTGCAGCCGTTCACGGTACAACGTACGCAGATCGTATAGGTGCCCGGTGGTGTGGTTGCATCGAAGATGTAAGCGGGGGTTGGTGGGTTCGGATTTGAAATCCCGGAACCTGTTTGCGGGTTCACCGTAAAACTCACCGTGCCCGTGTTGCAACCATTCACAGCCGCCGTCAGCGACTGACCCGCGCAAACGGTGCCGTTGTTCGTGAGCGTGTACGTTGGCAGAGCAGGACGGGAATTTACCGTAATGGTACCGCTTGCAGTCGTCGTTGTTGAGCCGCTCGCCGAGCTAACCGTCAGTGTAAAGGCTCCCGTAGCGGTGGCCGTAACGCTCGTCACGAACGAGGCCGACGTTTGGCCCGTTGCCGAGGTGCTGTTGGTGCCGTTTGTGATCGTGTAGCTGTAGCTGGCTCCGAAACCGGCCACCGTGGCTGTCAGTGCCACCGGGCTGCCTTCGCAAACAGTAGTGGGGGCTGCCACAAGCGTAGCTGCAACTGCCCCGCCCAGGGTCAGACCGACAAGCACAGGGTCGTGGTCGGATGAGCGGAACGGTTGGGTTCCGTTGAAGAGAGATACGTCGTTACGGAGGTCATCAGAATTCGCTCCAGTGGTCTCTCCCGAATCAAGCACATTATCGTTGTAATCTAAGGCTATTGGTTCTTCTGAGTTTATGTTCCATTTGGCCGTTCCCGTTACCTGAGGAAGCAGACTTGCCGTTACCAGAGCATGATCGAGTGATCCAGTTTGTCCCTGAAATACGTACGATTCTGTCGCTGTGGCTAACTTGGTAAGGCCCCCCGCCCGCAGAACGTCGATGGGGTCTTCCTCGTTGTAGGCATTCAAATCGCCCAGCACCATCACGTCGTTGTCGCCAGAGTTGGTTTGTATCTGCGTGATAAACGTCAACAGAGCGGTAGATTGGGCTTTGCGTGTTGCATTGAACTGTGCCTGTCCATCGCCTTGATCTGTATCTGCTCCCGATGCACCACTACCTCCCTTCGATTTAAAGTGGTTATTGATCGCGGTAAACCGTTCGCCCGTAGCCCGCACTTGGAACGTTTGGGCCAATGGTGGCCGACTATAAACACTATTGTTATCGTAAACGGCATTCCCAACCAAACTAACCGAAGCAGGTTTGTAGATGAAAGCCACTTTGATTTCGTCCGTGCCAGAGCTACCCGTGGTATTGGCGAGCGCAACTGCCGAATAGGTGCCCGCTGCCGTAGCCGTGTTTAAGCCATTTACCAGGTCGGCAATGGCCGACGTGGCTCCGTCGCCATCGTTCTCAATCTCAATCAGGCCAACAACATCTGCATTTAACTGACTAATTGCCGTGATAATCTTATTCCGCTGACGGGTAAACTCGCTGGAGCTATTGGCACCACGCGTCGTTGGGAAGCCTCCTCCCGATCCGTTCCCATTGAAATAGTTAAGTACATTGAAAGCCGCAACTTTTATGGTACCACCAACTGTAGGCACCGTTGGCCGGGCAGCGTACGTAAACACGGGCGCAACCGTTGGCTGAATCCGGTACTGACTAAACCCAAAACCTAGTACCCCCGTCAGACTCGAAACCGTACTGCCAATTCGCAGGGTTTTGGTAACAGGATCGATATAAGGAGCAGTGGTCGGATTCCCGGCTGCACTACCATCATCGAGGAGAATCCGGTTACGGTCGTTGAGACTCTGTTGAGCGGTTATGGCTGCTACGTTGCTTGTGCCGGTTGAGGTGGTACCGGTAGCCGGGTTATCGTTGGGGTCGATAAAGTTGGTAGGCTGGATCAACCGTCCGTTCGACAGCACCAGTTCGCCAAAACGGCCCAAGCTAAAGGTTTCGGAAACAGTCAACGAAGAGAACGTTACAAGCATACCCTCGTACCGTTCGAGGTCGGCCACCGCCGTAACAGGTAGCGTTACCGATGTAGGCGCAACGGCAGATTGCTGCCCCGTTCCGGTCACCAGAACCGTACTGCCCGACGTGAACACCGCCTGATTGAACGAGGGCGTACTACTGTTTTCCTGAACAGTTCCCGACACCCGTACGCGGTCACCTACGTTAACCGACGCACCCGATGCGACAAAGATGCCCTCAGAGGTTAACGCGTTTCCATCGCCATCCGCGTCTTCTTCCTGAATGTAGAAGCCCGCCGGGTTGAGGTTCGGGAACACCCCAACTACTACACCCTCAACCGTAAAGCTACCGGGCGTTGCCGCCGTGCCGGTTCCCTGAATGGTATGGATGCGGGTCAGGGCTACGGGTGCGGCATCGTCGTTGGTGATTGTACCGATCCCCACACCGTCGATTAGGTTCGCGCCGGTCACGTTGCTCACCACCACCGAAAAGCTTTCGTTGGGTTCGGAGCTTGTGTCACCGCTGACTAATACTGTGAATGTATAGCTCGATTGCCCCGATGCAATCGTTTGGCTCGTCAAGCTGTTGGCTACATAATCGTTATTGCCTGTAGTTGCCGTGCCATCCTGCGTGGCGATATCGAACGTAACTCCCCCCGCTCCCGCAGGTGCCGACAGCGTAACAGTAAAGGTCATCGAAGTTGTCCCGCTAGTGCCCTCAGCCAACGACACGTCGTTGATGCTCAGGTTTGGCAGCGGGGGCGTTGCCGTTACGGTCCCGCTCACGGGCACAACCGCCGTGGCCCCGCCCCCTTCAAAGGTGAGCGTTGTGGCGTATGTAGATCCAACTGCCAGGCCCGATTGCAACGTTACGGTGAACGATGTGGCGGCAAGCGATGCGCTTGCAAACGTCGTTGAGGTGGGCGAAACCGTGAAATTCGGATTTGGTGAGCTCGCCGTAACATTACCCGTTGCAGTTGCAAAATTACTACCTGAAATACTGATTGTTTTTGATTCGGGTCCGTCCTGAAACACGTACGTTATGCCGTTGGCTCCGGTGAGGGATGCTGGGTTGGCGGTGAGGGTTGGAGTGGCAGCTAACGCACGTAAAGAATTGATGTAAGTTGTATTGCTACCTCCATTAGGCTGCCCGATAGTTGAAGCCTGACTGACCCAGTTTGAAGCCGTGGTTGCACCGGCAAGGTTTGACGTTAAAGAAATTCCACTATTGTTTGCTGGGGCAGGAATGCCAACAGACGCAACAAAACTACCGGTAGAGGCAGTCCATTTTATAGCAAAACCATTTGATGAGACTGAACCGCCTGTTGGTGATGTATCGGCCCAGACCACATCCGTACCTGCCAAATCACCATTGTTGCCAACGTTGGCATTTGCCGCATTAGCTCCACCGCCAGTCACGGTAATATTCCAATCCCCCCCAGCAGGATTGTAAGATAAATCTTGAGAAGCTGCTGTGGCTCCGGCTAGAACTATGAGTGTACCAGCTTTAAAAATCGGAGCTATAGCCGCCATCCCTGTCAGTTTATAAGCAGAGAATTTAGTCGTTACGGCACTTGTACCATCTCCAATATGGAAGGCCTCAAGTTGAGCGGCTGTGAGATCCTGAACGAGCAGAACCTCTATAAACTCGTCCGTTGCAGTTAGATTTCCCCCTCTGTAAAATTCATTGACAATAATTTGCTGCGCCCTGGCACCAACCGCTGAACATAAAAAAAGCAGGAAGCCTAATAGCACCTGCCTGCCGAAGTGTAATTTTCTTTGCATAGAGAAGAAACTGAAGTGAATTGTGGACAAATGTAGACGGGGTGTGTGACCTGAATGTTAATCAAATATTAACGTTAGGTCAGAGTCCTTCCAGATTACCTCGCTAATAACAAGCCGACCTGGTCAACAGATGTGTTGACCAGGTCGGCTTGTTATTACTCAACGATTCAGCAAATGAAGGGCTTTCTCGCAATTCGTTACGATTTATTGAGTGGATTTCAATTTTGTGTGTTGCTCAACTGTCGCCCATTAAAGAAACCTGTATTGGCCTTACGGCCATGCCGGATACTATCCGGCATTACAAAAGGTGCCCCTCCATGTTGTGCCGGATAGTATCCGGCATGGCCGTAAGGCCAAAAACACACAAGATTGCCCCTCCTTAGTTGATAATCAGCCCCTCTACCGTTCGGGCGCAGGCACTGCCTGGGTTCACCGTGAGCCGGTACGGGCCGGTTCTGTCAATAGTGAACAGACCCGTCGTGTTGCATTCGGATTGGCGAATTTCGTAGCCGTTGATCCGGTCGATTACCTGCGTCCATTCGTACATCGTGCCCCCGCTCACGCTCACCTGCACTTGTCCGGGCGTGGGTAGTTGAATGGTGGGTACGCTCGACGGGTCGATGAGGGTGCCACCGGGGAACGTTAATACAATGATTGGCGCGGGGTTCACGACCACTGTAAACGTCGATGAGCTGGCCGACCCACACGACCCCACCACACTTAGCGAGTACGCCCCCGCATCGCCCGGTTGTACGCTCGAAATCGACAGGGTATTGGTGTTCTGCCCTGGTATGAGTATTCCGTTTTTTAGCCAATAATAAGCCGTTACGATCCCGCTTACATTTACCGGAACCGCCAACGGCGACCCCGTGCAGGCATTGACCGTTGCGGGCGTTGCGCCAATCACCAAGCCTGTCGGACTCACTACCAGTTCTACACCCGCCGAGGCCGTGCAGGTGTTGGCGTCGGTAACAATCACCGAAAATAGTCCAGCCGCCGAGGCAGTTGCCGTGGGGGTTGGACTATTCTGACTCAGGCCCGGCCCGCTAAAGGCATAGTTGGTGCCCCCGCTCGCCGTTAGGCTTACACTGCCACCCGTGCAAAAAGCCAAACTACTGGCCGAGAGCGTGGCTGCTGGTCGGGGGTTGATCGTCACGGTCGACAGGGCCATCGGACTCGTGCAGCCGCTCACGGTGCAACGCGCGCAGATCGTGTAGGTGCCCGGCGGGGTGTTTGCGTCGAATGTGTAGGTGAACGGCGGCACAAAGGCCCCCGATGGGGTGACAGGGTTGGTCGTAAAAGTCAAGGTGCCACTTGAACACCCGTTGACGGTTACAACCAGGGGCGTTCCCGCACACACGGTTCCGCTATTGGTGAGCGAGTAGGTAGGCCGCGCCGGGATAGGATTCACCGTGATGTTGCTGCTGGCAACCGCCGTGCTGCCACCCACAGTTCCTGTTACGGTCAGAGTAAAAGCCCCACCCCCGGTAGCCGTAACGCTCGTCGCGAACGAGGTCGACGTTTGGGCCGTTGCCGAGGTGCTGTTGGTGCCGTTTGTGATCGTGTAGCTGTAGCTTGCTCCGAAGTTGCCCACGTTGACCGTAAACGCAACAGGCGAACCGTTGCAGATAGGGCCGGGGGCAGTGGCAAGGGTTGCCGTAAGGCTCGGTGGATTGCACAGATTTATGGCGGTTGCGCTGTTGCGCGGGTTGGGGGCACCCACGGCAAAATTGGTTGCATTTTGCCCCGTATCCTGACACCCATTTGATGCCCTCAAAATAGCGTTCGTATTGCTTGGGGAAGCGGTTGGTCCGGTACCCTCGAAACAACTGGCCGAAGAGCCATAGCCAACCAAATCAATGATTTGTGCGCCAGTCGGGCAGGACCCACTCAGGGCGGCTGTCACGTTAACCAACGCAACCTTTGCACTGGATAGATTCAACTGCGTAGTATTTGCCATATCGGGGGTAGGCAAATCGGTTGTCCCGCCCCCACCAGCAACCATCTGGATTAGGTAATACCCCCCGGCCTGTATCGTTCCGGTTAGTGAGGTTGGTGTCCAGCTTGTTCCGGCATCCGTCGCGTATTGCACTGACCAACCCGCCAGAGAAACCGGTGCATTTCCCCGATTGAACAACTCAATAAAGTCATTTTTATACGTAGAGCCGGTGTTCCCTCCTCCCCCATAAATCTGGCTGATTACTACCTGTGCCCGAACGTCCACCGTTGAACACATCGATAAAAGGAAACCAAGTACCATGAGCCTGGCAGAGTAAAGTTGTTTTTGCATGGAGTATGTTATATGAGTTGCAAACAAATATATAAGACCTTTTAAACCAGTACGTTAAAGGATTATTAATTAAGTAATTTTACTTATATGGTAGAATTGACAAAAAAAATAAGCCCCCGTCAGCAGAACCGACGGGGGCTTGGTATTTTCAAACGAACGCTTCACTACTGCCGCACCACTTTCACGGTTTTGCTACGTGTGGGGGTGCTTACCTGTAACCAATATACGCCCGGCGCATGACCCAATTTAACCGTCCGGCGCAGGGTTTGGGGGGTGGGTTGGGCGGTTCCGGTACTCACGGGTTGCCCTTGTGCGTTGGTCACGCGGAGGTCGATACGCTCACCGGCGGGGTTGCCAATCAGCACCTCCACGGCGTCGGCGAGGGTGGGGTTGCCCAGGATGGTCACCTCCAGATCGCGCGCGGCTTCGAGGGTACCAATGCGGGCGGGGCGGCTACAAGCCTGTTTGAAATCGAACATGTAGACGGGACTTTGCACATTGCCCTGTTTGATGCGCAGGGGAAAGGGTTGCACGTCGGACGCGACATTGTTCACGGCCCGCACGAGGTCGGGGCCGTCCACACGCCGGACGCAGTTGGTGGGATCGGCGTTGCTCAGACCTACATTATTCGAGAAGTCAATTGCCTGACCGTTACCACCTTCGGCCAAAATACGGAACGAGCCGGTCGCGCAATTTACCTCCGCAACGCCCAGAATCCGCAAGGGTTGGTCCAGCGTAAACGCCGGACTGCCGCAAGACGTTGTGTTTATCGGCGGGACAGGTTGTTGAGCGCAATAATTTTTAAAATCAAATGTAAATGAATTGCTAACGGTGCTTCCCTGCAACACCCGAAGCTGGAATGGCTGCACATCGGAATTGGGGTTGTTGATGGCCCGTACGAGGTCGGGGCCGTCGACCATGCGTACGCAGTTGGTAGGGTCGGTGTTGCTCAGTCCTACGTTGCCCGCGTAGTTGATCGGTTGGCCGTTACCACCCCACGTTAACACCCGGAACGAACCCGTGGCACAGTTAACGTTAATTACGCCCATAATCATCAAGTTCTGCCCAAGCGTAAACGGTGGGCTGCCACAGGTAATAGCAACGGGGGGATTGCTGACGGGTACGCTCAGCTTGCTCAAATCGAACCGAGCCGACACGGGACGGTGGTCGGAGGTGGTGTTACTGCTATAGCCGCCTTCGATACCCACGGCAGGCACCTGCACGTTTACTGAGTTGGCGATGTACGCCGGATACAACTCGTTCGAGATCACGATATGGTCCAGAAAACTCCCCGACTCGAACGTTTGGCAACCTTGCTGCTCCAGCGAGGCCGTGAGCGTGCTGAAATTAGCCGGGTCGCTCACGAAGTTGCTGAACGACGAGGGGCTACCCGCTGCAATCGACGTAACGGCTCCATCATTAAAGTCGCCCGTGATGATGATATTGGCCGAAGGATAGTCCGATACAAGCTTGGCTTTCAGATCAACATAATCCTGCCGACGGCGGTTGTAATCGCCACTCGCGCTGCCCGATTTGGCGTGTAAACCAACCACGTGTACCCGGCGCGTGACGCCATTGGTCGTCACGTCGGCCACGAACAGAAACGGCAACCGCCCCGACGACCAGTTATTGGTCGACAAGTTGGCCGGACCGTTAGGGCCGTAGCCATATTGGTCGGCCAGTAAGGCTTTGGTTTCGGCGGGGACGGGCGTAACGGTGCTGTTTTTGTAGACCACACACACTTTTTGGGCCAGCACCGTGGGCAAAAAAACGGGGTTATTGTCGCAATCGCCTTCCCAATAGTACGAGAATCGGTCACCACATTGAAGCGTGTAGCCGCCAATGCTCTGACTCACCACCCGCGACAGCCAGGCCGCATCGCTTACTTCTTGTAGCACATACATATCGGAGTTCAACCGCTCCAGAACGGTCTTCACGTTGCGGGCCTGCCGAGCTTCGTCGAAGGGGCCGAGGTCGTCGTAGGGGCGCGAGGTGGGCGAGACCGAACACGAAACGGTGCCGCCGTCGGCTCCGAAAAACTCCACGTTCCAGGTTGTCACGTCGAACGTTTGGGCGGGCGTAAGGTTAGTGGCATCGGTGCCTCCGCAAATCTGATCGGTGGGCATGGTGGCTCCCTGCACGTCGGTCAGCAGGCGGGGTTGGAGTTGAATCCCGTTCGCACCAGCCGTAGTGGCTCCCGACACAAACCGGTCCACAATGCCCGTGATGCTCGTGGGACCGCTCGGCTTGCCCGCCCCCGGCAATTCCGAGGTTCCGTTGATGCGTAAAATGCCGGGTGTAGATGCGCCCTGCGTGATGGCGTAGTTGGTCCCTCCGGCAAAGAAAGCACTCGCTGCACCACCCGTTGTGTTTCCTATCGTTGTGTTCTCTACCCGTACTAACTGTCCCTGAAAATTCGCCAGTTGGTCGAGCGAAACAAGCGGGGGTTCGGGTACAGACCGGCCTGCTGCCGCGTTGATCGAGAACGACAACACGCTGCCCAGTTCGGTCAGGCCGCTGAAAATCGTGACGGGGCCAGTGAGCGTAACGAGGTCGCCCAACTGCACCTGCGCCGAGTAATCGGGGCCGCTCGACGGGCTGAACACGGCAATACCGCCCGTAGCATCCTGCACGTAAAAAATCCGGCTCCCCACATAGATCGTGCTTGTTACGCGCCCCTGAACCGTGACCGATTGCCCCGCTAATCCACGGGCCGTACTGATGGCAATCGGACCAGTTACGGTCGAGTTTACAACCCCGCTCACGGCTACATTGGCCGACAGCGACCCGCTCACATTGCTGATCGTTCCCGACACCGAACCAGCCGGGGCCGACCCACTAACCCGCACAAAAACAACCGATTGTGTCGTGGCGACCGGAACCGTCAGCGACGGCCCGAAGCTCCCGCCCGAACTCGCGGCCACTTCCAGATTGGCCGATGCCGACACCGTAACGTCGCCCGTCAGGCCCGACGCCGTGAGCGTGTAAGTCCGTTCGGCAGAGGGGGTGCCCTGCGTGGTGGTCAGGCCGGTGATGGTCGTGGGCGTTGCAACAAGGCTTGGCCCGGTGGTGGCGTTGCCGCCTGTGACCGAGGCCCAGGTGGTGCCCACGCGCAGGTAATCCACACGCAGGGTGGGCGCGTTGGCGGCTGTCCCTTGCCGCAGGGCCACAGTGCCCACGGTGGTGAGGTCGGTTGCGGTGGACGACTGTGTGAGCGTGGCCGTAGGTTCGGTTTGGCCCAGGGCGGGTTCCACAAACAGGTTGGATACGTCGTTGGCCGTACCCGACACGAGCGTGTATTTCAATACGATCAGATACGTGGTGTTGAGACTGTAAACCGTTGCGCCGTAGGTGGGCGTCTCGTTGCCTTTTGTCAGGCCCAATTGAAAGCCGCCCGTCGTGCTGCGGACAAACACCCGGTTGTTGAACGTGCTGCCGATAGTGGCCCCGCCGAGATGAAAAAAGTAATCGCCCGCAGCCTGTGCCACCGACACGTTGACGAGCATCGACGCGTACACGCTGCCGCTATTGACGGTCGTCGAGAGGGCGCGGTTTACATCCTCGCCCGACGTCGTGAGGGCTACCGAGCCACCCGTTGTGGGCAATCCAACATAGACCAGATTGGGTGCCGAAGCCTGAATGGAATTGGTACCCGCACCACTGTGAGCGGCCCACCCCTGCGTGGTGAGCGCGTAAGGGGGCGAAACCGCCGAAAAGTCGTCGGTGAGCAGGGGCGTTTGCGCCAGGCTCAGAGTTGCCGTAAGCAGTAGCCAAAGGCAACTGACGACCAAGTGTCGCATGAAGTGTACTCGTTTTCTCATGAGTCTTATCAGAAATTACAAGGCAAAACTACACTCTGATACGGACAAAGTTGTTATGAAATCAGCATGTTCGGATTTTTACATATAGGCTTAAAAGACTAAACTTAAATCGACAACATTAACCGTACTTTTGTAATTTGCGAGCAAGCTTCCCACGGTTCGCTTGTTTCTATCCATGAATAGTATCTCTCCCGACTACCTACAAACCTTGCTGGATTTTTCGCAAACGGGTATTGGCGTATTCAGCCCTATTCTGGACGCATCGGGTCAATTGACCGACTTCCGTTTTAAAGCCGCAAACCGCATGTTGGCGTCGATGGTGGGACAAACACCCGACACCGTGCGCGACGCGCCCCTGTCGGACTGGCTCAAACGGCACAAGACGCCCGACACGCTCGATCAGTTCAGGCAGGCTTTTGTTAGCAACGAGGCCCGGCGGTTTGAGATCAACGACATCGTTGATGGGTTCGATGTGTGGTTCGACGTGCAGTGTGCGCGACAGCTCGACGATCTGATGGTAACCTTTACCGACATTACACCCCTAAAACAGGCGCAACAGGCAGTCGAGTGGCAATCGGCCCAAAACCGCAGCGGGGCCGAACTGCTCAATGGCATTCTCGACAGTTCGGATAGTGGCATTATGGCTTTTGAGGCCATTCGTGATTACCAAACCAATGAGATTGTCGATTTCCGGTTTCTGATGGCCAATCAGGCCTGCGAGGCCATTATTGGGCGGCCCATCAAGCAAACGGTTGGCAAAAGCCTGCTGCGGGTGTTTCCGGGCAATGTTGAATCCGGGCTGTTCGATGGCTACAAGCGAACCACCGAAACCGGCGAGCCATTCCGAACCGAGACCTACTACAACTACGACGGGCTGGATTTCTGGCTCACCATCTCGGCCCAAAAGCACGGCGACGGTTTTGTGGTGACCTTCAATGACATTTCGGTGTTCAGGCGGTTGCAGCAACAACTCGAAAACTCGGTGGCCGATCTTCAACGCTCCAACGAAAGCCTGCAACAGTTTGCCTACGTGGCCTCGCACGATTTGCAGGAGCCACTCCGTAAAATTCAGGCCTTTGGCGATATGCTCAAGACCATGTATGCCGAACAGCTCGGCGATGGGGCCGACATGATTGGTCGGATGCAGGCGTCGGCGGGGCGCATGTCGAACCTGATTCGCGACCTGTTAGCCTACTCGCGCCTGACCAATCAGCCCGTACCGAGCGGCCCGGTGAGCCTCCCGAACGTACTCGCGCTGGTTCTCGACGATCTGGAACTGACCATTGGCGAAACGAGGGCCACCGTGACTGGCACCAACACCCTCCCTACCCTACCCGGCGACGGATTCCAACTGCATCAACTGTTTCAGAACCTTCTCTCAAACGCGCTTAAGTTTCGGCAAGAGGGCCGTTCGCCCCTCATCGCCCTCTCGGTTCGGCCCGTTGCCCACGCCGACCTCCCCCCCGACGTGAAACCCCTCCGTCGGGCAGCGGCTTACCACGCCATCTCGGTTTCAGACAACGGTATTGGGTTTGATGAACGCTACCGCGAACGTATTTTCCAGGTCTTCCAACGACTCCACGGCAAGCAGGAGTACATGGGTACGGGCATCGGCCTCGCCATCGTGCAGCGCGTTGCCGACAACCACGGCGGGGCCGTCATGGCCACCAGTCAACTGGGTGAGGGGGCCACGTTTACGGTGTATTTACCGGGGTGAGGTTGGGGGGTTCCATTGCCTTCGGCGTTTCAGGTTTCAATGCTTGGCTGTTTCAACATATAGTTCAGAAACAACCAAACAAAAGCCATTGAAAAGGCTAATGAAACCTGAAACAGCGTAGCGTTGAAACTACAAATCCTTCAAACTATTGACTGGGTTTGCCAGAGCGGCCCGGATGCTCTGAACAGAGACGGTAAGCAACGTTAGGAGCAACACAAAGCCCCCCGCTAGCGCGAACACCCACCAGTTGATGTCGATTTTGTAAGCAAAATCGGCAAGCCAGCGGTTCATGACGTACCAGGCGATGGGAAGGGCTAATCCGATCCCGAGCAGTACAATCCTGGCAAAGTCGCGGGATAGCAACAGGATCAAGTTGGACACGGTAGCTCCGAGCACCTTGCGAATACCAATCTCTTTAGTCCGCGACCGAGCCATGAACGTAGCCAACCCGAACAGGCCCATACAGGCAATAAACAAGGCAAAGCTGGTAAAGAACCCGAACAAGGTGGAAAGCTGAACCTCCGTTTTGTAAAGGTCATTGAAGGCCTGATCGAGGAAGTAATACTCGAACGGCTTTTCGGGTCGGAACGCGTTATAGGCGTCCCCAACCTGTGCTACAACGCCCGGCAGGTCGGCCCCCGGCGCAATGCGAATGTATAGACTCCCGCCCTGCGTGGCCATCGCCCGGGCGGTATCGGATGCAACAAACAGGGCCAGCGGATTATCGAAATTATTGACGCTCGATGCGGCAAAGTCGCGCATGACACCCACTACCCGACGCGGATTGTCGCCAAACTTAAGCGGTTTATCGGCGTGAGTTTTGTTTAAACCAAGTTGGCGAATGGCCGTTTCGTTCAAAACGATGGTGCTGGGTGCAGTCAGTTCATCCGGGGCGGGTTTCTGCACCCACGGAATGTTCATGGTCTCCACAAACTGATCGTCGACCGACAGCACATGCAGTGAAACCTCTTTCCCGTTGGCGGGCGATTTTATGAAGAACATATTTGTGCCATCGCGATACAGCCCCAGCGAAGCCGCCGAAACGCGCTCTACACCCGGCAACTGCCGGAGTTGAGTCTTAAGCGGTACATAGGCGTTAGCCAGTGAAGCATCGAGCGGAACAATAAGCATTCGGTCTTTTTGCAAACCCAATTGTCGGTTTTGCAAGTGGCCGGCCTGCTGATAAATGAGCAAACTACAAGCCATCAGCCCCACCGAGACGGCTACCTGTACCACGGTCAGCCCCTGCCGAATGCGTATGCCACCCGCGAGTTTGGTGAGATTACCCTTGAGAACTGAGACCGGACTAAACGACGATAGCAACAGAGCCGGGTAACTGCCCGCCACCAGCACACACAGCACGAATAAGCCAACGGCCAGCCCCAAAAACGTGGGACCAAATACATAGTCGGCATCGATAGTGAGGTCAAAAAACTGCGTGAAAAGGGGGCGTAGCACCTGCACCAACATTAGTGCCAATGCAAATCCTACCAGCGTGACCAGCAGTGACTCGCCGTAGAACTGCCCTGCCAGCTCGCTTCGGGCAGCACCCATCACCTTCCGAACGCCCACTTCTCGCGCCCGGTCGACGGCCCGCGCCGTGGTCAGGCTCATATAATTGATGAGGGCTAGCAGCAAAACCAGACCGGCAATAATCAGAAACAACGTCAGGTACGAAGCCGACCCCCCACCGTCGAAATTCATACCCAAATGCACACCCGTAAGCGGGTCGATTTTGAAGGTATTCCCCTCTGTTTTACTCCCTGCTGCTATGAGGAGTTTAGGCAGGGTTTTGAACAGAGCGGGCAGTTGAGCCGGATCACGCAGAAGCAAATAGGTTCTGTAACTGCCGAACTGCATTTTTGGGTCATTCAACGTCGCGCCTGTCTCGCTCATGGTCGCATTCTCAAGCCGCTGAATGGCCGGATGGCTTGCCATTGACCCCACAAAGTCGAATTGCAGGGTTGAGTTAGAAGGTGGGTTCTTGAGAACGCCCGTCACCTCAAAATCGAGCTTATTCTGATAGCGTATAGTTTTACCAACCGGGTTTTCGCGGCCAAAATACCGCTCGGCCATTCGCTCGGTGAGCAACACCGTCAGCGGGCGGGTAAGGGCTATTTTGGCATCCACTCCGGCATACCGACCTTCGAGCAACGGAAACGAAAACACGGTTAAAAAGGAGGGGTCTGCCAGTACGAATTTGTCTTCGTGAAATTTGCGCGTCGGATTAGTTTTGATCACCACGTTACCCATATCAGGCAGCACTCTAACGAAGTCTTCGACCCACACAGCCCCGGCCTTCAACCCCGGCCCAAAGCCCGCTGATGTCCGGTCCGTGTTGATCTCCTGCTCGCCGAATTTCATCGTGCCCCAAACCCGATAAATTCGGTCGGCGTTGGTGTGGAAACGGTCGTAGGTGCGTTCGTGCGAGACGAACAACACAATGAGCAGGCTCACGGCTAAACCAACAGTGAGACCCAGAATCGTAATGGTCGAAAACAGCCGGTTTCGCCACAGGTTGCGCAGGGCGATTTTGAGATACGAGCGGAGCATAATGGTTCAGAAATGGTTATCTTTGAAAAAAACAAATGTTGACATGCAGGGTATGAATTTGCCGTATGTGGCCGAAGAGATGAGCGTTTATGGCCCCAAAGCTCATCAGCGCGTTATTTCAAAACTCAATTCTGGTTTGGGGCCACTTTATTACGAGCGAAAAAAACTGCATCTGGAACCTCTACCCGAAACGATGCTCAATGAAGGTGAAGCTTCGCCCGTGCCCGATTTGATTCTCTACGACAATGAGTCACGGCAGACGCCCATCATTATTGAGGTTTGCCACACAGACGGCCTACGCAAAGACCTCCGCAAGGTTATCAAGTTAGTTGACGATGACGAATACGGCATTCAGGAAGCCTTTGTATATGACTATGTTGCTCTGAATTGGTATCGGTATCGCAAAGGCGATGGCGGCCTAACCGAATCGTCGTCTTACTCGGTATTGTTGCGCATGGATTTAAACGGGTTTTTGTGAGATTACTCCCCCCGCAACACGTCGGCAGGGTTGATTCGGGTAGCTCGTACCGTTTGCGACAACACCGTTAACAAGGCCACCAACAACACCAGCGCAAAACCCAAACCCAAATTGGGCAATCCCACATCGACGTGCTGCCCCATGCGGCCCCGCAGCAGCGTTCCGCAAAACCAGCCCGCCGGAATCCCAAATACCCCCGCCCATAGTAGCAATTTCCCAAAGCTTTTCGAGAGCGTCCAGACTACTTGCCCGTTGCGGGCACCCAATGTTCGGCGGATACCCACTTCGCGGGTTCGGACCTCCACGGCATAGGCCGAAATGCCCAGAATACCCATGCAGGCAATGAGCATGACCAGCCCGCAGAAAAAGCCGAAGATCTGATTTAGTTTGCCGAGGCCGTCGTGGAGTTCGCTCAATGTCGCGTCTCTGTAAATCGTCACGTCGGGTGTTCGGGTGGGCAGGGTTCGCGCCCAGAGTTGGCGGCAGGCCACAGCCACAGAAGCCGCGCTGCCCGGTTCGGTTTGCAGAGCGAGCATTGTAGCCCGGTCGGGCCGAACCCGAAACAAGGAGGGGCCAGCCTGAATAAATGGGTTCGGTTGGTCAATCACGACCCCGGCAATCTGCACATCAACCGAGTCGACCCGGATTATCTGTCCCACTGCCGTTTGTGCTGAATAACCCGGTAATTGTTTAGCCAGCATCTCATTGACCAGCACTACTGACTTATTATCTGACGGCGGCAAGTTAGTCCCCGCCCGGAGTTGTTGCCCAAACACATTCAGCCAGTTAGCATCAATTGCCGCCGACGACACCAACATGGGTTTGGGCCGTTTCGCCACCCGAACCGTGCAAGGGTCAGTTGCTGGATAAACGCCCAGCAGGTTGGTTGCCGAAATCCGCCGGACCTGACTCAATTGAGCTAGTTGATTTTGGATACGCTCTGCCGGTTGCCCTTTCAAGCTCACCAGAACCACATTATTGGGCAGGGTTTGCGCGATTTGATCGTTGGCGCGGGTGCCTGCGTCACGCAGAATCACCACGAAGACCATGAGCATGGTCGTTACAGCAAACTGAATGACAATCAAGCCTTTGTACAAACCCACCCCCCGAAATAACCGGATATTTTGCAAATTACGCAAGACCTGCACTGGCTGAAACCGCGATAGTAGCCAGGCCGGAACCGCCCCGGCTACCACACCCGTTAGTAAGCTATACACCAGCAGTGCAGCTAGTATAGACCAATCAAAACGAATACGAGTGGTCTCGGCGGGCATCCACCCCGACGCCCGGACGGTGTAGGTCAGGAGCAGCGACAATCCCAACGCCAGCAAGGCCACCAACACCGATTCGGTTATAAACTGCCCAATTACCTGCCCCCGAACGGCCCCGCTTGCCTTACGAATACCCACCTCACGCGCCCGTGCCAGCGACCGCGCCAACGACAGACTTGTGTAGTTGAAGGCCGCCAACAGGGTTAGGGCAATAGCCAACAACACGTTAGTCCAGATGCCCTCGCGGTTCATGCCTGCGTGCGAGTCGTTCTGAATGGCCGGATTCCAGGGTGTGATGTCGTCAATAAGCTGCGCTGAAAGGGAAAGTTGAACAGGGTCTGCGTTAGGGCCAACGGTTCGGGATAGTTTGGTTAAAGACTGATTCAAGCCCGCCAACTGTTCCGGTTCGTGGAGCAGGGCGTAGGTGGCCGTGGTTTTGTACTCCTCCCAACGGCCTGTCAGGGTGGGCAGAAGTCCCCTACGCTCGGCGTTGAGGGCGGTCTGTAACGAGAATACGGCCTCCGTGGGCAAGTGCGTGTCCTGCTTGGGCTGCTCAATAATGCCCAAAACCATGAACGTTCCCAGCCCGTCGAAGGAGAGCGACTGCCCGACGGGGTTTTGCTCCCCAAATAGTTTCCCTACCACCGACCGATTGAGCAACACCCCGTTGGGCGTTTGTAACAAGGCCTGTGCATTTCCGGCTTCGAGTCGAAAACCAAACACATCGAAAAACGACGGTTCTGTGAACAACACCTCAACCGGCATCTCGCCCCCCGCCGTCAGCACGTTTGTTTTTTGTCCATGCCGGACCTGCACTAGCTGTTCTACGCTACTCATTTGCCGCAATTGCTCGGCCACAGGTTGTGGCACGGTGGCCCAGCGTGTAGTTTGCTCCGATGTTTTAACGTCGGTCAGCAAGCGCACGGTTCGGTCCATATAGGGGTGAAAATGATCGGCTTGTAAGTCGTCGGTAATCATTTTCAACAGCCATACACCCACGCTCATGCTTAGGGCTAATCCCAGAATCGTAATGGTCGAAAACAGCCGGTTTCGCCACAGGTTACGCAGGGCGATTTTGAGGTATGAGCGGAGCATATAACGGTTGTGAAGGCTAACAGGTCTATACACAATCCGTCAATTTCTATACCATCCCACAGAAAAGCCCCTCTGCGCTAACAGAGGGGCTTTTCTGTGATCCAACCTGTCCGAAACCGGACGCCCGTTTGTCCGGCCCTGAACAACCCGTAATGCATGATCAATTTACGTTTTCTTTTAAACCTCCCGCTAGGCGATCACGTTCTTCACCACTTTTCCGGCCACGTCGGTAAGCCGGAAATTGCGGCCCTGAAACTCGTAGGTGAACTGCTCGTGGTCGTAGCCCAGCAGATGCAGGATGGTGGCCTGTAGGTCGTGAATGTGGGTCCGGTCTTTGAGGCCAAAATAGCCAAACTCGTCGCTTTCGCCCATCGAAAAACCCCGACGAACGCCCCCGCCCGCCATCCAGCACGTAAACGCGTCGGTGTGGTGGTCGCGGCCTTTGAAGGGCATTTTCTGGCCTTGTCGGTTCTCGCGCATGGGTGTCCGGCCAAACTCCGTCCCCCAAACGATGAGGGTTTCGTCGAGCAGGCCGCGCTGTTTCAGGTCCATCAGCAGGGCCGTAATGGGCCGGTCGATCTGCCCTACTTTGTCGCGCAGGCCATGTTCGAGGGAGTTCCCTTTTGAGTCGCCGTGCGTGTCCCAACCCCAGTCGTAGAGTTGCACGAACCGCACGCCCTGCTCCACCAGCTTGCGGGCCAACAGGCAATTGTTGGCAAACGATGCCTTGCCCACCTGCGCCCCGTAGAGGTCGTGAATATAGGCCGGTTCTTTGCTGATGTCCATTACCTCCGGCACCGAAATCTGCATCTTGAACGCCATTTCGTACTGGGCAATCCGGGCAAGGGTTTCGGGATCGCGAAACTCCTCATACTGTTGGCGATTTACCTCGCTCAGGGCGTTGATGGCCTTTTGGCGCAACGAGCGATCCACGCCTTTGGGGTCGCTCAGGAACAGCACGGGGTCGCCCTCGGAGCGGCATTGTACGCCCTGAAACACCGATGGCAGAAACCCACTGCCCCAAATCGACTTGCCCGCGTCGGGGGTGTTGCCGCCCGACGTAAGTACCATGAAACCAGGTAAATTGGCGTTTTCGGACCCCAGCCCATACGTGGCCCACGACCCCAGTGAGGGCCTGCCGAGCCGCGCACTACCCGTGTGCATGAGCAACTGCGCGGGCGCGTGGTTGAACTGATCGGTGTACATGGCCCGCATAAACGAAATCTCGTCGGCCACCTGCGGCAGGTGCTGCCAATAGTCCGACAGCCACGCGCCCGACTGCCCGTGTTGGTTGAATTTGCCGACCGACGCCAGCATGTCGGGAACCCCGCGAATGAACGCGAATTTCTTGCCCTCCAGAAACGACGGTGGGCAGGGCTTGCCGTCGAGCTTTTCGAGTTCGGGTTTGTAATCGTATAGTTCGAGTTGCGAGGGCGACCCGCAGAGGTGAATAAAAATCACCGACTTGGCGCGGGGCCGAAAATGCGTTTTCCCGTCGGCCAACGTGGCCTTCACCTGCTCGTCGGTGGGTTTGTCGGAGCCGCACGAACCGAACAGCGTACCCAGGGCCATCATGCCGAGGCCGGTGGTGCATTGCTTCAAAAAATGTCGGCGCGTCTCGAATTCGGTGTGCCGGTAGCGGAGTTCCTGTTCGGGTGTCATTCTTTCACGATAAACTCGTCCATGTTCAGCATAATGTTGGCCACAATAGCCAGCGCGGCCCGTTCGGGCGATTCATTAGCCACCCAGTTGGTCCGGTTGACCGGTTCGTTGCGATAGCGCGTCAGGGCATCGCGGTACAGGGTTTGGAGTACGGCCTCTTTTTTGGGCGGCAACGTCCGGCCCATCATCAGAAAATACCCCCGGTTCAGTTGGGCGTCGAGGGTGGGGCCGCCTTCGCGCTGCATCCGGGCCGCGAACCGGTGCGCCATCTCGACGTACGACGAATCGTTCAACGTCGCCAGAGCTTGCAGGGGCGTGTTGGTGCGGATGCGTCGGGCCAGGCAAACCTCGCGGCTCGTGCCGTCGAAGGTGGTCATATTGGGGTACGGACTCGACCGTCGGATCAGCGTGTAAATGGCCCGGCGATAGGCGTTGCTGTCTTTGCTCACAACCCATTTGTGGCCGCTATACACCGTTTGCCAGAGACCAGCGGGTTGGTACGGCATCACCGATTTACCGTAGAGTGTCCGGTTCAGCAAACCGCTAACCGCCAGCGACTGATCGCGGATTTGCTCGGCAGAAAGCCGCAACCGGACGCCCCGCATGAGGAATTTATTAGTCGGATCGAGGGCCAGAGCCTGCTGACTCGTGCGGGCATCCTGCCGGTACGTGGCCGACAGCACGATCTCTTTCAGCAACGGCTTGATCTGCCATTTATAATCGACCATGAGCCGATGGGCCAGATAGTCGAGCAGTTCGGGGTGGGTAGGCGCGAACCCCTGCGACCCCATGTCTTCGAGCGTTTCGACCAGCCCCGTGCCAAACAACTGTTCCCAAAACCGGTTCACGGCGGTGCGGGCCGTGAGCGGATTGTCGCGGTCGGTGAGCCACTGCGCCAACCCCAGCCGGTTGCGGGGCGCGTTTTGGGGCCACGGGTTGAGCGATTTCGGCACGTCGGGCTGTACGGGCCGGGTTTGGGCCATAAAACTGCCCCGCTCAAACACCTTCGTCACCCGCCGATTGACCGACGCGTTTTCGAGCATAACGGGCAGGTTATCGGTCGAGGCATAGAGCAGGTCGGTGTAGAGTTTACGGTGGCGGGCGTAGTCGGGTTTGTCGGTTCCGGGCAGCGGGTCGTCGTTGCGGAACATCATCCAGAGAATCGAGCAGACGCTTTCGGAAGAGCCGGGTTTGAGCGTGGGGTTTCGGAACTCGAAATACAGGTCGTGCCGCCCAGCGATTGGGGGCAAATCGACCATCTGAATCTTACCCTGTCGGCCCGTATCGGCCCGAATCACGGCGATGGGCTGCCCTTCCTTGCGGTCCAGATACACACCGATAGTACCGCCCACTTTATTGACGTGGTCAAGCCGCACGATCAGCTTCCGCCGACCCAACACTGGCGCGTTGGGCAACCGTGCCGACCCGCCGTTTTTGCTAAATACCCCAATGCTATTGAACACAAACCCGTTCTCGATTTTGTCCAGCGCGGTGTACGGAATGCGGTCGTTGAACGTACGCAGAAACTGTACGGTCTCCTCGGCTTTTTGGGGCGACACGTTCGTTTGAAGCCAGCGTTTCAACGACCCCAGTTTGGCTTGATCGGTTTCGGTAAAGAACCGCAGATAGGGCGAATCGTCGTAGATGTCGGCGTCTTGGGTGTTGTTGAAAAACGCCATCTGTTTGTAGTACTCATCGTGCCGAAACGGGTCATAGGGGTGGCTGTGGCACTGTACACACGCGAAGGTCGTACCCGAAAACGCGACCCAATTGGTGTTCACCCGGTCCATGACTTCAGCCAGCCGGAACTCTTCATCGTCGGTGCCACCCTCGTCGTTGTTGAGCGTGTTCCGGTGGAATCCGGTGGCAATCAGCAGGTTTTCAGAAGCGTCGCTACCGTCGGGTTTGGCAAGCAGGTCGCCCGCGAGTTGTTCCGTGATGAAGCGGTCGTAGGGTTTGTCTTCGTTGAACGCCCGAATCACCCAGTCGCGATACCGCCACATGCTGCGGAGGTCGTCTTTCTCGTAGCCCCGCGAATCGGCGTAGCGGGCCAAATCGAGCCAGACCGAGGCCCAACGCTCGCCGAAAGCAGACGATTTCAACAGCGAATCGACAACGGTTTCGTAGGCCCGGTCGCTTTTGTCGGCTTTGAATCGCTCGTACATAGCCGAGGTTGGAGGCAGGCCAGTCAGGTCGAGCGACACGCGCCGGAGCAGCGTTGCCCGGTCGGCCTCGACGGTGGGTTGCAGGCCTTCGGGCCGACGGTCGAGTGCAAACTGGTCGATCTCGTTTTTGGCCCAGTCGGTTTCGGGGTTTTGGGTCAGGCCCAACCGGCTCCAGATGGTGCCAATGCTCGGCACGTCGGGCAACTCCACCCGCCGGTAGGCCCAGTGGGTGTCGAAATTGGCTCCCTGTTCCACCCAGCGGGTGAGCGTTTCGATCTCGGCCTCGGTGAGGGGGCCGCCTTTTTTGGGCATCCGGCGGTCGGGGTCAGGATCGGTCAGGCGGGTGATAAACTCGGAATGGTCAGCGTCGCCCGGTAAAATCGCCGGTTTTCCCGATTTGGTCTTGCCCAGGGCCTCCTCCTGAAACAACAAACCGAACCCACCCGATTTTTTCACGCCCCCGTGGCAGGCCATGCACTTGCGGTTCAGGATCGGTTTCACCTCGGTGTTATAGTCGACTTCGTCGCGCCCGATAAACGAGAAGTAGAGAACGGCCAGAAAAACCAGTCCGCCAGCCGCCAACAGGGTGTTTGTTTTCATGCAAGAGTCAGGTTGTGGGGGAGTTACCGATCTAAAAAGTACGGATTTATCCGATCCTAACGACACGGCCAACGTAAAATTGGGCTTGTGACTATTTCTTCCACCAGTTGGCGCGGCTCCCGTCGATGCCGCACTGATACCGCAACGGTTCCACAACCTCCGGGGCCGACGAACCATCGACCGGCACCACGTAGACCGGGCGTTTGTCGGCCCGCTTTTCGAGGTAGGTTTTTTCGCGGAGGGTGGCGTCGCGCCAGAACGCGTTGTCGGTCAGGCGAAAGGAGAGGGATCGACCATCGGGCGACCAAGCGGGCGAGGTACTCATTTGACCCAGGCGGGTAATCTGTCGGCTGTTTTTGCCATCGCTGTCCATCACAAACAGTTCCAGCGCGGCAGCGGCTCCCTGCCCTACCTGATTCACATACGCAATCTGTTTGCCATCGGGCGAGAACACCGGCCCCACCGCGCCGAGGTCGTTGGGTTGGTCGGGCGTAGTCAGTTGTTGCAGGTTAGTTCCGTCGATATTCACGACGAACACGGGAAAGTTATTGCCTTTTTTCAGCGTGAACACCACCCGTTGCCCATCGGGCGACACGTGGGCGTCGCGGGCGTCGGCGATCTCGCGAACGGGACCACCATTTGCGGGTACGCGGGCGGCAATGGCCTTACCCACAGCGTCGTTGGCAAGGCTGAACACAATAGTCTTCCCGTCGCCCGTAAACACGGGATAGTAACACACCGCCGGGGCTTTCTCAAACGTGATTTGCCGCACGTTACTCCCGTCGGCATCCATCACGAACACGTTGAAAGCCCCGTCGGGCGTGCGGTTCGACGTAAACGTTACCTGCTTTCCATCGGGCGACCACGATGCGTACCGCTCATCCGTAAAAGGCGAGCGGGTCAGGTTGCGGGCGGTGCCGGTTTCGGGGTCAGTGGCAAACACCTCCGTGTCGCCGGTGCGGACGGAGGTCATCAGAAACTCGTGGCCCGCGCCGGGGGGTGGGGTGGCCGTTCGGGGTTGGTGCATCATCAGGTGGTTGATTATACCCGCCACCTCGCCCACTGGAGCTTTCTGGACCAAATACCGGTGGCCAGTTTTAGTGGCGTCCCAGCCGTTGGTGCCCTTGTCGTCGGTGATTGTTAGTCGGCCCGAAACGGTGTTGTAATACGGTTCAGGGCCGTACACAGCCACCAGCACAGCGGTTTGGTCCCAGCTCATACGCCCGTCTTTGTCGTTTTTGTCGAGCGGAATACTAATCCGAAACACGTCCTGCGCCGGGCTGTGCCGGATACCCCCGTTCTGAATGAGCGGGATGCCTGACTTGATTTTCTCGCCAATCTCGAATCCGCTCAACAGTACGGGCGTGGGCCACTCGCCAAACACAACCTTGGAGGCTACCGCGTCTTTGTATACGTTGTACTCGTCGCCCGTTGGAAACTTCCCGGCCATGCTCACCAATTGCTTCACCTTGCGGGCCACCAACTCACGGCCGTTCAGTTTAGAATATTGATCTCCCTTGGTTTGGAGCAAATTGGCAAGGTTCGTCAGGAAGCCAACTGTTACGATGGTCACGCTGCCATCGGGTTGGGCGGCCAAAACGCGCCGGTACACCTGCACGGCGTCGGGGGCCTCGTTGTTCGAGCGAATTGTGTGCGGGTAACGGGCCACGAGCGTGTCGGACCAGTGCTGCACGTCGGCGTCGGTTACGGCTTTGCCTTTGGGGACACCAATCGGAATATCGGGCCGCCCGAAGTAGGTGTTCATCACGCTCAATACCGGGGCCACACGAGGGTACGCGCAACTTGCCACCGTGGCGAGTATATTGACCCGCCCACTGTCGGAGAAGGCATGGAGCATGGTAATGGCCCCAATGTCGTCGTAGTCGGGGCCAATATCGGTGTCGAAAATGATTGGTATTTTGGACTGAGCCTGGGCGTTGGCCTGATTAACCAAGAACAGAAAAAGAAAGGGCAGAAGGTAGCGCATTCGGGTATGGGGTTTGCCCAGGAAAGGCCGAACTACCTTCGGTTTAATCACTCCCCGAACAACTCCCCCCACGGAATCACAAACGGCAACACCACCACCCAAACGAGAAACGTAATGGCCATGCCTTTGGGATACGGTTGATTATTTACCTGCGCGGGTAGGGCCACCACCAGCAACCACGCCGATTTGTAGATGAGTTGAAACAGCAGCACCAAACTCATTTGTCGGGGGTAAAACAAGCCCAACACCGATAGCAGGAAGATTGCCAGCCACAACGCCCCTACCAGCCGAATCGACTCGGAATAGGCAAGTCCATTGCTGAACACAGTGGTTAAGGCGGTTCGCGGGAAGAACAGGCTCGTGATGCTGATCCAGCCAGCTACGAGGATATTGGCGATATAAATGAAGATCATGATTTAGAAGCGTTTTCCGATTCCGGTTTTAATAATTGGGTAAATACTGTTTTGATCGGCGTTAATTGTGCGTCCAATGCCCAAACGACTGTCAATAACCCAGTTTTTGTGAAAAACATGAGCATAACCTGCTCCAACGTAAGGGAGAACCGTGCTCTGCCGATCTCTCCGTAGGGTAGTACTCTCAACAAAAGCACTGCCAACAAACACGTAGGTTTTCTGCAAGGGGTCGATTAAATAGTATTTCAGGTTGACGCCATGAATACGAGAAAAATTGGTTTCGCCTTGCAGAGACAAATTTTCAACTACCCGGCACTCAACCGTGAGTAAGGGTGTGAAGGGAACGAGAAGTACCGATGCTCGCAAGCTAATTATGGGTTGTCGAACCTGTGCGTCAGCAGTTTCCATCAGCCAGCAAGAAACAATCAGAGCAAGCAAAGCCCTCATTGCTCGGCAATTGTTTTGATGGACTCTAAAACCTCAGGCAAAATTGCTCGGAACCTCTTGCCCAGAACGCGGCCAAAAATCCCCTTGCTCAATCCTGTAAACCAAACTTCATGGGTAAAACTGGTAAGGCCATTCTGTCGGCTTAACACACGTTTTACGTAGAGTGACCCCAATGGCAACATCGTTCGGAACGTATAAGATCTCCCCGGGTCTACGGCTGTCAAGACGAAATTAGCTGTTGCTCCCTTGTCTGGAATAAGCTTGCCTTTGGTGCCAACGGCGAATGGCCCCGAAAGCTCAGCCATTTTTAAGCCTTTGTCCCAGCGATACCAATTGGGGACGTCTGTCCAGATTTGCCAGATTCGTTCGGGCGATGCCGTTGTGGTACGTGTACAGTTGAACTGCATGTGCGTTTTGTTTCTGCAAAATTCGCCCTCTGCCAACCCGCACTACTGCACCTATGTTAAGTTCGATTGGCCTGGGCCAGTTTTTTTCGGATTCGACTCAGCGATTGGGGAGCAATGCCCAGATACGAGGCCAGATGTCGCAGGGGGACGCGTTGCACGATGGGGGCGTTGGTTTCGAGCAGTCGACGATACCGGTTCTCGGCGGTTTCAGTCTGTATGGCTTCGAGAATGCCTTCCGTAAAGCCCTGCACCTCAGTAATAATCAGCCGTGCGAAATTGTTCCAGGCTGGCCGTTCCAGCAACCGGTACACATCGGTTTGGGTCATTCGCCACAACACGCATTCTTCCAGCGTTTCGATGCTCTCCTGAGCGGGTTGTTGTGCCGCAAAACTCCGTTGCGACGTGAACACGTAGGGGATATCCGTAAAGAATTTAGTGACGTCGGTGCCGTCGCGCCAGATAAAAAAGCGAACGAGGCCGCTCTCCATGAAGTACAGATGTTGGCAGACTTTCCCGGTCTCCAACAACAGCGTTTCCTTCGGGACAACCTGCCGGGTCAGGCAGGCTTCGATGGCCTGCCAGTCGGCATCAGAGAAGGGCGTGTATTGGCGAATGAATTGGCAAAACGGGTGCATCGGATAAATTGGCCTGCTGGAATCGAAGCCAATATACGAGGTTTACTCTGGTCGTCCTCACCGGATCATTGCCGTCAGCGTCCGGTGGAAAATCGGGATAAACCACGCGAACACAACCACGCCCAACACGTTGAACAGCATGTGCGCGTTGGCGATCTTGCGCCCGGCAGGAGCACCCGCGCTGATCCACTCGACAACGGCAGAAAATTGATGGATAAACAACACCCCCAGCATCACGCACACGATGTTGAACGCCAGATGGAAAACGCCCGCCCGGATGGCATCTTTCGAGCGACCAATAACGGCCAGCAGTGTATCCGAACAGGTGCCGATTTCGGCCCCCAACATAATGGCAATCCCCGTCGAGGTGGGGATGAGACCCTGCGAGGCCAGCACAATAGCAATCCCGACCGTGGCCGACGACGATTGAATCAGCAATGTGAGCAAGCCCCCGACCAGAACGCCTTCAATGGGCGTATCGAGTCGCTGAATCCAGTCGTAAAAAGGTTTGTAGTCCTTCAGCGGCTCAACGGCGGTATCCATTGTCCAAAGGCCAAAGAACACCAGACCAATCGCAAAGATCACGCGGCCTACCTGATGCCGGGTTTCATTTTTGCCAATCACGCTGACGAGCAGGCCTACAAACAGCAAAATGGGCGCGTAGTCGGCAATGTCGAGTGCGATTAACTGGCTCGAAATGGTGGTGCCGATGTTGGCCCCCATAATCACCCCAAACGACTCCAAACTGGTGATGAGGTTGGCGTTTACCAGTGTCAATACCATGATAATCACCACCGACGACGAGTCGAGCAAGGTAGTGGCCACGGTACCCGTGAGGATGCCCGTGGCCGGATTTTTGGTGAATCGTTGGAGGAATTGCTTCATCCGGTCGCCCGCCAGTTCCTTGAGCGTATCGCCCATCACGTTTACGGCGTACAGGAACAGGCATAAGCCCGCCAACGCTTGCAGAATAATCGGAAATACGTTCAGTTCGGTTTTCACGCGTTGAGGGGCTTTTGCTTCTATAAAAGTGCAAAACGCTTCGCCAACGCAGGTTACGCGAATGTTACCATTTGGACGCGGCATTGCGGTAATACACCAACGGCGTATGGACCTGAATGCCCGGTGCATTAAGGTTTTCCCGGTGATGGAAACAAGACCTGTATTTTAAAATATTTTATTTTGACAGAGCATGTTTTGAAAAAATTATTAATATTGTCTTCAATTCTTACTATTTAAACCATAAATCATCTTATCCCTATGCCACTACGTTTACTTAGGCTTATTATCCTGCTTCTGATAATAGGCACCCCCGCGTTCGCACAGTCGATTACGGGGCGGGTTACAACAGCCACCGATGGGCAGCCGCTGCCCGGCGTGTCTATTCTGGTTAAAGGCACCACATCGGGTTCTACAACGGATGCCGACGGCAAATTCAGCGTTCCTGCGCGTGGGAACGGCGTTTTGGTGTTCTCCTACATTGGGTATAAAACCAAAGAAGTTGCCGTGAACAACCAGTCGGTGCTGAACCTCACCTTGGATGATGACACCAACCTGATGAATGAAGTGGTGGTTGCGGCCTTTGGTCTTTCTAAAGAGAAGCGGTCAGTGGGTTATGCGACCTCAATGGTCAAAAGTGAGCAATTGGTCAAAGTCGCCAACACAAACTTTGCCACGGCCCTGTATGGTAAAGCTCCGGGTGTAACGATTGGCGCAATGCCCGGTGGAGCCACCAGCGGGGTAAACATCAATATTCGGGGTTTGTCGTCGATCACGGGCAACACCCAACCACTGATCGTGATGGATGGTATTCCCATTCGGAACGGCGAAGCCCGCAACGGTGATTATTGGGGCGATCAGCGCATTCGGGGAAATGGTCTGCTGGATATTAATCCGGCTGATATTGAGGATATATCAATCTTGAAAGGAGCTTCGGCGGCCGCGCTGTACGGGTCCGAAGCCGTGAACGGGGTTATTCTCGTAACAACCAAAAGCGGTAAAGGCCGCAAGGGGCTGGGTGTCGATTTCAGTGCGAGCTACAACGTCGATAGAATTGCGTATTTGCCCCGTTATCAGGATGTTAGAGGTCCCGGCTATATGCTGAACTACGCTAACGGCGGTCAGGATGCCAACGGCTTTATTTTTTATGATACCGATGGCGATGGCAAGGGCGATACCAGAGGCTTGCTCAACGCAACAGTTAACTTCGGCCCCAAGTTTGATGGGCAACCCGTGATGGCGTTCGATGGAGTTATCCGGCCCTACTCGCCATCGGGCAATAGCTACGCCGATTTGTTTCAGGATGCCCGCAGTTCCAACATCAACCTGGCTGTCTCGAAAGCTACTGACAACACCAACTTGCGTTTCTCGGTAACGCGGCAGGATAACGGCATGATTAGCTACGGCGCGAAAAACGAACGGAACGTCATGAACCTGAACCTCGGTTTTTCGGCCAATCCAAAACTGAAAACCGATCTGGTTATCAACTACATCAACCAGTACACCCGTAATCGTCCGTTCAAGGTAGATCGCATGATCAACAACTTTACGGGGATGATGAACCGGTTCGAATCTGCCGAGTGGTATGAAAATAAGTACCAAACCAGCCTCGGCTACCGATTTGTAACGGGGACCGGCAACAGCCTGACTCCCAACGAAAACATTATTCGCAACGGATTCAAAGCTGACATTGGCGATTACGTTTGGAACACGCGGGCCAATATCGCTGAGGAATACAGCAACCGGATTATTGCCAGTGTCACACAGTCGTGGCAGATTTTGCCAAGCCTGAACCTGCGCGGACGGATGGGTACCGATTTTACATCGGAGCGTTTTGAAAACAAAAACCGTAGTTCTATTCCACTGGCTTTTGGGTATTCGGGTGGGTTTGGCCTGAACAACAACCTGTATAGCAATGTCTATAGTGAGCTGTTGCTTACGTATTCCAAAAAAGTAAGCCCCGACATCACACTGTCGGCCATGGCGGGCTACAACGGCTACAAGCAAATCAACTCATTTGTAAGCCGAGGTACGAATGGCGGGTTGAGTACAGAGAATTTCTTCGATATTTCGGCATCGGTCAACACGCCCGGTGGCGGTAACGCCCGCGAACGCTGGGTGCGGGATGCCTGGGTAGGAACGGCTAATTTCAATTACAAAGACATCGTCTATGTAGAAGGTACGCTCCGACAAGACCGTACCTCAACGCTGGCACCGGGGAACAACACCTTTGTTTATCCGTCGGTAAACTCGTCGTTTATTTTCAGCGACCTGATTCGGTTACCAGCGGCCATTACTTTCGCCAAGTTGCGGGCATCCTACGGTATCGTGGGGAACTATCCGGGCATTTACTCGGCCAACAATGCCTATAACCAGGGCAACCTGAGTATTCAACAAACAGGCGGCAACTCGGTACTATTCACCAACATTAGCAGTAGCTATGGTAACGACCAGATTCGCCCGGAGCAAAAGCGCGAGTTTGAATTTGGTTTAGATACCCGCTTTTTCCGGGATCGGCTACGCATCGACGTGGCCTATTACAACGCCCAGATCGTGGATCAGATTCTGCCCCTGTCCATTGCTGCCAGCACTGGTGCCCGCAGTATTTTGGCCAACATAGGTACACTCCGCAACCAGGGTATCGAAATGGCTCTGAACATATCGCCCCTGAAAGCAACTTCGGCCAACGGCCTGAACTGGGATCTGACCCTGAACTTAGCCAAGAACAGCAACAAAGTAGAGAAATTAGCCAACGGGTCAACTGAGTTGCTCCACGCTGACTATGACGGCAATGCAGCCCAACTTCGGTCGGTAGTGGGTCAGCCCATGGGCGATATCTACGTTCACGGTATCCTGAAAAACGCTACTGGTCAGGATGTGGTGGGGCCAAACGGTTTGTATCAGTTAGATGGTGTCAACTGGATCAAGGCAGGCAACGCAACGCCCAAACTCACGGGTGGTTTGCTCAATAGCATCAGCTACAAAGGGTTTATGCTCGACATCGTGACCGATTTCCGGTTCGGGGGCTACATTATGCCAACGGGTATCAACTGGCTCACATCGCGTGGTTTGACCGAAGAAAGTTTGACGGCAATGGATGCCGAAAGCGGTGGCCTCCGCTATTACAAAAACGCTGCGGGCAAGGGCATTCAGACAACGGGCAACGCCGGCCCCAATGGCGAAGTGGTGTATAATGATGGTATGCTGATGGACGGTGTGCTGGCCAATGGCGAGAAAAATACCAACGTTATCTCGCAGGCTACCTACTACAACTCGACCTACAACTGGGGTGGCCCGCAGTACAGCAGTGCGCGGTATGAGCTGTACGTAAAAGAGAATTCGTACATAAAAATGCGCGAACTGTCGCTGGCCTACCGGATTCCGGCTTCTCTGACCCGCCGGATTGGCACGCAGAACCTGACGCTGTCGGTGTTTGGCCGCAACCTGTTCTTCTTCTACCGGACCATCAAAGACCTTGATGCCGAGCAGACTACGGTCAGCACGCAATGGCGGGACAACATCAACAACGCCGGCTCAAACCCATCGTTCCGCACGGCAGGGGTAATGCTACGGGCCAGTTTCTAACCACTCACAAAAGACTTACATTCATGAAAAAGATAACAGGTTTATGTTTAATAGGGCTTCTGCTGGCCAACGTGTCGTGCCGGGAGTCTGAGTTTACGGCTGCCTATCCCGACCCGGCCAAGATTTCTGCCACCACCGTTGAGAAGCAGTTTACCGGTGTATTGCACGCCAACCGGCAATATGTGCTTCCGGGCTATCGGTTATACTTCGTAACGCTTCGGACCAGCATCAACCACTATACGCAGGCAACGGGTTGGGTCAATTCGTCGGGGCAATATGTACCTGGTTCGTCGGGCGTGGAGGACGTTTGGTATAACTATTACAACACCCTCGCTCAGTACCGCGAACTCCAGAAAATCTATAATGCCTTACCAGCCGATCAGCAGAAAGACCGGCGAATATTCATGCTGGCAGCCTCCGTTCATGTGTATGATTTTACGCAGAAGATGGTCGATGTTCACGGGGCGATTCCGTTTAGCGAGGCTGGTCTGCTCAGCAGCAAAGGGGGCGATTATACGGCATCGAGTGCCAAATTCGATACGGCAGAGAGCATCTACACGTTCATGCTGGATGATCTGAAAAAGATTGCCACCGAGCTAAACGGCATCACACTGAATGCAGGATATCAACGGTCGTTCACGACGCAGGATTTCCTGAACAAGGGCGACATCATGCTCTGGAGACGCTACACCAACTCATTGCGACTGCGAATCCTGAACCGGGTTTCAGACGTTGCCGCTTTCCAGTCGAGAGCGAACGCTGAAATGGCCGAAATTTTGGGCAACGCCACCACGTTTCCGATTGTGGAGACCAACGCCCAGAATGTCCAGATCAACGTGTTTGACATTAACACCGACATCAACTCAAAAGAATTTCAGGCTGGTTTGGCATCGGATGGCTGGTTTGGCAACACGGCGGGCAAAGCCATTATCGACAACATGAACGCCAACAGCGACCCGCGTCTGAGCATTCTGTTTGAGCCGGGTGTTAGTGCGACCGGAAAATTCAACGGTATTGATCCGATGGCGACCGAAGCGGCACAAACGGCTCTGTTTAGTGCCGGTCAGGTGGCTATTTACAATCGCTACACGACGAGCCATAACCAGTTCTTTCCGGGTATAGTGATTAATGCTGCCCAGATGAATCTGATCAAGGCCGAATACTACCTGCGGGCGAACAACGATGCCTCGGCCAAAACCGCCTACGAAACGGCCATTGCCCAATCGGTTGAATTCTACAATGGTATTCTGGCCAGGACCAACGCGACCGGTATCACCAACTCGACCATTCCCAAGCCAGCCACGCCAGCCCAAATCACGGCCTACATTGCGGGTAAGGATGTAAACTGGGGCAGTGCCACCACCAATGCCAACAAGCTAAAGCTGGTTGCTACCCAGAAATGGCTGCATTACAACGTCGTACAGCCCTTTGAAAACTGGGCCGATATTCGCCGGTTAGACTTCCCGACGCTCAGTTTCCAGGTTGACAACGCCAATAATCAGACGTTGCCCCCCGTTCGGTGGCCAATTCCGGGTAACGAAATTACCTACAACAGCACGAATTATGCGGCTGTAAAAGCGACAGACAACCTGACAACCAAGATTTTCTGGGATGTGAAATGATTTCGAATTGGGGGGTTCGGATTGGGCTTACGCGCTTAAGTGATGCGTCAGCCCAATCCGACCCCCCCAATCTATTGTTTCTGCAAATAAATAGATGCTGTAAATATCTCGTTGCAGTCAACCCCACCCCAACCCCTCCCCCGTAGGGAGGGGCTAAAAAACGCTCAACCGAAGCCCCTCCCTACGGGGGAGGGGTTGGGGTGGGGTTGGTCGCAACGAGATATTTACAGTAACTTAAATGGTATCAAAAGATGAAGAGAAACATGTTGATATTGTTGCTATTAGCTATAGCACCAGTCTCAGTGCTTTTTGCCCAAGACAGGCAAAACAATATCCAATACGAACCAACTGAATGGGTAAATATTTGGATTCCTTCAGCCACAAAAAATGATTTGCCACGGATTCTTCTTATTGGAGATTCGATAACACAAGGTTATTACAATTTTGTCGAAAATAGCTTAAAGGGCAAGGCTTATGTTGCCCGATACACTACGTCGAGAGGGATTCAAGATCCTGCTCTTTTTGAAGAAGTTAAGAATATAATTAAACACCATAAATTTACTATTATTCATTTCAATAACGGATTGCATGGCATTGGCTATACGGCATCTCAATATCAAGAGGGTCTAAAAAAATTAATTAGTACATTGAAAAGATACGGGCAAGGTGCTGAGTTAATAGGCGCAACGTCTACCCGGGTTTTGCCAGGATTTAATTGGGGGAAAACAGATGAATTTAATCAAAAGCTTATAGAAACACGTAATGAAATACTAACCATTTTATGTGAAGCAAAAAACATTGAAGTTAACGATTTATATACTATCACCAAAGACCATCCAGAATGGTTCTCTAACGATAAAATACATTACAACCAATCTGGGTACACTGAACTTGGCAACCAAGTAATGCACTGTATTGTAAAGAAAAATCGGAATTTGGTTTCGAATCAATAAATGCATACAACAACAAAATTTACATACAACACGAGTGCATTTATTTTATGACTAGACACACTTTATTTTTAACAATAATGCTCTGGTTTTCCTTCCAAAATGGAAAGGCACAAGAGGTTATTCATGTGATCACACACAACAGAGAAACCGTCGTGACTGATCCTTCAACGGGTGCGAAGTCGTATCGGCGTTGGGGCATTTTTCCTACGGCGAATGTGCCTGTGCGTAAGATTATTATGCACGTCAATTTTGGTTGCCCCGATACCATGCGTTGTGCCGATTGGGATTATTCTGACAGAATTAGTATTCGCCGAAAAGGGGGCGTGAATGGCGCATCGCAAGACTATGAAATTGGGCGAATGCTAACACCTTATGGCGGTGCTTTTGGCAAAGACTGGCATTTTGAATGGGCTTTAGATGTGACCGATTTTAGTTTGTTATTGCGCGATAGCGTCGAAATTGACTACAACCACACGGGTTATGAACCCAATATTGACCGAGGTTGGGCAATTACGGTTGATTTTGAAATCATAAAAGGACAACCTGCCTACAATCCGATTGCGATTCAGAAAATTTACGATTCCCATTTTAAGTATGGGGATACGAGTACCCCGATTGAAAAAACGCTTGCACCTGTTTCGTTTTTGGCCAATCCCAAAGCTCAATTTGCCCGTTTGAGGCTCGTTCAAACAGGACATGGCATGGATAAACCTGACGGTTGCGCTGAGTTTTGCACTAAATACCGTGAACTTTGGTACGATGGAAAATTGATAGAAAAAAAGGATGTTTGGAAACAATGTGGTGATAATTCTCTCTATCCGCAAGCAGGCACATGGCTGATTGATAGGGCATATTGGTGTCCCGGAAATTTGATGCAACCTGATATTTTCAATTTAGCAGTTAAAAAAGGGGCAACGCACACAATTGACGTGAATATGCAAGATTATACCTCGCCCAGTCCGAGTGCTTATTGGAATATCACAGCCTATTTGATTCAATATGAAAAGCCGCAAAACGCGCTTGATGTGGCGGTTGAAGATGTGATTGTACCCTCGTCAAAAGCGATTTATAAACGACAAAACCCTTCGGGCGCAAATCCTAAAATTGTTGTTAAAAACGAAGGAAGTACAATTATTCAGAGTTTAAAAATACAATATGGAACAGTTGGTTTTGAAAAAAAGGTGCATGATTGGACAGGGCAATTGCTACCGTTTCAATCAAAAATTATTGAACTGCCTAATACAATTGATTTTAAAAGAGTGAAAAATAGATTTCATGTTGAGCTTTTAAAACCAAATGGCAATAAGGATGGGTACCTTTTGGACAATACTTTAGCGGTTAATTTCGACAGCCCGCCTGTTCACGACAGCCTTGTCGTGTTCTCTTTTTTTACCAATAATCAACCCGAACATAATGCGTATTCGTTGAAAAATAGTGCAGGAAAGATCATCTTTGAAAAGAAATTAGGTGCATTTCAGGCCAATACCGAATATCGAGACACCTTCCGTTTAGCACCCGATGCTTATGAATTTACGTTAATTGACACCGCCCGAAATGGTCTTGAATTTTGGTTCAATAGTAAAGGTGGGCGTGGCGTTGCGCGGTTTTTGAACAACAAAGGTGAAATGTTGAAAGCGGTTGAATCTGATTTTGGTTCTATTTGGACATACAATTTTGTGGTCGGCGGCACGCCCAATCCAATAAAAAGCGCGTATTCAATTGGTTTATTTCCAACGCGGACGAGGGACAAAACCACGCTCGATTATTTTTCAAACAAACCCGAAGATGTGATTGTGCGCTTGGTAACAGATTCGCCAACGGCAAAAACGATTGCGGACAATAAAATTGTTGAGGAACACCACTACACCCAGCTTAAAGAAGGTGTTTTTACTTATGATTTAAAACGGTATCCAAAAGGGCGTTTTTATTTAAAAGTTATTGTCAATGGAGAGGAAAAATTCAACAAACGGGTTCGGTATAATGAATAAAATTATGAAAGTACAAATAATGAAATCCCTATTTCCAATAGTACCTATTTTACTTCTTATTGGGTTCAGCCCCTATCCTGCAGTTAAAAGCAGTAATGATGTCCCAACGAAGTTATACATCATGGATATGGTGTACAATAATCTCGGGAAATCGCCACGGGAATCAAAATTTAACAATCCTGACTATTTGAAGAAGTCGGGCTATAATAGTATGGCACCTCACTGGTATGTTCAGTGCGGGATTACGTATGACCAGTTGGAAAAAGGTATTGTGCCGGAGGGGTCCGATGAACGGAAATGGATTGAAGCGAATGCAGCAACACTAAAAGAAAAAATCAGAGCGGCAAAAAAAGCAGGTATCGAACTCTATCCGTTTACTGATTTCATGGTTGTCCCCAAATCGGTATGGACAAAGTTTGGGAAAGAGATGGTTGGAGAGTCGTTTCGTGAAAAGGCTGTATCGGGTGAGTACCATCAACCCGATATAAATCAGGAGATGACTCAAAAGATATTGCGCCTGCAAATCGAAGAAATTTTCCAGACATTTCCTGAATTAGACGGGTTGATGTTGCGTTTTGGGGAAACGTATCTGCACGATACGCCTTTTCATTTGGGCGGTAGTCCGTTGAACTCAAAAGGGGCGGGTGGCATTGCCGGACATATTCAACTGATTAAATTACTCAGGGAGGAAGTTTGTGTCAAACGAAACAGGAAGCTTTTTTACAGAACCTGGGATTTTGGCAATTTCTTCCACGAAAACACAGCCGTTTACCGGGCAATTACTGACAGTATTGAGCCACACAAAAACCTGATATTCTCCATAAAACACGTCAGAGGGGATTTTTTGAGAACATTGGCTTTTAATCCCACGCTTGCCATTGGCAATCACCAGCAAATAGTGGAAGTTCAGTGCCAACGCGAATACGAGGGCAAAGGAGCCTACCCGAATTATATTGCTAAGGGTGTTATTGATGGGTTTGAAGAGTACGCGCCCCTTATAAAGTCGGGAAGGCCACAGGGTCTTAATGACATCAAAGATTCAGTACAGTTTGCCGGGGTATGGACCTGGTCTAATGGGGGTGGTTGGCTTGGCCCTCATATAAAAAATGAGTTCTGGAATGAGCTAAATGCGTTTGTGATGGCAAAATGGGCGCAGAATCCTAAACGGTCGGAAGAGGTGATTTTTCGTGATTTTGCCCGGATAAAAGGGATTCCCGAAGAAGACATCGCAACATTCAGGGAACTATGTCTGCTTTCAGAAAAAGCAGTATTGAGAGGAAAATATTCAACGTTCGGCGGAGGTTACAACCTGACATGGACACGCGATGAGTTCATTAATGGAGCGGGGTCTGTCCAGGGTTTTATAAAAAAGATCACCGACGAAGACCTGATTGAAAAAGTTCTTGACGAAAAATTGGAAAGCGTGGCGATGTGGAAACAAATGGTGAAGTTGGCCAACCAAATCGATGCAAAAGACAAATCGCTGAATGAGTTTCTTCGCACATCCGCGACCTATGGCCGGATAAACTACGACATTCATGCACAAAGCTGGATTGTCATGTTGTTGGGTTATAGTGGCGACAAAAAAGGAATATATAACAAGGAAAGAATACGGGAGGCTATTACGCGCTACGATGAACTTTGGCAGGAATGGAACGAGTTGAAAAAAAGCAGCCCCTCCTGTGCCACGATTTATCAACCAAATGGTTTCGCCATTCGTGGGCATTTAGACATATTCGGCAATCCAGAAACGGGGATTGGTGCGACAATTGACAACTATCGGAAAATAAAATGATGTGAGAAATCAACCGCAGATTCACATTTCCAGTGAATAAACCTCGCCTTTCACAGTCTTAAATTCAATTTTCCCATCTGCTAATTTATTAGACTTTTTTAGCCTATTTTTTCTAACTTTTGTTCAAAATGCTTGCGCTTCGTCCAGCGATAGTTGTGTAAGCTACAGGCCGTTTGAAACACT
>RDXN01000072.1 GCA_004292855.1 Cytophagales bacterium
TGCCACTTCATTGAACTATGCGGGTTTACCCCAGCTTTCGCCGGGCTATCCCCCAATCAGGGGCAGGTTCCTTACGCGTTACGCACCCGTTCGCCACTGTACTTGCGTACCGTTCGACTTGCATGTATTAGGCCTGCCGCTAGCGTTCATCCTGAGCCAGGATCAAACTCTCCATCGTAAATATTATTTGCTAGGTCCTAAAACTTAGCTGTGCTTTTCGCCTGTGTCGTTCACTTATTGTGATGCCAATATTTCAAAGAACGGTCTCACTTCTTTCGACGTGATGGAGGTCAACCGCTGTTGTTGTTGACCTGTTTCCCTCATTTGGGACTGCAAAGGTAGGGCATTTTTAGGGCTTTTGTCAAGTCTTCGCCTAAAAAAAGTTTAAATATTTTATTCTGCCTCCAGAAACGGGTAGCGGTATGAATTAGGTGAAACAAACGTTTCCTTGATGGTTCTAGCTGATACCCAACGCAACAAGTTTAGTAGCGAACCCGCTTTATCGTTGGTTCCAGACGCCCTTGCTCCTCCAAATGGTTGTTGCCCGACAACGGCCCCAGTTGGCTTATCGTTGATATAGAAGTTGCCCGCAGCATTTCCCAACAGTTTGCTTACTTTGTTAATAACATAACGGTCTCTGGCGAAGATGGAGCCTGTTAATGCGTACGGCGATGTGGTGTTCACGATCTTTATTACCTCATCAAACTCCTCGTCGTTGTACACATATATTGTCAATACAGGTCCAAAGATTTCTTCACACATTGTCCTGTATTTTGGATCATCTACTCGAAGCACTGTTGGTTCTACGAAGTACCCTGTTGATTTATCGTAGTTCCCCCCAGCAATAACTTCTACGTTCGGATCATTCTTTGCTTCAGCTATGTATCCAGCTATTTTATCAAAAGAACGTTCATCAATCACTGCGTTAACAAAATTTGAGAAGTCTTCAGTGCCCCCCATTTTAATTGTTCGCAACTCGTTTTGCATCTTTTTTTTCACCGCAGGCCATAACGATTCAGGAATGTAAGCTCTCGAAGCAGCCGAGCACTTTTGACCTTGATATTCAAACGCCCCCCGAATCAAAGCGGTTACCACCTCATCCACGTACGCTGATTTGTGCATTAAAACGAAGTCTTTTCCACCCGTTTCTCCCACTATGCGTGGATAACTTTTGTATTTGTGGATATTCGTACCAATCGTCTTCCAAATCTGCTGAAAAACGCCAGTGCTTCCAGTAAAATGAATGCCGGCAAATTCGGGATGGTTGAAGATCACCTCACCTGCTACAGGCCCGTCTACATAAATGAGATTAATCATACCGTCGGGTAGTCCTGCTTTTTTCAGCACTTCCATAATCACATGAGCTGAATAAACTTGTGTATAGGCAGGCTTCCAGACTACTGTATTACCCATCATAGCTGCCGATATTGGTAGATTCCCAGCTATGGCTGTAAAATTGAACGGCGTTAATGCAAACACAAACCCCTCCAACGGGCGGTATTCTAAACGATTCCATACTCCTGGCGACGAATTTGGCTGCTGACTGTAAATCTCCGTCATGTATTGCACATTGAAGCGTAGGAAGTCAATCAACTCGCAAGCTGAATCAATCTCAGCCTGATATACATTTTTCGATTGTCCAAGCATCGTTGCCGCGTTGATATTGGCTCTGTATGGTCCAGCAAATAATTCGGCAGCTTTCAGAAAAATACCTGCGCGGTGTTCCCAAGTCAATGCAGCCCATTCGGTTTTTGCAGCTAGTGCGGCCTCAATTGCCTGCTCTACATGAGTGGCATCCCCTTCTGAAAAATAACCTAGTGTATGCTTGTGGTCGTGAGGGGGAGCTATTCGCATTTTGGTTTCTAGCCGGACTTCTTTATCCCCGATATACATGGGAATGTCGATTTCTCTACTACGAGCTTCGGCCAGTGCTTTCTGTATGGCTAACCGCTCTGGCGAGCCTGGACGATACTCTTTTACTGGTTCGTTATGGGGAAAAGGCGGCTTAAACGTTCCAAAATTCATGTTCTGAAGTGTTTTTTGTGCAAAGATAATTCCTTTTCTACTGGTTCTTTTTACCGCTTTTGACCCGTTTTGGGATGGGTTTTGCACATTTTGTCTGGCTCTATGTGGATAAGCTCGTAAATTGCCCCCTTCATTTTGAGCGGTCGTATGCAATTCTACAGTACAAACAATTCCGACAGATTTGTGTCTGTCCAACAAGCACTTTTCCACAGTTTACCTGTTGATAATGGGTTATATATGCCGTCGGTTATTCCTCGTTTGGGTGCCGATTTCTTTAATCGCATCGCTACTGACTCACTTGCTGATATTGGTTTTCAAGTTAGTCGCGAACTCTTCGCGGGCGAAATACCGAATGCAGCTTTGGAAGAGCTGACACATCACGCGTTCCCATTTGCAACACCCGTTATCCCACTCGAAACCGGTAAACTCTCCATTCTTGAGTTATTTCATGGACCTTCTCTAGCGTTCAAAGACGTGGGTGCCCGATATATGGCTGGCTTAATGTCGTATTTCTCTCAAAAGGGTGATGCTGACGTACACATTTTAGTAGCTACCTCTGGCGATACAGGGGGAGCCGTTGCTATGGGTTTTCACGATGTTCCGGGTGTTCGCGTTTCTATTCTGTACCCCAGTGGGCGGGTCAGCGATTTACAAGAGAAACAGTTGACTACTCTCGGCGGAAATATCCAAGCGTTTGAAGTTGATGGCACGTTCGATGATTGTCAGGCTTTGGTAAAACAGGCTTTTCTTGATAGCGAATTAAACGCACGCCTTTCGCTCTCTTCGGCTAATTCAATCAATATTTTCCGGCTTATTCCGCAGGGTTTTTACTACGTCAGTGCTTACGGGCAGGTTGCTCAATATCGAAAACCGGTTGTTTTCTCCACCCCCAGCGGAAATTTTGGCAATTTGAGTGCTGGTGTATTAGTACAAAAGATGGGGCTGCCAGTCCATCATTTCATAGCAGCCACTAACGCAAACCACGTTGTTCCCGATTACCTTCATTCTGGACAATACGAACCGAAACCGTCTGTGTCCACTATTTCAAACGCTATGGATGTGGGTGCCCCGAGCAATTTTGTTCGTTTGACCCATCTGTATCAGAACTCGTATGACGATATCTCAAAACATATTTCTGGATACTTTTTCGACGATGATCAAACTCGTGCTGGTATGCAGGTTATTCATGATGACTTCGGTTACGTAAGCTGCCCACATACGGCAATTGGTATTTTGGGGCTTCAACAGTATTTAAATCAAACTGGGTCCGATTGCTGTGGCGTCGCTTTAGCAACGGCTCACCCGTCGAAGTTTAAGCCTTTAGTTGAAGAAGTTCTAGGCGTTGAGGTCGACGTTCCCCAACGGCTTGCGGTTTTAGCGAACCGGGAAAAACAGTCAATTCCTATCTCTTGCGACTTCAACCATTTCAGAGAAGCCTTTCTACAAACGGTTTAACTGTTCTTGTCAATTGTTCACAAAGAAGCCGAACAAACTAGTTGCTTTTGGAGCAGTGTTTGTTCGGCTTGTTGTTTTAGCTTTTTCAATGACTAGTTTAGCACGTCACCCCGTAAAGCTCTAAATCGTTTTCGGGCTTCGGCCACGTAAATGCTCCCCGAATGATCCGTTAAGAGTTTCTGATAGATTGCCATTGCCTGTGCTTTATCTTTCTTGCGCTCCTCGAAAATTTTCCCTTGTAGGAACAAGGCATCGTCTCCCAATATGTCGCTTCCGTGGGCGGCTGTGATCTGTTTCAGGTCTTCCATAGCCTCATCCGTTTTTCCCTGCTTCAGGTATGTGTTTGCCCGCAACCAGAATACTTCATCAGCCAACATGTGTGACGAGTGCTTCTTTTGCATCTCGGTGAGTGCCTTAACGGCTTCATGAAGCTTGTTTTGAAACAACATTAGCTCGATGGCAGCGTACTCACGCATAGCTACTCCACTCGTATCCATTTCGGTGTTATCCTGAATGAGCAAACCCAGTTGTTCGGCATCGTTGGCAATTTCGCGTGAGGTAGCCAGTTTTAAGATATTCAAAATGTCTTTAGCCAATGCAAAGTTGCCACTGTAGTAATGCAGCTTGGCATTTTTCAGCTTGGCCTCGTGGCCCAGTTGCTCTTCACGCTGCGACTTTTCCACTTGTGAGTACAACAATGTGGATTCCCACGGCTCATTTTTCAGCAAATAAATATCGCCTTTATCGAGCTTGCACTTATCCACAAAATTCCGGTCGGTTTTCCCCAAATCAATCGCTAAATCCAACACTGTCAATGCCGTATCTTTTTGATCGAGGTAATTAGCGTACAGATTTGCTGTGCTTCGGAGAGCTTCCAATGTCTTTGCGTTGGAGCCAATTTCTTGTAACATGCTTTGATAGCTCGCTATCAGCTTTCGGATTTCTGACGTATCAACGGGGTACACATTTTTAACTTGCTCCTCCCGTGCCTGTATAGTCAAACGGCGGGCAAACGGATAAAGCTGACCTTGTGGATAATTGCTGGCAACAAAATCAAACGCGTCGGCGGCTGTCTTGAACTCCTTGTTATTCAGAGCTATAGTACCCAAATCGTACACCCGGCTCCCGTTTAGTTTAAGGCGTTTGTCGATGGCCTTTTCCTGTAATAATGCCCGACTGAATTTCTGCTTCTGTACTAAATACCATGTTAATAACTCGGTGTAGCTAAGTTCATTGGGTTCTTGCTGCACCCGTGTGTACAACGCCTTTTCCAACATTTCCTCCTCCTTAGTGTTGATAACTCCCTGCAATGCTCCCATTACCTTCTCCTTTTTTTCGGGAATCCGGTTGAGTGTAAACAACTCGTTTAGCCATTTATCATTTTGGCCCGTTGCCCGATATAAACTTGCAAGCTCTTCACTGTAGGCACTTGGGTCTTGGGTTTGCTCTCTCGCCACATTAAGGGCCATTATAGCCCACTTCGGCTCTCCAATGTCTGAGAACGCGACCGCCGACTGTTCGGCCCTTACAATTGATTTCTGTGCGTTTTTCAATGCTGCCGCGAAATGCCTGGCAATTTCCAGGCTGTCATTACTCCGGGCGGCCAGTTGACCTGCTAAAATTTCGAACAGGTGTGTATTCTCATTTTCATTACGGGTCTGCCGTTTCAAATACTTTTCGGCTTCATCAACCTTGTTTGCTTTTGTAAGGCTTGTGATATACCGATAGGCTGTTGGCCAACTTACCCCATTTTTTAAAACCCGCGCATATTCGTTCGCTGCTTTGTCGAACTCGTCTTTTTTATAATACTCATCGGCTAAGTCAGCGGCTGACTGACCCCTCACAACGACACTCACTCCCAGCATCAGGATTGACGTCAATACGATATGCACAAACCTATATTTCATTTCTTAATTTAATTAATTCTTAAAGCTATTAAAAGGTATTAGGGGTGTGGAAATGTGGACGACTTTGTTTTCCACAAACGTACCCCAATAACGTTGATTTTCTCAACATAGTTATACCCAGTGTATTTTTTGTTGTCCACTTTTAGTATATTGATAATCAACACTATAACAAGTTATCCACTTGCGCTCTATTCTGTTTTTAACTTATACACGCATCTACACTATCAACAACTTTGGCCTGATTAAAACTTGTGCTTGACCTGTCCACAAGAATGTGGTTATCCTTTTCTCACTAGCTTAGCTATCCGCAAATTGGGCAACCCAGTGTTTATTCACAATTGCAAGGCTTATTCACAGCTCTCTTTCCACCGTTATACTTATGTTTTCAACACTGTTTTCCACGCTAATCTTCAACATTTTTTATTTTCAATTGACCTTTTCCGATACGCTTATTTTTTAAGACACCAGTCAAGTTACTCGTCTCCTCCTTGACCTAACACCAGCAGTGTGGGCCTATTGCTTTTGAAAAATATAGATGAGGCTTGAATAATTGCCCGTTCGGCGTGCGTGAAAATTTGATTTTAAGCCTCCAAAGAAACTTCCCAACAAATTTGTTTTTCCATCACGGTATTTTGTACTGAGCATGCTGATGTAGAATGAGTCGAAGTACATGGGCTTTACAGTTACCGATTTGAAATTTGCCTCTGTGGCTAATCGGGTGATCGAAGCAGGTGTAAAGTGCGAGAGATGGCGGGGTACATCGTAGGCCGCCCAATGTGGACCATAATGTTTGGCATCGTAACTTTCGGAATTTGGTAATGCCAGTAGTAAAATGCCGTTGTCATTTAGCCGATCTCGTAACTCACGGATTGTTTTATGAGGATTGGGTACGTGTTCCAATACGTGCCACATCGTAATGATGTCGAATTGTTGCTTGTGCAATTGCCCAACGGTTTCATGTATCTGTTGACCTAATCGTTCTTCAGCCGTTGACCTGGCAAAGCTGTCTGGTTCTACACCCTCTATGGCCCATCCCCCTCTTTTGATCACATCCAGAAATAATCCTGTGCCGCATCCAACATCGAGTAAGCGGCCTCTTTTGCTGCCCACTGAATTTATCAACCTGAGTTTCTGACCCAGCGTATAGCGACGAACCCATTTATAAATTTCGTTTATGATTCCACCACTGTTGTCATTATGCGAAACATACTGCTCCGACTTATAATAATCGCCAAGCGTTGACTCATCGGGGCGAGGATTTGTGAATCGAAACCCACAATTCTGACATTCATCTATTTTGAATATGTTTTGACTAACCAAAAAATCCTGACACTGCTGGTGAGTTCTGAATTTATCTTTCTGGCACACTTGGCAAATTAACTTTGTTTCTACTGTCATTTTTTGTCTAAAAATGAATCCCACCTGCTCGCCGAGCAGGTGGGATTTTTGTGATTGACTTTGTTATCGGCCCATGTAAACGAGCAAGATCGAAATGTCTGATGGGCTTACGCCACTGATTCGAGATGCTTGCCCAATTGTAGCCGGTTTTATCTTCTTGAGTTTGTCCCGGCCCTCATACGAAAGTGCTTTTAAGCGGTCATACTCAAAATCGGGTTGAATTTCGAGGTTCTCCCACTTCCCTATTTTCTCGGCGTTCACGCGCTCCCGGCTCAAATAATCTTCGTATTTGATCTCAATCATTGCCTGCTCTACGGTTTCCTCAGCAGGTTTGTCCTCGGCAGTTGGAATGAACTGGAGCAGGTAATCTATTTCAGTTGTGCCAATTTCGGGACGTTTGATAAGTGCGTAAATGCTGTTTTTTTCTTTGAGTTGCGCACTGCTTAAATCGGCTAACCAACCGTTGATCTCGTCAGGTTTGAGCTTTGTGGTTCGCGTTTCTTCAATCAAATTTGCAATCTTTTTACGCTTCTCCCCTACTCGCTCAAAACGTTCTTCTGAAGCTAACCCAATTGCATAGCCCTTTTCGGTTAGTCGAAGATCCGCATTGTCTTGCCGTAGCAAGGTTCGATATTCGGCTCGCGACGTAAACATTCGATAAGGTTCCTCCGTACCCTTTGTGATGAGGTCATCTATTAAAACGCCAATATACCCCTCCGCCCTACTGACCGTGAACGGGTCTTTTTCATGGGCATTCTGATGGGCATTGATCCCTGCCATTAATCCTTGGCAGGCTGCTTCTTCGTAGCCCGTAGTACCATTGATCTGACCAGCAAAAAATAAATTCTTGACCAAATGTGTCTCTAACGTGTGTTTTAACTGGGTTGGCGGAAAGTAGTCGTACTCGACGGCATAGCCCGGTCTGAACATTTTCGACTTCTCAAATCCCGGTATTTTGCGCAATGCTTTCTGTTGAATTTCTTCTGGAAGTGATGTCGAAAAACCATTCACATACACTTCTACGGTATCCCAACCTTCAGGCTCCACAAAAATCTGGTGACGATCTTTGTCGGCAAACCGATTGATTTTGTCCTCGATTGATGGGCAGTATCGAGGGCCTAATCCTTTTATTCTACCCGTGAACATAGGCGATTGCTCAAACCCCTCTTTCAAAATTTCGTGAACATCGGTGCTTGTGTAGGTTATCCAACAGCTCCTTTGCTTTGCCAATGCTGTTGTGTCGGTATACGAGAACTTTCCGGGCTTTTCATCCCCTTGTTGTTCTTCCATAGCTTCATAATTTAAGCTACGTCCATCTATTCGAGGAGGTGTTCCCGTCTTCATGCGGCCTGCTTCAAAGCCTATTGACTCTAATTGTTCCGTTAATCCTGTCGATGCTCCTTCGGATGTTCGGCCTCCTCCAAAAGTCTTTTGCCCAATAAAAATTCGCCCGTTTAGAAACGTACCATTCGTAAGCACCACAGTCTTTGCATGAAACGTTTGTCCCATACTGGTTTTCACTCCCTTCACGAACTCACCTTCGACAATGATTTCTTTGACTGTATCCTGCCAAAAATCTACATTGAGATTACGTTCTAGAGCCAGTCGCCATTCTAAAGCAAATAAATTACGATCACTTTGGCAGCGTGGACTCCACATTGCCGGACCTTTTGAGCGATTAAGCATCCGAAATTGGATCATGCTCTTATCGCTGATAATTCCAGACATGCCTCCAAGTGCATCAATCTCACGTACGATCTGTCCTTTTGCCACACCACCCATTGCTGGATTGCAGGACATTTGAGCAATCGTCTGCATGTTCATCGTTATCAGCAATGTTTGAGAACCCATCGTTGCTGCGGCATAGGCTGCCTCGCATCCTGCATGACCCCCTCCCACTACTATAACGTCGTATGTTTCGTGCATTTTTGCGAAAAATTACAAAACGTTTCACGTGGAAACTTTTGTGAAAAATTACAAAACCAGACAAAAAGTTCAGAGTCCTTGTCTCCGTTACTTAGAAACCTTCTGCAAATATTCGTTGGCCTGCTTCTTGTAATAAGGGTTGTACGTCGGAAGAACAGAGCGTAATACCTCAGCTTGCTTCATTTGTGGACGGTTATTTAATGAATCGAAAAACGAAGGATTGCTAACTTTTGGTGATTTGGCCGTTTGCGACTGACGTTGTGGATCTTCCTCCTGTTGCTTCAACGCTTTCTCAGATTCTAATAATCGAGTCAAAATCTCATTTTGACGATTAATCGTGTTCGGATTTACGCGCTTGTTCACAAGATCAGTTTCGGTCTGATCCATTTTCTCCATGAGTTCGCCTACTTGTTTCTCCAGTTGCTTGCCTACCTCGGTGCCTTTTGCGTTCTCCTGAAGTTTTTTCAACAAACCACGAATCATCGCCTGCTCAGCGGCCATCTGTGCCATTTGTTCGGATTGGGCACGACCTGTTGTGCCACCTTGGGACATCTGTCGCATTTTGGCGTTCAACTGCTTTTGCATCTCGCCCATTGCACCCGATGGATTATTGCTCTTGCCTTTGCTCTGACCTGAACCCGGCATACCCATACCATTCATTTGCTGCTGCATATTTTTCAACACATCGCTCAGTAACAACGCAAGATTGTTCATTGAAGTCATGGCAAACTGTTGACGCGACGAGGCTTGTGAAAGCTTGCGTTCTTTAAGCTGTTGCGTACTCTGATCCATATAGTACTTCATATTCGACATTTCACGCGTGACGAATGACTGAATCTGATTCACGCGAGATGCTAATGAGGTCAAACTATCTTCAACAATTCGGGCATCGTCCTGTAGCTTTAACTGATCCTGAGAAAGCTTCGCTACACGAGGATCTTGCAGATTTATTCCCCGAAATTCCTTCATAAGACGCTCCTGACCAAACGAAAGGGTGATTAGGTTTTCAAGCAGATTACGAAGATCATCCATGTTTTCTTGAAGCTCCTGCGCTTCCATTGAGGCCATCGACATCTGCATAGCCTTCGCCATACTCCGCATCGACTTCGAGGTTTTACTCTGAGATTTGGATGCTTTTTGACTCTGTTTCTGATCGAGCGATTGTTTGGATTGTTGCATCTGCTGCTCAATCTCTTTCTGAGACTCTTCTTGTTGCTCAGGTGACCGGAGCTGATCTTTCTCCGCCTGCTTCTCAATTTCCTTCAATTGCTCTTGTAGCTTCTTGAAATCTTCTATCGCTTTTTCCTGCTCCTTTGCCTGTTGTTCCTGGTCTTTAGCTTGCTGTTCCTTCTCTGTACCTTGTTTTTCTTTATCCTTAGGGGAGTTTTTATCAGCGTTTTTGCTATTCTCTTCCTTACTGTTTTCTTCAGCCTCTTTGTCTTGTTTCTCAGCCTGCTTTTCTAGTTCATTGATGGCATTCTCTACCTTCTGCTCAAGCTGCATTTGCTTGAACATTTTCATGGCGCGTTCCAAATCACGCTGCATGTTGCGCTCCTTACGGTTTAATCGGTCGAGTACTTCGCTAGCTTTATCATCTTGCTTTTTCTCAAGAAGCTGCTTTAATTCATCGTACAGCTTCTTGGATTCAGGGTCGAGCAGGTCTTTAAACATCTTCTCTAACTGCTCCATTTTCTGTTGCATCTGAGGGTCTGTTTGGGCGAACCGTTCCTGGGTCTGGTTTGTCTTTTGAAACTGTTCCTGAAGCTGCTTAATCTGCTCAATCAGTTCCTCGCGTTTTTTCAAGACATCCTCCAATTGCTTTTTATCCTGAAAATCGGTGGCCTTTTTTGTGCGGAGACGATCTTCCATCTGGGCCAATTCCTTCTTAATTTCCTGCGTCTTACTGAGTGCCTGATCAAGTTGCTCCTCAGTTTTCTCGGCCGCTTTGTCTATCTGTTTCTGAACATCCTGATTCGATGGCACAGCAAAATTCATCGGGTTAGACCGAGCTGACTTGGCACCATTAGCTCCGTCATTGTCCCATACTTGAACAAAATAATCGAGCCGATCCTCTTTGTCTAGTTTAAGACTATCGAGCGACCAATTGTAGGCGAAGTTTTGGGAGGTCGACGACCGGTTGATTGGGATGTCTTTCGAGAACAAAGGCGACTCTTTTCCCTTCCGAATGACTTTGTAATTGAGCCGAAGTTTGGTAAAACCGTAATCGTCGGAAATAAGGCCGTTTAGAGCGATAGCACTATACGCAACCGTGTCCTGGATTTTATCTACTGAAATACTAGGAAATCGGTCAGGGATAACCTGAATGGCATAATTGATGGCGGAGGGAGTGGGTACCTGATTGTTTTTAAGGGTAACGGTCAGGGGCATATTCTGCATGAGCCGACGCGATGCCGTAAACTGATTATCATCGGAAAGTTGGGCAACGACCGGCTTCGCTCCTATCCCAAACTGGAGTAACAAAGAGTCGGTGTGATCGGCCACAAAGTTCCAGGTAACAACTGTCCCTTGCGGCACTAACAAGTTGCCGACGTTTGAAAGCTGCTCGGAAGGTTTGTTCAGATAGGCCGGATAGACGAGTTTGACGTCAAAGTTCAAAACAGCCGGACGGTCAATTAGCTCAACCTGATAATCGGCAGAGCGGAACCCCGATGCTTCCAGATGAAAATCGAGATCGCGCTGAACATTGTCGAACGTATAGGTAAAAAGGCCGTTCGAGGGCTCAAGTTTAAATCGGGTTTCATTCGTAACCAAATACACATCCTGCGGAATGGCACTGCCCGTCAGGCGGACCGTCAGGGGGAAATCCTCGTTGCGAAAGGCCTTAAGCGATTTATTTTGAAGCAAAAATTGGAAAGGTGCCTCCTCAGCAAACTCCCGGTTGTAGTTCACAATACGCTTAGACGAAGCCGAAAAGAAAGTCGGATTCACTAACAGAATACCGGCGATTAAGAGCAACGGCGGCAAAGCAAATTTCAGAAAACGGCGGTTGCGGTTTATCTGAATGGCATTGGCGAATCGCGTAATGAGCAATTGTTGCGAACGCTGTTGTAAACTGGCTTGCATCAAATCACTTTGAGCCGACGACAGCCGTTGAAGCTGAAGTGTGTTCAGAAGCTTGTCGCCCACCTCCGGGAAAAACTGACCAATTTGCCGGGCAGCTTCATCATCGGGAAGAGCCTTCTTTAACGTGTAAAGCCCGTAAAGTGGTTTGATAATAAACAGATAAAGGGTAATAGCTACGGTGAGCAAAAACCCAAAAAACATAATGGCTCGCCCTGATGAACCAAAACGCCCCACGAACTCAGCCGTATTCAAGAGAAGATAAAGTGATCCACTCAAGGCCACAAAAAAAAGTGAACCCTTTACCAGTTGATTCAAAAAATAACGCTTCTTGTACTCCTCAATGCGTTGGAGTAAGGTATCGTATGACTGCATGATTGAGCCTGTTAGAAGTCAAAAAGGAAATTAATAGGTGAGGACTTTGGAGAAGTACTGAAGCACATTTCGCTTTAAATAAGCTTCCTGTTCTTCCAGACTGCCCGACGGTAGAGGTATCTGCAACGTCCAGATTGGCCAGCCATCGGCGTCATAACCGTCAAGAGAGTAGTGACCTGCTTCATTCATAACCCGACAAACGGCGATGTGTAACAAGTCCTGTTTCTGCTCTTTGGTGAACCGTTTAGGACCGCGCCCAAGCTCTTGTAAGCCAATCAAAAATAATACAGCGTTGAGATCAGCGGGCCGTTTCCCGACCAGCGTTTCTAGATCATTCAGAAGCAAATTCCACTCGGAATCGAGGCCACTAACCGACACATTGTTAACATCATCCATAAGTCTGACTAAATTACAACATCTAAATCAATAACGCACATTGACTATGTTTCGGTTTGTTTCAGAACTGCTGTCTGACTTTTTTGATCTGGTTTACCCAACAATATGTTTGGGTTGTCAAAAGACGCTGGAAACTACCGAACCGTTGCTTTGTGTGTCGTGTCGGATGAGCTTGCCCGAAACCCAAACGCATCGGGGTAATGACTCCGAATTGATCAATAAGTTTGCGGGTAAAGTAAAGGTTGAACACGTTGCAGCACGTTACCGGTATAGTAAAGGAAGCGTTGTGCAAAAACTGATTCACGCCATCAAATACAAAGATCAACCCGAGGCCGCTATTCAGGTTGGACAGTGGTTCGGCCATACATTAAAGGCAGAATGCCCGTGGATTGAGGATGTCGATGTACTGATTGGTGTACCGCTTCACAAAAAACGGTTAAGGCAACGAGGCTATAATCAGGCCGACTGTATTGCACAGGGAATAGCTGAAGTGACCCAATTACCTGTGTCAACGAGTGCATTAGTGCGAACGCGATTTCAGGGTTCGCAGACACGTAAAAACCGACTGCAACGATGGCTAAATGTAGAGACAGTGTTCCGGGTAGCAGACCCTAAGCAGATTATTGGTAAACACGTGGCAATCGTAGATGATGTGCTAACAACAGGGGCCACCATTGAATCGTGTGCAATTGAACTGCACAAGGCAGGTTGCCGTTCAGTTAGTGTATTAACTATTGCCGCTACCCGATAAAAAAAGCGGGAAGCTTTCGCCCCCCGCTCTCTTATTTACCGTTAGATTTCTTATTTGTTCCGACCCAAACCAATCATTGCACAACGGAAACCGATTGCCGCAGTGGCTGAATCCTGATCGAGTGACCGGCGTGTTCCGGGGGCTAACCAATAGGCTACGTCGTTCCATGAACCGCCTTTATACACCCGAATCTTATCGTCGATGATCGACTGGTTATTTTTCCGGTCGTAATTCTTGGCTTCGTCAAGATAACCATTCCGACGGATTGGGTTCAAATCGCTCACGTCCTGATACGAAAGAGGACGGTACACATCGTAAACCCACTCATTCACGTTACCCGACATGTTGTACAAGCCAAAGTCGTTCGCTGGGAACTTATAAATCTCATCGGTGATAATAGCGTGGTCATTGGAGCGACCGGCGATACCTGCATAATCACCACGCCCCCGCTTGAAGTTAGCAAGCATTTGACCTTGCTTACGTCCTTTCTTCGGGTTGCGTACCGAAGAGCCGTCCCACGGATAAATACGCTGATTGGCCTGATTTTCGTCCAGATACTGCGTACCAATCATGGCTTTAGCAGCATATTCCCACTCGGCCTCTGTTGGCAAACGGTACTCAGGTAGCACCATGCCACTCTCGATGCTCATCCGGGCTGGTGCATTTGACGCGGGTGCTGCTTCGGCTAATACAGGCTCAGGGGCAGACTTCGATTTGCGCTTGAGTGAGAAACCGCCTTTCTTTCCTTTACCCTTACCCGCGTTGCCCAGTTTTTGCCCTTTCTTGGCAAGTTCATTATTCACGACTTCAGTACGCCAAGCTGCGTAATCGGCAGCCTGCGTCCAGCTAACACCTACAACCGGATAGTAGCGGAAAGCAGGGTAGCGCAGGTATTGTGTTACGTACGAATCGTTGAACGAAAGGGGGTTTGCCCAAACGGTTGTATCGGGCAAAGCTGCCTTAACCACTTCTTCTGACGAATCACGCTGGATGGCGTTCAGATATTCCAGATAGTGAACATTGGCCATCTCGGTTTCGTCCATATAGAACGATTGAATACTAACCGTACGCTCGCGGTTGTCGCGTGAGTTGAGCACATCCTCTTCCAACGCACCCATTGTAAAGCGACCTCCTTCGATGAATACAAGGTTTGGTCCACCGTTTGGGGCTTTAAACGATTTTACCTGAAAACCTTCTTTCTGGTTATAGGCAATACCCGTCGCCGTACTCTTCTTACCGGGTTTCACACTCGTCGGGTGTTTCGACTTACAAGCGGCAAAAGCCACTGTCGCCAACAACACATAAGCTACGCGTTTGAGTTGAACTCGCGCAGTCTGATACTTTTTGATCATTGCTGTATCTGTGTCAATCGAAGTTGCAAAAGTAATCAATTCGTAAGGGCTTTAAGTACCTGATCCATCTGTTCAACGGATTGAACGTCAGAATGCGTAAAAACCGGGCGTCCCTTTAGCTCTTTAAGCGAGAATTTTGCCGGGTTTGCCCGTAGGTAGTCAATAACCTTGCCAAAGCCATCGGATTTAAAGAAACCATCGTCCCTGCTATTGCTACCCTCCGAAGAAACGAAGTACCCCTTTAGGATATTACTTTTGAGCGTCAGTTTTTCCAGATGGAGTTGCTCAGCTTTCCAGCGGACACTCACCATTTTAATCAGGTTTTCAACGTCTTTTGGTAGCGGCCCAAAACGGTCGAGAACCTCTTGCCGGAAGGCGTTTAGCTCGTCTTGTGTTTCAATACTGTCTAACCTCGTATATAACGCCAGACGCTCTGAAATATTCGACACGTATTTGTCGGGAATAACAACCTGTAAATCGGTCTCGATGACGGTGTCGGGCAGGATCGGTTTCAGAGCATCTATGTTGGGTGCGAAGAGATCTTTGAACTCGGTTTCGCGAAGTTCCTGAACGGCTTCATCAAGCAATTTATGGTACATCTCGTAGCCGAGGTCGTTAATAAAACCGCTTTGTTCGGCACCTAACAGATTTCCCGCTCCACGTATGTCCAGATCGCGCATGGCAATTTTGAAACCCTCACCAAGATCCGAAAAGTCCTCAAGGGTTTGTAGTCGCTTCCGGGCATCCGACGAGAGCATGGAGGCCGGGGGGGTAAGCAAGTAACAAAACGCCTTCCGGTTCGACCGCCCTACCCTACCCCGCATTTGGTGCAGGTCGGACAAGCCAAACATGTGGGCTGAGTTGATCAGAATTGTATTGGCATTCGGAATATCGAGACCCGACTCAATGATGTTGGTCGATACCAGAACATCGTAGTCGCCTTCGATAAAGCGGGTCATGATCCGTTCGAGCTTTTCGCCTTCCATCTGCCCGTGAGCAACGGCTACTTTGGCTTCGGGAACGAGCCGTAAAACCAAGTTGCCAATAGACTCGATGTCAGCAATCCGGTTATGAACAAAGAATACCTGCCCCCCGCGTCGAACCTCGTAGCTGATGGCGTCGCGCACAGTAGCCTCGTTAAATAGGTGAACCTCTGTCGTAACAGGTTGCCGGTTAGGTGGGGGCGTAGCGATCACAGAGAGATCACGGGCACCCATCAGCGAGAAGTGCAGCGTGCGCGGGATAGGTGTGGCCGTGAGCGTCAACACGTCGACATCAACGCGCATTTCTTTTAGGCGATCCTTAGTTTTGACACCGAATTTCTGCTCCTCATCGACCACCAACAAACCGAGATCTTTGAACTTAATGTCTTTATTCACAATCCGGTGCGTACCGATCAGGACATTTATCTCACCCGATGCCACCCCCTTTAAAATCTCCTTAACCTGATTGGGGGTACGAAATCGGTTGATGTAATCAACTTTTACCGGAAAATCGGCAAAACGGTCGGTGAACGTTTTGTAGTGCTGCATGGCCAGAATGGTAGTCGGGACCAGAACAGCCACCTGCTTGTTATCGGAAACCGCTTTGAATGCCGCTCGAATCGCTACTTCTGTTTTACCAAAACCGACATCGCCACAAACCAGCCGATCCATTGGGTGGGGCTGTTCCATATCGTTTTTGACGTCGTTGGTGGCCTTCGCCTGATCGGGGGTGTCCTCATATAAGAAAGACGATTCGAGTTCAACCTGCAAAAACGTGTCGCGGCTGTAGGCATAGCCCGGAGCCTGCCGACGTTTGGCATACAAGGCGATTAACTCCTTAGCAATGTCCTTGACCTGCTTCTTAATCCGCGACTTTTTCAGATCCCATTCCTGCGAACCAAGCTTGTTCATGGTGGGCGGGCCACCTTCTTTGCCGCTGTATTTGGCAATTTTGTGCAGGCTGTGGATGTTAACCAGCAAAATGTCGTTATCGCGGTAGATAAGCCGGATGGCCTCTTGTTCGCGCCCACCAGCATCGACTTTCTCAAGTCCTGCAAACCGCCCAATGCCGTGGTCCACGTGCGTTACGTAGTCGCCGGGTTGGAGGGTTTTTAATTCGCGTAGAGTAAGAGCTTTCGACTTAGAGAATTTATCCTGTACGCGGTATTTGAAGTATCGGTCGAAGATTTGGTGATCCGTAAAGCAAACGACTTTGAGGGCTTCGTCGGTAAAACCTTCGCGCAAGCCGATGTTAAGCGGCTGAAATTTGAGGTGTGGGTCAAGCTCTTCAAAAATGGTCCGCAGCCGCTCCAACTGTTTGAATGACTCAGCGGCAATAATGTTGGTATAGCCTTTCGACTGATTCTCAGCAAGATTCTCAACCAGTCTTTTGAAATCTTTATTGAACGAGGGCTGCAATTTTGATTGATACTGTTGCCGTGCCTCGGTTTTGAAATAAAACTTGCGGCCAAACTCAATCGTTGTCAACCCCTTCAAGTTGTTGAGCAATGTCCGGCGAGTCTCAAACAAGTCACCGGGGTCCGACACCACCTGAACACCCCCACTGCCCGCCAATACCGACGCGAAACTGTGTTGGGCACGCTCGAAACAGGTATCCACAATTTCAAGTGTATAATCCACATCCTTAGCCCAGGCAATGGTGTTTTTAGGCAGGTAATCCAGGAATGACTCGCGGGTTTCTTCCACCAACTTGGTCTGAATGTTGGGGATAATGTTGATAAACCCGACATCGCCTGTGGAAATCTGTGTTTCGGGGTTAAATTTCCGAATGCTCTCTACCTCATCGCCAAACAGATCAATCCGATACGGAAACTCGCTGGCAAACGAGAATACGTCGATGATACCCCCACGAATCGAAAACTGCCCCGCTTCGTACACAAAATCGGTCAACTCGAATGAGTAATCCTGAAGCAGTTCGGACACGAAATTGGTGTCAAGCTTATCCCCTACCCGTACCGTAAGTGTGTTGGCTATGAGGGTCTTCTTACTAACAACTTTTTCAGAAAGAGCTTCGGGGTAGGTAACGATCAGCAAACCACCTTTTGGGGGTGGATTCAACTTATTAAGGACCTCTGCCCGCATGAGCACGTTTGCATTTTCAACTTCCTCATACTGATACGGTTTCTTATAAGACATCGGGAAGAGCAGCACTTCTTGCTCCGACAGGTTTTGCAGATCGTTGAAGAAGTAGGCAGCATCGTCACGGTCGGCCATCATAAAAAGGTGATTGCCGCCACTCATTTTGTAGATGGCCGTCGCCAACAAGGCATCCAAACTGCCAGACAACCCTTTAATCTGTAGCCGTTGAGGTTCCGCCGATTTACGGGTTAGCGGCTCGGCTAAGAGCTTAATAAAACTATCGTCGGTGTAGAGACCGATCAATTCCTGTGCGTTCAAAAGAAACGATTTAGAGAATGCGAAAAGCCGCCAAAAGGTCTTCGGCGGCACTGAAAAGGTAACAGGGAGTCAAAGAGAAATGTTCGGGCAACTCTTGTGAATCAGATTGCAAAAGTAGTCCACTGGAGAAGACACATTTATACAATAATCCTCTGATTACCAGTTTCTTGTAAAAAATTTAGAATAAACCGTTACCGTTCGCTCAAAATTATAGCGATGGATTTTAAAGGTTTCGAGACAAAAGTCTCGAAACCTTTAAAATCCATTTCTTCATGAAAAAACTATTACGCTTGGTGGTGCTCATTGCGTGTATCGCCCTAAACGGTATATCGTGCCGGGTTCAGGAGATTGAAAAAGTGGAGAGTTCGGTGAGTCAGGACATCACTATTGAAGAGGCCAAAACGTGGATGCAGAGCCAAAAGGCAGGCGCAAGGGTAGCCGTAGGTGGCTCTACCATTCGTACCGAATATTGGAGCGAAGCAAAAAAAGTAAACTATGAAAATGGGCTTCCTGCAATCATGGTTCCTGTACTATATAATTTTCAGAAAAGTACAGGCATGACAAGTAAGCCAGTTAATGGACAAAAATACGATAAACGAGATTACACTTTTGAGACTAATCTCGTAGTTTACAAAGACGAAAAGGGTAAGTTGCTGGCTGATGTAGTCCGTATGATACCATTGCCCGGCAGTAAGAATAGTAATTCAAAAATGAATGGGAAAGATTTTACAGGTTATGTTTTGGCGTATGACCAAACCGAAAAGAGTTTCATGGGTGGTTGGTACTGTGAGAAAGGAAAAGCTACGAGTAAAATTAAGTTAAACCGTTCAAAATCAGCACGGGTAGCTAGTAGCGATTGTGATATTTTGATTTATAAACCGGCGGATCCAGACCGGCCAGCGAAATTAGGCGACGGACAACCTACATCTACAGACGGCTCTTACTACGATTCAGAAGGAACGTTGTGGGTATTGGAAAAAACAATTCCAATGGCTTGTGGGCCAGCGGAAGGAGGCAACAATAACCAGTCAGTGCCCACAGTTGATTGGGGAGATCCTAACTGGTATTGGACCGTTTACGAAATGGCTGGCGGAGTCGGTTCTAATACAAATTACAACAGCAATCCAAACACAGCTTGGATGCCTTATGCTGTATCTATGCTCAGCGAATATGGCAATGTAAACTTTGACCCAAAGGGTAATTTTTTCATAGCTGCTGAAAACCGAGGTATATACTTTGGAGACGACGAAAAAGCCTTGATTCGTGAAGAATGGGCATCATTAAGTAATGCAATTTGGAATTATATAACTACTGCCAATCGAAAGCCTAATCTGAGCGATTTATCTTTCGACGTAAATACTTCTACCGAAGAACAAATGCTTTCGGCTGCAATGCGTTTAATGGTTGAAGAAGAAAATTTGAATTCTCTACCTCGTGAAGAGCGTAGATTGTTGGGAGAAGGTACACCCAACTACAGAAGAAATTGTGAATTGTATTTGAGTGATGCGCGAAAAGCAACGATTAGAGCAATCAGGCATTACACATATTCTGAAGCCCAAGAGGATGGTTTTTCTCAAGCAAATGCATTCAAGCACGCTATATTTGCTTGTTATCACGCAGATACATTTGGGCGAAACTTAGCTGAACAAATCTGTGAAGCGCATGAAGGTGGAAGTATGTTACTGGATAGTGAGATGGATCGATGGAATAACGCTCAGGGGTTCAAATACTGGGATACAGGAGAACACGAATTGATGAGATTAGACTATCTGATCCACCAAGCTACATTAAATGGAGAATTGAGATGGATTAAGAGAAATGATTTAGTACTAACCCCAACCAATCGATGAAAAGGTTATTAGTCTGCTTTCTCGTTATTTTAGGTTGTGGAAATGGAGGGAAAAGAACGGAACCAACCCCCTTTACACGCGTTCTGGTGGGAGAGTTGATTAAGTTTCCATTGACTATAGAACAAATCTTGTTAGATAGCTCGGTCAGAGGTGTATCAGATGGACATTATCAAATAATCAATGCGTCCCGGCGCATTGATTATTTTTATGACTGGCATGAATATAGAACGGATATTGATAGTCTTGGGCGTTATAGGTTGCCTCCCAACATCCCGTTTTACGGGGTTAGTATTTCATTAATCAATAAGGCTTATCGAATGGATTCTGTTATAAAAGTTCTTGAGAGAGAAATTCATTTACCTTTTAAGCCTATACAGGTTGAAAACATAAATCTCAACACAGAACACATTTATCACATTGATTCGCCTGTTTACACATGCTCACCACAACCGGGGGTTTATGTATCAGTAAGAAAATCATCTTGTTGGCGGGGTGATTTTCCGTACGTCTGCGGTCGAGTACATTACAATGACCCACCCTCTTCTGACAATCCAGAAAATAGTCTGCGCATTAGTATTAGCTATGGCTTAAAACCTGATGAGAAGGAGCGATTTGCATTAGGAAGCGGAGCTATTTGGAAACGAACGGATTAACCGCACAACGAAAAAGCCGACCCTCAGCGAAGGTCGGCTTTGTTAGTTTTTAGTTGTTGGTTGAATTAAAGTCTCTAAAAAATATACTTGTTCTCGGCGATCATGGCCTCAGCAATCCGCCGACGGGCGTTTTTGAGGTTCATCGGCTCGATTTTCGTGAATCGTTTCAAGCCCATCAGCATCACGCGGAGTTCGTCGCCCTCGGCGTATGAAGTGATCGCTGACCGGCCTGCGTTGGCTACTTTCTCAACGGCTTCGTGCAGGTAGCACATCGCCAGGTCTTTTTGCAGTTCCAAAGCGGCCTCGCCCCGGATACCAATGAGCTTCTCAACACGTAGCAATACTGACTCCGCTACGTACGTTTCGATAGCCATATCGGCCAGGTTCATCAGGATTTCCTGCTCTTCGGAAAACTTCATCATGAACTTCTGCACTGCTGAGCCAGCAACCATCAGAACGGCCTTCTTGAGGTTGCGGATCACTTTTTTCTCCGCAATGAAAATACCCTCTTCCTCATCCGTGCTGAAGTCTGGAATAGACATGATTTCTTTGCCAACAGCCATCGCCGGACCCATCAAGTCGAGTTCGCCTTTCATGGCCCGCTTCAAAATCATATCCACTACGAGCATCCGGTTGATCTCGTTAGTGCCTTCAAAAATCCGGTTAATGCGGGCATCGCGATAGCTCCGGTCCATTGGCGCGTCGGCTGAGTAGCCCATACCGCCATACACTTGAACCCCTTCGTCCACAACATAGTCGAGGGCTTCAGAGCCGTGAACCTTCATAATGGCGCACTCGATAGCAAACTGCTCCAAGGCCTTCAACTTGGCTTCGGCATCGTTCATGCCTGAGCCTTTGAGGTCTTCGATCATGTCGTCGATGTTCTGACCTGCCCGATAAGACGCTGTTTCGGAGGCATACACCTTCACGGCCATTTCGGCCAATTTGTGCTTGATAGCACCGAAAGTAGAGATAAGTGTATTGAACTGACGACGCTCGTTTGAGTAACGAATGGCGTTGTTAATCACCTCTTTAGCACCACCGATAGTAGCAACACCCAGTTTAATACGGCCAATATTCAGGATATTAACAGCGATCTTGAAACCGTTCCCCCGATCTGAAAGCAGGTTTGCAACGGGTACTTTGCAATCTGTGAAGAATACCTGTCGGGTGTCAGAGCCTTTGATGCCCATCTTATGCTCCGGCTCGTTCATCGTAATGCCCTCGTACGAACGCTCTACAATAAAGGCCGACAGGTTTTTGTCCAGTTTGCCCGTGCCGTCGTCAATCTTGGCAAACACGATGAAGACATCTGCGAAACCACCATTGGTAATCCACATTTTCTGCCCGTTCAACACATAATGCGTGCCATCTTCGGTCAATACTGCCTTCGTCTTACCTGAGTTCGCATCCGAACCAGAATCCGGTTCGGTCAGGCAATAGGCCGATTTCCACTCACCAGAAGCTAGTTTGGGCAAGTAACGCGACTTCTGATCTTCGTTACCGTAGTAAACAATAGGAAGCGTGCCAATGCCCGTGTGTGCCGATAGAGCTACCGAGAAGGAGTGACCGGCGCCCGTTACCTCTGCTACAAGCATGGAGGTGTTGAAGTTCATGCCAAACCCACCGTACTCTTCAGGGACGCCCGTACCCAGCAGGCCCAATTCACCCGCTTTATCCATCAGCGATGAAATGAGCGCAGGCGATTCTGCTTTATCAATTTCTTCAACGCGTGGCCAGATTTCACGCTCCAGGAACTCGCGGCAGGTTGCTGCAATCATTTGCTGCTCTTCCGTGAACTCTTCGGGGATGAATACCTGATGAGCACTCGTCTCTTTTATCAAAAATTCTCCGCCCTTGATAGACGCTTTGTTCTCCGTGGCAATCATGACGATGAAATGTTATGCGTGCATACTAATTATGATGCAAAGGAAATAGTTTAGAAAATAGTATGCAAGCATACGGTTAAATTATTTTATTGTGAAGAATTTAGACTTTTAGACAAAATGAGAGCAGTACTCTGCCATCAATATGGCCCACCCGAAAGCCTTCAGGTTAACGAAGTTGATCCGCTCAAAGCCACAAAAGGGAAGTTAGTGATAGACGTAAAGGCGTGCGGGGTCAACTTCCCCGATACACTGATTATTCAGGGGAAATACCAGTTCAAGCCCGCCTTCCCGTTCTCACCGGGTGGCGAGGTGGCGGGCGTTGTGCGTGAGGTGGGTGAGGGTGTTACGCACCTGAAACCGGGCGATAATGTGTTTTCGCTGACCGGGTGGGGTGGTTTTGCCGAGCAAGTGTTGGCCGATGGTTATCGGTCATTTCCAATGCCACCGGGCATGGATTATCAAACTGCAGCGTCGCTCATGTACACCTACGGGACGTCGTACCATGCCCTGAAAGACCGTGCTCAACTACAGGCAGGGGAAACCCTTTTGGTGTTGGGCGCGGCTGGCGGGGTTGGTTTAGCCGCCGTAACGCTGGGCAAAATCATGGGGGCACGCGTCATCGCGGCTGCTTCGACCGACGGGAAACTGGCCCTTTGCCGTGAATACGGTGCTGATGAAACCATCAATTACACAAGCGAAGACCTGCGCGAACGTATTAAGGAACTTACGAGCGGGAAAGGTGTCGATGTTATTTATGACCCCGTCGGGGGCGATTTGGCCGAACCCGCGCTCCGATCTATGAACTGGCGCGGTCGGTATTTGGTGATCGGGTTTGCGGCTGGCCCAATTCCAAGCCTGCCCTTCAACTTGCCTCTGCTAAAAGGCTGCTCAGTGGTGGGCGTGTTTTGGGGAGCTTTCGCTGAAAAGCAACCCAAAGACAGTATGCGGAATGTGCAGGAACTGATCGGTTTTTGGCAAAGCGGTCAACTCAAGCCGCACATTCACGCCACGTATCCGCTTGAGCAAGCCGCCGACGCGCTTAATGAAATGTTAGGTAGGAAAGTAATGGGTAAAGTGTTGATTATAAACTAAACGCCACCCACTGATTACCCTTTTTGGTACCCAATTTACCGCCCCCGCACGCGATCACCACGTACTGCTTTCCACCAACCTGATACGTTGAGGGAGTAGCGTGGCCCGCTGCGGGGAGTTTCGTTTCCCATAGCAACTGCCCCGTTTTCCGGTCGAAGGCCCGGAACATCTCGTCTTTCGTAGCGGCAATAAACACAAGCCCACCAGCCGTGACTACTGGTCCACCATAGTTTTCGGTGCCGGTATTATCAACGCCCTTCTTTTTGAGGTCGGGGTCTTCGCCGAGGGGAATTTTCCAACGGTATTCGCCCGTATTGAGGTCAATAGCGTTAAGCGTTCCCCAGGGTGGTTTGATGGCGTAAGCTCCCTTGCTGTCCAAGAATTTATTGTAGCCTGAAATACGGTACGGCGGAAATTTGGGCTTGCTCCCTCCACTTTTGGCGGCTGTAGTAGGCTCCACTTTTTCGTCGCCAAACAGGAACGAAACAAGAGCTTGTTTTTCGTCAGCAGAAAGTTGGGTAAAGCCGGGCATCATACCTCTTCCGTTTGTGATGATCCGGCTCACAAAAGCTTTGTCGCGCCTGGTGTTGATGTTGACGAGCGACGGAAAACCACTTTTGGGATTGCCCTTGCGGTCGGTGCCGTGACAGTTGGCGCAGTTGATTGTATAAGCTTTCTGGCCGGGGCTTAGACTCGCCAGTTGGTCATCTTTAGGCCGCTCTTTCATGGTGAACAACCAGGCAATATCGTTGGAGTTTACGTACAAAACGCCCTCCGGGTCGGCGGCAGAGCCACCCCACTCGGCTCCCCCATCGCAACCGGGCAAGAGCAACGTTCCGCGTTGGCTAATGGGCGTAAACGACTTGGTGTCGATGCTGCGGAAGCGGGTCAGCAACGAGTCGCGTTCGGTGGAATGGGGGTTGATGTCGGCCTCGGTCATTTTTTGCCGGGCATAGGGGGCGGGCTTCGTGGGAACGGGTTGCGTGGGCCAGGTGGTCTCGCCCGGAATGGTCGATTTCGCCACCGGAACCTCGTTAATGTCGAACAGGGGTTTGCCCGTAACCCGGTCGAAAACAAATACATAGCCTTGTTTGGAGGTTTGCGCGACGGCGTCGATCTTTCGGGGCCGACCGTCGGGACCATTACGCGTTACGGTTAGCAGGGTTGGGGGCGAGGGCAGGTCGCGATCCCAAATGTCGTGGTGCATGGTTTGGAAGTGCCAGAGCCGTTTGCCCGTGCGGGCATCGAGAGCCAGCAGGCAGTTGGCAAACAGGTTCTGACCGGGGCGGTTGCCGCCGTAAAAATCGTACGAAGCCGAGCCAGTTGGTACGTACAAGATTCCCCGTTGCCGGTCAACGGCCATGCCTGCCCAGCAATTTACACCTCCAATGTCGGGATCATTAGCCATGTCTTTGGGCCATGTATCGTAACCAAATTCGCCGGGGCGCGGGATTGTATGGAACGTCCAGGCCACCTTACCCGTACGCACATCGAACGCCTGAATATAGCCGGGAGCGGCCCCCGCGCCCTCGTCCACGCGGGTGGGCATCACAATCAAATCCTCGAAAACGGTGCCCGGTGTGTTTGAAATCAAGAATTTAGACGCGTGTTCTGGTCCCAGGCTCACGCGCATGTCCACGCTACCTCCGTCGCCAAATGAATCTACGAGCTTACCTGTTTCGGCGTTAATGGCGTAGAGTTTAGGACCGACAGTGAATATAATTCGGCTGTCCGGGACGCCGGACCGATCACCGTTTTTCCAGTACGCCACTCCCCTACTTGTGCTGTGCCAGGCTTTGAGCGGGTCGCCGAAAATCCAGCGTTGTTTGCCGGTTGCTGCATCGAGCGCGAATACTTGAACGGTTGCCGTAACACCATACAAAACTCCACCCACGATGATTGAGTTAGCCTGCATCTGCCCGCTATCGGGGGCTGCGTAGCTCCAGGCCTGCTTTAATTGCCCTACGTTGCCCGTGTTGATTTGCGTCAAAGGAGAGTAATGACTACGGTCAGGTCCGCCAAGATATTCTGGCCAATCGGTATCAGCAGGGTCTTGCTGGAAGGAATGGACGAAAGCAAACAAGATAAGGGCAATGCCGAGAAGAGGTAGGAGTTTTTTCATGGCTACGGGTGAAATTGGAACGCGGATGACGCGGGTGCCTGCGGCAGCGCGGATTTTCACTGATCTTTTTTAAAATCCGTGTTATCCGCGCTGCCGCAGGCACCCGCGTCATCCGCGTTCCAATCAATACAATCCTAAAACGACTTCTTCTTCATTTCCTGCACGGCGAAGTTGGCCGCGCGGGCCGTCAGAGCCATGTAGGTGAGCGATGGGTTCACACACGAGGCCGAGGTCATAGCGGCTCCGTCGGTGTTGAACACGTTTTTCACCGAATGAAGCTGATTGTTGGCGTTTAGTACCGACGTTTTTGGGTCGCGGCCCATGCGGGCGGTGCCCATTTCGTGGATACCAATGCCGAGGTGCTTTGAGTTGTCGTTGTAAGGCGTTACGTTTTTGACACCAGCGGCCTCAAGCATTTCAGCCGCATCGTTCATCATGTCGATACGCATTTTACGCTCGTTTTCACCGTAGGCGGCATCAAATACGATCAACGGCAGGCCCCACTTATCTTTTTGGTCGGGCGATAGCGTCATGCGGTTGTTTGCGTCGGGCAGAACCTCGCCGAAACCACCAATACCCATCGACCACGGGCCGGGTGTGGTGAGCGATTCTTTAAAATCGGCCCCAAAACCGTCCATGCCGTTGCCCCGGCCCCAGCCCGAGCGACTTGCACCGCCCTGATAGCCGAAGCCGCGCAGATAGTCGCGTTTGTCGCCCGCCCAGTTACGGTAGCGTGGCACATACACTCCGTTGGCCCGCCGACCGTAATAATACTTGTCGTTCATCTCGTCGAACGTGCCCGAGGCACCCACGGCTAGGTGGTGGTCCATGATGTTCCGGCCTAACTGATCCGAATCGTTGCCCATTCCGTTCGGAAACCGGCTTGACTTTGAGTTCATCAGGATCGACGTGCTGGCAAAAGCCGAGGCATTCAGGAAGATGACACGGGCAAAATACTCGCGCACTTCTTTGGTGTTCTGGTCGATGACCCGCACACCCGTTGCCATCCCTTTCTTATCGTCGTACAGCACCTCCGACACGATTGAGTCAGGGCGGAGCGTCAAACGACCCGTTGCCACTGCCGCAGGCAAAGTCGATGACTGGGTGCTGAAGTAGGCACCGTAGGGGCAACCCCGCATACATTGATTGCGGTATTGGCAACCAGCCCGGCCTAACGCATAATGATGGGCCTGCGGGTTGGTAAGGTGGGCCGTCCGGCCAATGGTGAACACGCGCCCTTTGAAGGCTTTCTCAACCCGACTTTTTACCTCTTTCTCCACGCAGTTCAGTTCCATTGGGTTCAGAAACTGACCGTTTGGTAGCACTGCCAGGTTGTCTTTGTTACCCGAAACGCCCACAAACCGCTCCACATAATCGTACCAGGGGGCAAGGTCTTTATAGCGAATGGGCCAGTCAACAGCGATGCCATCTTTGGCGTTAGCCATAAAGTCCTCCTCGTTCCAACGATAGCTCTGACGGCCCCACATGAGCGACCGACCGCCCACGTGATAACCGCGAATCCAGTCCATCGGGCGTTTCTCGATGTACGGATTTTCTTTGTCATTCTCGAAATGGTGACGCCACTCTTCGTTGGCTGTGTAGCCGGTACGCATGTTTGCCCAATATTCTTCAGCAGCCTGTGCCGTAACACGGCCCCGGTGCGGGAAGTCCCAGGGATTATTAGTCGCTGTTGTGTAGCCTTCGACGTGTTTAATGTCGCGACCCCGCTCCAGCATCAGCACTTTCAGACCTTTTTGGGTTAGCTCTTTCGCTGCCCAGCCGCCCGAAATGCCCGACCCAACGACGATGGCGTCGTAGGTCATGTCTTTTACTGCATCAATGTTAAGATTCATAGCGTTAGATAGCCCAGGCTTTTTGGCCGGGTTTTAGGGGTACACAACCGTCAAAACGACCCGGAACGGCCACGTATTCGAGGGCTTGCGTAGCACCAATTTCAGAAGTAAAATAACCCATCAAGGTTAGGTCTTTGAGCATGGTGAAGAACGGCGTGAACTTCTTCTGCTCCTTTGGAACCTGCACGTCCTGCTGACCGCCGTTGGCAACAGGCTTATTCATTTCGGCTTTTTGCTGCTTGGCTTCGGCCTCCAATTTCTTCACAATCTCAATGCGTTGGTTCGCATCAAGACCCACGAACGCCTTACCGTAAGCGTCCTGCGAGAGTTTGTTTGTTTGGGCCAAGCCTTCCAGAAATCGCTGTTGATCTTCGGCTTTGTAACAATCTTTCAGAACAACGTCGATAATTTCGTTCACCTTAGCTGCTTTTGCGCCGGGTGTTTTGGTGGTCGGGATGATGGTCTCGGCCAGTTCGGCGACCGTAGCATCCTGGTCGGCGGAGAAAAGGACGGGTTTCCCCGTGCTGTCGCGGAGGGCTGCCGACCGTTCGAGGGTGTCGGCCAAAGCCGGGAGCGACATCGTCGTTCCGACAAGGGTGGCCACACGGAGAAGGGCGTCTCTTCTGTTCATAGTTCGTATAAATTAACGGGTAAGATCTAAACGGTTTCAGAGCGTACAAATGTATAAAAATCAGGGGTTCGATTTGCAGGATTTTGAGAGTTAATGGAGGCAAAATCATTGGATCAACCTATCCCTAACCCAAAACTCGACTGAACGGACTTAACGCCATTGAGTGTTACCCAATTACACAACTGCGTTGAACCTCTAAAGAATTTGCATGGACCTTCTTTCTACCCTTCGGAGTTTTCCAAATTTTCGAGCCGTACCCGACGAGCAGCTACGCTGGATAGCTGACCGGGCCGAGATTCGCCACATTGATAACATCACTACGCTGCAACAGGCAGGTGAGCCAATTGACCACCTGACGATTTTGATACAAGGGGAGATTCGTATCGACGGGGGAGCCGCCGATGACTTGATAAATTACGATGTGCCAGGAAGTATTTTAGGGGTACTACCCTATTCGCGTATGAAAGAAGCGATGTTCCCGGTGATCGCTGAAGCAGAGACTACCCTTTTGCAACTCCACCGCGACCACCTACGCGAGATGACGAGCCAATGCTACGAACTGACCGAGGTTATGGTTCGGCAAATGACCGACCGAGTGCGCGATTTTACCCGGCAGGCGCAGCAAGGCGAAAAAATGGCCTCGTTGGGGCGACTGTCGGCGGGGTTGGCGCATGAATTGAACAACCCCGTGTCGGCGGTGGTGCGCACGGCTGATGCGCTGAAAAACCACATGAAAGCCACACCGGAACGATTCAAGGCAGTAATGAGTATTCAACTGCCCGAAGATGAGGTCGATGTGGTGAACAGCGTGATGTTCAATCGCCTGCAACAGCCCTCCCCTACCCTGACGATGCTCGAACGAAACAGCCGCGAAGACGACCTCACCGACTGGCTCGACGATCACTCCATTGAAAACCCCGAAGATTTGACCGAAATGCTGGTCGAGTTTGGGTTTACGGTTGATGATCTGGACGAAATTGGCGACCGTGTGGCCGACGAGAATTTGGGGGCTGTGCTGGGCTGGATTGTGAATAATCTGGTAACCGAGAAGCTGGTTCGGGAGATTGCCGACGCGTCGGGACGGATTTCGACACTGGTGGGCAGCATTAAGTCGTACACACACATGGACCGGGGCGAGGGTCGTGAGCCGGTGAAACTCGAAGAGGGTATTCGTAGCACGTTGACTCTGTTGAACCATAAACTTCGAGCAAAGAAAATTGCGGCTACGGTCAACATTCCATCGAATCTGCCCATTATTCACGGCTGGCCGGGCGAACTAAATCAAGTCTGGACTAACCTGATCGACAATGCCGTAGATGCCATGCCCGAGGGGGGGCAGCTCAAAATCTGGGCTGACCTCGACCAACGCGCCGATGGCTCTGCGTTCGTGCTTACGCACGTGCAGGACAACGGCGAGGGTATTCCCGCGAACATCCAAGCCAAAATATTCGAGCCGTTTTTCACGACAAAGGAAATTGGCAAAGGTTCCGGTCTCGGTCTCGATATTGTGCAGGGAATCATCAAACACCACCGGGGCAGCATTAAAGTTCAATCCGAACCCGGCCAAACCGAGTTTATCATTTGCCTACCTGTTGAATAAACTATATGCGCTTACCAATCATTTTCTCCATCGACGACGATCAGCAGGTTTTGGATGCTGTACGACGTGATTTGCGGGGGCAGTACCGCAAGGAATACCGAATCATGGCGACTACGTCGGCGCAGGAAGTGCTCGACTCGTTGCCCGAATTAAAGAAAAAAGGCGAAGAAGTTGCCCTGTTTCTGTCGGACCAACGGATGCCCGAAATGGGGGGCGTTGATTTTCTCAAGAAGGCCCGCACGGTGTTCCCAAATGCTAAACGGGTGCTTCTGACGGCCTATTCAGATACCGATGCGGCTGTTCGGGCTATTAACGAGGTCCAACTCGACTATTATATTGCCAAACCTTGGGACCCACCCCAAGAGAAGCTGTATCCTATTCTGGATGATTTGTTGTCGGATTGGCGGTCGAGCTACCGACCCGCTTTTGAGGGGTTGAAACTGATTGGCTACCAGTTCTCGCCAGCTTCACATGAGTTGAAAGATTTTCTGGCGGGTAACCTGTTTCCTTACCAGTGGATCAATGTGGAGACCGATCCCGAAGCCGAGAAAACGCTTCAACTGTATGACCTGCAAAAAAATGACCTGCCCGCTGTTTTAGTGGGTGATGGCTCCGTGCTGAAACGCCCAACGCTAGCCGAACTGGGTGAGAAAGTTGGTTTGAGTCCTAAAGCCTCAGAATCGCTTTATGATCTAGCGATCATCGGCGCGGGTCCGGCCGGGCTGGCTGCTGCGGTATACGGCGGCTCAGAAGGCCTCAAAACCATCATGATCGACAAGCGGGGGCCGGGTGGTCAGGCGGGCACGAGTTCGCGCATTGAGAATTATCTCGGTTTTCCGAACGGCCTGAGCGGGGCCGAACTCGCCCGACGCGCCATTGCGCAGGCGCAACGGTTTGGGGTGGAGTTTCTGGCCCCGCAGGAGGTTGTTTCGATAAAGTCGGAGGGGCAGTACAAACGCATCCGTATGGCCGACGAGAGCGAGGTCGTAGCGCGGGCTATCCTGTTGAGCACGGGCGTTTCGTATCATAAACTCGAAAACGAAAGTCTTGATAAATACACGGGTGCCGGAGTCTACTACGGAGCCGCCACAACGGAAGCTTATGCCTTCAAGGGTCAGCCCGTGTACATTGTAGGCGGGGGTAACTCGGCGGGGCAAGGGGCCATGTACCTCTCACGCACGGCCTCGGAAGTGTTCATTTGCGTGCGCCGGGCCGACCTCACCGAAACCATGTCGCAGTACCTGATCGACCAAATCGACCACACGCCCAACATTACGGTGCTGCCGTTTACAGAAATAGTTGAGGGTCAGGGAGAAGACAAGCTGGAGTGCCTGATTTTGGAAGACACCAAAAGTAAGGAACGCCGGAAGGTGCCTGCTGCCGGGGTGTTTATTTTCATTGGGGCCAAGCCCTTCACCGACTGGATCGAGATGGATATCTTAAAGGACGACAAGGGATTCATTGCCACTGGGCGCGACCTGGGCCGCTATGCCGAGTACAAAAAAGTCTGGAAGCAAGAGCGTGAACCCTATTCCCTAGAAACCTGTAGCCCCGGCATTTTCGCGGCTGGCGACGTACGGGCGGGGGCTATGAATCGGGTTGCCTCAGCCGTTGGCGAAGGGGCAATGGCCGTTAGTTTCGTGCATAAGTATTTGGCAGAGAGTTAGTATCCTCACTCGTATGAAACCACCTCGCTCTAAACTCAACTACATGGGTTATCTGTCAAGTTTTAAATGATTCCCGCTGAGCATATTGCCACACCCGCTCAACTTCCTCTCGCAGCGGCCTTGTGGCATCGAACGGCAACACGTGCAGACGCATGGTGAGGTCGTAACCAAACACGTCGAGCGGCTTAGTGAAGGTGGGGTTGGCGGGGTAAACCAGAAACACGTCGCTTGCTTCGTACTTCTTGCCGTAGGCGAACAACTGGTACAGGTCGGCAGAGTCGATGCCGTATTGGCGTTGGGGGTTGGTGCCATCAACCCGTTTCCATTTTGTGTCGAAGACCAGCGTGCGGTCGGGTTGGCGCACCAGAATGTCGGGGCGGAGCCGGAATTTGGGCAGGCCTCCGTGGTGTTCCACCAAATGTGCCGACGACTCCTGCGTGCTCACATCGCCTGTGGGCCAAAATGCCCGAAACCCGTGGGCCACAAACTCCTCAAATACCCGCTGCATCGGAAACAGCAACGAAAACGTCGAAACCGCACCGCTGCGGGGGCCAAATGCCCGACCCGTGAGCAATAATTCGGCCCAGCGCAAGGCAGGGGCGTACCGCTCGAACAGTCGGTTCAGGGCGTGAATCCGGGCAAAATCGGCGGACAGGTCGCTGGCGGGTAGTACGTCGTGCATAATGGACAGCAACTGATAGAGTCGGGTTTCGAGCCGGGCCGAGCCAACACGGGGCAACACGTGCAGCAGGGCCGATTTGAGCACTCGGTTAGGTGGCACGTCGAGCGTGAGGGCGTCGTAGGCCACGGCCACGCGCTCGGCATGAACGAGGTTTTCGCGCAGGTGGCGGGCGGGCTGTATGCGCCCCCGAACAAACGACCCGTTGCATTCGACCCTCTGATAAGCCGTTTGCAACCCCTGCCGCGTGAGGGCGGTGAGAGCATCCAGAAAAGCCAGCACAAACACATTCCACAGGGGCAAGTGGGTGGCTCCGAGATGAGCATCGGTAAGGGTCCGAAACGGGCAATCGGGCAGGTGCCTGAGCATACGGAGCAGGGCGGTCCGCGCCGGTTGATACGTGGGAGTATCGTTAGGGCCGCCGACCGTCGGATCGCCGACCGTCGGATCGCCGACCGTCGGATCGCCGACCGTCGGATCGCCGACCGGACCAATTTTGGGCAGAATTTCGAGCGTGGCCCCACCGGGCAAGGCTAGTAACCCCACACAGTTGCCCAATCGAATCGTTTCGTGCCCACGGCTGTAACCGTAACTCAGCACGCCTTCGGCTTCGGGCAGGCCCGCCAACGCCCGCAGGTGAACAAATACCCGTTCGTCGACAACCAAAACCGACTCTGCCGAAGCATCGGTAGTGACCGCATGAGTCATGCGAATCGAGCCATTCTCGGTTGTTGCAAGGTGGGGGGGCATGGGGTAAAATTAGTTTATTTATAGAGAATCTTTTAACTAAAGTAAAATGATACAGTTAGTCTATTGAAATAATCAACTAAATTTATTCCTTATGATTCTCAAAATAGACCAGCTTCCAATCGAGCTACCTCGTCCCACAAACCCTTCGGCAAACAATGCTGCCGCTATTCAGGAGCTTCTTGGTGGTAAATTCGGCGAAATGTCGACCTTGATGAACTAGACCTATCAGTCGTTCAACTTTCGGGGCCGCAACAAACTTCGCCCATTTTACGACCTCATTTGCAGTATTGCCGGTGAGGAATACGGCCACATCGAGGTAGTTTCGTACGCTATCAATCTGTTGCTGACCGGCACGAGCAAGCGTGGCATGGACCCCACCACGGCTCCGCTGTCGGGTGCGGTAGATGCCCGCAATACGAGCCATTTTATTGCCAGCGGGCAAACAGCCCTGCCAATGGATTCGATGGGCCGCTTCTGGTCTGGTGAGAACGTGTTTAGTAGTGGCAACCTGAAACTCGACTTACTACACAACTTCTTTTTGGAATGCGGGGCGCGGGCAAACAAAATGCGGGTTTACGAAATGGTCGACGATCCAACAGCCCGCACGATGGTGGGTTACCTACTCGTACGTGGAGGTTTACACGTGGTGGCCTACGCTAAAGCTTTGGAAGTGCTGACGGGTGTGGACGTGAAGAAACTGTTGCCCATCCCCGACCTGAGCAACGATGCATTCCCCGAGGCTAAAAAGTTCATGGAGAACAAGATGCACCTGAAACTGTACACCTTTAGCCAGGACGATTACACGCAGGCGGGCATTATCTGGAACGGCGACCACCCCGAAACAGGCGAACCCCTCGAAGTAATTAAGGGCGCGATTCCGGGCCACACGCCCCCCGACCTCGACGAGGAGCCTCAACTCAACGCCCCCGGTGCCGACGATATAGACCCCCAAATGTTCGCCGATATCGCCCGGAAGTTAGGGGTAAAGATGTAGAGACTAGCTCTTGATTATTGCTGACGCCTGTCGAAAGCCACAGGCGTCAGCCTTTTTCATTGCCAATGACACCAATTCAGTGAGAAATCGGGGCTATTTTTCTTATCCGGCTATACCTTGCACGACTATCGCCTTAGTCCCGACATGTTCAACTTCACCCTTACGTCTCTTTGCCGTGTTACGGCTTTTTTACTAACCGGCTTGCTCACAACAGCTTCGGCTTTTGCCCAATCGACTTCCGGTTCATTGCCCCGGCTGGCTACTGAGTCATTAACCTTACCTGCCAACTGGCAACGTGCCGGAAGCGTGATAGCCTCGCCCACACAGGCAACCTTTAAAACGAGCGGAGGGAGCAATCTGTTGATTGGCAACGCCGGACAGGGCCTGACAATCATTAACAATGCCCCCGATTTTGCCCTGCAAGCCGATCTTTTAATAACGCCCGGCGCATCGGGCCAATTGACCCTGCCAACCGGCCAAACCCTGCCCCTCACCGACGCCCGTTTGAACAAGGCCCCCGGCTTGTGGCAAAAACTGGACCTGCGTTACCGGGCAGCCACGCCCACACGCCCCGCTACGCTCGAACGACTAGCCATCAACGGCGTTACGGTTCGCGAAGGTGTAACGTTGAATCGGGCCGCTACCAACGGTCCTGTTGTGCTGACCGTTCAAAACGGCTCAATGGCGGTGCGCAACCTGGGCTATCGCGCCTTGAACAATCGGAATGTAGCACAATGGGCCGGGCCAATCACGTATACAATTTACGATGGTGAAAACCCTGACAAAACTGAGGCAAGAAAGTTCAAAGTGCTCAAACAAGATACAACGTCGGCCATCAGCTACGAGTCGTCGTATGGACAGAAGTCTCGCAACTATAGTATGGTGTTTGGCGGAAAACTAAACACAACCGACGCAGGCACTTATCAGTTTGATCTGGATTACGGCGGACGGGCAAGCCTGTATGTCGATAGCAAAGCTGTAATCAAAGGAGATTACAAAGACCTCGGCCCGCAGCAATCGGCCTCGGTGCCTCTGACTGCCGGAACGCATGAAATTGAGGTCGTTTTGGCGCGTACGCCCTGGATTCGGGCCGGTTTGGGGTTGTTTATATCGTTGGCCGACACGCGCCCGCAGGCTCTGCACACACAGGCATCCCTGCCCGAACCCAACCCGGTTAGTCAGATCAGCGTACAGGCCGATGCAAAACCGGCTTTGATCCGCTCGTTTGTGCAGTTGCCCGGCGAAAAACTCAAGCGCACCCACGCCCTCTCGGTAGGTACACCCGCAGGTATGCACTACACGCTCGACCTGAACCAAATGGCCTTGTTGCAAGTCTGGAAAGGCGATTTTGCTGATGTTACCGAAATGTGGTACGAGCGGGGCGAACCCCAACTCCTTAAACCGCTCGGAGCCAATGTATTACTCGCCCCCCAAACGGCTCTGATGGTGCTGAACGACGCCAATGCTGCCTGGCCCGACAGCGTTTCCGAAACCATCCTGCAATACCGGGGTCTCTCGCTCGACAAACAGGGTATGCCCACCACCGAATACACCCTCGGCGGGGTCTCCGTTACCGACGCCATCCGCCCCGTTACCGACGGCCTGACCCGTACGCTGACCGTGACAGGCACCGCCAACGGCCCGCTTGTTTGCCGCTTAGTGGCAGGGAATCAGATCGAGGAGATTGAAAAAGGTCTTTATGCCATCAACGACCGCTCATACTACATTCGCCTGGACCCCAAACTCAAGCCCGTAATCAGCACGATTAGTGGCAAACAGGAGTTGCGTTTGCCTGTGAAAGGCGGGGTGAGTTATGAGATTGTCTTTTAATCCCGCTCTACCCTGCTGGCCCCCGACACCACTTGTTGAACCGTCGGGCTGCCCCGGTAACGAACCTTGCTGGCCCCGGATGCCGTTACGTTGAGCGAGGTGTTGGCCGTCAGATAGGCATGGCTGGCCCCCGAAATGTCCAGAACGGCATCGGCAAAGGGGTAGTCGAACGATTGAAGCTCCGACGCGCCCGACACCGTCCCTCGGAAGTTGGTGCCCCGTCCGATCAGTTCAAGTTTGCTGGCTCCGCTCAGGTCAAGCGTTAGGCGGGTGGCCTGCACATCGACGTAGCTTTTCGAGGCTCCTGACAGGTCGATACTCAGGTCGCTCAGGTTGCGGAAGCCCGTGATGTCGGATTTGGTGGCTCCCGAAAATGTTACGCCCCGCAGGGTGGGCATCGTTACCGTCACGCGCATGGTGTACCGACGAACCCGACTGACGCTGTAGCGCAGCTTGAGCGTATTGGATCGGGTGGTTTGTTCGAGGTCTTCTACATCGCGCCGGTCTCCTTTAACAGTCATGGACGGGGTGTTGCCAGGCACAACCGTAATTAGAAACGCGCTGCCCATGTCGAGCCGGTCGAACGAGCCGAGGGTGGTGGCGGAGTAGGTGCGCTCGATTTCGTCGGTTGAGCTGCCCATCGGGACCGACGCGGGGTCGAGGTTGATGATGCAACTAGTGAGGCATACGTTCAGCAGCAGTAGAATAAGAGTGGTTGGGAAGATGCGTTTCATCGTATTTGGATTGTTTAATTATACCCTTGACAACTAAGCGCGTACCTACCCCCACGCGATCTTCCAAATCTTTCCGAAATTTGTTTGCTTCACTATCGCTTACTTTACCCATGCGACTACCCCTACTCTACTTTCTGGCATTTGGCCTGTTGCCCGCTTACGCGCAAAATGGTACTGAGATCTACCAACTCGACCTCACCGAGCGGGCCGGGCAACTGACCCTGTCGAACCCGCGCAACGTGTCGGACAAGCCGGGTTACGACAATCAGCCCTTTTTTCACCCGACCAAACCGCTGTTGTACTACACCTCGATGATGGCCGACGGGCAAACCGATATTTGGTCGTACGACCTTAACGCAAGTACCCGGACCCAACTCACCCGTACGCCCGACTCCGAATATTCGCCCACGGTGCTGCCCGGCGAACGGCAGTTCTCGTGCATTGTGCAACGCAAAGCCAACGGCGATCAGGATCTGGTTCGGTTTGACTTGGACGATCCTACGAAAACAGCACTGCTTCTGGAATCGCAGAAAACGGGCAAGATTGGCTATCAGGCTTGGCTCAATATAGATGAAGCCGTGGTGTTTGTATTAGGAGAACCTGCCACGATGCACTACATAAACCGCAAAACCGGTCGCGATACGGTGATAGCGGGGCAAATTGGCCGTTCGTTGCATCGGATACCGGGACAACAAGCGTTTAGCTTTGTTCAGCAGGTGGGCGAGAAATGGATGATTCGTACGTACGAGCCTGCACGGAACCGGGTCCGCGACCTGACCGAAAGCCCGTCCACCTCCGACCATTACAACGCCTGGACACCCGGCGGCCTCCTGCTCGAAAGCCGGGGCACCGAGTTATGGGCGTTCAACCCGAAAACGAACGCGTGGAAGATGGTCGCCCTGCCAGAAAACCTCCCCAAGAAGAAAATGACTCGCTTAGCGGTGCGAAAAAACGGGTTAGCGGTGGTTTTGGACGAATAATTATTAGAAATGACCTAACCCCAGCGGGGTGGCATGTCAATAGAGCTTAGATGCGTGAAGGTGATTAAAGCCCCATCGGGGCGGCATGTTGAAGAGGTTGCCTTTTGACATATCGCCCCGATGGGGCTATCGTTACCGCTAACGTTTCGTTTCTATTGACATGCCACCCCGCTGGGGTTTTTGAATTACAGTTATGAAAACCTTCCAGAGCATCAACCCAAATACGGGGCAGGTTGTGGCGCGATACGAAGCCGAAACGCCCGAACAAATCGGCGACCGGCTGGCTCAGGCCGTAGCCGCGCAACGCGATTGGTCGGCGGGGTCGTTTGCCGAACGGGGTGCGCTGTTTCGCCAATTGGCCGAGCATCTGCGCGACCAAAAAGAGCCGTTAGCCGACCTGATTACGACCGAAATGGGCAAGATTCGGGCGGAATCGCTGGCCGAAATTGAAAAGTGCGCCGGTCAATGCGATTACTACGCCGACCATGCCGACCGATTGCTGGCTCCCAATGTGATCGAAACCGATGCGCAGGAAAGCCGGGTGGTTTACGAACCGGTGGGCGTTGTGCTGGCCATTATGCCCTGGAATTTTCCGTTTTGGCAAGTGTTTCGCTACGGCGTTCCGGCCCTGATGGCGGGTAACGTCACGCTGCTCAAACACGCGCCCAACGTGTTTGGCTGTGCCCTGGCTATTGAAAACGCGTTTCGGTCGGTGGGTTTTCCGGCGGGTGTTTTTGGGGCTATCGTGGCCGACACCGACGCTATAGAACAACTCTTGGCCGACGACCGGGTGGGCATGGTTACGCTCACGGGTAGCGAGCGGGCGGGGTCGGCGGTGGCTGCATTGGCGGGGGAAAACATCAAAAAATCGGTGCTCGAACTAGGTGGCTCCGACGCGTTTATCGTGCTGGCCGACGCCGATCTCGACAAAGCTGCCCAAGCCGCTGTGCAGTCGAGGATGAGCAACGCGGGGCAGGTTTGCATTGCGGCCAAGCGGTTTCTGGTCGAATCGTCGGTGAAGGAAGTGTTTACGGAGAAGCTGAAAACCCGCATCGAAACCCTCAGACAAGGCGATCCAATGCACCCCGATACAAACCTTGGCCCCCTTGCCCGCCTTGATCTGGCCGAAATGCTCGAAAAACAGGTGCAAACGGCTCTCACTCAAGGGGCAACGTTGCTCACGGGCGGCACCCGACGCGACTGCCACTTTGCCCCTACCCTGCTCGATAACGTCGCGCCGAACTCCGTTGTGTTTCAGGAGGAAACCTTCGGGCCGGTAGCCGCCCTGACTGAAGTAGCGGACGCCGACGAGGCCGTTCGACTAGCCAACGCCACACGTTATGGCCTGAGCGCGGCCATCTGGACTGCCGACCTCGACCGAGCAAATCGCCTGAGCCGCCAACTCCAGGCGGGCAGCGTGTTCATCAACGCCGTGGTTCGCTCCGACTCGCGCCTGCCCATTGGCGGCATGAAAAAGTCCGGCTACGGGCGCGAACTCGCCGAAGCAGGCATCAAAGAATTTTGCTACACGAAGACGGTGTTTATTGGATAATTTTGTTCCGTGACAGACCCATTCGACAAACACCTTCCCCCCGCAGCCGTGCCCTATGCCCGGCAGTTGTGGCAACAATACAAGTTCCGGTTTGTGGTGAGCCGCCCCCGGCGCACGCGCTTAGGCGATTTCCGCGCCCTCCCCGACGGCTCGCTCCACATCACCGTTAATGCCGATCTGAATCCTTATGCGTTCCTGCTCACGTATGTACACGAGGTAGCCCACGCGGCTGTGCATCGCCATACGCAAACCCTCAAACGTCGGGCACGGCCTAAACCCCACGGTCCGCTTTGGCAACAAACCTTTGCTAACCTCATGGCCCCGCTCCTGACCGAGGCCGTATATCCGCCCGCCATTCTCGAACCCCTCCGCGACTACATGCGCCGTCCGGCTGCAAGTTCGTACGCGCACCCGGCCCTGATGCAAGCTTTGCGCGAGGCCGACCAACGCCCCACGGGGCAAACCCAGTTGCGCGATATTCCCGAAGGTCAGGCATTTATCTTTGCCAAAAAGACATTCGTCCGGGGCACGTTTCGGCGTACCCGCATCGTTTGTAAAGAGGTTGAATCGGGGCGCAGCTACACGATTCTGGCCCACGCGCTGGTGGAAATAGACAGGATATGATAGTGAAAAAGTGTTTAGACAGGATTACGGGATTTAACAGGATTTTCCGGACGCAGAGAATCCTGTTAAATCTTGTAATCCTGTCCATTATTTTAATTTCTAATCATCAGTCATCATTCGCTCAGTCGGTTTTGCGGGCGGGGAGTTGGTACAAGATTGGGGTGGTGCAAACGGGGCCGTATCGGTTGGATTATGACGCCCTGACGCGGCTCAATCCAGCCTTTGCGAGTGCCGACCCGCGTCGGTTTCGGCTCTACGGCAACGGCGGGGCACCCCTGCCTCAACTCAACGCGGCCCCGCGCTCAACTGATCTCACCGAAAATGCGATTCTGGTCGAAGGCGAAGCCGACGGGCGGTTCGACCGGGGAGACGCGCTGTTGTTTTGGGGCGAAAGCCCGCACACGGTCCGGCGCGACTCCGTTACGGGTCAGCTCGGCCACACAATCAACCCCTACGCTGACACGACGTTTTATTTCCTGACCATTAGCCCCGACCTGGGCCGACGCATCGCAACGCGAGCATCGGGTTTGGCGGGCAGTTTGTCGGCTATTAGCACGTGTATGCATTACGCCTTCCACGAGGTCGAAGAGACAAGCCGCATCCGGTCGGGGCGGGGTTGGCTAGGTGAATTTTTCGGGGTGACTGCCGAGCAAACGTTTGCGTTTAACACGCCTGGCCTTGTGGCTGTCTCACCTGTAGTCGTAACGTCGTCCGTGATGGCCGATGCACCAGCAGATACACGATTTGCGGTTCGGCTGAACGGCCAACCCATTGGTTCACAAACCTTAACAGCCTTGTCCGGATACCGATACGATCTGAAAGGCGTGGAGAATCGGAGCGTGTTCACGACCACCGCCCCCGGCTCCGAAACCGCCCTGCGTCTCGCGCTCACTTACGACCGCGCGGGGCAATCGTCGGCGGTGGCCCACCTGAATTATTTAGGCATCCAAACCACGCGCGAACTCCGGCCCTATGCCGAACCCACCGTTGCCTGGCTCGCGCCCGGTCGGTACACGCTCCGGCAGGCAGGTGCGGGTCTGCGCGTGTGGGACATCTCTGCGCCCACACAACCCGTGAGTCAGTCCGTTGCGCTCAACGGGTCTGAGGCCATCTGGAGCCACGCCAATCGGGCGACGTACGCCGTGTTTACCGACGCCCAGTTTGGGCAACCTATTTCGCTGGAGCCGGTTGTGAACCAGAACATAGGGTCCGAAGCCACCCCCAATTTACTGATTGTGGTGCCACCCGCCTTCCGGGCCGAGGCCGAACGGTTAGCCGCATTCCGTCGGAACCACGATGGCCTGACGGTACTCGTTGTGACGACTACGCAGGTGTACAATGAATTTGCATCCGGCCAACCCGACCCTACCGCCATCCGCGACGCGGCCCGATTTTACAGCCGCAAAACGTCCAACACACTTCGATACCTGCTTCTTTTTGGTGACGCCACGTATGATTACCGGAACCGGGCGGGTTCGCTCACACCGGCTCAGTGGGCCAATATGGTGCCCATTTACCAAAGCCGCGAATCGCTCGACCCTATCCGCAGTTATTCGTCCGACGATTATTTCGGTTTTTTGAAAGACGCTGACGGTGAATGGCTTGAGACCACTGCGGGCGACCACCAGCTTGATATTGGTGTGGGGCGGCTCCCGGTGAAGTCGGCAGATGAGGCCCGTACTGTTGTGGATAAGCTGATTCGCTACAGTTCCGACAAAACCTTGGTGGGCGACTGGCAAACGCGGCTGGCCCTGGTAGCCGACGATGGCGATGGAAACATTCACCAGCAAGACGCCGACCAACTAGCCCGCGAAATTGAAGTCAACACGGCGTTTCGGCCACAACGCCTGTTTACAGACGATTTTGCCCAAGAGTCGGCACCGGGCGGACCACGCGCTCCGGGAGTGAACCGCGCCCTAAACGACGCGCTCAACGAGGGTCGGCTTATTATCAATTACGCTGGTCACGGGGGCGTTTCGGGGTGGGCCGAGGAACAAATTCTGACCCTGTCCGACATTTTTTCGTGGCGTAACCGCCGACTGCCCCTGTTCGTAACGGCCACCTGTGAGTTTGGCCGCTACGACGACCCCGGCACGGTTTCGGGGGCCGAACTGGCCCTGTTGAGTCGGCAGGGCGGGGCCATTGGCTTGCTCACGACCACACGGCCCGTGTTTGCCAATACCAATTTTTTGCTCAATGAAGCTTTTTATCGGTCGGTGTTCACGCCCATAAACGGCCAAATGCCGCGCCTGGGCGACGTAATGCGCGACACCAAAAACAACAGCTTGAGCGGGAGTCTCAACCGCAACTTCGCGCTCCTCGGCGACCCCTCCATGCGACTCGCCTACCCCGATGCCGAGGTGGCCGTTACGCGCCTGGCGGGGCGAGTTGTGCAACCAAACCGGCCTGACACGCTCCGCGCTCTGCAAACAGTAGTGCTCGAAGGCGAAATCCGCAACCCGGTCACCGGCCAATTGCTTACCGATTTTTCGGGACAGGTTCGCCTGACGCTTTTCGATAAAGCCACCAACCGCAGCACACGGGGTACCGAGAGCCTGCCCATGACCTATCGAGCCTTTACGAGCACAATTTTCAGCGGACAAACACCCGTGAACGCAGGCCGTTTCCGGGTGCAGTTTACCGTCCCGAAAGACATTGATTACACCGTTGGCCCCGGTAGGCTGTATGCCTACGCTGTGCGGGCCGACAGCCTGCTCGAAGCGTCGGGGCAGTACGCGAATCTGCTTATTGGTAGTAGCGACCCCCAACCCCTTGCCGACACACAGCCGCCCGCGCTCACCCTAACCATACCCGGAGCCACGCTTGATGCTGACGCCACACCTCGTATTGCCGGACCAGATGTGTACTTGCAAATTAATCTCTCCGACAACGTCGGCATTAACATCACCCGCACTGGTTTGGGTCACGAATTAACGGCTCAATTGCAACAGAGTGAAGTAGTTACCCTCAATGATAAGTATGTGGCGATGGGGGCCGATGGGCGGCAGGGAATGGCTACCTACACCTTCAGAGGGTTGCAACCCGGTCGGTATAGCGTTCGGGTGAAAGCGTGGGACGTCAACAATAATTCAAACGAGGGTGCGTTGACGTTTGTAGTATCGGACAAACCGGCTCTGACCATCGGGACGTTGCGGGCATACCCCAACCCAATGGCCGAGCAGACCACCCTCGAACTGACCCACAACCGACCGGGCGACGCCCTCGATTGGACGCTGACGTTCTTTGACCGAAGCGGGCGGGTGCTGGGTAGTCAGACCGGGCAGTGCGACCAATGCCCTGAAACGGTTTCCTTGGGGCAATGGGAGGGCCGAACAGGCGGCAACAGTCCGTTACCCAACGGGTTATATCTGTACCGGGTCGATGTTCGGGCCGCGTCGGATGGGTCGGCGGCTGGAGCGAGTGAGCGGGTTTTGCTCATACGATAAGACTCCGGCATCAATTTTGAACACAGTTTTCATTACATAGCGATTCGTCGTAATTTTGGCCCCCCAACATGGGTTCTCGTAGATTCTCATGTTGCTCATTTATCAAACTTTATGAAGCGCAGCTTTTCCCGCCTGTTTATCGGAGTAATTTGCCTCCTCCCTCTTTTTGCCAGTGCTCAGACCACGCCCGGATCAACAACACTCGGTTTTACGCCGAGCGGAACGCGGCTCAACACGGTTAATACGGCGGTTCCGTTCTTAAACTTTACGCCCGATGCCCGTAGTGGAGCCATGGGCGACGCCGGTGTGGCCCTCAGCCCCGATGCCAACTCGGTGTTCTGGAACCCCTCGAAATTGGTGTTTGCGCCCAAAAGTTCGGGAGCTTCACTCTCATACACCCCCTGGCTCCGCGACCTCATCGGCGACATGTATTACACCTACCTAACGGGTTACAAAAAAGTAGGTAAGAATCAGGCAATTGGTGGGTCGCTGATGTATTTCGACCTCGGCACCATCCAGTTTACGACTGCTTCGGGCTTGTCGGCAGGTTCGTTTAATTCAAGAGAATATGCCTTTACGGGTTCGTATGCGGCCCGATTGACGAAGAATTTCTCGATGGGTGTGAACCTCAAGTATCTGAACTCGAACCTTGCCGGAGCCACCACAGTTGCGGGCGTTCCTATTAAACCGGGTGCTACGGCTGCCGCCGACATCAGCGCGTTTTATAACAATCAGGTGCGTGACGATGCTACAGGCCGGGGTCTTGGCTGGGCGTTTGGCGGGATGATCTCTAACTTGGGCGGTCAGGTTTCGTACGGTAGCCCCCAACGGTTCTATATCCCTACGAATCTGCGCATTGGTACGGCCATTACGTATTACGCTGATCAGTTTAACAAGTTCAATTTCGCCCTCGACCTGAACAAACTGATGGTGCCAACCCCCCCCATTGATCCGAACAAGGGCTATCTGGCTTCGGTATTTGGCTCGTTTGCCGACGCACCTTTCAACGAAGAACTACAGGAAATTAACATTGCGTCGGGTATCGAATACTGGTACAACGATCAGTTTGCGGCCCGGCTCGGCTATTACAACGAACCCAACGCCAAAGGCGGACGTAAGTTCTTCACGGGCGGGGTGGGTATCCGGCTTCAGGACCGCTATGGTATTGACTTTTCGTACCTGATGCCCGTTAAGCAGGGTAGCCCATTGGCCAACACGTTCCGCGTCTCGTTGCTGATCGACCTGACTAAAGGCATCCGCATCACCGACGACGAGGAAGAAGAAACTGAAGAAAATTAATTATCAGGACGTTAGACAAAGGACGTTGGATGTTGGACTCCGAAAAGGGTCCAGCGTCCAACGTCCTTTGTCTAACGTCTATTTGGAACCTATGCAACTCGACAGAACACAATCGCCCGCGTTTCAGGCGATTCATGACGTACGCTTACCGGCCCTACAATCGGCCACACTCGATAACGGCATACCTATTCATTGGATTGCCGTGCCGCAACAGCCGGTCATGCGCATCGAATGTATTTTCAACGCCGGGGCCTGGTACGAGAACGGCCAACCGGGGGCGGCTTTCTTCGCGCTCAAAATGCTGGCCGAGGGCACCACGCGCCGGTCGTCTGCTGAAATCAGCGAATACGTCGACCGTTTCGGGGCGTTTCTGGAACTCAACGCCGGTCCCGACCGGGCGAGTTTGGTGGTGTATTGCCTCACGCGTCATTTGGGTAGTATTCTGCCCCTGATTGAGGAGCTGCTCACCGAGTCGACGTTCCCGCAAAAGGAGCTTGACGATCTGCGAAACATCACGCTGCAAAACCTCAAGGTCAACAACGAAAAGAATGCCTACGTGGCTGGGGTGCTGTTCCGGCAAAATCTGTTCGGGAAAGAACACCCCTACGGACGCAGCCAACAGCCCAATGTGGTGGAGAATCTGACCCGCCAACAGGTAGCCGACTTCTACGAGCGGTCGATTCGTAATCGGTCTTTCCGCGTTTTGCTGGCGGGGCACGTGGGCGAGCTGGAGATTGAACTCGTTAACAAGCAACTCGGCGCCATGCCAGTTGGGGAAGTTGTAGGTGAGCAGCACACCTACGCGCAACCGCTTGCGCCGGAGGCTACCGTACTGGCCGAAAAAGCCGAGAGCTTGCAATCGTCGATTCGGATGGGGCGTCGGTTGTTCACCCGCCATCACCCCGATTTTTTTCCGATGCTCGTTACCAACGAGGTATTGGGCGGCTATTTTGGTTCGCGACTGATGCGGAACATCCGCGAGGAAAAAGGCTTCACGTACGGTATCTCGTCTAACCTGGTGTCGTTTCGGAACGATGGCTACTTCCTGATTGGCACCGACGTGAAAAAGGAAGTTACTCAGGCCACGCTCGACGAGATCCGAAAGGAAATAAATATCCTGCAAACCCAACCCGTTCTGGACCACGAACTCGACACCGTGAAGAACTTCATGGCCGGTGAATTTGTGGGTTCGCTCAACACCCCGTTCGAGATTGCCGACCGCTACAAGACTATCCTGCTCGACGGCCTGCCGACCGATTTTTTGAGCAACTACGTGCAGAACCTGCGGGCGGTGTCGGCAGAGCAGATTCAGAAAATGGCCCAATCCTACTTAAATGACGAGGTTTTGATGGAAGTGGTCGTTGGTGGCAAGTAGTAATACACCAAAAAGGCAGATAAAGGCGAATAAATCTTAAATTGAGCTTATAAATTCTTAACGTGGGGATAACATTGCCTAAATTGCGTGCTATTATTGTGGCCTGTTTTGAACTCATGGTGTTCAACCCGTAAATAACTCACGTTTATGACTGTACTGGCTGTTGCCGTAGCATTTATAGCCGCTTATTTGTTAGGATCTATCCCCTCTGCGGTCTGGTACGGACAAGCCTTTTTTGGTGTCGATATTCGTAATCATGGCAGCGGTAACGCCGGGGCCACGAACACGTTTCGGGTACTGGGCAAACGGGCTGGCACGGTTGTGATGCTGGCCGACGTGTTGAAAGGCTATACAGCCGCGCTACTCGCATCGCTGCTCTGTCAGCTTGGGTATATCGGTGAGGATTCTGTTCTGACGTTCAAGCTATTATTTGGTCTTACGGCTGTTGTTGGGCATTTGTATCCGGTGTTTGCGCAGTTCCGGGGTGGCAAAGGCGTGGCCTCGCTGTTGGGTATGGTGCTGGCCACACACCCGGAGGTGGCTGCTGTTTGCATTGGTATTTTTCTGCTGGTGGTGCTTGCCTCGCAATACGTCTCGCTAGGGTCGATGCTGGCCGCGCTGGCGTTTCCAATTCTCTTGTTATTGCGGGTGTTTGGACAAAAAGAAAGCCCTCTGCTCATTGTGTTTGGCTTTGTGGTGTTTTTGCTGGTCGTGCTTACGCACAAGAAAAACATTACCCGGATTTTGAGCGGTCAGGAAAGCCGCACGGTGTTGATTCGGTTGCGAAAGCGCAAATAGTTTTGCCAACTTTGTAGGCAGAAAACTAATCGCCCATGAACGCGACCACAGCAACCTACATCGAATCGAACAAACAACGGTATCTCGACGAACTCTTCGACCTGCTCCGAATCCCCTCGGTTTCGGCAGACTCCAACTTTAAGGACGACGTACGCCGGGCCGCCGAGTTTGTGCGTGATAAACTCAGTGCGGGAGGCCTCGACAATGCTCAACTCCACGAGACCCCCGGCCACCCCATCGTTTACGCCGAAAAACTGATCGACCCGGGCCTGCCAACCGTACTGGTTTATGGCCACTACGACGTTCAACCCGCCGACCCCTACGACCTTTGGCATACGCCCCCCTTTGAGCCGACGATCCGTAACGAGCGCATCTACGCCCGTGGTGCCTGCGACGACAAGGGGCAGTTTTACATGCATATCAAGGCTATCGAAGCCATGTTGGCTACAAACAGCTTGCCCTGCAATGTGAAAGTGATGATAGAAGGCGAAGAGGAAGTTGGTTCCGACCATTTGGGCCTATTTGTGGCCGAAAACCGCGACATGCTCCGTGCCGATGTGATTCTGATCTCCGACACGAGCATCATCGCGAACGATGTGCCATCAATTGAGTCGGGCTTGCGGGGACTGTCGTACGTGGAAGTGGAAGTAGTCGGACCAAACCGCGATTTGCATTCGGGGGTGTATGGCGGGGGTGTCGATAACCCGGTGAATGTGTTGTGCCAGATGATTGCTTCGCTCAAAGATGCCGACGGGCGCATCACGATCCCCGGTTTCTACGACAAAATAGCCGACCTTTCCCCCGACGAACGCGCCGAACTCGCCAAAGCTCCCTTCGACCTGACCGAATACAAACGTGACCTGGGCATCCGGGAGGTGTTCGGCGAGGCTGGCTACTCGACCAACGAACGCACCTCTATCCGCCCGACACTCGACGTGAATGGTATTTGGGGCGGCTACATCGGCGAAGGAGCTAAAACGGTGCTACCCTCGAAAGCCTCGGCCAAAATCAGCATGCGGCTCGTCCCGCACCAAACCCCCGACGAGATCACCGCGCTGTTCAAGAACCATTTCGAGTCTATCGCGCCCCAATCGGTGCAGGTGACGGTGCGCCCGCACCATGGGGGCCTGCCCTACGTGACCCCAACGGATTCGGTGGAGTTCGAGGCTGCAAGCCGGGCAATGGAAGAATCATGGGGCACCAAACCCATCCCAACGCGGGGCGGGGGCAGTATTCCCATCGTGGCTCTGTTCGAGCAGGAGTTAGGCATCAAGTCAATCCTGATGGGCTTCGGCCTCGACATCGACGCTCTGCACTCGCCCAACGAGAGTTACGGCCTGTTCAATTTCTACAAAGGCATCGAGACCATTCCATTGTTTTTCAAGCATTATGCAGAGTTAAGGGGTTAGTAACTCGTCAGATAAATGCAATCCAGATAGCATCATGGCTTAACCTAATCGATGACTTAGGAGGGTTATGATGCTGTCTATTTTTTGACGGGTTGAAGAAGTCAATAGTCCGAGCAGTTGTTTAGGTTAGTTAAGCCGCCCTAGCCGACCAGAACTGCCAACTGGCTGCGTCGGGCTTATTTATCAACACTCGGCTTTC
>RDXN01000040.1 GCA_004292855.1 Cytophagales bacterium
CAGATTACTCGGATAGTTCATCGAGGTAGTTTTTAAGTTCGCACCTCAAAACTACCTGACCGGCTCTCACTTTGCGTGAAACTTTAGACAACCTCTAAGCTACGCCGAGCAACAAGCGGCTCAGGTATTGCCCGGCACACTAGATGAGTTGTTGCTCCGGGGGAGCTACCCACGACTGATTGCGAACGATCTGGAACCAACCGATTTTTTTTCAAGCTACATCCAGACCTACCTCGAACGGGATGTTCGTTCGCTCAAAAATATCTCGGATTTGAGTACGTTTACCCGGTTCCTGCGCCTGTGTGCAGGGCGAATTGGCTCAACCTTGAACCTCTCTTCGCTGGCTAGCGACGTGGGTGTGGCGGTCAACACGGCGAAAGCATGGCTTTCAGTGCTGGAAGCCAGCTATGTGATTTTCCTGCTACCACCTTACTACGATAATTTCAGCAAACGACTTATCAAATCGCCCAAGTTGTACTTCCATGATACGGGATTAGTTTGTTCTTTGTTGGGGTTGCGACGCGCCGATCTGGTCGAAACATTCTACATGCGCGGTAATCTGTTTGAGAATCTGGTGGTGAGTGAGGTGTTGAAACACTTTTATCACCGGGGACAATCGGCTCCCTGCTACTTTTGGCAGGACAAAACGGGTCGCGAAGTTGACTTGCTTGTTGAGACCGGGACCGGCCTGTTACCCATCGAGGTCAAAGCGGGTATGACCCTGAACCGCGATTATTTCGACCAACTTACGTACTGGAACAAACTGAGTGGTAACCAGGCAACCAACAGCTATGTTGTTTATGGTGGTACACTTCGACAAAGCACCTCGCAAGGCACGTTTATCCCTCTGTCGGGCCTGAACGACCTGCTATTGAGCGACTGACGGCAATTCTGGTTCAGCAAGTCAAATGTCTGCACCCGGCCTAACCCTGCTTGCGTTGATACAACCTTCTGACCCGATTCACAGTTGCTCCTGCCAAATTCACATTGCCCCGTTTCAGCCAGAAAAAATAGCAGACTTTTGAAACACACAACCCCTGCTATGTACTCTGTTCGCTTCTTTCTGGTTCTGTGCTTCCTGATGCCCGGTCTGCTCTACGCCCAAATCGACTGGGGGGCATATTCGCAGAGTTATGCCGACAACGTGTTGAAAAAGCCCCAAACGGTGGGCCTTATTTTGACCATTCGTAAGGCCAATAACTCGTTTTGGACAGTCAAAGAAAACAGTGTTCACTTCAATCTGGTGGATTCGAATGGCTTGTTCAGGGCCAACCGTCGCCTTACCGAGATTGTGGCTCGAACGACGTTTGATACCGCGCGAGCGCACTTTTTTCTGCACGGTGTAAACCGGGAAAACGCCGATAGTTACCAGTTTCGCGTGCTACAATATCCGGGCTGGAAAGAGCTTGTCCCCTGGCGGGTCATTAGCCAATTCACCGACTCTACCCTGAACAAACAGGCCGCGATGCCCCAAATGGCTTATTTAGGCGGCTACAAAGCTCCACTGGGAAGCATGATTATTATGGATGTTCGACGGAAGGGGCAGGAGCAAATCATGGGCACGAGTATGGTTGCCTGGGAGAAGATCCAACCGGCCGTGTCGAGTATCTACACCTCTGATGACCTGGATGTGTTTCTGCAAAAACTGCAATACGAATGGGCTAGAACACGGTCCATACCCTTCTATACAACCAAAGACCTCCAATTACCGACTACAAACACCCAACTGGTTTATACACTCAATGCCGAGATCTACACCAAAGATCAGGTGCAGTATCAGTTAATTCGGGATGGTGGTGTGGTTCGACCGTGGGGAAACAACGAATATGACAACTCGTTTATCTGGTTAAATAACCTGACGCCAGGGCAGTATCAACTGCAAATCCGCTACACCGCCCAACCCCAGCACGTAACGGAGTGTACGTTCGCGATAGCACCAGCCTGGTATCAAACAAAATGGGCAATTGGGGGGATGATTATTGGGTTAGATGGTTTGCTACTGTTTGGTTATCTGTTCGTTCGGCAACGGCGCAGGACCCGGCAGGAGATGGCCAACAAGCAGAAAGCGCAGCTTGAACTCCGGGCACTTTACGCGCAACTTAACCCACATTTTGTGTTCAACGCGCTCAGTTCCATTCAGGGACTGATAAACAGGCAGGACCTGAATGGGGCAAATGAGTACCTGTCCGATTTTGCCCGGCTCATGCGGGAGTCGCTCACCAACAGCGGCAACGAGGAAACGCCCCTTAGGCGGGAACTGCAAACAATGGATACCTACCTCCGGTTGGAGCAACTTCGGTTTGGATTTGCGTACAATGTGCAGGTTGATAAGGGATTAGATTTGTTCAGTACCAACACCCCGTCGCTGTTGTGGCAGCCACTGCTCGAAAATGCCGTGAAGCACGGCGTGTCGACCTTGCAGGAAGCAGGTCGGATTGAGGTGAATCTCGAAAAAGAAGGTAATAGCCTCATCGTCAGTATCATCGACAATGGAAAAGGATATGAAGCGACAGACTCAACAACTGGTTTTGGTCTGAAACTCACTCGTGAGCGGATTGCCCTCCTGAACAAGCTCAACGCTCAACAGCCGATTTTACTGGCTTTTTCCCACCGGGTTCCATTAGGCACAACCGCAACACTCACCTTTACTGACTGGTTGGCATGAAGGCAATTTTGATTGACGACGAACCCCACAACCTGACCAATCTACAGGCTTTGCTAGCAACCTATTGCCCGCACGTGGAGGTTTGTGCAGTGGCCCTGAGTGCCGAAGTGGGTAAGGTGGCTTTGGCCAAACATAAACCCGATTTGCTCTTTCTGGACATCCAGATGCCCGAGCAGGATGGGTTTGCCTTGTTGCGGAGCCTGGCCGAGTACGACTTTGAGGTGATTTTAGTGACGGCCTACGATCAATACGCCATTCAGGCGATGCGGTTTGCTGCGGTCGATTATCTACTCAAGCCCGTCGATATCAGTGAGTTAAAGACCGCCGTAACGAAAGCTGAGAAGCAACGTCGACTAAAAACACAGAACGGGCAGATCGAACATCTCATGCAGTGGCTCAAGGCACAGGCCCAAAAAGAGGAGCTACAAATTGCCCTCTCGACCTTGCAGGAGACCCGGTTCGTGAAAACCAGCGAGATCGTCCGCTGCGAATCGGCCAACAACTACACAACCTTCTTCCTGAGCGACGGAACATCAATGCTTGTCAGCAAGCCCATCTACGAATACGACGACCTGCTTCGCGACCACGGTTTTTTGCGCTGCCACCAATCGCACCTGGTGAACAAAACCTTTATCAAAAGCTGGAAAAAGGAGTACGGCGATTTCCTGATGTTAGCTAATGGCAGCGAAGTGCCCATCTCCAGGGGGAAGAAAGAAATGATCAAAAAGGCCTTGAATCTATGAAAACCACATAAATCAACCCCACCCCAACCCCTCCCCCGTAGGGAGGGGCTAACAGTCTACCCTCTTCCATATTCTAAACTTGTGAAAGAAGGCGGCCTTATAAAGCCCCTCCCTACGGGGGAGGGGTTGGGGTGGGGTTAAATTGCATCTATGAAAACCACCCTAATTCTCCTCACAATCTGCCTCGGCAGCTTTCAGCTTCAAGCTCAAAACCAGTCCCCCGTTCGATTGTCGGAAGCTTACGAACTGGCCAATATTATTCTGGCCCTGACCGACTACGGGAAAACCGACCGCTGGGAGGTCTCACAACAATCGGTCTATTACCGCGAGGTGCGGGACCATTTTGATCAATATAGCAACCACCCGTTGCTGGCGAAGGTAAACTACTCCCGACAGCAATGGGAGAACTACCTCAGCTTTCGGACCGATGCGTACGCGTTCGGGTTCGACAGCACGAATCGGCTGGTCCGGCAATTTGCGTTTGCGGCCAACACGGGTTTCAATCCGTTCGAGGAGAATCTGGCTCTGGTAAACGATTTTGTGAAAACAACGGGTTTTCGGCAATTTTACCGGGACCATCTGCCGTATTATCAGAACCTTGCCGACGGGTATTTGACCTCGCAACGCTACCCGGACATGCTGCGGTTTTTGGAAAATGAGTTGGGCAAACGGGCCGAGATCAGCTCCTACGCCATCGTGTTGTCGCCGTTGGTGGGGCGCATGAATTGCCACCGGATGGTGGGCGAGGTGGGAACGGATTTTATCACGTTGCCGGATTTTCTGCTGAAGGGTAAAACCGTTAGCAGTGCTAACGAGGAGGAAATCGCGTCGGGGACGCACATGCTGTTTACCGAACTCGATCATGCCTTTGTTAATCCGCTCACGTATCAATATAGCTCACTGGTCAGAACTAATTTCGACAATCGGGTGTGGGACGCGGGCAGCGGATATGAGACCGATAGCCTCGCTACCTTCAACGAATACATGACCTGGGCGGTGTATGACCTGTTTGTGCAACAATACTTCCCAACGGTAGCCGCCAAAGTCAGTGTGGCTTGGGCACGCCAAAACGGAACGCGGGGGTTTCATGCCAGCACGTTGTTTAACCGGGAACTGACCGCGCTCTACGCGCAACGAAAACCGGGACAAACGCTCAAAGACCTTTACCCCGCGTTCATAAAACGCATGGGCGCGATTCAGGCCGTATTGAGTAAGCCGCCGATAAACAAATAATCGCTTAAACTCAATGGCCCCACAGGCTGTTTACCCAGCATGACAGCCGCCCGCATTAAGCAAACCCGTGTTTTCAACGACGATTTTCTGGAACCCTACCGCCATCAGGGCGACGCCCCCGCCGATGCCGTCATTGCGACCATTGTAGCTGAGGGGGGGCGCGAGGGAGTGGGGAGTCTCATGCGCTGGCTGGCCGACGCCCACGATTTCGCGACCGACAAGCAACACCCCGCTATCCAGCAATTTTTTGCTGACTACAGCAACTTACCCCCCTGGGCCGACCGGGCGCGGATGCAACGAGGGATGGCGTTTTTCCAAAAGCACGCCGGGGCTGTTGGTCTGGTGTTGGGCACGTTATCGTTGCCCTACACGTATCTGGGAGCCAACGGTGTGCAGGTACTCTGGCTCACCGAACGCATCAAAAACGACACCGCCCGACGCCTACAGGAAACTGGCGAATGGGTCTTCGCTGTGAATAATCTCAAAAACTGGAGAAACTCAACTCGCTCGACTGTACTCACCCCCTCTCCTTACGAAGGAGAGGGGGCAGGGGGTGAGGTGGCCACTGTCTATACCCTCAAAATCCGGCTTATTCATGCGGCTTCGCGCTGGTTTGCGGGGCATACGGGTCGCTGGAACGATGCCTGGGGAACGCCCATTTGTCAGGAAGACATGGCCGGGACTATCGGCGCATTCAGCTACATCGTGTTGCGGGGCCTGCGCAAGCTCGGCGTGGCCATGACCGAGCGTGAAGAAGAGGATTATCTGCACCACATCAACGTAGTGGGCCACATCAACGGCGTGGTCGACGAACTGTTGCCGCAAAACCTGCGCGAAGCGTTTCACCTCGACAAACAGATTGCGCGTCGGCAGTTTGCCCCCACCGAAGCGGGGCGTGGATTAACGCAATCGTTGCTCAATGCCATTGCCCAACTCACAGGGCGCGATGATGCGCGGAACCTCGCAGCCGCCCAAATGCGTTTCTTCCTGGGCGACACCTACGCCGACGCGTTGGGCATTCCCCGCGTACCGCTCGAACAGGGCCTGGTAAACGTGGTGAGTCGCCTGCCCATTTTCGCCAAAATTTTAGACACAGAGAACCACGGAGGGACACGGAGGGGCACAGAGAAAAAAGGATAAAGCTCTGTGCCCCTCCGTGCGTCATGGTGGTCCTCCGTGTCCCCAAAAAACATGCAAATTACCCAATTTGAACCCATCGCGGCTTTGGCCACGGCCCCCGGCATCGGGGCAATTGCCGTGATCCGGGTGTCGGGTGAAGGGGCCATTGAACTCACCAACCAGATTTTTCGGGGAAAAGACCTCACGCAGCAACCGAGTCACACGGCTCATTTTGGCACGCTCAGGCACCCGGACGGCGGCATCATCGACGAGGTACTGGTGACGGTTTTCCGGGCACCAACATCGTTTACTAAAGAAGACGTGGTTGAGATTTCGTGCCACGGCTCCGACTACATTATCCGGCAAATCCTGACCCGACTCACCCGCGAGGGCGTGCGGCTCGCCCGACCCGGTGAATTCACCCAACGGGCCTTCCTGAACGGGCAGTTCGATTTGGTGCAGGCCGAAGCCGTTGCCGACCTGATCGCTGCCGACTCCGAAGCAAGCCACCGCTCGGCCCTATCGCAGTTGCGGGGTGGTTTCTCCAAAAAACTGAAAGAGCTTCGTCAGCAACTCATTGATTTTGTGGCTCTTGTAGAGCTTGAACTTGATTTTGGCGAAGAAGACGTCGAGTTTGCCAAACGCGATCAACTCCGGGGCCTCATGACCGACATCCGGCGCGTGTTGCACCCGTTAATTGAGTCGTTTGCGGTGGGCAACGCCGTGAAAAACGGGGTGCCAACCGTGATCGTCGGCAAGCCCAACGCGGGTAAGTCGACCTTGTTAAATGCCTTACTGAACGAGGAAAAAGCCATTGTATCGGAGATTCCCGGCACTACCCGCGACGTGATCGAGGACGAACTGTTTATCGACGGTATTCGGTTCCGGCTGATCGACACGGCGGGCCTGCGCCACACCACCGACACCATCGAGGCCATCGGCGTGGAACGGACCCGGCAGCAGATGGAAAAGGCCGCGCTGGTCGTCTATCTCTTCGACGGAAGTACCACCACACCCGACGAACTTCGGGACATGGTTGGCGACCTGGAGGCAGCGGGGAAGCCATATTTACTGGTGGGGAATAAGGCAGATAAGATACTAGACGATGGACGCCGGACGTTGGATGAAATACTCGGCCAATCAAAAATCATTTGGATTTCGGCTAAGGATCAGCGTATTGATGAATTAAAGGCCGCGCTCTCGGCTCGTGTCAGGACCGATACTGCCGTGCAAACCGACGGTGCCCTCATCACCAACGCCCGACACCTCGAACACCTCACCGGCACCGATGAGGCTTTGGCCCGCGCCATCAACGGCCTCGACGCGGGTGTTACCGCCGATTGGCTGGCGATGGATCTACGCGTAGCCCTCCGGCATTTAGGCGAGCTTACGGGCGAAGTCACAACGGATGATCTGCTGGATTCGATTTTTAGCCGGTTCTGCATTGGTAAGTAGCGTACACCACTGCCAGGGTCTATCGACCACTGGCAGTGGTGGAGCAGATTCCCCTAACACCACTGCCAGGGTCTATCGACCACTGGCAGGGTGTACGCTACTCAAAGGCGAGCGTACCCTTTGATTTTCGGCTTTCAACTGTCGACATTTGTGTATGAAACGCCTTATCCTGAGCAGTCCCCTGCTCGAAATCGTGATTAGTCGCCTGTGCCAGGAGTTGATCGAACGGCATCAGGATTTCACCGACACCGTGTTGCTGGGAATGCAGCCGCGAGGTATCTACTTTGCCGAGCGCGTAGCCCGCGAGTTGAACCGAACCCTCAATCGAACTGCCCCTGACACGGGTGTGCCATTGGGCTACCTCGATGCTACATTCTACCGGGACGATTTCCGTCGGCGCGATTCGCCGTTGCGCCCCAACACCACCCACGTCCCGTTTCTAATCGAAAACAAGAAGGTCATTTTGATTGACGACGTGTTGGCCACCGGGCGCATGGTCCGGGCCGCGCTCGACGCCATGTCGGCCTTTGGTCGCCCGCGCAAGGTGGAACTGCTGGTGCTTATCGACCGACGCTACAACCGCGATTTGCCTGTGCGGCCCGACTACACGGGCAAGCGCGTGAACACCCTCGAATCGCAGCGCGTTTTGGTTGAATGGACCGAGCAGGGAGCCGAAACCGACCGGATTTGGTTAATGGATTGAAGACTTTAGATATTGGATGTTAGATGCTGGACTGTCTAATATCCAACGTCCAGCATCCTAATTATGCCAACCGTTGCCCCCATCCAGATCACCCGCGTGCGGGGCGAAAGCCGATCCACACAGCCTGACTTAGTGGCGGTTGAGGAACCGCTCGAAATCCGGCTGGGCTTTGGACCAACCACCGAACGGGCACAACGCACCCTCGCCGTGACGATGCGTACCCCCGGCCACGACCACGAACTGGCCCTGGGCTATTTGCTGGCGGAGGGCATTATCCAAACGCAAACAGATGTGCTCTCGTGTCGCCATTGCGTGCAGGATGAGCAGAAAGACGGTAATGTGATTCGCGTTGAACTCGCCCCAACGGTCGCGCTCGACTGGGCGCGGCTCGACCGATTTAGTTACGCGTCGGCGAGTTGTGGGCTGTGCGGCAAAACCTCCATTGATGCCCTGCGGCAACAAGGTGCCCGCCCGCTCGAACCGGGTTTTAGCGTAGCTGCCAGCCTGATTTCGGCCCTTCCCGACCGCATACGAACCTATCAACCAGCCTACCAACACACAGGAGGAATTCACGCGTCGGCCCTTTTTACGGCAGACGGAACCATCCGGCGCGTTCGCGAAGACATTGGCCGGCACAACGCGCTCGACAAAGTAATTGGTGCTGCGTTTTGGGAAGAAAATACGCCCCTGAGTCAATACGGTCTTTTTCTGAGTGGCCGCATCGGTTTCGAGTTGGTCCAAAAGGCCTGGATGGCGGGTCTTTCGCTCGTTGTGGCCGTGGGGGCACCGTCGAGCCTGGCGGTCGATCTGGCCCGGGAAGCAAACATTACCCTCGTGGGATTCGTCCGCAACGAGCAGTTCAACATGTACACCAGTCCTCAACGCATTTCTGAACTGTGATTCGTGTGATTTTTTTGATTACACTGATGCAGTAACAATCATGCAAATCATTTAATCACACGAATCACAGTTCAGATAACCTCATGATTCGTGTGATTTTTTTGATTACACTGATGCAGTACCAATCATACAAATCATTTAATCACACGAATCACAGTTCAGATAACCTATGATCCCCGACGAACTCAGCGGCAAACTCGACGTCCGCGAACCCAAAACTGAAGCTGCTGGCATCACGGCGGTTGTTAAATCGCTCGAACATGTGTTTCGCCAAACGGAGGCAGGCAGGGGCTGGACCGCTTTGGCGAAAGTGAATCAGATAGACGGGTACGATTGCCCCTCCTGCGCCTGGCCGGACCCCGACCGGGGTCGTTCGCCCATTGCCGAGTATTGCGAGAGCGGGGCCAAAGCTGTTGCCGATGAGGTCATGACCAAACATACGGCATCGCCCGTCCTGTTTCAGCGGCATTCGATAGGCGAGTTACTGCAAAAAACCGACTTCTGGCTCGGACAACAGGGCCGACTCACACAGCCGATGGTCGTGCGTCGGCAGGGAAAAACGGACGATCAACTTCATTACGAACCTATCTCGTGGGACGACGCCTTTGATCTCGTTGCCGACCACCTCAACCGCCTTGCCTCGGCGGATGAGGCTATTTTCTACACATCGGGTCGCACGGCCAACGAAACAGCGTTTCTTTACCAACTGTTTGTCCGAATGTACGGGACTAACAATCTGCCCGACTGCTCGAACATGTGCCACGAATCGACGGGGGTGGCTTTGGGAGAGACCATTGGGTTGGGGAAGGCGTCGATTGTGTACGACGATTTTGCGAAGGCCGATGTGATTATCGTGATGGGCCAAAACCCCGGTACCAACGCCCCCCGGATGCTCACCGTGCTGGAAGAAGCCAAACGCGCCGGAGCGCAAATCGTGGCCGTGAACCCGCTGGTTGAAACGGGCTTGCTGGCGTTTAAGCACCCGCAAAAGGTGCGCGACGTGTTGTTTGGCGGTCAAAAACTCACCGACCTCTACCTCCAAATCCGCATCAACACCGATTTGGCCCTGCTCAAGGCGGTTTGTAAACTGCTGCTGATCGAGGAAAAAAAACACCCTGGCCAAGTGCTCGACCGGGCGTTTATTGACGAGTATACGGCTGATTATGAAACATTTGTAGCTTCACTCAACAGGTATGATCTGGATGAGTTGATTGAGCAGACCGGGCTTGCACAGGAACAGGTCCACGCATTAGTCAAGGCCATTCGGTTCAAAAAGAAGATCATTATCTGCTGGGCGATGGGCCTAACGCAGCACAAAAACGCGGTTGAGACTATTCGGGAAATCATCAACCTGCTGTTGCTGAAAGGCAGCATCGGTATTGAAGGCGGAGGGGCGGCCCCCATTCGCGGCCACAGCAACGTGCAGGGCGACCGCACAATGGGCATTTACGAAAAGCCCAAGCCGCAGTTTCTGGATGCCCTCAAACGCGAGTTCGGTTTTGAGCCGCCCCGCGAACCGGGTTACGATACGGTTGCGTCCGTAAAAGCCATGCACGAGGGCAAGGCAAAGGTGTTTGTGGGTATGGGCGGCAACCTCGCGATGGCAACTTCCGACACGAACTTTTGCGCCGAAGCTCTGCGCCGGTGCGACCTGACCGTTCAAATCTCGACCAAGTTAAACCGCAGCCACCTGATTCACGGCGAAACGGCCCTGATTTTACCCTGCCTTGGTCACTCCGACATCGACCAGCAGGCAGCGGGTGAACAGTTCGTAACGATGGAAAACACCACGGGCGTGGTGCAGATGTCGAAAGGTGTGGTAGAGCCTATCTCGAAACTCATGTTGAGCGAACCGGCCATTGTGGCGGGGATAGCGAAGCGAACGGTGCCGCAATTCGATTGGGACGCGCACGTTGCCAACTACGACCGTATTCGTGATCGAATCGCCCGAACGATTGAAGGATGCGCTGATTACAACACCAAAGTGCGCCAAGACGGGGGCTTTTACCTGCCCAACGGCCCCCGCGAACGCCGGTTTACTACTCCCGACGGGAAAGCGCATTTTTCGATCAATACGCCTTCGCGAATCACGCTGGCCCCTGACGAACTCTTGCTGATGACCGTCCGCAGCCACGATCAGTTCAACACGACCGTCTACGGCAACGACGACCGCTACCGGGGCATCTACAACGAACGACGGGTGGTGTTTCTGAATCCCGACGACATGGAAAAACTGGGATTATCCGACCGGCAAGTGGTTCATTTACAGAGTAGTTATGGAGGGCAGACTCGAACGGCTCACCGTTTCATCGCCATACCTTACGACATTCCGGCTGGCAACGCAGCCGCCTACTTTCCCGAAACAAACGTGTTGCTCCCCATCGACCAAATAGCCGACAAAAGCCACACGCCCACCTCGAAGTCGATAGTGGTGAAAGTGGTAAAAGAGTGAGTGATTGAATTGTTGAATGATTGAATACAGCAAGCGTCAGCCCATTCAATCATTCAACAATTCAATCACTCACTCCCTATCTCCTCCTCCCGGGCCGCGCATGATACCGCGTTCGGACGAACGAATGAAATGCACGATCTCGTCGCGCTCATCCGACGGGGGTAGTTCCAGTTCAATTTGCGTCAGGGCGTCGTTGTTATTCAATCCCCGCAGATACAAATACCGGTACACTTCCTGAATCTCGTTGATGCGCTCGTTGCTGTAGCCCCGTCGCCGAATGCCCGTGGAGTTGATGCCGACGTAAGTCAGCGGTTCGCGGGCGGCTTTAGCAAATGGCGGTACGTCTTTACGTACCAGTGAACCGCCCGAAATAAAAGCGTGCGCTCCGATACGTGTGAACTGCAATACCGAACTCGACCCGCCGATAATGGCCCAGTCGCCCATGTACACGTGGCCGGCCATCTGTACGTTGTTGGTCAGAATGCAATGATTGCCAATGCGGCAGTCGTGGGCTACGTGGGCGTAGGCCATAATCAGGCAGTCGCTGCCAATCTCGGTTTTGTAGTGTTCTTCGGTGCCCCGGCTTATGGTCGCATACTCGCGGATGGTTGTATTGTCGCCAATAAAGGTGAGCGTGTATTCACCCTTGAACTTCAAATCTTGGGGGGTCGATGAGATAACGGCACCGGAATAAATCTTGCAATTTTTACCGATGCGGGCACCCTCATTGATCACGGCGTGCGACCCAATCCAGGTCCCCTCGCCGATCTCTACATCTTTGTGAATGATGGCAAATGGCTCAATCACCACGTTTTGGGCGATTTTTGCTTCGGGGTGAACGTAGGCTAGTGGTTGTATCATTTCTTTTTAACAAGGCTGGCAATCATATCGGCTTCGCACACGAGGTTGCCGGCCACGTATCCACGCCCCTGCATTTTAACGATGCCCCGCTTCATGGGCGAGGTAAATTCACAGCGGAGAAGCAGGGTGTCGCCAGGAAGAACATTCCGGCGGAAGCGACAGTTCTCAATACCAATCAGATAGGGCCAGTAGTTTTCGGGATCAGGCACGGTGCTAAGGACCAGAATACCCCCCGTTTGGGCCATGGCTTCCAACTGCATCACGCCCGGCATAACGGGGTTGCCGGGGAAGTGACCCGGAAAAAACGGCTCGTTCATCGTCACGTTTTTCACCCCAACAACGCTGTTTTCGTCGAGCGCGATAATCCGGTCGATCATCTGGAACGGATACCGGTGGGGCAGCATCTGCGCAATCCGGTTCATGTCCATCACGGGTGGTTGCCGGGGGTCGAACTGAGGCACCTGGTTCTGCGCGTTCTTCTGAATGAGCTTCTTGATCTTCTTGGCAAATGCCACGTTGGCCGCATGACCGGGGCGAGCCGCCAGAATTTGCGCCTTGATGGGCCGACCAATCAGGGCCAAATCACCGATCATGTCCAGCAGTTTGTGCCGGGCCATCTCGTTGGGGTAGTGCAGATCGAGGTTGTTCAAGATGCCTACGTCCTTATTGACGCTGATTTTGGGTTTGTTCAGCAACTCGGCCAAATGATCGAGTTCGCCTTCTTCAACCTTACGATCAACAATCACAATAGCGTTGCTTAAATCGCCCCCTTTAATCAAATTTTGCTTGTACAGAGCCTCTAATTCGTGTAAAAACACAAACGTGCGGCACATGGCAATCTGCTCCGGGAACAGCGTGAGGTCGTTGAGATAGGCGTGTTGGCTACTCAAAAACCGCGAGTTGTAGTCAACCATCACCGTCAGGCGGTAGTCGTTCAGGGGCAGGGCCGCCAGTTCAATATCTTTCTCCTCGTTTTTGTAATGAACGTATTCGTTCACCTCAAAATAGTTGCGGGCGGCATTCTGCTCCTCAATACCCGCATCGCGCAGGGCATCGACAAACTTGATCGACGAACCGTCCATGATCGGTGGCTCGGGGCCGTCGAGTTGGATGAGTACATTGTCTATTTGCAGGCCAACCATAGCCGCCAACGTATGTTCGACAGTGTGAACGCGGGCACCATTCTGCTCAATCGTGGTGCCCCGCGACAGGTCCACCACGTTATCGACATCGGCGTCGACAATGGGCTGGCCGGGGAGGTCGACGCGCTGAAATTTATAACCGTGATTGGTAGGGGCGGGCAGAAACGTCATCGTAGCCGATACGCCCGTATGCAGGCCCACGCCCGATACCGAAACGGCTTTTTGTATGGTCTGTTGCTTGATATTCATATCGTTTTTACTGGTGAATGGATCATCCTTCACCCTTCTTTTCCAATTCAAGGGTTCGTACGCGTTTTTCCAGTTCAGGCAATTTACGGACCAGCACCTGCGACCGCAAACTCTCCTGAAGCTCTTGCGGGGGGGTGCCATTAACCGATCTCCCCGGTTCTTTAATGGTTTTGCCTACGCCCGACTGTGCGCCCACGCGGGTGTTGTTGGCAATTTCGATATGCCCACCAATGCCCACTTGCCCACCGATAATGCAATTGTCGCCGATCTTGGTTGATCCCGAAATGCCTGTTTGAGCCGCAATAACGGTGTTTCTACCAATTTCAACATTGTGCCCAACCTGAACCAGGTTGTCGAGCTTGGCCCCCTGTCGAATAATTGTGGACCCCATCGTAGCGCAGTCGATGGTGGTGTTGGCTCCCACACTAACATGGTCTTCGAGCACAACGTTGCCTAGTTGCGGGATAGTTTTGTAGGAACCATCGGACTGAGGGGCGAAGCCGAAACCATCGCTCCCAATCACAGCGTTTGGGTGTAGCGTGCAGTGGCTCCCGATAATGCAGTTAGCCAACACGCGCACACCGGGCAGCAGAATGGTGTTATCGCCAATTTGCACCCCATCGCCAATATACACGTGCGGGTGAATCTTCACGTTGTTGCCAATGCGGCAGTTCCGCCCTACATACGAAAACGCCCCCCGGTACACCTGATCGCCAACCGAACTGCCGTCCGACAGATAGCTTGGTTGCTCCACGCCAACCCGCGCAAATGACACCTGACGGTGGTATTCTTCGAGCAGGCGGGTAAAGGCTAAATAGGAGTTTTCTACAAAAATAAGGGTAGCTTCTACTGGCTTTTTCGGCTCGAATGACTGGTCGACAATCACCGCCGAAGCCTGCGTGGTGTATAAATGAGACTCGTATTTGAGATTCGACAGGAACGAAATACTCCCCGGTTGGCCTTCTTCAATTTTGGCTAACTGGTTGATAGACAAGGAATCATTTCCTTGTATTTTGCCATCGATCAGGGTCGCAATTTGCCTGACAGTAAACTCCATACGCAATTGGTAGCGAGAGTGAGCAGCCCCAAATAGGGCCTTTGTACGAGTGCGAAGGTAGCCAACAAATAGGACTATTTGGGTATTTGCCGGATTATTTCAATTTATTGGTGGGAAGGTAATACCTCGCTCCACTGAACGTTCCTGGCCCAGCAAATATAATACCGCCTGACAATGTGGGTGAGGGCTTTGATGTTGGGCAGATCCGAAGCATCGGCAATGTCGATCACCTGCCCCGTTTTGAGCTTGATATTGATCTTGTCGCCCGAGGGCAGATAAGCCGCGTTGGTGGCTTGGCCTTCGACCAGAAAGTACGATAGTTCCTCGTCGGTAATGCCCTGTTGGCGCAGTTGCTCTTCGAGTTCGAGCAGGAGTTCGGGCGCAAACGGCTCGGTGGCATGAACAATTTTGTACAGGTGCCGGTCGAGCAGCATCCGACAGAGAGCCGACAAAACCCGGTCGGAGTGGCTTGCCCAGAGTTTGATGCAAGCCCACACATCGAAGTCGTCTAGCTCGGTAAAGGCTTGCAGGTAGCGCGACTCGGTTCTGAAGGCATCGAGCGTAACGTCGTTTTCCAAAAACAGCCGGAAAGCGGGCGACATAAACAAGGGTTCGCCCGATTGTTGCCGCACCAGAAACCGTGCCCGACGCAGCACCTGAATCAGCATTGATTCTACACAAATCGACGTTTTGTGCAGATACACTTGCCAGTACATGATCCGGCGCGAGTTCAGGAAGTTTTCGATGCTCAAAATGCCCTTGGCTTCCACACAAAGCACATCGTCGACCAAATCGAGCATTTTGATGATGCGGTCGGCCCCGATGGTGCCTTCGGCCACGCCCGTATAAAAACTGTCGCGGTTGAGGTAATCCATCCGGTCCATATCGAGCTGACTCGACACGAGTTGGTGAAAGAATGGCCGCTCGTAGGTGCCCTCAAAAATCTGAATGGCCAACGAAAGCCGCCCGCCAAACTGCCGGTTCAGGTCGTGCATGAGCATGAGTGAGACCTCCTCGTGGGGCACATTCTCAAGAAAACAACATTCCAGCACATGCGAGAACGGTCCGTGCCCAACGTCGTGGAGCAGAATGGCAATTTGAGCGGCTTCGCACTCATCGTCGCTGATGAAGTGCCCCTTACCGCGCAGGGTCTGAATGGCCTGCCCCATCAGGTGCATGGCTCCGAGCGCGTGGTGAAAGCGCGTATGCAGGGCACCCGGATACACATACTCCGACATGCCTAACTGCTTGATACGCCGGAGCCTTTGGAAATAGGTGTGCTCGACGAGGTCGTAAAGTAACTCCGACGGGATCGTGATGAAGCCGTAAACGGGGTCGTTGAGGATCTTCTTTTTATTGACGGAAGGCAAGAGCGGTAGCGGCTGGTTCGTCTCAAAGATACGGTGGAACGGGAGAATTGTTTTGTTGCTTACGTAACCAAACCTCTCCAACGGTTCTTGCAAAGTCGGTTCAGCCGCCGTATATTTGCGCTACAAATAAGTACAGTAAAAATCATAAGGGCTTGTAACTCAGTTGGTTAGAGTGCCTGACTCATAATCAGTAAGTCCCTGGTTCGAGCCCAGGCTGGCCCACATAGACCCCTTTTTCGGAAACGAAGAAGGGGTTTTGTTTTTATGCAATCAGCCGCTCAATGTGCCAGCGTAGCCCTTTCAGGATGCGGAAAATGTCGAAAATTCCGTCGTCGGTGCAAGTGTAAACGTTGCTAATGGCGTATTCTTTGCCGACCAACGCCATGAAATACCAGCTTCTGCCAATGATGTAGCAGCCGAAAATGGGGTCGTTATTGGCATTAAGTTGTTGAGCAACGAACATCGCAATCAATGCCTGCCCGCGCGGGTCGCCGTTGGGGTCGGTGCCTCGCTTGTACTCATTGAGGCAAAAATACGGTTGCTTGGGTCGGCGGAAGCCCGTAGCAATCATGCCGTCTACTTTACCGGACAGTTCGTAGTTGCCAATGGTGATTCGTAATTCACGCTCAAGAAAGTAGGCAAACTGCTTATTGTCAATTTCTGAAAGAACAATAATAGGGCTGATAATTTTATTCTCTAACTCGACTTCATTCCAGTCGTCACCGCCAAAAAGAAGATAATTTTGGGCAATTTGATTAAGATAGTGAGCCTGATAGTCAGTAGCTGTGTAGTCGAAACTAAGCAAACTCTCCAAAGGGGCTAATGATACGACCTGAACTAAGCCAAAGTTTTCTTCGATTCGGTCAAGAGTCCACGCTCTGAAATTACTTTCCATGATTGCCGTATTTTTGTGTAAAGTTACCGAAAAACGGGCAAACCAACCGCGCTAAATGACCCTGCAAACCATTGATACCGGCTTCTTTAAACTCGACGGAGGAGCTATGTTTGGCGTTGTGCCAAAGTCCCTCTGGAACAAACTCAACCCCGCCGACGAGCGGAACCTCTGCACCTGGGCCATGCGTTGCCTGCTGCTCGAAGCGGGCAATCAACTTGTACTGGTTGACACAGGCATGGGCGATAAACAAGACGCCAGGTTCTTCGGGCATTACGACCTCCACCGTGGCGACGGACCGGGGGATGCCAACTTGCTCGATTCCATCCGAAAAGCGGGCTACAGCGAGACCGACATTACCGACGTGTTCCTCACCCACCTGCACTTCGACCATGTAGGCGGGGCGGTGCGACGTACCCACGGGGGAAACCTTGTGCCCACGTTCCCCAACGCCCGGTACTGGTCGCACAGCGAGCATTGGCAGTGGGCCACCAACCCCAACGCCCGCGAACGAGCCTCGTTCCTGTCCGAAAACATTTTGCCCATTCAGGCGAGTGGTCAACTGTCGTTCATGAACGAAACGCCGATTGATGTGCCGGGCCTGGAGACTATTTACGTGGATGGACATACCGAAAAGATGGCCCTGCCCAAGCTCACTATCAACGGTAAAACGCTGCTGTTTTGCGCCGACTTGATCCCATCGTCGCACCACTTGCCCTTGCCCTGGATTATGAGCTACGACGTACGCCCGTTGCTGACGATGGACGAGAAAACGCGGATTCTTCAGCAGGCAGCCGCCGAAAACTGGGTGCTGGTGTTCCAGCACGACCCCCTTGTGGAGGCCGCTACCGTAGAAATGACCGAAAAAGGGGTTCGCCTTAAAGACAAAGGGCCTCTACAAGCGTTTATGTAGTTTTCCCTATTTGCCATGAACATAAACCAAGTTCGCGAACAACTGCACCGCCTGATCGACGAGGTCGATGATATTTACGTCCTGAACGGCCTCTACCGAAATTTGGTGGCCGACAAACGCCAACGCGATGAATATGAGCGCGAGCAGGCTGAAAAGAGCAAGGATAAAACTGGACGTAGAAAAGGATAACTCCTGAAATACTAGAAATCTAGTTACGACGTTTTGGTCTAAACTAAACACCAAAAGCTATGCCGCATGTAGTTGTTTTATTGCTGTCTATCAGCACCGCCTGGTTTACCAATGGGATGGACCCAGAGCCGCGCTACCTGTTTAGGTTTAATGCAGACGGGGCTATCGCTGACTCACTGAGGGGAATTCCTGTCTCAACGAAAGCATTGTCGGTTAGCTGGAAATTAGACGACGAGTCCGCCAAATTGTATCCCGACCTGCTGCGCCAAAAGGCTGAGTTTTTCTTTGAAGTAAGTTTAGCACGTGGCTCAAGGCGAATTGGAACTATTGACTGGGACACTAAAATGTCAATCACTAAACCAACGAATCATTTAGCCTTGGGTGGGTTGGTTGGTGCTCAACCGGGCGACAGATTATTGATTGAGGTGAAAGAGATCAACGTGCGTGACAAAGCACTACAATGGCACACTCTCACCCGGCAAAAGGGGGAATTGCATCAGTTTGGGTTGTATTGAAAATGTTCAGTTGCACACATGTAAAGCGCACATCTAACCCCATCGGGGTGTCATGTCAATAGAAGTGGGCGTGGGCGCAAAATGAAAGCCCCACCGGGGCGATATGTGAAAGGCTATCCCTCAAACATATCGCCCCGATGGGGCTTTGATCTGCTTAATAGCATCCTTTTTTCTATTAACATGCCACCCCGATGGGGTTCTCCGTTATTTATTCAAATACACTGTGCCGCTTGAGGCCCGTACTTCAACGAGTGGCCCACCGCCGTTGACTTTGCCCCGGATGCGGTCTTTGTTGGCCTCTCCGTCGAAATTGACAAGCGACCCCGATACCACTTTGTTGCCGCGCAGGTCGAGGTTCATGCCTTTGTTCATGGGCAGGGTCAGGCGAACCGTGCCTACGCTGCCATCAATGCGAACGTATTTGTCGACACGGGTCATAGCGACCTCGATGCTGCCCGCTGAGGTGCTTGTTTCGAGGCTACCGGCAATGTTGGCCAGCCGGACGCTCCCGCCCGAGGTGGTGGCTTTCAGTTCGCCGTCGATGTTGCCGCCCTGCACGCTGCCGCCCGACGTTTCGGCTACAATGTTGCCCTTCAGACCGTTTAGCCGGATGCTGCCACCGGAAGTTTCGAGGGTTAATTTACCGTCGGAGTCGGTGGCTTCGATGCTCCCGCCCGACGTTTCGAGGGTAATCTGATCGTGGCAATTGGTAATGTTGATGCTCCCGCCGGAGGTTTCGCCGTTGACGATGCCCCGCACGTCGTCGAGCCGGATACTCCCGCCCGATGTCTCAAGCTTCTGGTTGCCAATCAGGTGCGACAGACTCAGGCTCCCCCCCGACGTTTCGAGGTCGGCGGCTAGTTGGCGGGGTGTGTAGAATTTGAAGCTGATATTCAATGAACGTTTCCAATCGTTGCGGTCGGCGGAGGCTTTGCGTTTGGCGATAGCTACCACCGTGTTGCCGTCTTTCTGGATCGAAATGTCGTAGTCGTTAAGTCGTTTCTGGAGTTCGTCTTTAGAGAGGGCGTTGTTACCTCCGTTCCAGTCGTTACCCCGCACAAACATTTCGACGCGGGTTTCATTGCCGGAACCGCCTTCCACACTCAGACTTCCGCCCGATGTTTCGGCGCGTACGGCGGTGGCACCCGTGAAGGTTTTAGTTTGATAGGGAGTACGCTTGTCGTCGGGTTGGGCAGCGACAACAGTGGAGGCCAGCAGGCCCAGAGCGAAAAGGGGGGTTACGAACGGTTTCATGGTTTTTTTGATGATTTGTATGAAAGATGCAGAGGGCAGAAGAAACGTTGCATCAGGCAGGTAGCCATACTGTAAATGTGGCCCCCTCGCCCGGTTGGCTGTTGGCCCGAATGGCTCCACTGTGATTCTCGACAACCTTGCGGCAAATAGCCAACCCAACGCCCGTGCCTGCAAACTGAGCTTTGCCATGCAGCCGCTGGAACACCTGAAAAATGCGTTCGGCATACTGCTCGTCAAAGCCAATCCCGTTATCCTGAATGGTTAGTTGCCAATAGGACCGGTCAATCGGTAGATCGGTGGGCATCTGGTGCGGGTTGGCGCGGCAACAGCGGACCGTTACAACAGGCGATTGGTCCTTATGACTAAACTTGATGGCGTTGCTCAGCAAGTTCTGAAACAACTGCTGGAGTTGCACGGGTGAACCGGCAATAGTTGGTAGCGTATCGATTGAAAAGACCGCACCAGAATCTTTTATTCGTACTTCGAGGTCACCCTGTACGTCGGTTAGCAGCGTGTTCAGATCGACGGGTTCAAACAGGTCTTTTTGGGCTGAGATGCGTGAGTAATTCAGCAGATCCCGAATTAGTTGCGACATGCGTTTGGCCGATTGCTGCATGCGACTGACCAAATCGGCCCCGTTTGCGCCAAGTGAGGCACTGTGGAGATCGGTAAGCATATCGCCGAAGGCCATGATCTTACGCAATGGCTCCTGCAAATCGTGCGAGGCCACATAGGCAAACTGTTGAAGACCCTCGTTTGAGCGTTTTAACTCCTGGTTGGTCGCTTCGAGTTGCTCGCGATACTGGTGAATCTGGGTGATGTTGATAAACGAAATAACCAGGCCATCACCCATTTTGGCAATGGCCATCAGGTGCCAATTCTGCTCGTAATTAAATTCAAAAATGGTGGTTTCACCCGTCTCGATAACGTGTTTGAAGCGAGCAAACTCAACCGCAGCATTGGGGTTGGGCGAGATTTGCGAATAGGGGTTGTTCAGGATTTGGTCGGCAAGTGGCCCCCATTGCTCAAGAGCAAGGCGGTTGGCCAGAACGGTCTTAAAATCAACCAGTTCGCCCTGTTCGTTTCGAATGGCTTCGTGTAGCGAAATGGCCGTTTGTGAGTTGTCGAGAATCGCCTTAAGTCGTTGAGCCTGAATCTCCTGGTCGAGTTCGGCCTGTTTAAGACTCGTCACATCCAAAAAGGTGAACAACACGCCATCGCCTTGTTTGATAAACGACCCCTCGAACCAGCCCTTCACGCCATATCGGTCATATTCAAATGGAAATCGCTGACTCTCGCCCGTTTGTGTCACCTGTTTGAACGTCTCGAACAGCGGTATCGACTGCCAACCAGGAAACAGGTCGCCAATGGGCTTTCCGATCATTTCGTCGACGGTATGGCCAGTAATTTCGGCGTTGAGCGCGTTCGTTAACTGGTATTGGAAATCAACAATTTCGCCTTCGCCATTGCGCATTGCTTCGGCCAGAATAATGCCTGTGGGCGAGTTGTCGACTACGCGCTGGAGAAGGTCGGCCTGTTGGAGTGCCCGTTGGTCGGCCAGCCAGTTCTCGGTTTTGTTCTGGAGGGTCAGCACCATGCCGTCGCCCCGTTTCACCACCGAAATATCATAATACCCGGCCAAATCGTCGTGGTAGTAGGGCATATCGAAGCGGTCGGACTGCCCGGTTTCGATCACCTGCACATAGCGGTCAAATAAGCCCGTCTCGATCACGTGCGGGAAGTATTCGAGCATGGTATGACCAATCACCTGCTCGTCGGTTCGGTCGACGGTTCGGCGATTGGCTGCGTTTTGCAGGACATACCGAAAATCAACGATTTTTCCTTCGGCATCGCGAATCGAATCGAACGCGATGATTTGATTTTGCGAGCCATCGAGCACCGACAAAAGAAGTTGTCGTTGTTGTTCTAACTCGGCTTGAGCCTGCCAAAACAGCGTTATATCGTTGACCGACAGAACAATATCGTTGCCTGTTCTGACGCCCCGAATATCGAATTTAACGGTTCTTCCATCAAGATCGAAAAAATCGGTGGTTTGGATGGGTGTTCCTGTTTCGGCCAACTCGAAGAACAGCTTGTAGGTGGGCGAATGAACAAACGCAGGGTATATTTCGGCTACACGCTGCCCTAGAACTTCGCTCGCTGACTTTTGATTATCAATCTCCCACTGCCGGTTCACAGCTTTGTATTCAAAATCGACAATCATACCTGACTCGTCGCGTTGGGGCGCAAGTGTTATTATGGAAATAGCGACACTGTTTAGTATCTGCTCATAATAGTCAATCTGCTGTTGCTCGGCGGTTACGGCAAGATTCATCCGGGTGTTCGATAGACTCGTATAAACGAAGGTAACGAACACCCGGCATTTTGCAAAGGCGGGAAAATGTATAAGGCAGTTTCGTTCAAATGAATTGATAGACGTTGGCTACTGTCCGCCTAATAACCCGGATTCTGCACCAATTTGGGGTTAACGCGTATTTCGGCATCGGGGATGGGCCAGAACAGTTTTCCAGCGTTGGTGCCGCTTACGGTGGGATCGTCGAGGTAGACTGATTTCGGAGCGTTTTTGGTGCCATCCTGCGCATCCCAGCGGAGTAAATCGTACCACTGATGCCCCTCGAAAGCCAGTTCGCGCCAGCGTTCATCGCGAATCACCTTGCGGAAGCCAGCCTGATTGGTCACGCGCAAGGTAGTGGCCGCTCCGGCAAAACTGACCGGTGCAATGCCCACGGCGGCAACGGTCGTATCGGCCTTGCCTTTGCGCTTCACGGTGAGCGTATACGCCAGATCGCGGGCGCGACTGCGAAGACCGTTTATGAGCGTGAGGGCTTCGTTGTCGGGGTAATTAAGTTCGTTCAGAGCTTCCGCCCGGATGAGATGGACCTCGCCCAAGCGGCCCAGCACGTAGTTGAACGGGTCGGCACTGGCGTAGGCGTTGTCGCGGTTGTAGTATTTAAGCAGCGTATTACCCCGGAAGCTGCCATCGGTATTGTACTGAATGTTGGAGGAGAAAAACTGCCGAACGTCGCGCGGGGCCAGTTAATCGCCGTCGTAGTTGTCATACACTTGTTGGGTGATTTGTAGCCGCCCATTTGTCCAGAACTCCCAACTGAAAATACCGCCCGTGTTCACAAAACCGTCGCGGATACTCTGCGTTTCTAAAATCGACTCGGTCGAGTTTTGCCTACCAGCAGGTACATTGCTAAAGGTTTGCGTCCAGACCGAATTGAGCGTGTACTGCCCCGACTGCATGATCTCGCGGGCTTTGTCGGCGGCTACCTGCCACTGCTTGTTTTGTAGGGCAATTCGGGCCAGCATCAGTTTGGCCATGCTGCGGGTAGCGCGGCCCCTGCTCTGAATCCGGCTTGCGGCTGCCGCCTGATTGGCCCGGAACAGATTGTGGTTCCAGGGCAGGTTGGCATCGGCGAAGGTCAAGTCGTCCAGTACCTGTTTCAACACCTCGATCTGTGGGGTGCGGGGCACCTGATTGTTGCCGGGCAGGGCACTCGTCGGATAGTTTAGCACGAGCGGTACGTCGCCCCAGTTCATGGTCAGGTTGTAGTAGATCCAGGCCCGCAGAAACCGCGCTTCGCCCAGAATTTCGGCCTTGCGGTTGCGCGTAGCCGGTACACCAACTTCCAGAAAGAAACTCTCCGGGATGGCCGGTACGCGGTCGAGAATAAGGTTGATCCTGGCACCTGATCGAGCACGTTGTCGCAGTTGGTCAGGGCCAGTGCGAGGATTGGGAGAAGGAGATATAGGGTCTTTTTCATGTTGTTTCGACCTCACCCCCAGCCCCTCTCCTTGCGAAGGAGAGGGGAGCCTTACCAGTCTATCTTGTTTTTGTTTGGTCAAGCTAACCTTCTTTTACTGTAGTAGCAGACTAAACAAGATCAAGCCAGATGTTGACTACACCCCTCTCTTTCGCAAGGAGAGGGGCCGGGGGTGAGGTTGTTTAAAAGGTCAGGTTGAAACCAACGGCGTAGTTGCGGGCATTGGGGTAGGTGCCGTTGTCGTAGCCGATCTGGATATTGGTGCCTGTGTTGTTGTGGTTCACTTCGGGATCGTAGCCTTTGTACTTGGTGAATGTCAGCAGATTGTTGGCATTCATGTAGAAGCGGGCATTGCTCATCTTCATGCGTTGCACCCAAACGTTAGGCAGATTGTAGCCTATGCTCACAGCTTTCAGGCGCAGATACGAGCCATCTTCGAGGTAGAAGTTCGTGGGGCGTGCGCCAACAGCCGCGTAGGTGTTGCTCACATCGAAACCCCGGTAGGCTGCGGGTTGGTCGGGCGTGGTCCAGCGACCGTAGAAGGCGTCGCGGCTCATGTTGGCAATCACGGCGGCATTGGTCGGAATACGCACCTGCTCCACAAACGAGCGGGTGGTGTTCTGAATGCTATTGCCGTACGACCACGTGAAGAACACGTTCAGGTCAAGATTGCCGTACGTAAACCGGTTCGTGATGCCACCAAAATGCTTCGGCAGGGGCGTTCCGATAATGGTCATGTCGAGGTCGTTGATGAGGCCGTTACCGTCGAGGTCGCGGGGCAGGAAGTCGCCCGTTTTGGGATTGATCCCGTCGATGATCAGGCCCTGAAACGAAATCGGTTCCCCTACGCGCAGCAAAGTCGACTTGCCAAAATCGCCCTGACTGTCTTGCGTGCGGCCTTCGTACAAACTCAACAGCTTGTTTTTGTTGAACGAGATGTTGAAATCGGTACTCCAGCGGAACGGCCCCTTCACGATGTTTTTGGTGCCCACGGCCAGTTCAAACCCCTTGTTTTCGAGCGAGCCGAGGTTGTTTACGACTGCGGTGAAACCCGACGTGCTGGGCAACGCAATGGGGTAGAGCATGTCGCGGGTGACGCGTTTGTAATAGTCGGCGTTGATCGTCAGGCGGTTGTTGAACAGGGCCAACTCTAGACCGAGGTCGGTTTGGCGGGTGGTTTCCCAGCTAAAATTACCCACCTGAATCGACACGGGCCGTGAGCCGTTACCGCCAAGGTAGCTCGTGATGATGTTGTCGAGCGGCCGCACCGACGCCCGCCACGACCAAACGTCGCCGGTTTGATCGTTGCCCGTGAGGCCGTGACTTGCCCGCAGTTTGAGGAAGCTAATCAGGCCGCTCGACTTCAGAAAAGACTCGTCGCTCACGATCCATCCCGCCGAAAACGAGGGGAAAACCCCATAGCGTTTGTCGGGACCAAAGCGGCTGCTGCCGTCGCGCCGGACGGTGGCCGTGAACAGATACCGGTCCTTGAACGCGTAGTTCAGCCGGCCAAACTGCGACACCATTCCCCAAAATTGGTAGCCTTGTTCCTTAATCGCCAGCAACTGAGGCCCCGCCGTAATCACCTGCAACTCGTTGCTCGGAATGTTGCGGACGCGGATGTTGAAGCCGTTGTTTTTCGACTCCTGCGCACTGAAACCCGCCAACAGATTGACCGTGTGTTCGCCTTTTTTACCGTCGTAGGTCAGGTAGTTTTCAGTGAGCCAGAGTGTTCAGCATCAGGTTCATCCCGGCGCGTACTTTTTTACTCAAATTGAAATCGAAGCTGTTGCGCAGGTTGATGCGGTTGAACTTGGTGCCGATAATAGTGCCCTGCTGGTTGAAATATCCCGCCGAGAAGCTGAACCGCACTTTTTCGGTGCCCCCGCTCACATTGGCGTTGAGGCTGTTGATGGGTGCCCGCTGGAAAATCTCGTCCTGCCAGTCGGTGCTGGGTACGTTGATGGAGTCGCGGTAGACGATGGGGAGCTTGCGCAACCGGCGCGACAGGTTCACGGCTTCGGCAAATTCGGGGCCGTTCAGCAACTGATACCGGCGGTTCTGCGGCACCTCGCCAAAGCCCGTGTAGCCGCTCAACGACGTTTCGACTTTGCCTGCTTTGCCGCGTTTGGTCGTGATAATGACCACCCCGTTGGCGGCCCGTGCGCCGTAAATACTGGCCGAGGCCGCATCTTTCAGGATTTCGATAGTCTCGATGTCGTCAACCGGAATTTGCGAAATCGGGTTAATCGACTCGTTGCCGGCCACGCCCCCGTTGCGGTTCGCGCTGAACACATCGGTGGAGCCGGTGGGCGTGTTGTTGATCGGAATCCCATCGACAATGTAAAGAGGCTCCTGCCCGCCCAGGATAGAGGCCGTGCCGCGTACGCGGATCGATACGCCCCCGCCCGGTGCGCCCGTGTTTTTGGTAACCTGCACCCCGGCGGCCCGGCCCTGCAACGCCTGATCGAGGCCGGGCGCGTTGATCTCGCGCAGTTCGGCCCCTTTAACCTGCGAAATGGCCGTGGTCACGTTCCGGCGCGTTTGGGTGCCATACCCCACCACAACCACCTCGTTCAGGCTGCGGTCGCTTTCTTTCATGGCCACATTGACCACCGAACGGTTGCCCACGGCCACCTCCTGCGAGACGTAGCCAATGGAGCTAACGACCAGCGTTTGGTCGCCGTCGGGGATTTTGAGCGTGAACCGCCCGTTGGCATCAGCCGAAGTGCCGATGGTTGAGCGTTGCTTGATAATGATCGTAGCTCCCGGCAATCCCTGTCCTGCCTCGTCGGTAATTTGCCTTGTGATGGTGCGGTCCTGCGGGGCAACGGCGGGCGTAATGGCCTTAGGCGTCAGCGTTTCGAGCGAGACGTTTTTGCGGCTCAGAATCACCTGCTTGCGCGTAATCTCAAACTGAATTTGCAGTGGCGTGAGCAGGTTGGTCAGCACCTGTTCGAGGGGGCGGTCAGTGGCCGAGATCGTCACGTGCTGACTCACCGGCACCACCGCCGAACTATACGAAAACCGCACGTTGGCCTGTTTCGAGAGGTCGTCGAGCACGGCTTTCAACTCGCGGTTGGTGGCCGAGAGTGTTACGCGCCGGTTGGCGACCTGCGCTACCTTTTCGGGGTTGCGGGTTGTGTCGTCGGCGACGGCTGGGTCGGGAAGGGCTACCAGCCCAAGCAGAGCCAGTAGCCATCCGGTTGAACGTAGGAATAGAAAATGTTTCATCAGGAGGTTGGGATTAGAAGCTGTTTGAGTTAGCAATTTGAGTTGGCAGGCAGTGGATTTTGGTCATGTACGAGGCACTTTTTTCAGTCGTAGCCGTAGCTACGACTGAAAAAAGTAACCGCACCGGCGGACCGGAAACTCATGGCCGAAAGCCGCGCTTGACAACCAAAGCGATTAACTAAACAGCTTCTTAGCGATTAATGGCATCCATTGCCGCTCAGGACCACGCGCCCATTGCGGACCTCGTGGGTAAGGCCAACGGATTTACAAATGATGTCGAGCCGTTCGGGGAAGTTTTCTTCATCGAAGGAGCAGGTGATGGGGCAGTCTTTCAGGTTTGTCTGGTCGTACTCGAATGTGATGCCATACAGTTTTTCGAGGGCCGACAGCACGACTGGCAGCGGAGCATCGTCGTAGGAAAATTCTTGCTGCGTGGCCTTCGTCTCGATCCACTCTGGGCGTTTCACTGGCTCCTTTCGGGCATCCACGTCCACGCGCCCCAGCGTAACTTGCTCATTGGCGACGAGCGAAACGGCGTCATCAGCAGGTTGATCGTCAGGTGGTTTTCTATCAGTTCGGTACACCAGCACCTTACCCGACCGCACGGCTACTGTAACCACGGGCGTACTGGCAAGAATGCGGAAACTCGTGCCGACAACCCGCGTGATGGTGTTGCCTGCCGTGATCAGGAAGGGTTGTTGTGAGTTATGGGCCACCTCAAAAAAGGCGTCGCCCCGGAGCGTGACCCGGCGCGTGTTACCCACAAATCGGGTAGGGTGGGAGAGTCGTGTACCCGGTTCGAGCTGCACCATCGACCCATCGGGCAGCAGAACGGAAGCGGTTTGACCGGTCGTATTCACATGCTCGACCAGCGGATTCGCGGCTATCGTTTCTGCGGAATTTCTATCGGTTGAGGGCGCAGTACGTGACTGCCAAACGAACCAACCGGCTCCCAGTAACAGCAGCAGGCTAGCCGCCACCGACCAACGCTGCCAACGCCGGGCCGGTCGGAAGACGATTTGACGACCTGTTTGCTCGTCGTTCTCTGCATCGGTCTGCGTTAACTCAACGATGCGGTTAGCCTCAGCGCGGACAACGTCGGGCGGGGCCAGGGTTTGGGTTTGTCGAAAGTGCTCGTTGAGGGCAAGGGTCAGGCGTCGGGCCTGCGCCACGGTGTTGGCTCGGTCGGGGTGGGCGCAGAGCCAATCGGTCCAAAACCGGTCGGCGTCGGGCGAGGGGATGAGTACCCAGGCGCAAAACCAATCGTCGGTCGCGAGCTGCTCGGCGTCGTAGGTTTGATAATCGGTCATAGGGTGTGTAGGGGTTGATTCTACACCCTAGTCCCAGAATGGTTGGGGGGATACTCAGGGAAAAAGGAAATTTTTTGTCAAACCTGACTCAACCATAACAACCCGACACCCTTCCACCAGTGGTGCTTCAATTCTTTTAAGGCGCGGTGGAGCAGGTTGGCGACACTTTGGCGTTCCATGCTGAGCAGGTCGGCGATGGTTTCGTGGGGTAGGTTTTGGTAGAATTTGAGGTACAGAACCTCGCGTTGCCGGTCGGTGAGTTGGGCCAGGAGCCGTTGGAGCCGGGTGGAGTTGGTTTGGGTAGTCTCGTCCTCCATCCACTGCTCGTCGGGGGCGGGTTCCGAGGGGAGCAAGGCCGATACACCGTCGAGGGCGAACTGTTCGGGTTGGCGCGTGACGGTTTTCAGGATACCATTGCGCAGAGCAGTCAGCGCGTAGGCCTGACTGCTCTGCACGTCGGGCAGGCGGTCGCGTTTTTCCCAGAGACTCAGAAACAAGTCCTGAATACAGTCGCGCACCAGGTCCGAATCGCGGGTGAAGCGGTGCCCGTAATCATAAAGTCGGTTATACTGGTTCTCCACAAACTGCCCGAACGCCACGCGGTCGCCCAGCCGGATTTGCTGCCAGAACGCGTCGAGAAGTTCGGGTTGAGAAACAGAAGAGAACATGAAACGGAACGACCTGTTGGGGCCAAATGGACCAAAAAATATAGCCGCTTTGTCGAAGGGTGCAAGAAAATCTTAGCAAAATAGAAAATACACTTCGGGTATCCTCATCGCGCATTTTTTATCCAGACAATCTTTCCGTTAGTTTCGTCGGTAAGCATATACAGCCTTCCGGCGGGGCTTTGAACCACCTTCCGCGAACGAACCCGGTCGTTAACGAATAACTCTTCGGAATGGATGATCTGCTCACCGTTTACAGTCATGCGCCAAAGACTGCCTCTTGACAATCCGGGTATGATCAGGCTGTTTTTCCACGTGGGAAACTCCTCTCCCCTGTAAAAAACCAGCCCCGTCGGGGCTACTGTATGCGTCCAGGCAAAGATTGGGTCAGTGTAGGTGGCTCCCTCCGTTACGGCTGGTTTATAGGTCTCGTAACGGTACTTACCCGTGGTAACGACCGGCCATCCGTAGTTTACTCCCGCCTTTAGAATGTTGATTTCGTCGCCCTGATGCGTGCCGTGTTCGCTGAACCAAATGCGGTTTGTGGTTGGCTCCAGAGCCAGCCCCTGAGCAGCCCGTATACCAACGGCGTACAGGCCGGGCACGGCCCCTTTACCAAAATCCGGATTGTCGGCTGGGATGCTGCCGTCGGGGTTGATTCGGTAAATTTTCCCCCGTTTGTCCTGCACATCCTGCGCGAGGGGCGTTGGTGGTTGGCTCGCTTCGGTAAAGAGCCGTTCGCCCGCCGTAATGTAGAGTTTGCCATCGGCTCCGAAGATCATCCCCCCGCCGTAGTGGTGCCGTTCGGGCGTAAACGGCTCGACGGTGAAAATCGACTTGATTTGCTGCAAGGCGTCGTTTTCAAACACCGCTCTAATCACCTTCAGGCCCATACCGGTTTCGTTCTGAGCGGCATAACTGATGTAGACGAATTTGTTGCTGTTGAAAGATGGGTCTAGCACCACCTCGAATTTACCCGTGTTGTCACCCGGCGTTCTCCGGCTCATGCTGTCGGCCATGTCAGTGGGGAAGTTTTTAACGACAAATTTCTGTTTGGTCCTCAGATTCACACGCACCAAATCGCCTTGTTTTTCGGTGATAAGTGCCTCGTCTTCATTTAGGAATGCCATGCTCCACGGGCGGTTAATGCCATCCATGACGGTTTCCTTTTGTGGATTGACAGGCGCGGTAGGGTGCGGTCTCCGGCTCGAAATTTTGTCTACGATATACCATCTGCCGTCTATCCGCATCAGGTTGAAATAATCGGTGAAGGTGTCCCAGGCGGTGTTCAATTCGATCTTTGCACCAGCCGTGTGGGCCGTGATATCGACGCTCACAATTCGCCCTGACGTTCGGGGATCTCTGGCTCTGGGCCTAAACAAACGGAGATAGTCGGCCCGGCTATAATAGACGAGCCGTTTTTCGTTTTCGAGATAATTTTTCAGTTGGCAGCTCTGGTGCATGGCGTAGCCTAGCCTGGTGGTGTCGCCGGTCATCCAACCGTCGAAATACTGGTTAAGTACGGTCTCGATGGCGGCTCGGTCGGGTTGGGGTTGAGCCGTTGCCAGAAACGCGGGAATAAGGAGCAGGAGAACAATGAGTTGTTTCATGAATGCTTTGGTTCAGTTTCTCTGCAAAACTGAACCAAAGCCCCGGGTTGACCCAAATCGAAATTGCCCAAATGGGTACGGTTTTATAAATCCGTACCCATTTGGGCATAGGCTTGCCGATACACAGCGGGCGTGACGCCTTTGTGCTTCTTGAAGGCAGCAAAAAAGGTAGACTTCGACCCAAATCCTACCTCATGACCGATACCGTCGATGCTTAAATGGTCGTGGGTGAACAGCATCTGACAAGCCTCCTCGACGCGGTATTCGTTGACAAACTCCGGGAAGCTTTTATTCAGGTTTTCGTTCAGCAGTTGCGAGAGCTGATGCGCCGGGATGTTGATTGCGGTTGCGACCTCACTCAATTTCAAGGTGGGGTTTTTATATAATTTCTCCTCTGCCATTTTGCTTTTCAGCAAGCCAAGCAGATTCGCTGAGTTCGCTGACTCTGCCTTTTTTGGGGCCTGTTTGGCCGAGAAATTAAACAAGTCGGTTTTCTTTTTCTGCACTAGAAACGCAACCAGTAAGGTGTAAAACAGGGTGCTGAATGTAACGGCTCCCGAAATATAAATGCTTCGGAAGGGGAGTACTAATGCGGCCTGATAAGCCAAAAAAATGAGCAGGTTGCCGATGAAAATGAACAGATACCAACGCTCGGCTAAGCTCAGTTTTTCGCCAAAAGTGCCATAGAGCAGCAGCCCGGAAAGAGCCAGAAAAACGCCCCAAATGGAGTAAATGGCAAACACAATATACCCGTTCCACAGGAGTGGATAGGATTGATACGGAAAAACGACACCAATGCCCACGATCCAGATGATGAGCATAAGCCACACAATTGCCCAGGTTCGGGGTACGGATTTTACCCGCTCGATCTCCGATTTCAGGAAATAGTACAACGCCGGCCCTATGAAAAAGCACGCGGAAAGCCCCACCTGCAGGACGATTTTGGGCGTTTCGGGATGAAAGTACAGCAGGACGGACTTGCCCGTTCGGATGCCTAGACAAATCAGTAAAAGACTAAAAAAATAGGCTGGGATAGTTCGTCGTCGGATAAAATAAACCCCCAATAGGAGACTGTTGAAAGCCCCAACGAAGCTGATAAAAAAGAATAATTCGTTGCTGCCGATCATGATGTAGCGAAATTTCACTTGAGCAGGCGCGGACCAAACTCAAAAAGAAGCAGAGTCTGGAACGACTCTCTTCTTTAATCCGGCAGCACCCGAATCATCACGTCTTTGTAGAATATTTTGCTTTTGGGGTCGTGGCCCTGGATGGCTACGGTCCCGGAGCTTAGTTTTTTGGTTCCTGTCATGGTTTCGGCCTCGGTGTAGTCGTTAATCACCTTGTCATTAACGCGAATCGTCACGTGCTTGCCCTGTACCGTGATACTCTCCGTGTACCATTCTTCATCTTTCACGAAGACCTCTTTTACATCCTGAACCGCATATACGCTACCGGTTTTGCGCCAGTCGGTGTGGGTTTGGTTTACCTGAATCTCGTAGCCTTTACTAGGCCAACCGGTCTCCTGATAATCGGTGTGAATAAACATGCCGGAGTTCGCTCCGGGCATGGTTTTGACCGTAGCTTTCCACTCAAAATTCTTGAAGTTGTGGTTGCCAATGGGGCCATCGTAAAACAGGTGCGCCCGTGGACCGAACACCACAATGGCCCCATCCTGAACGGAGAATGTGGCCGGGTTTTCGGCGGCCTTCCAACCATCCAGATTTTTGCCGTTGAACAGCATTTGCCAGCCGTCGGCTTTGCGAGTAGTGCTGGTAGAGGCCGACGACGAGGCCGAATTAACACTTGACTTGGGTGATGCGCAGGCCAGCATCAGGGCGGGAGCAAGCAGGAGAATCGTGTTTTTCATGCGGGAGTTAGTTGCTTATGTTGAAAGACGATTCAATCACGCGTCTAACGACGCTTAGAGGATTGGAACGCGGATTTAGCAAATTTTTGTCATCCCGACGAAGGAGGGATCTAGTTCCCTTTCAATCAACTTGGACGTATCGGAAGTAGATCCCTCCTTCGTCGGGATGACAAAAATTCGTATTCTAATTCTTCATTTCCAACTCGCCTTCAGCACCTCGGCAGCGGGGCGGTTCTGGGGGCTGAACTGATCGCGGTGACGCTCGTGGGGTGTGTCGGCCATGAACCATTTCCAGGCAAACCCACCCGCAAACCAGGGCTGTGGCCAAACGGTTTCGAGCAGGGCGCGGTACGCGTTGGCCTGGGCTGTGGCGTTGGGTGTGCAGTCGGTTTCGGATTCCCAGGGCTTTTCGGCGGTATGGTCGCAGGCACGGTAGCCAAATTCGGTGAAGAGAATCGGTTTCTGCAGTGTCCCGCTTAGCCGACCCAACTCGCGAAGGTGGCTTTTCCAGCCCCGGCTCATTGCTTTTACCGAAGGATCGCGGTCGTTGTCGAGCGGAAAATAGGCATCTACGCCCACGTAATCCAGTTTATCCCAGAACGGGATTTTATCGTAGCGATCCCAATTGGCGGCATAGGTTAGCTTGCCTTTGTACACCTGCCGAATTTGTCCAATCAGGCTGTTCCAGAACTGTGGCCGGGCCATCGCAAACCGGTCGAGTTCGGTGGTGATGCAATACAGATCAACCTTCAACGAATCGGCCACGCGGGCGTAGTAGAGCACATATTGGGCGTAGTCTTTCTCGAAGGTTTGCCAATCGGTTTCGTTCGTAAACTCAAGGTCAAGGTGAGAGCCGCCCATCATCCAGACGTGGGGCTTCAACATCACGTTCAAGTTGTGTTGGCGGGCCATCTGCACCGTGCCGACCACACCCGTCGGCGTTTCGCCCCACCATTGGCCCATGCGCCGACGACCGGGGGGCGGGTTCTCGCTGAAATAAAAGCGATTCTCCCCTTTCCGGCAGAAACCATACGGCACCACGGCCACCCAATCGGCTCTCATGTCGTGAGCTTGTTTTAGGCCTGCATCGCCGGGATTCTGGGGCGGTGCCACCAGATTGACACCTTTCAACTTAGGGGCTTTATACGTATATTGTGCAGACGACTGACAACTTAGAGCCATCAACACCCATAGACTGACTATCAGCGTTGGATATCCAGCCAGATGATAGAGGCAGAAAAGTCTGTTGCTCATAAAGTAAGATTTTTGGGGTTCACCCTTGAATTGACCTGAAGGTTTATATTTTCGCATTATCAATGTAGCCAAATCCCCTCATAATGATTTCTTACCAAAAGGTTGTCTGGCTAGTCGACGACGACCCAGAGGATCAGTTTTTGGTGCAACGGGCATTTAGCTCGGTGCAACCTGTGGTGGTGGTTGAAGTCCTCAACGATGGCGACGAAGTATTACCCGCACTCGAAGTTACCACCCGGTTGCCCGGACTGATTTTGCTCGATTTGAATATGGTTCGCATGGATGGGCTGGAAACGCTGGAGGTGGTTCGGGGTATTCCCCATTTTGGTCAGATACCCATTGTGGTGTTGAGTACCTCCAATAACCCTAAAGATATGGAACGCTCGAAACAACTCGGTGCCGAGGCCTATTATGTGAAACCATTTCATTACAAAGGAATGGTCGACCTGGCTGCGCAACTGGCTAGTGAGTGGTTGGCTTAACACAAAACATACCCATGCGTGAATGAATACATCTATCCTACAGCGAAATAACGTACGGATTTTAGGCGAGGGGCCACCCATCGTGTTTGCCCACGGTTTTGGTTGCGACCAAACCATGTGGCGGTTTGTGTACCCGGCATTTAGTAAACACTATCAAGTTGTGCTATTTGATTATGTTGGAGCCGGAGGGTCCGACGTAACGGCCTATAATTTGCAGCGATACAGCACACTCGATGGGTATGCACAGGATATATTGGATGTTTTAGAGGCTCTAAACCTGCGAGAGGTAGTTTTTGTAGGGCATTCCGTGAGTGGTATGACGGGTATGTTGGCAAGCCTGAAAAGGCCTGACCGATTCAGTCGGATCATTATGGTGGGGCCGTCGCCCTGTTACCTGAACAAACCAGGTTATGAGGGTGGCTTCGACGATTCAGATATTACCGACCTGCTCGAAACAATGGATGCCAACTACATGGGTTGGGCCAACTACATGGGACCAGCCGTAATGGGCCGCCCCGACCGCCCCGAACTGAACGAAGAGTTAACCAATAGCTTTTGCTCGACTGACCCCGTCATTGCCCGGCAGTTTGCCGAGATCACGTTTCGCTCCGACAACCGGGCCGATTTGAGCCGGATGAATACGCCTTCGCTCATTTTGCAGTGTCAATCCGATATTGTTGCGCCCCTGTCGGTTGGTGAGTATTTGCGCGACAATATGCCCCTGAGTACGCTGCGCGTGATGGATGCAACCGGCCATTGCCCGCATCTGAGCAGCCCCGACGAGACCATTACCCTTATTCAGGAGTATTTACGATCACCACCCATTAACTAGCGACCAATGTCCGAAATGCAAACGGAGGGCTATATACAGCGGACACCGTGGCTGCTGTTTTCGTTCGACGATCAGAGTAACTTTCTGAGTTTGAACAAGGCCGTAAGCGATCTAATAGGTGAACCCGAGTCAGCATTGATTGGTACGTCGATGGCCAGCATTTTGACTAAAGCAGGGCAAATTTTCTTTCAGACTCATTTCTTCCCGATTATCAAAATTGACGGTAAGGTCGATGAGGTGTTTTTGTTGTTGCGCAATTCGGGGGGCGAACCACTGCCGGTTCTAGCCTATGGCATTCGGTTTGAACACAACGGAAGCTGGGTCAATGAGTGCTACTGTGCGCCAATTCCCCAACGCCGAAAGTTTGAGCAGGAGTTGATTCAGGCCCGCAAAGACGCCGAAGACGTGCTGCGGCAAAACAAGGCACTCAACGAAGCCAAGCAGGCTCTTGAAGACAACCGTGCTGAGCTAGACAGGCGTATTCAGCAACTCGAACGGGCCAATAACGAGTTAGGGCAAATTGCCAAAGTTGTGTCGCACGATTTGCGGGAGCCTATCAGGAAGATCGCTATCCTGACCGATTTTATCCGGTCGAACCCGGAGCCATTTGCCGAGGAAAACCGCCCTATGTTCGACCAGATTAATCGCATTTGTCAGAGTATAAGCCGATTAATAACGGGCCTGCGCGATTTTATCGCTCTCGATACAACAGCGCAGGCGTTTGCACCTGTCCAGTTGGAGACCCTCATTCGGAACGCAGCTTTGGAAGCTACAGAAACCAATCTGTTTGCCACCGACACCGATTGGCTGTTGGCAAGCCACGTGCCCGACGTTCTTGGGTATGCGCCCCAATTGCACTTGTTGTTTTATCACCTGTTCGATAACGCCATTCGCTTTCGCCGGACCGACGTGCCGTTGCGGGTTCAACTTACTGCCGAGGTTATCAAGGAGAACAAGTTTGTGGCTGTCGAAGAAACCTATCAATACACCGACCATTTGCGGATTCGTGTCCGCGACAACGGCAAAGGGTTCCCAGCCCGTTACCGCTCCGATGTGTTTTTGCTCCTGAAACGACTCGACAAAACAACGCCCACGCTCGGCCTGGGTCTGGCTATTTGCCGGAAAATAATGGGCAATCATTACGGCACCATCACCGCCGATTCGCAACCCGGCGAGGGCACAACCTTTACGATACTGTTGCCCCTGGGCACCTAGCCCCGGTTAAGGGGTTCGCCGTTGCCCGGTTGTATTCGTAATCTCTACTGATTGTACTGCCGGCCCTACGGTAAGCACCCGCGCCGATTGCGACAGGAACGACTGTCCGTAGCCAAACTCAACCCGCTGCCGACGGCCATTGCGCAAGGTGAGCAACGCGCTGGCATCGGTCGGTTGCAGGCGAATGACGCGACTCGGTGTTGTTTTGCGGAACACACACAAACGACCCCGGTTCTGAGTAGCTATCAGCAACGATTGGCCGTTGGCCCCTGAAACCTCAACAAGCCCTTTGGCGTTGCCCGGCACAAAAAAACCACTCGCGCCCGGTGTGGTAGGGGTGAAGCCCCCGCGCCCGTTGCCCCGCAACCAAAGCCCGTTCAGGGCATCGTAGCGACCCATTGATACCTCACCACCAAAGTCGTTGCCCACCAGCACCACGTCGAGGTTACCGTCGTTGTCGACGTCCTGCGCGACCATCCCAAAAATGGGAGCTAATTGTGCCATTGTGGGTAGTGGGTGCATCGCAAACTGGGGTTGCCCGCCTGCATCGACGCCCTTATTTTCGATGTACATTGATCGAAACTCGTTGGCTTCCAGTACCGTAGCTTTTTCGCGCTCTTCGGGTGTCAGGAGTTTGTCGATGCTCGCGGTCGTGAAATCTTTGTAGAGCGGAAACCGCTTTCGCATCACAATCATCTGCTTAATCAGGTCGTCGCGCCCGTTGAACGAGTACTCCCGACGAGGTCCGGGAGCATCGTTGCCCATGTTTTCGGGCATGTAAATGGTCGGGATGGCGTCGTAGAAGCCGTTGTTATCAAAGTCGCCCGCATACATACGTACGGGTTCGTTGGGGGCGGCTCGTAGGCGGGCGTTCAGGCCGAGGTTGCCCGCGATGTAGTCGATGTCGCCATCGGCGTCGAAATCGCCGGGGGTAAGGGAGTTCCACCAGCCCGTAGCAGTAGGCAGTGGGCTGTAAGCAGTAGGCAGTTTGCCTTTACCATTCTTCAATAGTGTTAGGGGCATAAACTCACCGGCCAGCAGTAGGTCGGGGAAGCCGTCGTTGTCGGGGTCGGTCCAGAGGGCGTCGCAAACGAGACCGATGTTCTGGAGGGCCGGGGCTAGCTGCGCCGTGACGTCGGTGAACCTGGGTTGGGTCGGCATTCCGGGGGCACCTCTCGGGGTGTCGTTTCGCAAGAGCAAACTCGATACCGGTTTGGGGTATTGGTCGGGTTCGACGCGCCCGCCTACGAACAAATCCAGATCACCATCCCGGTCAAAATCGGCGGCTTTTACACACGACTTGCTGGTGGTATTGGCGGGTAGGCTGCCCAATGAGAGGGCGAAATTGCCTTTGCCATCGTTCAGATACAGCCGATCCTGATAGGCGGATGTGCCCCGGTTTTCTTCGTTGCCCCCACTAGCAATGTACAGGTCGAGGTCCGAATCAAGATCGACGTCGACAAGCAGAATGCCCATATCCTCTTGTGGCTTGTCGGTGAGCGTTTGCGACACAGAACCGCCCAGGAGCGGCTTTTGTACAAACCGCCCACTCGGTTGTTGCAGGAAAAATACGCCACTGCGCTGCCGGGAGCCACCCACAAAAAAATCGTCCAGCCCGTCGCCATTTACATCACCCGCAGCCACGGCTGGCCCGAACTGCGAAAATTTGTGGGGCAGCAGTTTCTGGTTGTTAAAGTCGATATACTCCGGCTCCTGATGCACGAATTGTAGGGCCAGCGAATCGGTGATCTCTTTGAAAGGGGAGGAAGGCGGTCCGACGGGTCGGGAAGAGGGGGAAGAGGGCGATGCGTTTTTCAGGTCGGCGGTGAGCACCTGATTGGCTTTCACGTTTCGGAGCACCTGCTCGCGGGGGGCCTGCCCATTAATGCCCGGCCAAATCACCCGCACTTCGTCGATCACTTTTACCATACCCAAACCAAAATGCGCAAACGGCTCAACGGTAGAGAGATATCCCCGGTAGGGGCTGTGTTCGTATACTTGCCGTCCCGGCTTGCCCTTAAGGTCTGTATAGCGAATCTCAACGGTTGCACCCAGACCCATCCGGTTGTGCTCGGAGCCAATGAACTTCAAACGTAAATAGTTGGCTTGTTGGGGCTTTTGCTCCGTCAGGTTGTTCCTATATACAAAAGCCGAGTCGTTGATGTTATTGGTCACGTAGTCCAGATCGCCGTCGTTGTCGAGATCGCCATAGGCGGCCCCGTTCGAGAACGACGGGCGGTAAAGGCCCCAGTCCTGCGTGGCGTCATGGAAAATCATATTGCTCGTGGAGTCGCCCGCCCGGTTCCGAAACGCGTAGTTACTGATTTTGACCACCGGAATCTGCTCCAGCAAATAGCTCTTCCCCGCCACCGACGACGATTCCTGCCGGAAACTGATAAAATCGCGGTCGGTAATGTCTTTCGGGAAGCCGTTGGTAATCATCAGGTCACGATAGCCATCGTGGTCAAAGTCGGCCATCAGGGGCGACCAACTCCAATCGGTTTCGGCCACGTCGGCCATCAGGCTAATATCCGAAAAGATAGGGTCGGTGCCGCCGGGGCGCGGCCCCCCATTGAGTTGGAGCGTGTTGCGAACATACTGGTAATTATAGGTAAACTCCTCGTTGTTCAGGTAGGTCTGATAGTTGTTTGGCCCCATCAGCATTTTCTTGCGGTAGTTGTCGCGGGGTTGCATATCCACGGCCACCACGTCGGCCAAACCATCGTTATTAATGTCGGCCACGTCGTTGCCCATCGCCGAGTTGCTCGTGTGTTTGAAATAGTCGGCGGCCCGTTCGACAAAGCCACCCTTCTGATTATTGATGTACAGCAGATCGTCCGTCACGTAATCGTTCGTCACGTAGATGTCTTTCCAACCGTCGCGATTTATATCCACAATCGCCAACCCTAACCCGTAGCCTTCGATTTGAATACCAGCCTCGCGGGAGACATTTTGGAAAAGAGGAGAGGAGGAGGAAAGGGAGGAGGGGATACTGACTAGTCCCTTTCCTCCCTTTCCTCCTCCTCTTCCCTTTCTCCCCTCCACCGTCATATTCCGATACAGCCGGTCGGTGGTTTTTGAGGAGCCGTTTGTGATTTTTTCGCGGTAAGCGTTGGGGTATTGTTCGATAGTGTTGGTGAGTACGTAGAGATCGAGGTCGCCATCGTTGTCGTAGTCGAAAAAGGCGGCATTAGTCGTGTGGCCGTTGTCGGCGATGCCGTATTCGCGGGCCATCTCTTTAAACTGGGACACGTCGATGCCGTCGGTTCCTTTGGTATTCCCCTGATTCACGTACAGCAGGTTCTCCCGTCGGGCCGAATCCTTACTGACGGTAGCCCCAACGTAGATGTCCATCCGTCCGTCGTTGTTAATATCGACCAGAGCTACGCCTGAACACCACTTACCATCGCCCGCAACCTTAGCCTGTCCGGTGGCATCCAGAAACTGCATGGGAGCAGATCCTTTGGTGCCTTTGTTGAGAAAGAGTCGGTTTGTTACCTGATTCCCCGTGAAGAATAAGTCCTGGAAACCATCGCCGTTCAAATCGCCTATGCTCACGCCCCCACCGTTGTAGATGTACTCGAAGTCGATAATGTTGAACGTGTCGTTGTCAATAATTCGATTACTGAACGTGACGCCCGTTTCCTGAGCCGGGAGCAAAGAGAAAAGTTTGTTGTCTTGTTGGCAGGAAATCAACCCCAAAAGACCACCCGTGATAAGCAAACCAAACCGAAAAAAACGAAGCATAATCCGAAAAGAAAGTGCACAAAATGGCAAAATACGGAAAAATTATAATAAAGCATAGCGAATGTGAAAAGGGCCAATTCTATAATCAAAAAGGGTTTTTTCATAAGCATTTGAAGCTCAGTTATACAGAGCGAATACTCATGAAAATGAGATTAAAATAAGGTACTAGCACGTAAAACCCGTGAGTAAGGTGTTTGTAAGGGTCGCTTTAGCCTATTGAGTAAAAATGTTTAAATAATTAATCTAATTCCAACCTCAAACTCCTAACGGTACATGAGAACAACTGTTTACAGGCTCTCTCAATTGACCCTGCTGAGTGCATTGATGCTTCTGTGGAGCCTTAATGTGATGGCACAGGACCGCCGAATCACTGGTAAAGTGACTGGCACCGACGGCCCCATTCCGGGCGTCAACATTGTGATTAAGGGAACGACCACCGGCACCACCACTGATGTCAATGGTTCGTATTCGCTTAATCTCCGGGGCAACAACCCCTCGCTTATTATCTCGGCTATTGGCTATAAGGGTCAGGAAATCGCAGTGGGCAACCGCTCGTCGATTGACATTACCCTTCTGGACGATGCCACGGCTCTGAGCGAAGTGGTTGTTACGGGTTATACGACAGACGACCGCCGGAACGTAACGGGTGCCGTTTCAACCGTAAAACCTCGCGCGTTGCAGGCAACTCCATCAGGTAACGTGGAGCAGCAGTTGCAGGGTCGCGTAGCGGGTGTAACGGTTATCTCGAACGGACAGCCTGGTACCAACAGTCAGGTACGCGTACGGGGTTTTGGTGCCTTTGGTGGTAACGAGCCTCTTTACGTAGTTGACGGTGTGCCGGTTGGTTCGGTAAACATTGTCGCTCCCGACGACGTCGAGACAACCACCGTACTGAAAGATGCCGCTGCGGCTTCGATCTACGGAGCGCGTGCGGCCAACGGGGTTATCGTTATCACGACCCGGAAAGGCTCAAAAACGCCCCGGAAAATGCAGGTGACGTATGACGGGCAATTAGGCGTAACTGATCCCGGCAAAGGACAGGCGATGATGAACCCAACCGACTTTGCGGATTGGACATGGCGGCAGTTCCGCAACACGGCCTCACAGGCCGGAACGGCTCCGGCGTATAGCCACCCACAGTTCGGAACAGGATCAACACCTGTTATTCCCGACTTTATCAACGTAGGTGGTGCTGCGGGTGTAGTAGGTTCAGTTGATTTGGCAGCCGCAAGAGCAAAATACAACGTCGACCCATCGGCGGGTGCTATCTATCAGGTTGTTCGCGCCAACAAGGCTGGCACCGATTGGTACGATGCCATTACTAACGCGGCTCCCGTACAGCGGCACGGTCTGGGTTTCTCAGGTAGTGGTGAGAATGCCCGCTACTATGTTGGCCTGAGCGCACAGGATCAGAAAGGTATCCTGCTCAACAACAGCTTTAAGCGGTACACGTTCCGGGCCAACACGGAGTTCGACATCTCGAAGCGGGTTCGTTTTGGCGAAAACATCCAGGCTACTTACCTATCTATCCTGGGTCAGGGTGGTGGAAACGGTGGGCAGGGTGTAGCTGCTGATGAGAACGACGTTCTTCAGGCGTTCCGTATGCCATCGATCATTCCGGTGTATGACGAGTTCGGTGGATACGCGGGCACAGCGGCCAAAGGCTTCAACAACCCTCGTAACCCGGTAGCGAGCCGCGACGGTCAGGTAAACAACCGTAACTTTGGTGCCAGCATCATTGGGAACGTTTACCTCGAAGTTGACCCCATCGAGAACCTGACCCTACGGAGTAGCCTGGGTGGTCTGTACGCCAATGGATACGGATACGGCTATGGTCGTTTACAGTACGAAAACTCAGAAAACAACTCAGCTTTCGGCTACGGTGAAAACAGTAACTACTCGTTTGCCTGGACACTGACCAACACAGCTGCCTACAAGCGGAAGTTCGGCATGCACGCTATCGACGTGATTGCGGGTCAGGAGGCCCTCAACACAGGCTCTGGCCGGGGCATCAACGGTAACGGACAAAACCCGTTCTCGATTGACCCGAACTACGTCACGCTGAACACCGTAGCCTCAACAGGGCGTACGGTGGGTAGCTTTCAGTTCAAGGGCGTTAACTTCTATTCGTTGTTTGGTCGTTTGAACTATGTGTTCAACGATAAGTACATCGTAACGGGTGTTGTTCGTCGCGACGGATCGAGCCGGTTCGGTGCTAACAACCGCTATGGTGTGTTCCCGGCAGCGTCGGCAGCGTGGCGGATTTCGTCGGAGCCGTTCATGAAAAACCTGGGCTGGGTAACCGAACTGAAAATCCGGGGTGGTTATGGCCTGATGGGTAACTCGAACAACGTGGACCCCGCCAACCAGTACAGCTTGTATGCGGCTAACCTCGGTGCGTCGGCTTACGATATCAACGGTTCGAACTCAAGCACAGTCGACGGTTACTACCGTTCACGGATCGGTAACCCTGATGCTAAGTGGGAGACCTCGATCACGAGCAACTTCGGTATCGACGGTTCATTCTTTAACAACCGCTTAGAGGTTATTCTGGACGTATGGCGGAAAGATACCAAAGACCTCCTGTTCCAGGTACCTATCCCTGACGTAATTGGCACCTATGCGGCTGCACCGTCGGTAAACATCGGTAAGATGCGGAATCAGGGTGTCGATATCCAGGTGATTACGCGTGGCAAGATCGGTACAGAAGTTGGTTACGAAGCAAACGTAACGGCTAGTGTGCTCAACAACAAGATCACTTATTTGGCTCCGGGCCTAACGTACCTGACAACGGTAAACCCAGGCTTCCGGGGTATCAACCCAATTCGTAACCAGTTGGGCTATTCGCTCTCGGCTTTCTACGGCTACCAGACGCTGGGTCTGTTCCAGAGCAAGTCAGAAGTTGATGCTGCTCCCAAGCAAGACGGTGCGGGTCCGGGTCGTTTCCGGTTTGCTGACCTGAACGGGGATAACAAAATTGACGCAGCCGACCGGACGTACCTCGGTAGCCCTGTTCCAAAGTTCACGGGTGGTCTGAACCTGCGCTTTACGTACAAAGGGTTCGATGTTGAAATGTACGGTTACACGTCGATTGGCAACAAAATCTGGAACCAGTCGAAGTGGTTTACCGATTTCTACCCATCGTTTGCCGGTGCCGCTATCAGCGAGCGCGTGAAGCAATCATGGACGCCTGAGAACACAGGTGCAACCATCCCCATTTTCGAAGCAGCGTCAAACTTTAGCACCAACACGCAGGCTAACTCATACTACATCGAAGACGGCTCATACTTCCGTATGCAGAACTTGTCATTCGGTTATAACCTGCCTAGCAATTTGTTGAGCAAGGTACGCTTGTCGCGGGCACGGGTGTTCATTTCAACGAACAGCCTGTTCACCATCACGAAATACCAGGGTCTTGACCCAAGTGTAGGCGGTAACGCCGATACGAACTTCGGTATCGACGTAGGTAACTATCCGATCACACGGAGCGTATTGGGTGGTCTATCGCTGGCATTCTAAAAACATCAATCACTAACACACAATGAGACACAATAAAAAACTCGTTATCCTGGGGGTGGCTGCCACCCTGAGTTTAACCACGGTTTCGTGTAAAGATACGTTCCTGGAAGTGCCCGTAACGGGTCAGTTGGCGGGTGCTCAGTTAAGCTCGAAAGCTGGTATTGAAGGCGCGTTGATTGCCGGATACGCCATGCTAAACGGACGCGGAGACCGTCTGGCTTCGTTTAACAACTGGGTGTGGGGTGGTATTCGCGGTGGCGATGCCAACAAAGGTACCGACCCTGGCGATTTCTCGACCATTAACCCACTGCAACGCTTCGAGACACTCTCAACGGGCGAGGTAGCTGGTACATGGCAGCGGAAGTATGAGGGTATCAGCCGGATGAACACCACGCTGAACCTGCTGAAAAACGCACCGGCTGACATGTCGGCTGCCGAGAAAACCCGGATTACAGCAGAAGCTCGCTTTCTGCGGGGGCTGTTCTATTTCGACCTGAGACGTTTGTATGGCAAAACGCCTTACATCGACGAGTCGGTTGATTATGGCACGGGCATCGAGAAAGTAAAAAACGATCAGGAATTGTGGCCAAAAATCGAAGCCGACACTAAGTTTGCTTACGATAACCTGCCCGAAACACAAGGTCAGGTTGGCCGTGTGAACAAGTGGGCTGCTGCTGCTCAATTAGCGAAGGTGTATTTGTACCAAAAGAAATACACCGAGGCTAAAGCTCTTTTCGACCTGATTATCGCGAACGGTAAAACGTCGAACGGTAAGAAGTACAGCTTGGTGGCTAAGTACGCCGATATCTATAAAGCGTCGAACGACAACAACGAAGAGTCGGTGTTTGCCATTCAGGCGGCTGCCAACACGGGTAGCGTAAACAACGCCAACCCTGAGTTTGACCTGAACTACCCGTACAACACGGGTCCGAACGGTCCGGGTAACTGCTGCGGCTTTAACCAGCCAAGCTTCGAGTATGTGAACTCGTTCCGTACCGATGCCAATGGTTTGCCCCTGCTCGACAACTCGTACAACTCAGCAGCCAATGCCGTGAAAAGCGACATGGGCGTTCTGTCGAAAGAAGCGTTTACGCCAGATGCCGGTAACCTCGATCCCCGTCTCGACCACGCCGTTGGTCGTCGTGGTATTCCTTACCTCGATTGGCAGGATCACCCCGGTGCCGACTGGATTCGGAATCAGCCAAACGGTGGCCCGTACTCGCCTAAGAAGTTTACGTACTACAAGTCGGACCGTGGTTCGTTGCAAGACAACTCATCGTGGACACCAGGCTATACTGCTCTGAACGTTCCAATTATCCGCTATGCCGACGTGCTGTTGATGGCCGCCGAGTGTGAGATCGAAGTAGGTTCGCTAACCAAAGCACTGGAATACACAAACCTGGTTCGGAAGCGGGCTGCAAACCCCGATGGCTTTGTCATGCGTGGAACGGCTCCTGCTGCTAAATACACGATCAAAGAATACCCAGCCTCGGTATTTGCCTCAAAGGCGTCGGCTACAACAGCCGTCCGCTTTGAGCGTCGTCTGGAGTTGGGCGACGAAGGACACCGTTTCTTCGACCTCGTTCGCTGGGGTATTGCGGCAACAACAATCAATGCGTATCTGCAATATGAGGGAGCATCGGCTCGCCTGCCAACCACGCTGGGCGGTGCAACCTTCACGGCGGGTAAGCACGAGTTGCTGCCTATTCCACAGGCTCAGATCGATATTCAGGGTAAAGACATCCTGACGCAGAACCCTGGGTACTAGGGTGATTGATGCGTAGTTTGTAATGCGTAATGATGAATGCGTAATGCGTAGTTTAAAGGAGGGATTTTGGATATTCAACCTACCCTTTTAGACTACGCATTACGCATTCATCATTACGCATTTTTTGTAAAATGCTTGCTTTGCTTTAATCCTATTTTTACCTTTGGGACATTATGAAACGCGCTTTGTTCCGTGTGGTGAATGTTCTGATGGCTGTGGTCGTGTTGCTGAGCAGCACTGGCTTTGGTCTGGTTGAACATTCATGCCAAATGCGGGGCAAGAAAATTACGCGCGTTGGAATGGAGCAACTAACCTGCGTTGGTTGCCCCCCGGCGGCTCCAAAGGCTTCCGCTTCTTCTACCAAACCTTCTGTAAAAAAGACCGACTGCTGCGAGGATGAGCAACGCTATGAGAATGTAGACGTTACTTCCTCGCTTAGTCAGTTGATGGCTAAGTTCTTCAAAACTGTAGCCAACGCCGTTGTGTCGGGTGTAACCATGCTCGTCGCGGCCCTGTTCAACTGGCTCTTTTCGACGGATGCCTCCGTTGTTGCCCATAGCCCCAACGCGCCCCCTGACGCGTACGGTCGAGCGTTGCTGACGCTCGTGCAAAGTTTCCTCATTTAGAGTATCGCTTTGATGTTGGTGCCGGTGTTCACTGTGGACACGGGCTTTTTGTGTTTTCAAAGCGACAAATCAATGCGATCAGCAATTTTCATCTTTTTGTTTATCCTGCCCGTTTTCACCTTTGGGCAAACCCTGCGCGGATTGGTGCAGGAATCAACTTCTAACAAGACAGTGCCGCTACCGGGGGCCAATGTGTACTGGGCTGGCACCACAACCGGCGTTTCCACAGACTCCGTGGGCCGATTTGAAATCCCGGTGCTTGCCAACCAAACCCGGCTCGTTGTCAGCTACGTGGGCTATCAGCCCGACACACTGACCATCACCGACCCTGCCGTAGAGGTGCGGTTTACGCTCCGTTCAACGGCCACACTGAGCGAGGTGACGGTTTCGGGTGCATCAACGCAGATCGACCGGCTCAATCCGATTCAGACCGAAGTGCTCACCCAGCGTACGTTGGCCAAAGCGGCCTGCTGCAACCTGTCGGAGAGTTTCGAGACCAATGCCTCGGTGAGTGTGTCGTACAGCGATGCCGTTACGGGGGCGCGACAAATTCAGTTTCTGGGCCTGGGCGGGCAATACGTGCAAACCAATGTCGAGAACATTCCCACGATTCGGGGGCTTGGTACCACATTTGGATTGAACTTCATTCCGGGGACCTGGGTCACGAGCATTGACGTGGGTAAAGGCGTTGGTTCGGTCGTAAACGGGTATGAGGGCATGACAGGTGCCCTGAACATTGAACTGCAAAAACCTGATTTTAAAGCAGAGTCAGAAAAGACGCAGTGGCTTTTGAATGGCTACGCCAACACGTTTGGGCGGGTCGAGGGGAACGTGAACGTTTCGCGGGCATTGACCGACAAGTGGAGCATGGCCGGGTTGGGGCATGTGAGTGCCTTGCGCACGCGGATTGACCAAAACGGCGATAACTTCATGGACCTGCCCATGTACCGACAATACAACGGGATCAACCGCTGGAAATACAGCAGTAAGCGATTTATGGCGCAGTTTGGCCTGAAAGCGTTGTATGAAGACCGCGAGGGTGGGCAACTCACCGCAAGCCGCCCCGCCGATCCACGCTATGAGTTCCTGAATGCTACCAAACGACTGGAATTTTTCTCAAAAACCGCACGGCTCTACCCGGACAAGCCGTACAAAGGATTAGGCCTGATTGTAAGCGGGCTAAACCACGATCAGCACGCGCACTTTGGGTTTGCGCCCTACACAGGACAGCAGCAATCGGTGTACACTAACCTGATTTATCAGTCGATTATTGATAATACGAACCACGCATTTAAAACAGGCGTGAGTTACCTTTTCGACCGGTATGAGGAAACATACAGGGGCGACAAATTACCCACGAACCGGACCGAATCGGTGCCGGGCGCGTTTTTCGAGTATGCTTACACGCACGGTGAACATTTTGCAGTGGTGGTAGGAAACCGAGTTGATTTTCATAACCTGTATGGGCTACAGTGGTCGCCCCGGTTGCATGCTAAGTACCACATTCATGGGCTGACAACCATCCGCGCATCGGCGGGGCGGGGCTTCCGGGTGCCCAACCTGTTTGCCGAGAATTTCGGGTATTTCGTTAGCTCGCGTACCGCTTATTTCCGTAGTAAGCTCCAACCCGAAGTGTCGTGGAACTACGGCCTGGGCGTGACTAACGAGTTTTTGCTGTTCGACAAAAAGGCCACCTTCACGGTTGATTATTTCCGTACAAATTTCCAGAGTCAGACGGTGGTCGATCTGGAACACCCCCGGCAAATTAACTTCTATCAGCTACAGGGGAAGTCGTTTGCCAATAGTTTCCAGGCCGAACTGAATTACCAACCCATCCGACGCATGGAGGTGAAAGCCGCCTACCGCCTGTTCGACGTGCGCCAAACGATGGGGGCGGCCTTCGGGGAGTCGGTCCTGCTCGAACGCATGATGGTGAGCCGCGACCGGGTGTTGCTCAACGTAGGATACGCGCTTCCTTACGACAAGTGGAAGTTTGATGCAACCCTGCAATGGAACGGCCCGCGCCGGATTCCGTTTCTGGCCGAGGGCTATGTACACACGGGCTATTCGAGTATGCGCACCGACCGCGCACCGGCCTATGCCAACCTGAACGCGCAGGTATCGCGGGCATTTCGCAACGGTGTGGAACTGTATGTGGGGGGCGAGAACCTGACAGGTTTCCGGCAAACCGACCCGATTGTGGCAGCCCAGACGCCCTTTGGTGCCGATTTCGACGCGGCCAGCCGTACCTGGGGACCTATAACCGGGGCGATGGTTTATGTTGGGTTTCGGTTGAAGACATTATGATTCAGCTACGAATAAAGAACATGGTTTGTGACCGCTGCAAGCGGGTAGTTCGGGAGCGTTTGGAAGAGCTAGGCATACCGGTGTTGCGTGTTGAGCTTGGTGAAGTGGACGTGGCCGAGATACCGCCGACTGTTTCGGATGAAGCCATTCAGGAGGTTCTTGAAGCAGAGGGGTTTGCCTTGCTTACTGATCATAGAAGAGGATTAGTCGAACAGATCAAAACGCTGTTAGTTAGTGAATTGCAAGCCCCTTCGGCCCGGCGCGAAGGCGAAACGATGTCGGCCTTTCTGGTTCGGAAAATGGGTTATGATTACACGTACCTCAGCCACCTCTTTTCGGACACAGAAGGCCAAACACTTGAACGCTATCAAATTCGACTCCGCCTTGAGAAAGCAAAAGAGTGGTTACAGGATGGCGAATTGACGGTTACAGAAATTGCTTTCCGACTTGGGTTTAGTAGCTCGCAGCACTTCTCCAACCAGTTTCGGCAGGAGTCCGGTCAAACGCCGGGCCAATTTCGGCGTGACTATCAACAACGACGGCAACCACTGGATGCCGTCTAGGACAAAATTCTGCACAGTGTGGCTATAGTTCTGTACAAAGTGACCCCGCCTTAGCTCCTAACTTTGCAGAAACAAATGAGTCAAAAATCATGATCCATACATATCGCCTGAACGGAATGCACTGCACAAGTTGTGTGGGGCGTGTTCAGCAAGCCCTTGAAGGAGTTGAAGGCGTTAAGAAGGCCATTGTGTCGCTAAATCCGCAGGAAGCAGTGGTGAGCATGGGTTGCCACGTAGACACGGCAGAGCTTGATCGGGCTGTGCAGACTGCGGGCAGTTACTCGCTAACCGACGAGGTAGAAGTGATCGACAAGATGAAACCCCCGATTGTGGGGGCAGAGTCGACACCGCAGCCTGCAATAACGGCTGAACCTGACCAATTTTCGCTCACTACCTACAAACCTCTACTGCTCATTGGGGCCTTCATCGTTGGGGTCGTGGGGCTGGTCGAACTAAGAGAGGGCGAATTTGACTGGATGCGGGCCATGAACAATTTTATGGCCGGATTTTTCCTGGTATTCTCGTTTTTCAAGTTGCTTAACGTGCAGGATTTTGCCAACAGCTATCGCATGTACGACATCGTAGCGAAAGCTATTCCTGGCTACGGTCTCGCCTACCCGTTTATTGAATTGGCACTTGGCGTAGCGTATCTACTGAACTGGAACCCGCTGGTTACCAATACAGTCACGCTGGTTGTAATGGGGGTTAGCCTGATCGGGGTTGTGCAGAGTGTGCTGGATAAACGCAAAATTCAGTGCGCCTGCCTGGGGGCTGTTTTCAATTTGCCCATGTCGACTGTCACGATTGTGGAAGACAGCCTGATGATGGCAATGGCCGGCCTGATGCTTTGGACGATGTTAGTGTAAGAAATACAAACTCAACGTACATGAACACGAACAATAAGTATGGTACCCTGTCGATTGCCCTGTTATGGCCAGCCTTGGCCTGGGGGCAGCACAACCATGAAGGGCATCAGGTAACAGAACATCAATCCGAGAAATCAACCGTTAAAGCTGATTCGGGTTCGATGCACCACAACCACGGTGGGATGGCTATGACTATGTCGCATCTGTATTCGCGGAACCTGCCCATGAACCGGAATGCGTCGGGCACGGCCTGGCACCCCGACCAAACGCCTATGTACATGTACATGAAGCACAGTAAGTCGGGTTGGATGACGATGGCTCACTACAGCGTGTTTCTCCGGCACACGAACCAGAATTTTACTAATCCGGGTGGTAAAGGGCGCGAACAGCGAGTCGATGCACCCAACTGGTTTATGGGAATGGCCCAGCGTAACGTAGGGAAGCGCGGCTTGCTGGTGTTCAAAGCCATGATTTCGCTCGACCCCTTCACCGTAGGCAAGGCAGGTTATCCGCTCTTGTTTCAATCGGGGGAGAGCTATCGGGGGCAACCGCTAATTGACCGGCAACATCAGCACGATCTGTTTTCGGAGCTTTCGGTGGGATACAGCTACGCCTTCAGTCCCAAAGCAGACGCGTTCTTGTACGTGGGCTTTCCGGGCGAACCGGCCCTTGGCCCCCCAGCTTTCATGCACCGTATTTCGTCGTTCAACAACCCTGATTCGCCATTGGGGCACCATTGGACGGATGCCACACACATTACGTTTGGTGTAGCGACGGCGGGGGTTCGGTACGGCATGGTGAAACTGGAGGTATCCTCGTTTACGGGTCGCGAACCCGACGAAAAACGGCTCGGCTTCGACACGCCCCGGTTCGACAGTTACTCCTACCGGGTGTCGGTAAATCCAACCTCCTCGCTTGCCTTCCAGTTTTCTCAGGGCTTGTTGCGAAACCCGGAAGTGCTACACCCCGGCGATGTTCGACGGACCACAGCCTCCGTTCTGCACAGCGTATCGCTGAGTGGTTCGCCCGATCATTACGTGACCTCGGCAGTCGTATGGGGTAGAAACGGACACGATGGTGAAAATGAGAATGCCTATTTAGCTGAAACGAGCCTGCAGTGGGGTCGATTGGCGGTGTATGGCCGCTACGAAAATGTTACAAAATCGGCGGAGGAGTTGGGCATCATAAACGACGAAGCCGGAACGACCAATGATCGCCCAACTAACGTAGATAATGTAACGCTTGGCCTAAATTATCGTCTGGTTCGGTATCGGAGTACCGATCTGGTAGCCGGAACCCAACTGACTGCCGGAATGCCGGACCAGTTTTTGCAACGTTATTACGGGAAGACGCCCCTGTCCGGGCAGATTTATGTGCGCCTGACGCCCTCCCTGATACGTACGCGGTAAAAATAAACGAACCAACCGCTTGTGATTAAACGTTTTAGAGTACCCATTGTCAAACCAATAAATCAATGCAAAACCAAATGAAAACTAAACTGACTGCCCTTTTCTCGGCTCTGCTTATCTCGTTCGGCCTGATGGCTATGACCGTTGCCGACGATAAAGAAGTGAAAATTAAAACCTCGGCCGTTTGCGAGATGTGCAAAGAGCGAATTGAGCGGAATCTGTCCTTTGAAAAAGGGGTGAAAGAGGCTGTTCTCGACGTTGACACGAAGGTAGTGACGGTGAAGTTTAACCCCTCGAAAACTGACGTGAACAAAATCAAGGCGAACATCAACAAAACGGGTTACGACGCCGACGAAGCCATTGCCGATGCCGATGGGTACAAAAAGTTGCCCTCGTGCTGCAAAAAGGGTGCCCACTCGCACAAAGATTAACTTATCTGTTTATTCAGCCTGCGCCACCGGAAACCGTACACGTTCGTTCAGGTCCATCTGGTGGCGCAGGTATGTCAGGCGTTCCCACTGCTGCCGGATGCCGACCTCGCCAATGCCTTCGGGCCGGAGTCGGTCGCGCTCAATGGCCGTTTCGAGAGGCACATCAATCACCCGAAACGAAATGTCAACAGGCCGCTCGTTGGTTGCCGTTCGCCCGACGAGCGTTGCAATCTCCTCCAGGTATTGCCGACGCAGGTGCGTGTTGTCGAGTACCACGTTCCAACCACCCGTCAGAGCCGAGCGCAATGCCGCCCGCTCCATAGCCGTAACGACCCGTTCAAGGCGGTTTTTGCGAGTTTCTTCCCACTGCCAGTATTCCCGAAGCGACACCCCGGAGAGCGTCCGGCGGAGATCGTCGCGGTTCAGGCGCAGATAGGAAGGGTTTTGGTGCAAAAATTGGTGAGCAAATGTCGATTTACCACTGCCACTGACGCCAATCAAAATAAGAACGTGCTGCATAGATTTTAGTACTTACTGCATACTACCTTTTGCAAGGGGCCAGAGTTTTAACTAGATTTATCGTTAAAAACTCAACTCCGTATGCAAACCGCTATCTACGTTCTTCTTATTGTATGGTTAAATGGCTTTTGGGCAAGCCTGCAACCTCCACAAACAGGCCAATCCGTACGCATTCGTGGTATTTGTTTCGACGTAACAACAGCCGTGTATTTACCCGTGCGGGTGTCGGCGCAGGTGCAGGGGCAGACGGTTTTGTTAGGGGAAGCCGATAAAGAAGGCAAAGTGGACCTCTGCTTGCCTATTGCGGCCACACAAATTACGTTTGAGAGCCGGGGCTACCACACCGTTACCATGCCGGTTAAGGTAATCGACACGCCGAGCGACAAAGCTGCCTTCATGTTCAGCGCGTACATGAGCAAGACCGATTCGGCGCGCACGTGGCAGATGACCCAGCTTGCGTTGAGTTTTAGTTTTGAACAGCAGGCGGGTTTTAAGTACACCATAGAATCGAAGAGTACAAACCCTAAAGTATACACTCAAAGAACACCCCACGGGAATAATGTAGGGGCAGGAGATTACCGTGAAATGCATCTAAAAAACTGGCGTGTCTGGCCTAGCTTCCGGGTCGAAGGAGCCATTGTTGGACCGTATCGAGTAGTTGTTAAAGCCTGTGATGATCGGGTAGTGCTGGATGAAACGTTTACCGTCGGTGAGGGCATCACGTTTAAAGAACTTATCCCACGTGAAGCCCCCACGACCTCGGCTACATCACCCGTTGGTAGCTTAGATAAGCCCATTTCCATGCCCCAAAACCGATTACTATTTTTTGGGCAGAGCCGTTACGAACTAACCAACGAAGCCGAGGTCCAGCTAGACTCCATTTCTACGTTGTTGATAGCTCAACCGGACTGGAAAATTACCATCACCGGCCACACCGAAAACTTGGGCGAGCGCAAGCTAAACATAACGCTCTCAGAGTATCGGGCAAGGCGTGTGGCGAGTTATCTCCGCCAGAAGGGGATTGCTGAAGGCCGGATGCGGGTCGATTGGAAGGGACCGGGGGAGGGTGGGAGAGATCAAAGCCGCAACCGGCGCGTTGTGGTGCAGTTTTCGGAGAACTAATTACTCAAAAGCCTGCAAGGCTTCAAAGACCTTGCAGGTTTGATTTGTACCGAAACTGTTATACCAACTCTGCGTTTAGTGTCAGTTGAATATCGGGCGAGAGCGCACGGGAGATGATACAGTTCTTTTTGGCACCTTCGGCAATCTCTCCAAACTGCTCGGCGGTGATGCCGGGCACTGAGCCTTTGATGGTCAATTCAACCGCCGTAACGGTGAGCGTTTCGGTATCCATTGTCAGTACGACGTTGGTTTCCAATGAGTCGGCGGTGAAACCAGCCTGACCGAGGGTGGCTCCGGTGGCCATCGTAAAACACCCGGCGTGGGCAGCAGCCAACAGCTCTTCGGGGTTGGTGCCCGCCTTGCCGTCTTCGCTCTGGAAACGGGTTTTGAATGAAAACGGGGTGTTATCGAGTACACCGCCAAAGGCCGACAATGAGCCGGTTCCTTCTTGTAAACTACCCTTCCAGGTAGCCGAAGCTCTGCGCTTGAGCATGGTTTTGTTTTGTAAGGTTAAACTGAAGTACTGCTTTTCTAACGGTGGGAATGGGTAAATGGTTTGCCAAAACGGGTTAGTATATTCGACGTGGCATTGGCCTCCTAAACCGACTTACATCCCATGAACCAACCCCTTAATCGCCGTCATTTTCTCCAGCAAGCGGGTGCCGCAGCCGCGAGCCTTGCCCTGTTCCCCAGCCTCACCCGGCGAGTAGCACCGTCTGACAAAGTGCGTGTGGCACACATCGGCGTGAACGGCATGGGCACCAACCACCTCAACTGGTTTGCCAAGCTGCCCGAAGTCGACATTGTGGGCTTGTGCGACGTGGACGAAACACACCTCGCGAAGGCCCTCGACACGCTCAAAAAGCATGAGCCGTACGCCAACCGGCCCGCCGACGCGGTGAAAACCTACGCCGACTTCCGCCATATCCTTGACCGGAAAGACATCGACGCCATCACCTGCGCCACCCCCGACCATTGGCACGCCCAAATCGCGATCATGGCATTTCAGGCCGGTAAAGACGTGTATGGTGAAAAACCGCTTTCGTACACGGTGCGCGAGGGGCAACAAATGCTCAAGGCCCAAAAACGCTACGACCGGATTTTTCAACTCGGCACCCAGATTCACGCGGGCGACAACTACCACCGCGTCGTTGAGATCATACGGTCGGGGGTGATTGGTAAGGTGCATACGGCGCGGGTCTGGAAAACTGGCCCACCGCCCGTGCTGGGTCCGGCCAACTACAGCGAACCGCCCAAAACGCTCAATTGGGACATGTGGCAGGGACCGGCCCCCCTCTCAAAATACACCCCCGAACGCTGCCATTTCTCGTATCGCTATTTTATGGATTATTCGGGCGGGGTGTTTGCCGATTTCTGGAGCCACATCGCCGACGTGGTTTGGTGGGCTGTAGAACCCACGGGCCTGCGAACCGTTCGCTCGCGGGGGGCGTTGGGCGAGGGCATCGGCGATACGCCCAAATGGATCGACGTTGATTACGAGTTCGACAACCTGAAACTCTTCTGGACCAGCACGCCCCCCAACGTGCCGGGAGCCGAGAAACGCCACATTGGAGCCTACTTTGAGGGCGACAAAGGCACGCTCATCTGCGATTATAACACCCGCGAAATCACCATCAACGGTGTGACTATGAACGACGTAGCCGAGATCCCGATCACGCTCGAACGCTCGCCCGGCCATCAGCAAAACTTTATCGACGCCGTAAAATCGCGCAAACAACCCGAATCGAACTTGGCCTACGCCCGCCAGATGACCCTCCCCATGCACCTCGGCCTGATTGCCTGGCGACTCGGTGAAACCCTCGAATGGAACCCCCGAAAAGAGAAGTTCCGGCACAACTCGGAAGCAAATTCGCTGTTGAGCCGGGAGTATCGGAAGGGGTGGGATTTGATTTAAAATTACGTAAAACAAAAATTTATATTATTTTGCGTAATTGTCTATCTTTGCAATTACGCGTTGCCCACCGTACCAATGGTTATAATCACCAAAACCATATTAAACAGATTTTCGGAAAAACATCCAGATGTAGCTATTGCTTTAAACGAGTGGTATGATATTGTCAGCCATGCCGATTGGCAATCGTTTGCAGATGTGAAACAGACGTTTAATCACGCTGATTACGTTGGAAATGACCGCATTGTGTTTAATGTGAAGGGAAATCAGTATCGAATTGTGGGGATGATTTTCTTCGACAAACGAACACTGTATGTCCGGTTTGTTGGGACTCATACCCAGTATGATAAAATTGACTGCTCAGTCGTATAAAAGAGCTTATGGAAATCAAAACAGAACAGGACTATCAAGTCCTAATGACCCGTATTGAAGCTTTTTTACAAAAAGCGACTGCGGGTGGAGGCTTTTCTGCATTGTCTCAAGAAGAAGGTGATGAACTCCATCGGCTTTCGTTACTGGCCGAAGCTTACGAAGATAGCATCCCCATCATGCCTTTGCCGGTGCCACCGCCCAAGACGCTGGTGGATATTCTGGAGTACAAAATGTACGAAAAACGCCTTAAACAGCGCGATATGGCCCGTTTGCTCGACGTGTCAGAAGCGCGACTGTCGGATGTACTGACAGGTAAACGCAAGCCTAACCTTGACCTCGCCAAGCGAATGCACCTGCGTCTGGGCATCGATGCTGAAACCATTTTACGCGTGGCCTGACTAAAACGCTGAGAGTGAGGAAAAGGAGGGAGGTAACAGATCTCCTCCTCCCTTTCCTCCCTTTCCCGACACGTCGGGCCGCTCCATTCTCCTTTTATGACCATTGACCTCCGTAGCGATACCGTTACGCAACCCACGCCCGCCATGCGCGAGGCTATGTTTTCGGCCCCGCTGGGCGACGATGTGTTCGGCGATGACCCGACCGTGAACGCGCTCGAAACCAAAGCCGCCAGTATGTTTGGCATGGAAGCGGCCCTGTTCTGTGCCAGCGGCACCCTGACCAACCAACTCGCCATTCGGACACACACACGCCCCGGCGACGAGGTGATTTGCGACGCACTTTCGCACATTTACCTGTACGAAGGTGGGGGCCTGATGGCCAATTCGGGGGTGTCGGTGGCCTTGCTTCCCGGCGAACGGGGGCGGATCAGTCCGGCGCAGGTCCGCGACGCGATCAACAACCCTGCCGACCCACACCGGCCCCTGACACGGCTGGTGAGCCTTGAGAACACAATGAATAAGGGGGGCGGTTGCTACTACACCCTGCCCGACATTTCAGCGATCCGGCAAGTGTGCGACGAACACAACCTGCCCCTGCACCTCGACGGGGCGCGGCTGTTCAACGCGCTGGTCGAAACGGGCGAGAGCACCGAAGCGCACGGCCAACTGTTCGACTCGATCAGCATTTGCTTGTCGAAGGGGCTGGGTTGCCCGGTGGGGTCGTTGTTGCTGGGGAAACGGGAGTTCATCGCGCAAGCCCGTCGATACCGCAAACTGATGGGGGGCGGCTGGCGGCAGGCGGGTTTCTTGGCGGCTGCGGGCATCTACGCCCTCGATCACCACGTGAATCGCCTGAAGCTCGACCACGCCCGTGCCCGCAAAATTGGGGCGATGCTCGCCACCCGCCCCGAAGTGGAGGATATTTACCCCATCGACACGAATATCGTGATCTTCCGGCTCCCCGAAACCATTCTGGCGGTTGATTACGTGGCCCAACTAGCCGGAAAAGGCATCCGGGCTGTTACATTTGGCAAGCATCTGGTCCGGTTCGTCACGCATCTCGATTTCACGGACGAGCAATTGGAGGAACTGGAAAGACAATTAAAATTTTAGAGAGGGTCACACGGTTTTTTGTCATCCCGAAGCATGAGGGATCTACTCCGTTCTTACTCAAATTGAGAGTAGACTAGCTAGATCCCTCATGCTTCGGGATGACAAAAAACTCCGTGTACTCCGTGGTAAATTTTTTATGAATTTAATATCCTCAACCCCCGTCGCATCCACGCCGGGCCGTATTTGCCTGTTTGGCGAACACCAGGACTACCTCGGCTTGCCCGTGATTGCAGCCGCCATCTCGCGCCAAATCAACATCGAAGCCACCCGAACAACCAACCCGGAAGTACGGCTGCATCTGCCTGATTTACAATCAGAAGAACGATTCTCCGTCGCGCAGTTTCCGCTAACCTATGCCCATAAACGCGACTACTTCCGGTCGGCGATGAACGTGCTTTGGCGGGAAGGGTTGCGCTTTTCGGGGGGTATTGAAGGGCGTATCTGGAGTACAATTCCGATCAACGCGGGTACGTCGAGTTCGTCGGCCCTGATCGTGACGTGGCTGAACCTGCTGAGCCAACTCGCCGACGAACCCCGGACGTTCACGCCCGCTCAACTCGCCGAGTTTGGCTATGTGGCCGAGGTGCTCGAATTCGGCGAGCCGGGCGGCATGATGGACCACTACTCCACAGCCATCGGGGGTGTTATCTATCTGGAATCGCAGCCCCAGATTCGCGTGGAACCGTTCGCGATTGGCGGGAGTGGCTTGCAACTGGGTGCGTTTGTGTTAGGTGATTCGGGCGAGCCTAAGGACACCATCGGTATTCTGCGCCATGTGAAATACGGGATGCTCGATGCAATGGCGAAGATGAAGGCGCACCACCCCAACTTCGCATTTGAGACTCTACCCGCCGACGCCATCACCGACTACGACCATCTGCTCACCCCCGACGAACGCGCTCTGGTTCGGGGCAACCTCTCCGACCGCGACGTACTGCGCGAAGCCCTGGCGATGTTCCGTTCTGGCACAATCGACCACGACCGGCTAGGGCAGTTGCTCACGATTCACCAAACGAGTTTGCGCGAAGCAAAGCGCGTATCGACGCCCAAAATCGACCGGATGCTCGACGCTGCTCTGCAAGCGGGTGCGTTGGGGGGCAAAATCAACGGATCGGGTGGGGGAGGGTGCATGTTTGCGTATGCCCCGCAGCAACCCGAAGCCGTTGCCGAAGCCATCGAACGGGCCGGGGGAAAAGCCTACGTGATTTCGATTGACGAGGGAACGCGCTGTTCGTCAGGTTCTTAGAATGTGAATCCTGCCCGGATCGCTACCCGGTTAAAGTCGGCAGATTCGCGGGTGCGGCCATCGGGTTGCTCAATAATGGATTGTTGCAGGTAGTAACCGCCACTGAGCAGGAAACTGCTGTTGCGCGAGAATGGGAACCGAATACCCAGACCAGCCGAGGTGTAAGCCCCACCAATGTAGCGTAGGCCGGGGGTGTTGTTGACGGTGGCATTGAGGCCGTAGCCACCATCCAGAAAGTAAAAGGGAATTGGGCCGGGCCGCGTTAGGCCGGGCCGCGCCAGGCCGGGCCGCGCTAGGCTAGACTGCCTCGACCCACCCGACAAATCGCCCCGGACGGAGGCAAATAGGGGCACAAACGTTTGGGTCGCGTACAGATCGACGCCTGTGCCAAAACCAGCGTAAAAGCCCCGACTGAATCGGAATCCGTTGATAATGTGAAAGGTAATGGCGGCAGTGGTTACGGCCTGCGCGGTGGTGTTGCGGGCGGCCAACGGCCCTAGCTCAACGTAAAGGCCATAGCCTTTGGTGCGGGGCGTGTCTCGCCCGACCGTCTGCACTTCGGCCCGGCTGAACACGAATCGGTTGCCATCGCGGGTGTCGATCACCACGCTGGAGTCGGGGCGGGCGGGGAGGAGAGTGCCCCGCAAAATCCAGCCATTTTTAAGGGTAACTACATCGCTGACAACCGTCTGGGCAATGCTGGCCGATAGGGTAACACAACTGAAAAGGGCAAAGAGGTAGGTGAAACGGTACACAAATGGCATACGGAAAACGGTTGAAAAATTGGGATAGACACACAAAACGAAATTACTGCTCCAGCCACGCTTTGAATTCAGGCACGCGCTCGCGACTCACGTAAACGTCTTCGTCGGGGGCAGGGTGAAAATTTAGGCGCAGTCGCCCGCCCACGTTGGTACGGATGTCGCGGATGGTGTTGATACGGGCGACGATCTTACGGTTAACGCGGAAAAACTTGGCCGGATCGAGTTGAAGTTCCAGTTCTTCGAGCGTGTAATCGACCACAAACCGGCGGTTTTCGATAGAAACAAGGTACACGATCTTGCCATCGGCATAAAAATAGGCCACATCGTCGACGTTCTTAAATTGGATGTGGTCGCCAAATTTGACCAGAAACCGCGATTTATATTGCCGCGTGAGCCGGGCCAAATCGTTGTTGAGCCGACTAAATAAATCGGGCGTAATCGTGGGCGAAGGAACCAGCCGATTCCGCCATTTACTTAATGCCTGCTGGAGTTGGGTATGCTCGATTGGCTTAAGCAGGTAGTCGATGCTATTGACCGAAAACGCCCGGAGTGCGTATTGATCGTAGGCGGTGGTGAAGATAACAGGGCAACTTACTTTAGTCTGATTGAAGATGCTAAAGCTCAGACCATCAGACAGTTGAATATCTAGAAAAAGCAGGTCGGGTTGGGGGTTGTTGCCAAACCACGTCACAGCATCCTCGACCGAGTCGATGGGGCCATGAATGGTTAAACTATCGTCGTGTTGACGGATAATGGTTGCCAACCGTTCGGCAGCTAAATCTTCGTCTTCGATCAGCAGGACATTCATTAGTTAGCCAGTTGAATCAGTGGTAGAACAACCCGGAATGTGCCGCTTTGCTGGTCGATAGCCACATCCCGTTGGGTAATAAACCGATACCGTTGCCTAATGTTTTTAAGGCCTACACGGGTGGAGGGTTCCACTTCCGTTTTGGGTTGCAGGTTGTTGGTAACGACCAAACCCGGCGAGTCCTCGACCGATACACTGATCGTGAGCGGGCGGTTGTGCGAGCTGACGTTGTGTTTAATGGCATTTTCGAGCACCATTTGCAACGCGGCTGGCACAATGTAATAGTTCAAATACTGATCGGGCACGTTGTATTGGATATTCAAACCCCCGTTGAAGCGCGTCTTGAGCAGGTAGCTGTACGACGTCAGGAAGCGCATCTCTTCGTCGAGCGAAACCAGCTCGCGGTCGCTCTGATCCAGCACGTGCCGATACACCCTCGACAGTTGTTGAATGAACTCCTTCGCCCGCGCCGGGTCTTTATCGACCAATACACTCAGTACGTTGAAGTTATTGAACAAAAAGTGGGGATTCACCTGGGCTTTCAGGGCCTGCAATTCCGCCTGAACGGTCGTTTTTTTCAATTGCTCGGCTTCCAGTTGGGATTGGCGAAACTGCCGGAACAGAAACTCTACGGCGTTCAGAATATTGATAAACAGGTTGACCCGATAGCCAAACACAAGACACAGTTTCAACGGCATATTGAGAGCTTCGACTGATTGACCTTCGTAGGCACCGCCTACAAACCACACCAGTGGCCCCACAACGAGCAGAACCAGTACTAAACTCAACGCAAAATGAATAGCCAGCGGGTGCCAGGACCAGGGCCAATGAGGCTGCACACGGGGAATTGCCCGACTGAGCAGGTGGTTGCCTTCCCAAACCAGCCAAACGATGGCTGTGATAACCAGACCAGCTATCCACTCCGGTGCCGCCAGTTGATACCGAGACATGGTATCCAGAAAATGCAGGTTAAGATACGAGTAAATTGCCAGCAGAAGGGCAAACAGGTAACGAAATCGGTGGGCAAACATAGTAGCTTCGGTAGGGTGATTAAGGTGGTGATGTCCGGTTGAGGAAAGCAACTATAGTGCTCGCATTCCTCTCAATAACAACTACATAACGAATCCCATTGTTGCTTGCTTCGCAACGACTGAGAGGTAGTAGCAAGACCGAAAGCAGCAAAGCAATAAGTAAAGTCAGAACTTTTTTTAAGATTTTACGGAGCATGAAATTCATTAATGATGGTAACACGTAAACGTTGTAATTCAGCTAGTAGGAAAACCGTTGGGAGTGAACGGGAGACAGAAGGGGGTGAACGGGAGACAGAAGGGGGTGAACTGCTAAATCGAGACCCCAAACGGGAACCGGCCATTGGCTGATAGTCGTTAGACCAATACCATGAAGATTGATACCAGAAACCTGCGCCGGGAAGATTACGCCGATCTGAAAGAGGCCATGATTGAGTCGTACAGCGGCATCGGGGGCGATTATTGGGGTAAGAACCTGATCGACAAACTTCTGCGCATCTTCCCCGAAGGGCAGTTGTGCGTCGAGGTCGACGATAAAGTGGTGGCCTGCGCGTTGGCCATTCGGGTTAAATACGCCGACTTTGGCGATAACCATACCTACGAGGAAATCACGGGCGGCTATACCTTCGACACACACAACCCCAAAGGTGACTGGTTTTACGGTATTGAGGTGTTTGTACATCCTGACTACCGCGACCTGCGGCTCGGTCGGCGACTCTACGACGCCCGCAAGGAACTTTGCGAACAGTTGAACCTGAAGGGCATTATGGCTGGGGGGCGCATCCCCAAATACAGCCAGTACGCCGACCAAATGTCGCCCCGCGAGTTCATCGCGAAGGTGAAACAGAAGGAGATCTACGACCCTACGCTGAGCTTCCAGCTTTCCAACGATTTCCACGTTAAGAAAGTCCTGCGGGGCTACCTCCCCGGCGACACCGAGTCGAAGGAGTACGCGACCCTGCTCGAATGGAACAACATTTACTACGTCGACGAGAAGAAAAAGCGGTCCCACTCCGATTCGATCATTCGGTTGGGGGTGGTGCAGTGGCAGATGCGCCATTTTCCCACGCTCCAGTCGTTTTTCGATCAGGTTGAGTTCTTCGTTGACGTCGTAGCCGACTACAAGGCCGACTTCCTGGTGTTGCCCGAATTTTTCAACACGCCCCTGATGGCGGAGTTCCGCGATATGCCTGAACCTCAGGCCATTCGGAAGCTCGCCGAGTATACGGAGCGAGTCCGCGAACGGCTCATCAAGTTTGCCATTTCCTACAACGTAAACATTGTGGGTGGGTCCATGCCGCTCATGGACGATGGCAAACTCTACAACGTGGCCTACCTCTGTCGGCGCGACGGCACCTGCGAGGAGTACCGCAAGGTGCATATTACGCCCAACGAGGTGAAATATTACGGCATGGTGGGCGGCTACGAGGTACGTTCTTTCGACACCGATTGCGGTAAAATTGGCATGATGATCTGCTACGACGTGGAGTTCCCCGAACTGGGTCGGATTCTGTCGGCGCAGGGTGCCCAAATCATCTTTGTGCCCTTCCTGACCGACACCCAAAACGGCTACTACCGGGTGCGGAACTGTGCGCAGGCGCGAGCCATCGAAAACGAGTGCTATGTGGCTATTTCGGGTTGTGTGGGTAACCTCCCCAACGTGCCCAACACCGACATTCACTACGCCCAATCGGCGGTGTTTACGCCATCGGATTTCCAGTTTCCGAACAACGCCGTTAAGGCCGAAGCCACCACCAACACCGAAATGGTCCTCTTCGCCGACGTTGACCTGTCGTTGCTCAAAGAGATTCATGAATACGGCTCCGTGCAGAACATCAAAGACCGCCGAACCGACCTCTATGAAGTGACCGTGAAGCGACCGTCCAAACGAACGCCCAAAAAAGCCTCCCACGACAACGACCCGGAATACGTAGCCCCGGTGCTGGTGGTGACGCCCTGAGATGACCTCTCAAAAACTCATCGAATACTGCACACTGCCCTGCTGCTCGCAGAACGATTGTAGGCCCCGGCTTTGCACGTTAGTGGCGTTGAGCGATAACCGATGAACGGGCGTCAACTGATAGCTCAGATTGAGGCCGGTGCTGACAACGGAGCCGGATTCGCTCAGATCGGTTAGCGTTTCGAGACTCTCCAGGTAGTTGACTGTCAGTCGGATAGCCAACTTATTCCTCAACGTTCTGTGGCCAATTTCGAGCGAGGGGCCGTAGAATGCGCTACTCATGTCGAACCCCGTGGTATGGGTGTAGCCGTACCCCAGGTTCAGGTCGAAATTGGCGACCAGATGCTCAAGCATGTAGTTGAGGGTGTAGTTCAGGTTGTTGCTCCGGTTCAGGTCTGCCGTGAAGGGGTTCAGGTCTTGCAATTCCTGATACGTGGCCGAGCCGGTGACGGTGTGGACGGTGGTTTGGCCTGCCCAGAGTTTGAACACGCTGCCCGTTAGCGTGCGGTTGTTTTGGGCAACCCGCATAGTGTCGTTGATGGGCCGGTAGCCCGCCCGTTGGGTAATGCCGTAGTTGGAGTACGACAGGTCGATGGTGAGGTCTTTTTTCGAGGCATACGACACGCTCAGCGAACCAATCAGGCGGTCGGTGCGGGTCTTTTTCTGGTTCAGCAGATTGTCGTGTTGCCAGCCGACGCTACCCCGCAGGTTGAGCCGTTTGTGGAATAGTTTGAGCGCGGGAGCCGCCGTAAAGCTCTCTAAATCAGTCTGAAAAAAATACGCCCCCATCGACGTGTACCCCGGTTCGGTGCGTTTGTAGCGAAGTTTCAGGTCGGCCCAGCGGCCCCGGTAATTGAGTTGTGCCTGGAGGGCGGTGTAAATTTGGGTAGACTCCCGCGCGGTGAATAGATTTTTTAGCTGACCCAAATACCGGAATCGTTCGTCGTGACTCGTGAGGGTGGCTACGGTGTCGGTGCGGCTGTCGTGGGTGTAGGCACTGGCTGCCGCGTCGATCTCGACGGAGAGCTTCTTGCTAAACTGAAACCGCCCGCTCAGGCCCAGCACCACGTTTTCGGCGGGAGCCAGTTGGGGGAGCGAGTCGACCCGGATGGATTGCGCATCGTCGGCCACGCGGAGTACGATCAGGTCGAGGTAGGAGCGTTGGTTGCCCAGGCCCACTTTCGCGCTGTAGCCTGACCGCCCAAAGGTGGCCACGCGGTCGGGGTCGGCGAAGTTGGCGTTGACCGCCCGGTTGAACTTACCCACCACCGCACCCACTCGCAAAACCCCCGGATTTAGCTCGATGCCCCCGCCCAGAAACGTGTGTCCGGCCAACGTGAGGGGCGAAAACACCACGTTGCGGTAGCCCCCGTGCAGCACCAGCCACTCGCGGAAGCGCGGACTCGCCCCCACCTGATTATACGGTTGCCGGAAGCGTTGCGTCTCGGAACTCCAGAGCAACTGAACCGGCACAACCCAGCCGGAACGTGAACTCAGCGAGAATTCACCGCTCAACCCCCAGGGATTCAGCAAGGGGCGGGTGGCTTCGAGGCCCCGCAATGCGTAGAAGCCCGTAGAGAGGCTAACGTCGCCCGTCACCTGCACGGAGGGAGTTTTTTGCTTCGTTGAGTCCGGGGCGACAGAAGCTGACAGGCTGGATGCACTAGCGAAAAATAGAAAAAAGAGGAGTGTTTTCACGGTATTTGTAGCAGTAGAGGAACGCTACAAAATTGGTCGTTTGACAAGGGGGGGGCAATACAAACAAGGTTGTATTTTGAAGAGGATGGGAACACAGATTGAACGGGTTGAACTGATAAAAACGGGTTTTTGATTTCTATTCTATCAATAAAAAATCAGTTTGAACCCGTTAAATCCGTTTCATCCGTGTTCCTATCCATAAAAATAATCCATACAAAACGAACCCCATCGATAAACCAAACGACAGCCATTTGGCGAGTTTGAACACCTCGCACAACACGGCTACGGGCATCGACTGCGACGGATAAGTACTGAGCATGGTAACGATGGTGGCATTCTCCAAATAATCAAAAAGCAGGCTGGCGAAGGGCAGCAACGTAACCCAGGCGAAGGGCTTGTAGGGCTTGTTGCGGAACAGCATCGTCAGGATTACAGCCAACAGTAAGCTGTAGACGATGGGGTAAATCAGGTCAGTGGTGAGTTCGGTTCGGGTATAGTAGGCGCGGGCTTCAGGGCCATACTCGGCCACCATCTGAAGGGTGCGGGTAGGGTCGAATCCAAACGTGAGGTCGATGGGGCCAATGGGTTTACCGGCCAGTTGATTGATCCGATCCCCGGCGTTTTTGAGCCAATAAGCCGGGAAACTCACGTAGAGAATAAACAAAATAACCAACGTTTTCCAGTTGGCTATTTTGTTGAGAATACGGACGAGAGTAGTCATACGATCTTACGCTTCGACGAGTTGTATATTGGCAATAACGTTCTTTTTTGCCGGATTAAGGGCTTTCAATTCAGCCGTGAGTCCTTTGTAAATTGAGGGATCGAACGGGGCCATGAACTCCTTGATTGGGTTGCGGGTCCGGCGGGTGTTGAGGCCCATATCGCGCATGAGTTCGTCGGCGTGATGGAACGAAAACGGGATGATGCAAGTGCCCGATGCGTTGTTGTACGGAGCGCGTTGCGCCAACCATTCGTGGTGTAGGGCGATCTCCAGTTTCATGGCCGGGGCATCGGGCAGGTTCAGTTGGCCCTTGAAATACTGAGCCGAATAATGGGCGGCCAACTCGGACGTAAACGGCGTGAACAGCGAGGGGTTATAGCCCACAAACGACAGGTTCGGGACATCGGGCGGCAGCACGTTGCGGTACAGTTGGAACCACCCTTTCTGGTTGCGGATTCGGCTGGTGATGACCTCGTCGAAAAACAAAACGGTTTGCCGGAAACCCGTGGCAAAAACGACCTGATCGACTGCCAGGTGTTTGCCGGTGTTCAGCACCACCCCATCGGGGACGAAGCGGGCGATTTGGCCTTTTTCGAGTTGAATTTCGCCCGAAGCCGCCCGCTCGTAAAAGTTGTCGGAGGTTAGGCCGATGGCGCAATTGGCAATGCTGTCGAATGGTTTTTCGGGAAGCAGATCGCTCTGCTTTAACTTCAGTTGGGCCGATACGAGGTTGCCTATCGTCTTGACTAACAGGTTGGTAACGGGTTTGCCCAGTGGCCCATGCAGAAATTTGTGGATGCCAAACAGAGACCGATACGGAAACAGCGACTCGCCGAAGCGGTGCATGAGCAGGTGCTTGAAATTGAGTCCCCAGAAAATCCGGGGCATCTTCCACTTCGCTTCCCGGTAGATACAAACAGGCTTCTCCGACACGTTGCTCACCTGCGACAGGATGTCGTGGGCCGATTTGGCAAACCCTACCACGGCTACCCGTTGGTGTTTGGCCGCGTCGAGGTGGTGTTGCCGGTATTCGGTGCTGTGCAACACCGTGCCCGCGAACAACTCGCGGCCCGGAACCTGAGGCATATTGGGTTCGTTGAACACCCCATTGCACACTACCAGAAAATCGACGTTGGTCTCCTCCGATTGGCCCTGTTTGCGGGTGTGAATCACCCAGCCACCTGCCCCGCCTTGAATCGGCTCCGCTCGTTCGACGCTCGTGCTGAACCGGATGCCGGGCAACACGCCGAACTGCCGGGCATAGTTGGTCAGGTATTGCTGTACCTGCTCGCCGGTGGGCCATTCGGGGTAGTGTTTGGGCATCGGAAAGTCGGAGAACGTGTAGGTGTCGCGTGGGTTTTGGGTGGTCACGTTGGGGTAACGGCGGGTAGAGGCCCACACCCCGCCCAACTCGGCTTCGCGCTCGAAAACGACCACTGAAAAGCCGTGTTCACGCATGGTTTTGGCTGTTACGAGGCCGCTTACGCCCGCCCCGATAATGCCCACTGTATGAGTCGTTTTCATAGTTAGAGGAGTTTTTTCGACAAGATTATAGGATGATTTTTTGACAGGATTACAGCCGGGCCGCCGGAGCGGATTGAACAGGATTTCCTATCATACTGAAATCCATTTAATCCGCTCCGGCGGCCCGGCTGTAATCCTGTCGAGAATTAATGTCAATCAAAGCTTGGCTCCAAAAGTCTGATTGGCAAGCTTGTATACGTACACGTACACAATGTTTGAGTAAGAGGAGACCGTGACGTAGACAACGACGTTTGTCGCGTTGTTCCGGTGTATATGCGTTCCCTGTGAACTCACTTGGCCTTTCATACAAGCGGGCGCAGTGCCCGTCATCGGTGTAACCTGGCTCATCAGCCATTTTTTACCCGTCTTGGTTTCGGTCAGGATTACGTTGCTGGATTTCTCTAGTTTGAAGTTAGCGGTCAGAGAAACCGAGTAGGCGGGGTCGCCCTCGTCGTTGGAGATGCCAAGTGGTACGATGTCATTAAACGACATCACGTCTTTCTTTTCGCTCGCCTGAACGTTCTGCAACGTCCAGGCGCACTGTGCCTGCCCAATTTGTGCAAATGATGTGGCTGCGAGGCCGAATAACATAGCGAACAATAAGCTTACTTTTTTCATGATTGTGTTTGGCCATTGGCCGGTTTGATTAAAAAAAGAGGATGCCCGTTTGGGTGATACAAAGGTGGCGGATTGGGGAGGGGTGAATCCATACAACCTTGTTTGTATTTTTTGAAGCTGTGGCTAATTCTTGCCGGAAGCACCCCACCCCAACCCCTCCCCCGTAGGGAGGGGCTAAAAAAACGCTCAAGTCGAAGCCCCTTCCTACGGGGGAGGGGTTGGGGTGGGGTACAACGAGATATTTACAAAATCTTTGAAAATCAGATGGCTAGTTTCCGTACGTCATACGAGAAATAGGTGTCCATCATTCGTAGGGTTAGCCGGGGAGGAAGCAGGCTGAACAAAGTATTTCGTGCGCTACGAACGAGCCGATTTTTGGACTGACCGATTCGTCCAATCGCCAGACTAGCATCCACAACCGCCTTAGCACGCGGAAAATGAAGCATTTCGTAGCGGGTAAATGCCTCCTGATTCAAGCCGTATTTCTGAATACAGCGGGCCAAAATATACGCGCCTTCGATGGCCATACAGCCGCCCTGCCCCAGGTTCGGCGTGGTGGGATGGGCCGCATCGCCCAGCAAAACAACGTTCCCCTGCGACCAGCCGCGAACGGGAACCCGGTCCGACAAACTGTTTTTGATGAAGTGTTCGGTGTGTTCGATAAGGGCGGGAATCGGGTAGTGCCAGTCGCCAAAATGAGCCAGCAGTTTTTGTTTGGTGCCTTCCGGCTCGTCGGTCTGCATGAACGGTTCGTTCAGCGTGGCCCACCAGCCAAAAACGCCCTCTTTGATCGGGACGATCCCTACCCGTTGGCCGTTGCCGTAGGTCTCACTACCGTACCCGTCCGCCAAATCGAGCCTACATACGCCCCGCCAGATGCTGTACCCTCTAAACACCGGCTTCCCGTCGTTGATCACCCGATCCCGAACTACTGAGTTCAGGCCATCGGCACCAACCAGGGCATCGACGGTTTTACGAACTCCGTTGGTAAATTGTATCTCGACTTGCCCGTTCGGCAGCGTCGAAAATGTTTGTAGCGCATGGCCGCTGTGAAGTTGTGCGTCGGTGTGCCTGAGCAGAATAGCGTGGAGGTCGGGGCGGTGCATACACACCGTAGGCAGGTCATAGCGCGGGCTGGACTGGCTCAGAATCTTCCCCGACTGTGTTTTCAGAAACACATCCTTTACCTCACCCGCTACCCGAAGAATGTCGTCCAGAATGCCCAGCTCCTGATACACAGTCAACGCGTTTGGAAACACGCTAATGGCCGCCCCTACCTCGCGAAATTCGTCGTTTTTTTCGTAGATATGGCAGCTATAGCCGCTCTTTTTGAGGCAGATAGCTAGCGTCAGCCCGCCAATTCCGCCACCGATGATGGCAATTTCGTTCATGATTGGTTGGTGTATAAAACAGCCCGCATCCACACCGGAACCGGTTGTGGATGCGTAGACTGAGCAGAAAAATCGGGTCGTTGCATGGAGCCAAGTTACTGATTGTTCACACCAACCTGCCGGGCGAGCAAAATATGCTCTTTGGTAGCTGTGGGGTCTTGGTTGGGGCCAGCACTGAAAACAGGTCCACAAAAGCACACCAGCATTTTGTCTTTGGTGCTGTAGTAGCAATGGCGAATGTCGAATTTGTTGGGGCATTTAGGCTGCGGTGCGGTAGCGGGAGCTTCGTTGTTGCCCTCGAATACCACCCGCTCGCGGCCCGACTGAACACTCAGGTTGAACACCTCACCGCCCCGAATGGTACAACGAACCACCGACCCATCGGCCATCCGAACAGTGTTTGCGCCGTCGCTCAACGAGGCTTCGGTTTCCTGAGTTTGCCAGCGCGTGGCGGGGGCTGTCTGGGCGAACGATGCGGCTACGAAGCCGAGGAAAAGGGCGAAAATCAAACTTACTTTTTTCATGATTGTTTTGGTTTGTGGCCGTTGGCCGGTTTGATAAAAAAGAGGAAGTAGTCCGGCGGGGCTGTTTGTCCCGTTTGGATGATACAAAGGTCTCCCATCGGGCAGGGGCAAATCCATACAACCTTGTTTGTATTTTGTCTGAAAACCTGTTCTTTTGACCTTTCCTCTGCCTCTTAATCGCATACTCAATATGAAAAACGCCAGTCTCTTCTGGTTTTTGTTGTTGCTCGCCCATCGGAGCTATGCCCAACAGCCCGACGAGATTCCGTTGTGGGGACGTCTCTATCATTTTGTGGATTCGACAAGCCGCCTGACCCTTGAGCAGGTCATGGAGCGGCAACGGGCGGGGCAGTTTCGACCCTCGGTTAGCCTTACGAACCGGCAGGATTTCGGGTACAACACCACCGCCACTCACTGGCTCTTTTTTGAACTCGACCCACCCGCCAACCCATCGGAGCAATGCCAACTGATGCTCGAAATCGAGTATGCCAACCTCGACGAACTTGAACTGATCGAAGTGCAGAGTGGGCAACTCCGCTCGCTGGGGCTGACCGGCGACCGATTTCTGTACCGGCAGCGGCCCTACCAAAACAACAATTACGTATTCCCGATTGAGGTCCGTCCCGGTGCCAGAACGGGCTATTTTCTCCGGGTGAAACAACCCCACGCCATCCTGTCGTTTTTTGCGAAACTCTGGAACCGTCCGGCGTTTGTGGCCTCCGACCGCACCGAATATTTCGCCTGGGGCATCTATATCGGCATCATCTGCATTGTGGCGACCCTGAATCTGGTTCTATTGCTGGCCCTGCGCGACTGGATTTACCTGTGGTACAGCCTGTATCTGCATTTCATTACGATGCATCTCTTTTCCGATGCCGGGTTGGGGTTTCAGTACCTCTGGCCCGCGCTGCCGAGAATCAACGAGTTTTTGCCGGTTTATCTCTACGTGTGGGCGGCCATGCTGGCGCAAACCACGTTTATGCAGTATTTTATTCATCAGACCCGGCACAACAGCCGGATGTTTCGCTGGGTATACGCGTTTAAAATCTTCGTGGCCGTATCGCTGGGGATAGCAATCGGTATCTATTGGCTGAAACCGCTCGGCTACGAGACGTTTATGTATCAGGCTGTTTCGCTGGCAACCTCGCTGTTTGTTCCGTTTATTGTGCTGTTGACCATTCTGAGCCTGGTCGAAGCAAACCGGCTGGCCCGGTCGGGAGCCGCCCCATACGAGCGGGTGGTGCGCTATTACGGCTACGCGCTGGCGGTTCAGTTTACGGGCTATATGGTCGTAGCCGTTATGAACTTTTGCCAGGCGCAGGGGTGGCCGCTACCGTTCGACGTGGAGACCTACGTGGTGCTGGGGTTGAGCGTGTTGGCCGATCTAGTGTTTTTTACGTACGGCCTTACTTACCGCTATACTCAGGGGCAACAGCGCAATCAGCAACTGGCGTTAAGTGTATTGCAAAATCGACAAGATGCTCAGAAACAGGTTATTGGTTCTCTGGAAGACGAACGCCGACGGCTGGCCCAAGACCTACACGACGACGTTGGCCCGTTACTGGCTACGGCCAAAGGCTACCTCTCGCGGCTGGCTCGCACGGACCATACGCCCCTGCTCTTGCAGGCCCAAACTCTGCTCGACGAAGCCGCCGACGAACTCCGAACGCTCTCGCATCAGCTACTACCCAAACCGGCAGAGCAAACCAGTTTGGCTAGTGCTATTGCCGAAGCCACCCGGAAGTTGGGCAACCGGGGCGTGCCGGTTCTGTTTGTGTGTATGGGCGACGAAAGGCCACTCGATTCGCAACAGGAACAACTCTTGTTCAGCATGGCTACCCAACTCATTCGGAACGCCCAAAAGCACCCGCAAGCCTCCGAAGTGACGGTTCAACTGCTCTATCACCACGACCAACTGAACCTCTCCGTAGAGGACGACGGCCTGCCCACCGCCCTGCCCGAAACCGATGCCGCCAACCTGAACGCCAAAGCGAACCTGCTCAAAGCGGGCCTGATGATCGACGCGACCGAAGCGGGTAACTCGGTCATGGTGAACGTGTTTATCACTAGCCCGACGCCCGCATGATTCGGAATCTGATTGGACTGTTTGTGATCGTGGTGGCCCTTGTGCTGGGGTTGGCCGCGTATCATTTGCAGTCGATGAAGGCGTTGACGGAGCAGCCAACGCCTTTTTCCCACTGGGAAGACGAACGCGGCACGGCAACGGTTGAGGAGGTGGTGCGGACCGGGTCTTTTTTACCCGTTCGCAAACGCCGGATCAATTTTGGTTATACTGAGTCAGTGCATTGGTTCCGGTTCCGGCTCGTGGCCGACAGTCTTCCTGAAGAGTTGACGTTTGAGATTCGTAACCATACCATCGACCACGTCGAACTGTTTGCGGTGAGAAAAGAGGGGATTACGTCGACGGGAAAAACCGGGAGCCGCCTGCCGTTCGCGCAACGCCCGTCGCCCACCAAAACGTTTGCGTATTTGTTGAACGTCGAGAGCGGACAAGAGGTCGATTACTACCTCCGTCTCGACAAGCGATACGAGAATCTGGCGACCGAATTGAGCCTATGGCAAACCACTGATTTTGAGGATAAAGAACAGCGCGAATACTTGCTGTGGGGCATTTTTGCCGGGGTTGTGGGGCTGATGGTGGTGCTGGCGTTCCTGTTTTTTGCCGCCACGCGCGACAAAGTCTACGCCTGTTACGGCCTGTACGTCCTGGCATTGGCCCTCCGGCAGTTTGCCGATACAGGGCTGGGATTTCAGTTTTTGTGGCCCCATCACCCGACCATTAACCATCCCGATGCCGTCATCATGGCATTGTGGCTTTACATTCCGGCTATGTTCCAGTTTCAGCGGTATTTTTTGGAGTTGCCTACCACTGCCCCCCGCTTGTTTTGGGCTACCCGAATAGTAAAGTACTTGTTCCTGAGCCTGTTTCTAAGCTTGTTGATCGCGCAGGCAATGGGCCTTACCGACACCTACACTGGTTCGTACCGGTTGGTCACGCAAACGCATGCCGTGCTGGCTAACCTGGCTTTTTTGCTGTTCATTAGTAGCACTATAGTCGGTGTACGATCAAACGATACTGTCAAAAAACTGTATGGGATCGGGTTTGGTATCCAGATTTTCGGGCAGTTGTTCGTGTACGCGCAAAACCTGATGCGGTATCAGCCCGATGGCGTTTTCTTCGTGGATGCCTACCTCATTCTGATCGTCAACTTCTTTATCGACCTCATTATTTTCGCCTACCTGCTGGCCTATCGCTACCGAACGTCGATCAACCAACAACGGCAGTTGCAGCTTACCCTGGCTCAATCCGGGCAACAAACCAACGAAGCCATTATCGACGTGCTTGAATCGGAACGGCAACAGGTGGGTAACCTCATTCTGACCGACGTGGGAGGCCGATTGGCCGACACCCGCGCCCGGCTATCGGGACTTGCTCCCAACCCCCTCCTGACCGAAGCCCTGACCCTGATCGACAAAACCGACGACTGCCTCGACCAAATCCTCCGCGACGGCCTCCCCCCCGACCTGACTCAAAAAGGACTCCCCGCTGCCCTCGCCGAACTGGTGGAACAACGCGCTCAAACCGGACCAATGCAGTGGATATTCACGCACAAACATGACCTTGAAAAAGCAACGACCCCATTCTCCGTCATGCAGACCCGACAATTGTATCGAATTGTCAACGAGCTGATTAACAATGTTGTAAAGCACGCACAGGCCGCCGAAGGGCGAGTTTTTCTGACACAAACTGCCCGAGACTGGCAACTGACTGTTTCAGATAATGGTCGCGGTTTCGACACAAAACGAACGGATAAAGACGCGGGAATTGGCCTGAAAAACATTCAGGCCCGCGCCCAAACGTTGGGAGCCACCGTGCAGATCAAATCGGGCGAGGGGGGAACGGTTGTAGTGGTGAGTGGGTGAAAAAATACAAACTAGTTTGTATGGTGGGCGTTCCCGCTGGTCTTTACTTTTGGTCAAATTTGCCCCTGTTGAAAACCATTCATCTCATATTTCTGTGGCTGTTGTGGCCCACCGTCGCGCTGAGTCAGCCTGTTGTGCCGATCCGGTCGGGGGGGGCACTTGCGCTGAATGGGTATCTGGAAACTTTCGCCGACTCAACCGGGCGGCTGACGGTTTCCCAAATCAGGTCTCTGTATAGGCAGGGAAAATTTAGCGCATTGCCCGGCAACCGGCTGGTGATCAACTACACTACCGCCAATCATTGGCTGCATATTCGGCTCGCTCCCGCCAAACCTCAACTGCTGTATCTGGAGATCGACAACCCGCGCATAAACCGGGTCAGTTTTTATCAAACAGTACGCGATTCCGTTGTTAGTCAAGTGATTACGGGCGATTCGTTGCCGTTTACCACGCGCGGGTTTCCGCATTACAATTGGGTGGTTCCGGTATTGCTCCATGCCGAAAAGCCAACGGATGTGTTTGTGATGCTCAGTAAACACGGCGAAATTTTAAGCACCGGCATAAGCTTGTGGGGGCCGAACGCCTTTGAGCAATACGACCGGAGCCGGTACTTGCTATGGGGGATGTTGGCTGGCCTGACGGTACTGGTTTTGCTGCTGAATGGCATGGTCTGGATCGCCACCCACGACACGCTCTACGGCTGGTTCATGGCGGTCATTGTCGTAACGGCCTTCAACCTGGGGGCGGCATCGGGCTTAAGTTTTCAGTACGTTTGGCCCCATGCGCCTGTTGTCAACAACTGGTATCCGCAAACCATTTCGGCCTGGCTCATCGTACTGGCCCACGTCCATTTTATGCAGCGATTCATTGGGCAAGTGGCGGGAAATAGTTGGATTGTACATTGGGTTAACCGATTCAAATACAGCATCATCGCCTGTACATTACTCACACTTGGACTGGTGATTTTCGACGCTGTACCGACTAATTTTTTCCGATTTCTGGTCTGGATAACACTGTTTTTTTCGGTGATGGTTATTCCACTGGCGGTCTTGAGCCTGCGCGAACGCATCCGTCGGCGGGAGCCAATTATCCTGTTCTACACGGCTGTCACGGCTGTCCAGTTCTTAACCTTGGCCGTCTTCTTTGTCAACCTGTTTCTGACGCGGGCGGGCCGACCTCTGTTTACGATGCCGAATGAGGGACTGGTGCTGGTCAATTACCTGATCGACCTGATTATGATGTCGTTAGGAGTGCTGTATTTTGGGTTCACCAATTACCGGCAGCGAAACGAGCAACTGCTCACCACCCTACATCAACAGGAGCAGGATCAGTCGCGGAAGGTGATTGAGGCCCTCGAAATTGAACGCAATCGCATTGCTGAAGACCTCTACGACGACGTGGGAGCCATGCTCTCGACGGCCATCGGCTACGTGTCGAGTGTGATGCGCAAGCCCGACGTGCGCGAGAAATTCCCGCTCCTGACCGAGGCCCGCCAACTGCTGGTTCGGGCGGTCGATAACCTCCGCACAGTCTCGCATAACCTGATGCCCAAGAACTTTGCCGAACTCGGATTGGCTAAATCACTAGCCGAAACAATCGACAAGGTATCGGCTAGTACGAGCATCCGGTTTCGGTTTATCGTGGCCGGCCCCGAACGCCGGTTAGACGCCAACACCGAAGTCCAGATTTTTCGGATTGCCGCTGAACTCATCAACGACATCGTGAAAAACTCCGACGCGACCGAAGCCACGCTCCAGTTGATCTATGGCGACGAAAGCCTGGTTCTGATAGCCGAAGACGATGGGCCCAATCCCCCGCAATACAATAACCTGCACTCGAAAGTGGCCTTTATCAACGGAAAAATCGACGCCGACATCAGCCCCGCCGGGGTAACGTTGCTGGCCGAAATACCGTATTAACTGAGGTCATTAGTTGGTCATTGATTGTCATTCGTGGTCATTAAAGCTGTTTTCTAATTATGACCACTCAATGACGCACCACAAATGACTATGAATGACAATCAATAACTACTTAATGATGCAGAGCAAAATGACCAAAATCCTCATCGCCGACGACCATCAACTCTTTAACGATGGTATGAAAATGATGCTCTCCGCCGAAGATAACCTCCAAATTGTGGGGCAGGTGTTCAGCGGGAAAGACGTACTCGATGCCGTGCATCGGCTTGGCCCCGATCTCGTGTTGATGGACATCAACATGCCCCATTTGAACGGGCTGGAAGCCGCCGAAAAGCTGCTGAAAAGCTACCCCGCCGTACGGGTTATCATGCTCACCATGTACAGCGACCGCAAGTTTGTCGATGATTGCCACCGGCTCGGTGTGCCGGGCTACATCCTGAAAAACTCCGGCGTCGATGAGGTGCTGACGGCCATCGAAACTGTTCTGGCAGGCAAACGCTACTACGATCCCAAACTCACCAAGAGTACCAACCCCAACCAACATGCCGACGACTCGTTTCAGAAGCAATTCCAACTCACCAAGCGCGAAATTGAGATCATCGGGCTTGTGGGTCAGAGCTTTACGAACGACGAAATTGCCGAGAAACTGTTTCTGAGCGTGGCCACGGTGAAGACCCACCGCAACAACATCAACCTCAAATTAGGCATTAACAAACCCGCCGATCTGGTCAAGTTCGCCCTCGAACACGGCTTGGCGTAACGAATCCAAACCCCGTATTTTCATCACTTCACGGCCCGTGCAACCTCCAGCGGGCGGTCGGTGCTCATGATGTCGGCCCCGTTTTGGGCGAAGGTTTTGTAGAGTGCGTCGCCTTTGGCAATGGCCTGCTTGTCGAGGTTGCCGAGTGTACCCAAAATGGTGGCAATGCCTTTGGCGTGCAGGAAATCGTACAAGGCTTTGTCGGGTTCGCGGGTGCCCACGAAGGCAATCATGCGGTTGTCGGGGATGCCCAAATCGTGCAGCCGGTCGTATTCGGGTTGGTTGCGGATCGTGACGGAGATCATCAACTCAGGAGCCATTTTGTGCAGCCGGGCTGCGTCTTGGGCGTTGTACGTGATAACGGCGGCTGTTTGGCCGGTTCCCGTTTTGCGCACCATCTCCACCACCTTTTCAAATTTCACATTACGCTTCACATCGAGCGTAAAATGCACGGTTTCGCTCTGTTTGCGGCCCCAGCGCAAGACTTCCTCCAACGTCGGGATTTTGTAGGGAGTGGGCGTACCGAAATTATCTTCCAGTTTGTACTGCTGGACCTGCGAGTAGGTTTGGTCGATGAGCTTACCTGTGCCGGTGGTGGTACGGTCGAGGGTGGCGTCGTGCATCATCACCAACAGGCTGTCTTTGGTCAGGTCAATATCGCACTCGATAATGACCGGGTTGGTTTTGGTGCCAAGTTGATCGGCCAAATACGCAAACGATTCGATGCAGTTTTCGGGGTAGCCTTTCAAATCGCCCCCGCCCCGGTGCGCCGACACGCGTGCCGTTAGACCGGGTCGATACCGGAAATTTTCATAGGCACGATTGCCCGTACCGACCAGATTGGCTTTGGGCGTACAGGTAGCGAGTGAAAGAGTGAGTAGAACAGAACTGCTGATTAACAGAGAGATAGACCGACTGAGGGTATTCATTTGTATTGGAGTATGTAAATCGACGCACAAATTTCTCTTTTTTTTCTTGTCTCGTCAGTAATTATTCGTACTTTTGCAGGCCAAAAAGCAGAAAGCTGCTGGACCACCTGCGGGCGTGGCGAAATTGGTAGACGTGCCAGACTTAGGATCTGGTGCCGCAAGGCATGGGGGTTCGAGTCCCTCCGCCCGTACTAAATTGTGAATGAGCGATTGAGCGACGATCCGTCACCAACTCGCTCATTCACTCATTTTAAACCTACACGATTGTGGATATAGCTCTTGAAAAAGCGAGTGAGACCAATGCCTCGCTTCAGATCACCCTAACATCAGACGACTACAAGCCAGAGGTCGACAAAAAGCTCAAGCAATACAGCAAACAAGTGGCTATGAAGGGCTTCCGCCCCGGTCACGTGCCCCCGGCCCTCGTTAAAAAGATGTATGGCAAGGGTGTTCTGATCGAAGAAGTCAACTCGATTTTGAGCAAAGCGGTGTCGAACTACATCCGCGAGAACAAACTACAGGTAGTGGGCGATCCCGTTCCAAATCGCGAAGAGGCTGATGCAATCGATTGGGATAATCAGGAACAATTCAAATTTAGCTATGAGTTGGGTCTTGCCTCGGATTTTGAGGTTCACTTCGACCAACTGCCCTCGATTACCAAGTACGAAATTGCGGTTTCGGACAAAGAAATCGATGAGACCATCGAGCGTCTCCAGTCGCAGTTTCATACCCACGAACACGCCGACGCTGTAGCCGATGGCGACACGATCTACGGTGACCTGAAGCAGGCAAACGCTTCGGAGGATGCAGAGCCATTTGCCAGCAAAACCGCCTTCCCAACCAATAAAATGGCCGAGGAGGGTAAAGTAGCGTTTATTGGTAAGGCGAAAGGCGATGTGGTGACGTTCACCATCGAGACGCTGTTCCCCGACGAGAAAGACCGCGCCAACGCAACCGGCGTAAAGAAAGAAGAAGCTGCCAACCTGACGGGGGAGTTCACGTTTGAGATCGAAGACATCACGCGTCATCAGCCTGCTGAAATCAATCAGGAACTGTTCGACAAGACGTTTGGGGTTGGTCAAATTGAGAGCGAGGAAGCCTTCCGCGAGAAAATTCGTGAGGTAATCACAGGCAATTACGACCGCGAATCGAACACGTTGCTCCGCTACGACCTGGAGCGCGAATTGCTGAACATCCCGATTTTGCTGCCCGAAGATTTTCTGAAAAACTGGTTGTTCGAGACCAACGAGGGCAAAGTCTCGCGGGAGCAGATCGACACGGAGTTCGATGATTTCACAAAGTCGGTGAAACTGCAACTCATCAAAAACAAGATCGCCGAGCAGGGCGACATAAAGGTTGAATTTGAAGAACTGATGGAATCGGCTCGCCAGATGGTGCGCGAGCAGTTCGGTTTCGGTAGCAGCGATGACGAAGAGATGAACAAAACCATCGACAAAATTGCCCGTAACTACCTGATGGACGAGAAAAACAACGGTCAGAACTACACCAGCATGTTCAATCGGGTGTTCGACGACAAGGTGATCGAATTTGCCAAGACAAAGGTGACGGTCGAGCCAAAGCCCGCATCGTTCGATGAGTTCAAAGCGGTGGCAGAGGCCGCGGTGTAACGCGTAACGCGGTTGTCCTCAACCGCCGTTGAGTATATTTGAAAGGGGCTGGCAACAGCCCTTTTTTTATGCCGTATCGCGGTTGTCCTCAACCGCGCAAATACACATTAGTTGTGCGTAGTGTTCCGCAGGATCACTGCGTGCTATTTATGAACGGTCGTTTGCAACGACCAGCCGTAAGGCTAAATGTCCGATTTATCGGGTTCGGAACAAATTGACCACGCAGTTAGCCTTGCGGCTTGGCCGTTGCAAACGGCTAGTCATAAACAGTGCGCAGTGGTCCTTCGGAACACTGCGCACAACTAGTGCCGTATCGCGGTTGTCTTCAACCGCGTGTCTGGTCCCGCACGGTTGAGGACAACCGCGATACAGCTAAAACCCAATCCGCTCCCTCACCGCGCCTTGGTTGGCAGAGCGAGCCAGTTCCCAGGCCAGGCGTTCTTCGTATCGGCGTTTCCAGTAGTCGGCTTCCAGGCGAAGTTTGTCTAGCTCAATTTGTTGCTTCTCGACGGTCAGGCGAAGGGTTTCGTTTTCGTGGCTGTGATCGGGGAGGGGTACGGCCTCGACGGTGGGCTGCTCGGCGTCGGAGAGGAGGGCGAGGAGTGAGATACCAAACACCCCCGCCAGTTGATTGAGCCGCGAGAGAGTCAGGTCGGTTTTGCCGCGCTCAATGTCGCCATAGGCCGTTGTGGAGAGGCCGAGTTGATCGGCCATGTTCTCCTGCGAAAGGCCGCGTTGAAGTCGCTGGAGCCGAATACGTTCGGGAAGGGTGTTGTTCATCAAGTTGTACTGACAATTTCTAAAGCCAAACCGACAAGAGTTTTCGGTAGCATAACGCAATTTTGTATCGAAAGATTTAGGGGAAACTTCCCTATAACGGTATTGGTTAATTCAACAAAGAAGATTTCACCATGGATTTTGGAAAAGAATTTAGAAAGTTTGCCGTGCATGGCATGGGCCTGAATGGGCTGACCGTCGACGGATACGTGAAGCACACCGTCGAGAACCACAGTGTCCAAAACATGACGCGTGCCGTGATCGAAGAACGCCCCATGAACTTCCGCGAAGTTGACGTGTTTTCGCGCCTGATGGCCGACCGAATTATCTTCATGGGCATGGGTGTCGACGACAACATTGCCAACATCATCGTGGCGCAACTGCTGTTTTTGGAGTCGGCTGACCCGCGCAAAGACATTCTGATGTACATCAACAGCCCCGGTGGCTCGGTCTATGCCGGTTTGGGTATCTACGACACCATGCAGTACGTTCGGCCCGACGTGGCCACGGTTTGCACTAGTTTGGCGGCTTCGATGGGGGCTGTTCTGCTGGCGGGTGGTGCGGCTGGCAAACGCTCAGCGTTGCCCCACGCACGGGTTATGATTCACCAACCATCAGGTGGCGCGCAAGGGCAGTCGGTCGATATTGAGATCACGGCCCGTGAGATTGTAAAGCTCCGTAACGAGCTTTACACGATCCTGGCCAACCACACGGGCAAAACTCCCGAGCAAATTGAGAAAGATTCCGACCGCGACAATTGGTTTAAAGCCGACGAAGCCAAAGAATACGGCCTGATCGACGAAGTACTGCGTCGCGAGCGGACGCTTGGGTAGTAGTTAGCTTGATATTTAGTGAAGTATGGGCTGACGCACGCTCGCGTCAGCCTATTTTTTATGCCGCTACACCACTCTGCTGAACATACTCCTCCCACTCATCAATGTCGGCTAGTTCTTCCAGCAATGTGTGCGATACGTTGTGTTCTTCCAACGCTTCAACCGTTTTCGTACGTAGTGTTGATTGACTCCAGGGCATGTTATCGAATAGAGAGGGTATATTCTGTTTCATCCCAATCAAATAATAACCGCCATCCGTGGCAGGTCCAATAACAACGTCGCTGCCGTCGAGAGCATCAAATGCTTGTCGCAGGTGATTGGGTTGAATGCCCAGACAATCACTGCCGATAATCAGAACACGCGTGGCACCAGCCGCAAATTGCTCGGCAAAGGCGTTTTTCATGCGTTCGCCCAAATTATCCCCCACCTGAATGCGTTTTTCGTAGTCGCTCCAGCCATCTGTGGTGTTGATGAAATCGCCGTAATATACCACACGCTTCCACGGTAGCCATCGTGTAATTTGCTGTGTATGAGCCAGCAGATGCCGATACACCTCCACAGCACGTTCGGCACCAACGGTGCGGGCAATGCGCGTTTTGACGGTTCCCGGCACCGGGTTTTTCACGAAGATGAGAAGATGGTAGTTCTGCATAAGGCGGTTTTGCTCGTAACTTTGCGGTTTACTTCGGAAGAATATGTCTAAGCAAATTGTTTACACCGATTCGGCCCCCGCGCCCATCGGCCCATATAGTCAAGCTGTCCAAGCGGGCAATTTTTTGTTTATTTCAGGTCAAATAGCCGGTGACATAGCCGCGCAGGGGGGCGATATTCAGGCCGAAACTCGAAAGGTAATGGAAAACCTCGGGGCAATTCTGAATCAGGCCGGTAAAGATTTCTCAAACGTGGTGAAGGCCACAATTTTCGTTAAAGACTTGAACAACTTCGGGGCAATCAACGAAACATACGGTTCGTTTTTCACGGGCGACTTTCCTGCCCGCGAAACCGTCGAGGTGTCGCGCCTGCCCAAAGATGTCAATGTCGAAATTTCGGTAATAGCTATCTGAACTGTGATTACACTGATTAAGTGATTAAAGTGATGTAGTGTTAATGAATCAGGGTAATCCATGAATCAAACGAATCAAAGTTCAGAAGTCCGCGTCCGTTTCGCGCCCAGCCCCACGGGGCCGCTCCACATTGGGGGCGTTAGAACGGCCCTCTATAATTACTTGTTCGCCCGGAAAATGGGCGGCAAAATGCTTCTACGCATTGAGGACACCGACCAAAATCGGTTCGTGCCCGGTGCGGAAGACTACATTATCGAAGCTCTTAACTGGGTCGGTATTCAAATCGATGAAGGCCAAAGCGTAGGCGGACCCGATGCCCCTTACCGGCAGTCGGAGCGGAAAGGAATCTATCAAAAAGAGGCTTTCCGGCTCGTAAACGAAGGAAAAGCTTATTATGCTTTCGATACGCCCGACGAACTCGACGCCATGCGTGCCCGGCTCGAAGCCGCCAACGCCCCGGCTGCTCAGTACAACGCGATCACGCGGATGCAGATGAAAAACTCGCTCACGCTGCCCCCCGCCGATGTGCAGGCGCGTATGGATGCGGGTGAGCCGTATGTGATTCGTTTGAAGACGCCCCACAAGGAAGAAGTTCGGCTTAACGACCTCATTCGCGGGTGGGTAAATGTCCATTCGTCGGCCATTGATGATAAGGTGTTGCTCAAGTCCGATGGCTTACCAACCTACCATTTAGCCAACGTGGTCGATGACCATCTGATGAAAATCACCCACGTGATCCGGGGTGAAGAATGGTTGCCCTCGGCCCCGTTGCACGTGCTGCTGTATCGGTATTTGGGTTGGGAAGATACCATGCCGCAGTTCGCGCACTTGCCCCTGTTGCTCAAGCCCGAAGGCAACGGCAAACTAAGCAAGCGCGACGCTGATTTGGGCAATTTTCCGGTGTTTCCGCTGCAATGGAATGATAAAGAGACGGGTAATGTGGCCCGTGGATTCCGCGAAGACGGATACCTGCCTGCTGCCCTCGTGAATTTTCTGGCGTTTTTGGGTTGGAACCCCGGCACCGAGCAGGAACTGTTTTCGATGGACGAGTTAATCGAAGCATTTTCTATTGAAAAAATCCAGAAAGGGGGTGCCCGTTTCGACATTGACAAGGCCAAGTGGTTCAACCATCAGTATATCCGGCAGGTAGCCGATTCTGAGTTGGCCCCTCGAATTCAGATGGATGCCCAGGCCGCCGGGTTCGATTGTTCGTTGGAGAAAGCGGCTAAGATCGCGGCTTTGCTCAAGGAACGCGTAAATTTTGCGGGCGACATTTTCCCCGAAGCCCGAACCATTTTCTACACCCCCGATACCTACGATGAGACCATTCGGGCGACTAAGTGGAACGACGACGCCCAACGCGCCGTGGGGGCCTTCCGCGACGCTCTTCGAGCGTACGAAGGTGATTTTGTAGCTGAAAACATCAAGCATACGCTTTCGGAGGCCATGCAGCAGGCGGGCATCAAGCAGGGCAAAATTATGCAGGCCATGCGGCTCGCCTTGACCGGTTCCGGCACCGGCCCCGATTTGATGCTCACAATGGAGATTATTGGTCGCGACGAAACGCTCGTCCGGCTCCATCAGGCTCTCGAACGGCTAAACTAACCGTTTACACAAACACTTATTGTCCAACGTTTGAGGAGGCTCTACTTTCGTGGAGAATCCGGGGAAACGTCGGACGTTTTTTGTTCTCACTAGTTAGTATAGCAATACACAACCGAACCGGTAACTAACCATGTCAAAAAAACGGCCCAATTCCGACGAAAACGAGAAGCCCCGCGTCCACAAAGACCTGGAGGGATTCGATATTCAGATTAACTCGTTTGGCGAGATCACAACGAGCTACGACATCGACAAGATCAATCAGTTTCTGAACAAGACCGTCGATGACAAAAAACTCCGCCACCGCGATGACCTCAAAACGCTCCGGGGTGAAGACAAACCCGCCGAAAAGGAAGCTGACGAGGAAGAGCTAGCTCTTGATGACGAAGCCGATCTGGACGACGACGTAACCAAACGATAGTAGTATGAGACCGCAACTTGTGCATGTCACAGCATTGGAGCGATATAAGTTGGCTTTAGAATTTAGCGATCAGACATCGGGACTTCTGGATGTGTCCAGTCTAGCAGGTAAAGGTGTTTTTTCGAGCTGGGATGCCGACGATCTATTCTTTCGACCTTACGTTAGTGAGACAGGAGCTATTGCCTGGAATGATGACCTAGACTTAGACCCGTTGAAAGCTTATCTGACAATTCGCGGGCTGTCTTTCGAGGAATGGATGGTAAATCAGAAGAATCATGCCTCAGATTAGTCGCTTTTTCGGCATCATTATCGCCATGTATTTTGACGATCATAACCCGCCCCATTTTCACGCTAAATATAATAATGAAGAATGTTTGATTTCGATAACTGAGTTGCGTGTTATTGAGGGCAAAATACCTTCACGTGCGTTGGGTATGGTGATCGAATGGGCGACGACCCATCAGCAGGAATTAATTAACGATTGGGAGCGGGCGAAATTATTGCAGCCACTTATCCCAATTGAACCTCTCAAATAATCCCCCTAAAACCAAATGTACTCTCACGAGATTGACTACAAGATTATCGGCGAAGATATTCAGATCGTCGAGATTGAACTGGACCCCAACGAGACCGTTATTGCTGAGGCCGGTTCGATGCTGTTTATGGAAGATGGTATCCAGTTTGAAACCAAAATGGGCGACGGCTCCCAACCCACGCAGGGGTTAATGGGCAAGCTGTTACAGGCCGGTTCGCGCCTGATTACGGGCGAGTCGCTGTTCATGACCCACTTCACCAACCGGGCGAGCATCAAGCGCAAGTTGGCTTTTGCGGCCCCATATCCCGGTACGGTTATGCCGATTAACTTGGCAAACATCTATGGCAACTCGCTGATTGTTCAGAAAGATGGCTTCCTGTGCGCGGCTATGGGCACCCGAATGAGCATTCACTTTAACCAAAAACTCGGTTCGGGTTTCTTCGGTGGTGAGGGCTTTATCATGCAAAAAATTCAGGGCGACGGCATGGCCTTTGTGCATGCCGGGGGCGTGGTAATCGAGCGTCAACTGAACAATGAAACCCTCCGCATCGACACGGGCTGTGTGGTCGCGTTTGAGCCGCAGGTAAACTTCGATATCCAGCGGTCGGGTGGGCTCAAAAGCATGATTTTTGGCGGTGAAGGCCTGTTTTTGGCTACGTTGAGTGGCACGGGCCGGGTTTGGATGCAATCAATGCCCATCTCGAAGCTAGTGCAGCGGTTATCAATCGGTGGTGGGCAGGGTAGTAAAGAAAGCGGCTCCGTGCTGGGGCAACTGGGCGGGTTACTGGATTAATATCTGAACTATGATTCGTGTGATTTTATGATTTCGCCGATGAGTAGCTACGAATACATTAGAAATTTTTTTGTTGAAACATCTGTTAAATGGCATCAGCGAAATCATAAAAATCACACGAATCATAGTTCAGACAATGGAAGTCATTTGTATAAACGATAATTTTCCGGCTCCGGTGCTGGCGTTTTACGCTGAGTTTGGCGTGAAGCACCCGAAGAAGGACCAGCTTTACACAATTCGGATGGTGAAGCGGCATACCCACGGCGAAACGGGTGTGTTGCTCAACGAGATACAGAATCCCGAAGTGCCCGTGAAGCACCCGGTCCTGGGCGAAGTCTGGTTTGAGCCGACCTTCAACATCAACCGGTTTGCCACGCTCATGGGGCAGCCCGTGAAAGAGGCTGAACTGGAAGCGGTCTCGTAACAAAAACCCGGCACGAAAATGCCGGGTTTTTTCGTTCTACTCCCACGTATGAAACAATTGATCGTTGCCCTGTTGCTGGGCTTGTTGAGTGCTTGCGGTTCGTCGTCGACCAACACCGACGCTGAGTATATTCCTAAACCCAAAGGCTATCCGCGCATCGACCTGCCACCCCACCGTTATGTGGCTTTGGAGTCGACACACCCGTACCAATTTGAGGTGAATCAGGTAGCGCGGGTCTTGCCCGATACGTTTGCCCGGTCGGAACCGCACTGGATTTTTATTCACTACCCAGCCTTCAACGCGAGCGTTCAACTGACCTACAAGCCTATTTTAAATGATCCCAACCGGCTCAAGGCCATGTTGCAGGACTCGTATAAACTGGCTGGTAAACACAAGATTAAGGCTACGGCTATCCGCGAGCAGGTGCAACGACTCCCGTCGGGGCTATACGCCAACGTGATTGAGTTGGAAGGCGAGGTGCCAAGTCAGGTGCAGTTTATCACGACCGACACCACCCGACATTTTTTGCGGGGTGCGCTCTACTTCAATACCGCCATCGCCAACGACTCGCTGGCCCCTGTGATTCAATACGTTAAAGACGATATTCGCCATTTGTTGAACACGCTGAAATGGCGCAAACCAGCCACGGTAGTTATTCCACAGAGCTAACCTCGCCCACCCGCTGCCGAATTATATAATCCTGAGCATCCACCCGCCGGGTTATTTTTCGGTAATCTGAGTTGAGTGCGGGCCAAATGGTCGTGTTACGCCCGGCCCCGTTCATGTACCAACTCTGACACCCCGACGACCAAACCGTGCCGACGAGCCGTTTTTGTAGGTCGTCGTTGTAGGCCTGTTGCACGTCGGGCTTCACATCGAGGTAGGCCCCCTCGCCCGATTCCTTGAGAAGACGCAGGTAGTCGATCAGGTAATTCACCTGCGACTCAATCATGTGAACCACTGAGTTATGCCCCAGGCCAGTGTTTGGCCCAAGCAAAAACAACAGGTTGGGGTAGCCCGCCGTGGTGATGCCCTTGTAGGCTTCGGCCCCGGTTTTGAGCCATTGCTCGAACAGGTTGTGCCCGTTGAGACCCGTTATTTGCAGGTCGCAGATGATGTCGGCCACCACAAAACCAGTGCTGAAAATGATGACGTCGACGGGCCGTTCGGTGCCCTCGTTGGTGACGATGCCCGTGGGCGAGAGTTCGGTGATGCGGTCGGTAACAAGGTCGACGTTGGGGCGGGCAAGGGCAGGGTAATAGTCGTCGGAGACCAGAATCCGCTTGCAGCCGATCTTGTAATTGGGCGTGGCTTTTTGGCGAAGTTCGGGGTCGCTGATGGCCGCTTCGAGGTGTTTGCGCGATTGGTAGGTGGCTAGTTTGTTGAGCGTGTTGTTGCCGGTGAATGCCAGCCCGAACAACTCATTAACGCCGTAAATAAACTCCCGGTGGGCTTTTTGGAAGCCGGGGAATCGTTTGTATATCCCTTGCCAGGTTGACGAATAAGAGCTATTCATCCGGGGCGTCACGTAGGGAGCCGTGCGCTGAAATACATAGAGTTGACTCGCTAGTTTGGCCACCTCCGGCACAATCTGAATGGCACTCGCCCCCGTACCAACCACGGCTACCCGCTTGCCCCGCAAATCGACGGAGTGATCCCAGTTGGCCGAGTGAAACGTTTTGCCCGTAAATACATCAAAACCCTTCAGTTTTGGTACACTGGGCCGGTTCAGGGGACCAGTGGCACCCACTACAACCCGCGCCGTGAGCACGTTGCCCGCCCGGTCGGTGATTCGCCAGCAGGCCTGATCCTCCAAAAATTCGGTGCGAATGATCTCCGTGTTGTAGCGAATATGGGGGCGTAGGTTGTAACGCTCCACACAGTTTTTGAGGTAGCCCAGAATTTCGGGTTGGGGCGAGTACTTCTGCGACCAATGGGGGTTAGGTGCAAACGAAAACGAGTACAGGTGTGAGGGCACATCGCAGGCACACCCCGGATAGGTGTTTTCGCGCCAGGTACCGCCAACCTCATCGGCACGCTCAAAGACCACAAACGAATGTTGCCCGGTTTGTAGCAACCGAATGGCGGCACCTAGTCCGGCAAATCCGGCCCCGATAATGGCTACATCAACGTCTGGTTTGTGCATGAGGGTAATGGTTATGACGTGTTTGGGTAAAGATTGAACGGCTTGTACGAAGTTACGCCAACTTTGTAGCATACCAAATGCCGATTGCTCCGTTTGCAAATCCCGCCCGCCGTGCCGTATTTTGTGGGGCAAACATCGACCAATCAATGAACTTCCCGCAGGAACTCAAATACACGCAAGACCACGAGTGGGTTAAACTGGAAGCCGACGGCACGGCAATCATCGGCATCAGCGATTTTGCCCAGCACGAACTCGGCGATATAGTATATGTCGACATCAATACCGTGGGGCAAACGCTCGCTAAAGGCGATGTATTTGGCTCGGTGGAGGCTGTCAAAACGGTATCGGATCTGTTTATGCCCATTGACGGGGAGGTGTTAGAAGTGAACACCGAGATCGAGAAATCGCCTGAATTAGTCAACAATGAACCCTACGAGCGGGGCTGGATTGTGAAGGTGAAACCAACTGATGCTGCTCAGAACGACGACTTGCTGAGCAAGGAGGCCTACACCGAGTTGATCGGGCAATAGCCTTTCATTTTACGATTCTTAGAGGCTCCGGTTGGGGCCTTTTTTGTGACTATGCATATTCTTCTTCGTTCTGCCCATATCATCGACGCGCAGTCGCCCCTGAACGGGCTGGTGCGCGACGTGTTGATCGAGAATGGACTTATCCGCCAAATTGCCGAAGCTATCTACGCCCCCCATGGGTGTCAGATTGTGGAGTTTGATAATCTGCACGTGTCGCCGGGTTGGTTCGACCTGCGCGTGTCGGCGGGCGACCCCGGCCTGGAACACAAGGAAACGCTGACGAGTGCGTGTCGGGCCGCCCTTGCCGGGGGCTTCACCGATATGGCCGTGTTGCCCAACACCCAGCCCGTTATCGACTCCAAAGACACCCTCGGCTACGTGCAGCGCATGGCCGATGGGCAACCCGTGGCCGTACATCCTATTGCAGCCATCACGAAAGGGGCAAAAGGCACAGATTTCGCCGATATGATTGATCTACATCATGCCGGAGCCATCGCTTTCTCCGACGGCGACCACCCCCTGCAATCGGCTGATCTGCTGCTCAAAACCCTACAGTATCTGGGGCCAATGGGTGCTCTGCTCATGAACCGCCCCGAAGAAACTGGCCTTACCCGCTTCGGACAAATGCACGAGGGCGTTCAAAGCACCCTGTTGGGCCTAAAAGGGATGCCCGCTATGGCCGAAGAGATCATGATCGAACGTGATTTGCGGTTGTTGGCGTATGTGTCGGATCGCTCTTCCCTCCCTTTGCTCCACTTCTCCTGCCTGTCGTCGGGGAAATCCGTCGAACTGATTCGGGCCGCCAAAGAGCGGGGAATGCCCGTTAGCTGCGACGTGGCGGCACACCAACTCGCCTACGATGATACAGCCCTGGCGCAGTTCGACACAAATCTGAAAGTAAACCCGCCGTTCCGGTCCCGCGCCGACGTAGCTGCGTTGTGGGCCGGCCTGGCCGATGGCACTATCGACGCTATTGTGTCGGACCATAGCCCGCAGGACGACGAGAGCAAACAAATCGAGTTCGATCAGGCTGAGTTTGGCATGATTGGGCTGGAAACGGCATTCAGTGTGGCCGCGACACACAACCCCGGCCTCCCGCTGTCGCAACTTGTTTCGGCTCTCACCACCCGGCCACGCCACATTCTGCGGTTGCCCGCTCTGACCGTTGCCGAGGGTCAACCCGCCACATTAACCCTGTTCGACCCTGCCGCCGAGTGGACGTTTGCCAAGACGGCTTCACGCTCGAAAAACTCGCCGTTTTTGGGCCAAACCTTAACGGGCAAGGTCTTGGGAACACTCCGCGCCGGGCATTTGTATTCTGTATAACTGGGCTGTCTACTCGCCAACACATTGAAATCACAAACCTCATTTTTCTCGCATCCGCTGCTCCGGGTTCCGCTCATTGCCGGGGCCTCGGTTGGTATGTTGGTTATTATTTACTTCCTGTCTCTCTACGCGTTCGGCGTTAAGTCGGTGCTGTATGTGCGGACCATGCGGCCACTCGATTTTGGGTTTTACCTGATCGGTATGATTGCCACGATCTGGTATTACCGAAAGCACGTAAAAGGCGGTATGTTGCACCTGTGGGAGGGGCTAACCATCTGCTACGTGATCAATACGGTTGCCGCTCTGCTCACGGGCTGGTTTCTGTTGTTGTTTGTTACGCAGATTGACCCCAGCACATTTACGCAGTACATTGCCGACCTGAAAGCGTTTCAGATAAGCGACAAAGCGGCTTTTGTGAAGCAGTTTAACGAGGAAGCCTTCAATCAGCAACTGGCCAAAACCGAGGCCACTCGCCCCGCCGACCTGATCTGGGACGAATTGCTCAAAAAGAGCCTGATGACGGTGTTTCCGGCTCTCATAATCTCTCTCATTTTCCGCAAGCAAGACTACAGCGTAATTAACCCTTAATGGAACCATCACCCGCTCGCATTGCCCTCAAATGGGGCTTACTAACCGCTTTGGTTAAGATTCTGATGACCTCTATTCGCTATGCAATGGGGGAGTTTTTTAGTTTAAAGTTTCCTTTTCTGACCCTCGTTATTGTAACAGTGGGTCTGGTTTTGGCCCTGCGCGAACTCCGGGCACAAAACGGCGGCTTCATGTCCTTTGGCGAAGGAATAAGTCTGGCCTTATTGATGTTCGCCATTGTCGGTTTGCTCAATACGACCTACACTATGGTGTACAACACGCTGGTGAACCCCAACGCGTTTAGTCAGGAGTTCGCACAAATGCGCGAATTTTTTGAGAGCTACAACCTGCCCGACGAGCAAATGGAGCAAATGAACGAGCAGTTTGATGCTGTTGCCGATGCACAAAAACAGAAGGGTGTAAGCGGTAGTACATTTATAGGCGGAATTCTGGGTTGGATATTTATTGGCTTCCTGTTATCGTTACCAGTAAGCGGTATCATGAGCCGTAAAAAAACAGATCCGTTTGCCTGATGATCGCTATTTTTCGTAAGGAGGTTAACCAGTTTTTTAGTTCACCCATCGCTTATATTATCATGGCGGTGTTTCTGACCGCTACAGGCCTGATGTTGTGGGTGTTTCCCGATACCAGCCTTCTCGAATACGGCTACGCCGACATGAGCGCGTTTTTCAACCTAGCTCCCTATGCTCTGTTGTTCCTGGTGCCCGCCATTACGATGCGCTCTATTGCCGACGAAGTACGCATGGGCACGCTCGAATGGCTCCTGACCAAGCCCGTGAGCCGTTGGGCTATTGTGGGCGGTAAATTTCTGGCTTGCTGGCTACTGGTTGCTCTTACGTTGCTTCCCACTGTGATCTACTACATCACGCTGTACCAATTGGGTAGTCCGGTTGGTAATATCGACTCGGCGGCTGTTTTAGGCTCGTATGTGGGTCTGTTATTGCTGGGGGGCGCATTTGTGGCGATTGGTTTGTGGGCCTCGTCGCTCAACGATAATCAGGTCGTGGCGTTTGTATTGGGCGTATTTATTTGTCTCTTGTTTTACGTCGGGCTAAGCTCCCTTGCCGGTTTGGATGCGCTCGGACGCGTCGGCTATTACATGTCGTATCTGGCCTTCGACGAGCAATATCGCGCGCTGGGCCGGGGCCTGATCGACTCCCGAAACGTGGTCTACTTTGCCAGCCTGACCTTCTTTTTTCTGTTTCTAACTACGCAACGGCTTCGATGATTCGCCTAAACCGCACCTTGTTTCTCTGGCTGGCTATCGGCTGGACCGTCGCTATGTTCGTTGCCTGTTCATGGCCAGGTAAGGATGCGCCCAACCTGTCGAATAACGACAAGTGGGGACATGCGCTCATGTTTGCGATTTTTGCCGTTCTCTGGATGCTAACCAAACGAAAGACTGCTGTTTGGGTGCTTGGCGTAGGAATTGCCTATGGACTGTTTACCGAGGTCTGGCAGGGCGTAATGCCCATCGGTCGCTCCTTCGATTGGTACGACTTGCTAGCCGACGCCGTTGGTGTGGTGATTGGGGTAGGAGTGGCTTCGCTGGTAATGCGTAATGATTAATGCGTAATGCGTAGCAGACTGACGTGAGAGCTACGCATTACGCATTAATCATTACGCATTCTTAACGCTGCGCCGTTATGCGGCTACACCGCTCGGTAATAATCTTGTAGGCCTGCACATAGCCCAACTCGCCCGCGCGGCTCAGGTCGAGACAACCCGCCTGCTCATCGCCTGTATCGAACCGAACAATACCCCGCAAATAATAGGCTTCTGAGTGCCGAGGATTCAGTTTTACAGCACTGTTGCAGTCGATCATTGATCCTTTCTGATCGCCCAGCGACGAGCGGATAATGCCCCGGATAAAATACGACTCTGCCGATGTTGGGTTTAGTTCGATAGCCCGGTTGAGGTCGGCGAGGGCGGCTTTACTTTCACCACCAGCGTTTTTGAGTAGTCCCCGCAACAGAAACGCATCGGACCGGTCGTCGTTCAGTTCGCTAACTCGGTACCGTTCCTGAAGTACAGTGCTCAGGAGCGGCATCAGGTTTTGCGTGATAAAGTCGCTGTAGTAGGCCTTGGTTTGCAGGCTTGTGTTGCCCATCTCGATGGAGCGATCAATGTCCTGAATGGCCTGCTTGTTGCTACCCGTACGGCTCTTGCAATAACCCCGGCTGAAATGCGCCTTAAAGTGGGCAGGATCGAGTTGCAGTGTCTTGTCGAAATCAGTAGAGGCTCCGTTAAAATCGGCCATGCGCGTTTTAACTAAACCACGCTTGTAGAACAGATCGGGGTCGTTCGGAGTGATTTCGATAGACCGACCAAAATCGGCAAGGGCTCCCTTCGGATCGTCGAGCCGGAACCGGGCATAACCGCGCCCGGCCAGGGCCTGTGCTTTGTTTGGTGCTTTTTCGAGGGCTAGGCTGAAATCGGCCATAGCACCCTTAAAATCGCCCATTTGGTTTTTGCAGTTGCCACGGGCCGCCAGGATATTTACGTCGCTTGGGGCCAGTGCGGCTGCCTTGTTAAAATCTGAAAGGGCGGTTGTGAGGTAGTTGACCTGAGCACGACTCAGACCACGGTGGTAATAAAGCAGAGCGTCGTTCGGGTTCAGTTCGATAGCCCGATTAAAATCCTGTACGGCTCCCCGAAAATCGTCGATTTTCGTACGGTTGATGCCTCGGTATAAAAACGAGTTGGCATCTTGTGGGTTCAGTTCAATAGACTGATCAAGGTCCAGAATAGCCCCCTGAATATCGTTCAGGCTAATCTTGGCCAGCGCGCGGTTGTAGTAACTCGGAGCATTGTCCGGGTTCAGAATAATGGCAGTCGTGAACGCTTGCAATGCGCCTGTGTAGTCTTTCGCATTGCTTTTTTGAACACCTTCGTTGAAGTAGTCAGACGCGGTGGGCGTGTTCTGACCGAAGGTTACGGCAGGAAGCAGGAGAGCTGCCAAAACGCAGCTTCGCAGTACAGATTTAATCATGCTCTTTTATGGGGTTAATTGGTTGAGACTGTACCCGTAAATGTAAAAGGAATGCGAGCGCAATACCAATTTTTTAGACGGGAAAAAGTATAATTTGGTCATGTTAATTTGTTAATCTATAGATATTAAGTATCCGTAGCGCGAAATTACCAACTTAAGCTATTTTACCTATGAAATTAATGGATCATTCACGGAAGTTTAATGTTGGAGGCTGATTCTAAGCCTATTCCACCGGTTTCGTCAACTGTTACACACAAGTTCAGCATCTGTAAATACGAATTCAACAGGTCGAACAGCGATTCGTGTCCTATGATACAAATATCGTAATACCAATCGAGCGATTGACCAATTACTTCCTCCGTAACAGCCCGGTAGTCGGCGAATGTGTAACCCATAACTGGCTTTCCGAATCGCTCCCACATGAGCCGCATCACCGTGTCGAGCGAGCGTGTATGGTTGGTGACCTGCCGGATGTGCAGGTCCAGGATCATGGCCGCAATAGCTCCTTTGTGGTAAACCGACACTTTTCGGTCGGGAACGCCTTTCTCGTAGCCATCGAGCCACAAATCCCACGAGGCCTCCAGAAGCGACTGGGGCGACCGCCCATTATTTTCAAAGTGACGTTTGAGCGTCACGTGCAACTCCTTCAAATAAGCCCCCTCATTGAACACCCCCGAACGGTACAGAATCTGATCGCCGTAGTACGTAGTGACTCCCTCGGCCACAAAGCAGGTTGTAAAGTAATTTTCGCGGGTGAAATCGTATGGCAATAGCTCCGTAGGCCGGATGCGGATAATGTTCCAGGCATGAAATAACTCGTGCGAGGCAATGCCCAGCAGGTCGGTGTAGAGACCCTCGCCCTCGTCGGCGGGGCCAAGCACGAGCACGGTGCTGTTTCGGTGCTCAACGCCGTGGTAATGAGCCGTCGATAGCAGAATGGTCAGGAAATGGTATTCGGTTTCGGGGAACTCGCCAAATAAGTCAATCTGTGCTTCGGTGAACCGGCTGAAATCGCGCACGACGCGCTCCGGGTCGAAGGCCATTCGGCCCGCCACCCAAACATGAAAGGCCACTCCGCGCACGGTGTAGTCAATGCAGTGCAGTGCGGGAGCCGCGATAAACGGAGAGTCGACGAGGTGGTAAAAATCAGTTGCGGTTAGGGTTCGGGGGGCAATTTGGGGTAATCCGCAGGCAATGGTCCAGGTGTCGGGAATGTCGAGTTCGAGGGTGCAGGGGTCATTAATCCGGCCTTCGGCGTAGAGACACAGGTTCACCGGATTCACGTAGAGCCAGGGGCTTACGTCAGCGTCGTTGCTGATGTAGCTGCTGCCCGCGTTGATCACATTGGCGTAGTAGTTATAGTGGACAATGAGTTCGGATGCCCCGTTTGTCTCGACTAGCCAACGGTCTTTGGTGATCTTGCGAAAGGGCAGGGGTTGACCGGCTCCATCCGTAATCGTAAACCGCTGAATGTTTTTGGCGAAGTGTTGTAGCTCATAGCGGCCCGGTCGCCAGGCAGGTAGCTGTAACTCGACGGTAGGGGTTTGGATGTCGGTCAGTCGGGCCTCAATGGCAATGTAGTGGGGCAGGAGCGGGTCGGCAAACAGGCGATAGTGCATACGGCTGGGCAATAAAGTCTACCTGAAATACCTGCCGCAAGGTCAATTAGTTTCGACAAACCGTAAAGAATCCCTAAACTGCCTCTACAGGAGTCGGCAATAAGGCTTCAACAATTGGTTTAAGGGCTTTCAACGCCCGTAGAATGGTAAACACTTCATCGGTTAAGGCCGAATAAGCCGGACTGATCGCATACTGCCGCCCGTCAAGTATAATGAAATACCAATTTTGTCCGACCACGTAACAACCGTAAAGCGGATGAGCGTAGCCCGTGTTAAGGCTTTGTCCGACCAACATAGCTCCTAATGCCTGTGCTGCGGGATCGCCGTTAGGATCTTTCTCTTTCTTATATTCTTGAAAAGCAAAATAAGGAACTTCTGGCTCCCGATACCCCGACGCTACCATGCCATCGGGTTTGCCAGTCAAAATATAATCGCCAACCTGCGCCGTGATTTGCCGCTGAGCAAACAAATTGTACTCTTGCGACGATAATTCGGCCATACTAAACAGCGGACCAATAAAATGAAGCGACAATTCTTGCTCATTCCAGCCAAAAACATTCAGGCGAAGTAGGTTCTGAATTTTAAGCAGAAACGGAGTGTCGGCTTCATCAATAGGCATATCGATGGCCAACCAATCAGCCAATGCCTGTAGCTTAAACACTTGGCGAAGGCCAAATTTCTTATCAACATCCGTTAGCGATAATTGATTGAAGAAGATAGTTTCCATGAATTTGTCCGAATCGTTGTGCGTCTACAAAGCTACTATTTTTGGACGACTCCTTGCAAGAACAAAACAGAGTCCGTATTTTTGCGGACTCATTTGGAAACAGGCTTTTAGCTATTGAATTTATACAGCAATGAAACGTACGTATCAACCCTCAAATCGCAAGCGTCGGAATAAGCACGGCTTTCGCGAGCGGATGTCCACCCCAAACGGTCGGGCAGTAATAGCCCGTCGCCGGGCAAAAGGTCGCCACAAGCTGACCGTGTCTGACGAGAAAAAAGGGGACCGGTTTAAATTGTAATGTCTGAGCCGCAAAATTTTGCCGGTCCGCCGGTGCGGTCTCTACAGCCATACATGCACAATTTCCCGAAATCGGAACGCCTTAGTGGCAAAAAGAAGATCGGGATGCTTTTTGAAAAAGGTAGAACAGACTTACGGTCGTTCTACCTTTTTCCGTTTCGGGTCATCTACCACTACAGCCTTAATGAGGATGGTCAACGCCTGGGGCCACTCACGACGGCAGTGCTGATTAACGTCTCGAAGCGGACTTTCAAACGAGCCGTCGACCGGAATCTGGTTCGTCGGCGTATCCGCGAGGCCTACCGGCTTAACAAACAGTTGTTGGGGCATGAAAATAGCCCGCCAACAGAAATTGCTTTTTTGTATATTGCAAAGACAAAAGCAACGTTTGAAGAGATAGAAAAGGGTATGAAGCGCACCCTACGGAAAGTAGACAGCGGACACGCCGACCCTCCCAAATAACACAATACGATGAACTTCCGCAAAAAGCTACTTCTGGGAACCTCGGCCTTAGTGGTGGCCAGTGGCATGACCGCGTTTCAGAAAGACGACAGGTTTTTCGAGATCGCCCGCAACCTCGACATCTACGCGACCATGTTTAAGGAACTGAACATGTACTACGTGGATGAAGTAAACCCCAACCGCATGGTCAGGACGAGCATTGAGGCCATGCTCAAAACGCTCGACCCCTATACCAATTTCTACGCCGAAGACGAAATTGAGGACTTTATGACCATGACCACAGGCCGTTACAACGGTATTGGGGCGTTGGTGGGGCAGCGGCAGGGGAAGAGCATTGTGTTGATGATTTATGAGGGAACCCCCGCCGAAAAGTCGGGCCTGCGCATTGGCGACGAGATTTTGAAAGTCGACGGCGTGAACGTGAAGGACCGGAAGGATGCCGATGCGGGTAAGCTCCTGCGTGGGCAGACCAATACCGCCGTAAAGCTCACTGTAAAGCGATACGGACAAAAAGATGCTCTAGACCTGACTGTAACGCGCGATGTGGTGAAGATGACCAACGTGCCGTACTACGGCATGATCACGGACGAGATTGGCTATGTGGACCTGAAAGATTTTACGGCAACGGCCTCGCGTGAGGTGCGGCAGGCGGTGGTTGAACTGAAGGGCAAGGGTATGAAAAAACTCATTCTCGACGTGCGCGAGAACCCCGGCGGTCTGCTGAACATGGCTATCGACATCTCGAACCTGTTCGTCCCGAAAGATTCGGAGGTGGTAACGACGAAGGGCAAGGTGCAGGAGTGGAACAAAACCTACACAGCCTTGGCTCCCCCGCTTGATCTCGAAATGCCAATTATTGTACTGGCGAACAGCCGGAGCGCGTCGGCTGCCGAAATTGTGGCTGGTGTGATTCAAGACTACGACCGGGGGGTTTTGATTGGGCAACGGACCTACGGCAAGGGCCTTGTGCAAACCACCCGTGATTTGACGTTTGGCACCAAAATGAAAATCACCACGGCCAAATATTACATTCCGAGTGGCCGGTGTATTCAGGCTATCGACTACAGCCACCGCAACCCCGACGGTAGCGTGGGCAAAATTCCCGACTCGCTCCGTACGGCGTTCAAAACGAAGGCAGGTCGTCCGGTATACGACGGTGGGGGCGTTTTGCCCGATATTGTTACGGAGGCCCCCAACCCAACACCCATTGCCCTGAGTCTGACCAACAAAGGATTGATTTTCGATTATGCCGTGAAATACCGGAACGATCACTCGACGGTTAAACCCGCCCGCGAGTTCAAACTGACCGACGCTGAGTACAGTGAGTTTGCCACGTGGTTGAAAGATAAGGAGTACGATTACACGACGCAGGTTGAAAAGGACCTGGGTACGCTCGAAGCATCGGCCAAAAAAGAGAAGTACTTCGATCAGATTCAGGATCAGTTGAAGGCCCTGAAAAACCGGGTGAGTCACAGCAAAGACGCTGACCTGATGACGTTCAAAGACGAACTCAAGGGGATGCTCGAAAATGAAATCGCCGGGCATTACTACCTGCAACGGGGCATCAAAGAAGCCTCGTTCAGCACTGACCCCGAAATGAAAGCCGCCCTCGACCTGTTCAAAGACATGAAGAAGTACGAGGGAATTTTGAAAAAATAATGCTTCTCCTTTCTATTGATACCTCGACCACCGTCTGTTCGGTTGCTTTGCACCGGGCCGACGGTGATTCGTTACAGGCCGAGTTGCTGGGCTGTTTTGAGCTGTTTACGGAGCGAACCTCGTCGGCAATGCTAACCACCCTCATGCGCGATGTGGTCCGGTACGCCGGTTTCCAGTTGGCCGATCTCGACGCCGTGGTGGTGGCAAAAGGGCCGGGGTCGTACACGGGCCTGCGCATCGGCACATCGACCGCCAAAGGATTATGTTTCGCGCTCGACAAGCCCCTGCTGGCCGTAAACACTCTCCAGGCGATGGCCGAACAAGTGCGCTCCTTCCTTGCCATGCCCCCTGCCGGATCGCCGGACCGTCCTCCCTCCTTATTATTCTGCCCCATGATCGACGCTCGGCGGATGGAGGTGTATTGCGCGCTGTACGACGCGCAGGGTATGGAACACAAACCCACCGCAGCCGAAATTATTGACGAAAACTCGTTTGCCGATTGGCTTAGGGACCACACCCTCGTCTTTTTTGGCGATGGGGCCGATAAGTGCCGGACGGTTTTGGGTCAACACCCGAACGCGGTGTTTCTGGATGAGATGATTCGACCCTCGTCCCGGACGATTGGTCAGTTGGCGGTGGAGCGATTCCGGGCGGGACAGTTTGAGGATGTGGCCGGGTTTGAGCCATTCTACCTCAAAGAATTTATGGTGACGAAGCCTAAAAAAGCAGCCTTCTAAAAATATTCTGTTTCACGCCCATGAACCGAATCGACCGACTCACGGCTATACTCATTCACCTGCAAACCAAGCGGGTAGTGAAGGCACAGGAGTTGGCCGACCGATTCGAGATTAGCCTCCGAACGGTGTACCGCGACGTGCGGGCACTCGAAGAAGCGGGCGTTCCGATTGGGGCTGAAGCGGGCATTGGTTATTTTCTGGAAGATTACCATCTGCCGCCCGTCATGTTGAGCAATGCCGAAGCGAGCGCGTTACTGTTTGGGGCCAAGCTCATCGAGAAGATGGCCGATCAGTCGTTGCGGGAGCCGTTTGCATCGGCCCTGTTCAAGATTCGGTCGGTGCTGAAACGGGCCGATAAGGAGCATTTGGCCGATCTGGAAGCACAGATTGCGGTCAGTGGTTACCGACAAGTGTCGGACTTTGCAAACCCCGTCTTGAACACCATTCAGGGAGCATTGGTGCAGCAACGGGTCTTGTATATGGGTTACCGGGCGGGCTACAACGACGAGACGGTTGAACGAGAAGTAGAACCCGTTGGATTGGTGTATTATGGTGGAAACTGGCACCTTATTGCCTGGTGTCGATTACGACAGGACTACCGCGATTTCCGCACGGACCGGATGGCGCAAGTGGCCGAAACCGGACGAACGTTCTCCCGGCAGGATCGACTCTCGTTGCAGGCGTATTTGCAACAACTCCGCGAGCGGCAGTCCGATCTTCAAGAGGTTGTTGTTTTGTTCGACAGAAAACTAGCCCAAATGAGTCAGCAACAACGGTATTCGTTTGGGTATGTGAGTGAGGAGCTAGTGGGTGAACACGTTCGAATGCGCTTCATCACTCAGTATATGGAAGGGCTTGGCCGATGGTTGCTCATGTACGGCAACGGCATTACGATTGAAAGCCCCGAACCTCTGCGCTTTGCCATGCGCACCTACGTCGAAGAATTACAAAGCCATTATTTACAACCCGCCGAATCGCTGCTGACATAGGGCTGTCGGTATGCCCGCCGACCTTTGTCATGGTCATTCACCAAAACACAGAACAACCATGACAACCCAACTGAGTATACCGACTCAGGCCTTGTCGGCCATCCAAACGGTGCCCTTTACGGCTCTCACGTTCAGCACGACTACTACACTACAAGCCATCGGTCAGTACAGCCACGTTCCCGGCGAACTTTACGACGAAGCCGCCCGACTAGGTCTGACTCCGGCAGGGCCAATTCAGTACGTTTATACCGGTGTCAATAGCGATGAGACGAATGAGTTTACGTTGGAGATTGCTCTGCCCGTTGCTACAAGTGAGAATCCAACAAGCCGCTTTGCAACGAAGACGTTTGACGCGTTTTCCTGCGTGCAGTACACGTATGCGGGGCCGTGGGACGCCATGATGGCGATGTACGATGCCCTGTTTGCCACTTTCTATCAGGCTGGTTACCAAGCCGATCCCGACAAGTGCGTACGGGAGGTGTACACCGTGGTCGATTTTGAAAACCCCGAAAACTGCGTGACCGAAATTCAGATTGGGTTAGAATAACAACGCCCGTGCCCGCTCTTCGTCGTGCTTGAGTTGCTCGACGAGGGCGGGTAATCCACTAAACTTTTGCTCTGGGCGAATGTACTCGCGAAACTGGAGCGTAAGGTGTTCGCCGTAGATGTCGGCGTCGAAATTAAAAATGAACGTTTCAATAGTCTGGTTCTCGCCCGCTACGGTGGGCCGGAATCCAATGTTAGTCATGCCGCCGAGCGTTTTAGTGCGATGCTGCACGTCCACGGCGTACACGCCATTAGCCGGAATGAGTTTAACCGGATCATCGACCTGTAAATTAGCAGTTGGGAAACCGATGGTTCGGCCCAGTTGCCGCCCTTTCACGATGGTGCCCGTCACGTTGTACGAGCGACCCAGAAATCGGTTGGCAGTCTGTACATTACCTTCAGCCAGCGCGGTGCGGATTTTTGATGAGCTAACGCCTACATCCTCAATATCTTGTCGGGGTATCTCTTCCACCTCGAAGCCGTATTCGCTCTGATGCGCTTTGATGTAATCGAAGCCGCCCTCACGGTCGCGCCCGAAGCGGTGATCGTATCCGATGACCAGCTTTTGGGTGCCAATTTTCTGGATCAGGATCGAACTGATAAACTCCTCGGAAGTGAGTTGTGAGAACGAGCGCGTGAACGGAATCACAACCAAATGATCAACACCCGCTTCGCTGAGTAGGGCAATTTTCTCGTCGAGGGTCGAGAGTAGGCGCAGGTTTTGGCTGTCGTTCGAAACCACGGTGCGGGGGTGCGGCCAGTACGTAAGTACCACCGATTGGCCGTTGTTCGAGCGGGCAACCTCGGTCAGGCGGGCCAGAATTTTCTGATGTCCGCGATGAACGCCATCGAACGTGCCGCTCGTGACAACGGCACGTGGCAGGGGCGTTAGAGTATCGATACCGTGGTGTACGATCATACTGGTTGGTCCGGTGAAAAGCTGTCAGCCCTTAAAATGAGAGGCCACCTCCTGGAAACGATTAATAAACCCCTCGACGGTATAGGCCTCGTCAATACGATACTGGCCGATGCGGGTTCGGCGGAGGCTGCTCATGTAAGCCCCATTGTTCAGCAACAGGCCCAAATCGCGCACGAGGCTGCGAATATACGTGCCTTTTGAACACACAATACGGAACGAGATTTCGGGGAATGGTTCGGTGCCTACGCGACTTGTGTCAAGTTCAAACTCAGAAACTGTCACAACCCGACTCTTAATCTCGGTGGTCTCGCCCCGACGAGCTTTCTCGTACAACCGCTCCCCGTTTACGCGCACGGCTGAGTAAATCGGGGGGATCTGTTGGATCTCGCCCGTGAGTTGCTTTACGACTTCCTGCACCTGTTCAGGCGTAATGCCAGCGGTATCGAACTCGGCGTCGAACTCGGTTTCCAGATCGACGGAGGGGGTGGTACGGCCCAGCACGAGGGTGCCGGTGTACTCTTTTTCCTGTGCCTGATATTGGTCGATTTCTTTGGTTTTCTTGCCCGAACACAAAATAAGCAAACCCGTTGCGAGCGGGTCGAGTGTTCCGGCATGGCCAATTTTCTTGAATTTGCAGGCCCGGCGAATCTTGTTCACTACATCGAACGACGTCCACTCGAGGGGCTTGTCGATCAGGATCAGGAGCGCGGGGTCGGAGGGTGTTGGCTGCGCCGTTTCAGGTTTCATTGCTACGCCGTTTCTGTTGTTTCATTGGCTAACGCCGTTTCTATTGTTTCCGTACCCTCGGCGTTGATGGGGTAATGCTCGTTGATGAACAAACCGACATGTTCTTCGGGAATGTCAGCAAATGACTTTTCAGACCGGCTTGTTTTGTATTCAGGTTCTGTTTCCGCCAGTTTGTATTTAACGCCCTTAAGGTCAGAAGTTCGCAGATACGTCATTAAGTTGCCAATGCGTCGAGCAACATCCAAACTTAACGTGTAGATTTCGCGGAACTCATTCTCACTTATATAATCTCGGTCGTTTGCTCGGTAGCATTGTGAGCGAACCTCTCCAACAGACCCTTTCGCAATACTCAAGAAATTGATGAACTCCCGCTTCCCGTCGCGCTCAAAATCCTCAGCAATGTTGTCCATCACCGAGCCACTTGCACGACGAATTTGATCAGTAAGGCTAAAATCTTGTTTAAAAATTGGCTTGCAGGAGAATTTGTAAATCTTATTATCTAACAGTCGAGCTTTCTGCCAGCAAATCAACTCTTCAAAACGATGCACGGTAGGCATAATATGAATGGTTTCGGTTGTTTCAATGCTTCGCGTTTCTGTGGTTTCATTGCTTTCGGCGTTTTAACAGCGCAACGTTGAAACGCCGAAGGCAATGAAACCACAGAAACGCGAAGCATTGAAACGGCGTAGCTAATGAAACTAGTTACACAACATCCAGTTTAACCCCAGCCGCTAACAAACCCAGAATAAGCAGCCCCAGGGCGATGCGATAATAGCCAAAGTATTTGAAGCCGTAGCGGGTCAGGAAACCCACAAAGGCCCGAATCGCCAGCAGACCAACCACGAATGCAATGGCATTGCCGATGAGTAATGTCTGGTAATCGGCGGGTTGGAGCATTTTGTAGGTCTTCAGGAGTTTGTAGCCCGAAGCTGCCGCCATCGTTGGGACGGCCAAAAAGAAGGAAAATTCAGCCGCTTGGGTGCGGGTGAGACCCTGAAACATGCCGCCAATGATGGTTGCCGCAGAGCGCGACACGCCCGGAATCATGGCGATGCACTGGAAAAAGCCAATCTTGAGGGCTTCGGGGAAGGTAACATCATAATCGCGGGGGACGTCGCGCATGATGCGGTCGATAAACACCAGAACAACACCCCCAACCACGAGCGAAATCGCCACGACGGTCACGTTCTCCAGTAACGAGTCGATGAAGTCGTTGAGCAGGAAACCGATGATGGCTGCGGGCAGAAAGGCCACAAAAAGTTTGGCGTAGAAATCGGTCGTTTGCAAAAACCGACGACTGTACAGCACCAGCACCGACAGAATACAGCCAAACTGAACGTTGACCGTGTAGAGCTTGGTGAATTCGTCGCCCGCGATCCCGGCCAACGACGAGTAGATAATCATGTGGCCGGTCGACGACACCGGCAGAAATTCGGTCAACCCCTCAATGATGGCCAGAATGATGGCATGTAATAAGTCCATGCCGCAAAGGTAGTCGAAGGGCGTCTATAAATTGAACCAGTAGGTCAGCTTGGCCTGAATCGAACGGTTGCGCGAGCCGCCCGTCAGGGTGTTGTAGTTGTCGGTATAGACCAGGAAAAAGTCGGAGACGGGCGCGAATCGCCATTGCAGGCGGGTATTGATATTCATGTTCTCGAACTGACTGTTGTATTGCAAAAACGTAGTCCAGAACACCGATTTTGAAAACGTCCAGTCTAAGCGGGGCCCAATCAGGAAAACATTATTCGTGGCAATAGGTAAGCGTATGTGATTGTACGTCAGGTTCATAGCCAGCGCAATGTACGGCTGGTAGCGATAGTTGACCGAACCGGAGAAGCTCGCAATACTGCCATCATAGTAACCTCCGATGAGCGGTTGAGCAAAGAGCCAGAGTTTTTTGCGCTGATCAGATGTGTAGTTGGCTGAGAGATTGTAGTATGTAAACCCTTGTCCTTTTTTGAGCGAAGGGAGCCGGTTGTTGCTCCGCAGGGCATCGAAATCCGAAAACAGGTAGGTATAGTTCTGGTTGGCCGACACCAGGATGCGGGCCGAGTTCTGAAACGATACCGAAACAAACGGCCCCACGGTGCGGTCGGTTATGCCGACAGATGGCATCTGATACTGCTCCATCGCCACGCCCACGCTGTACCGATTGACGCGTTTGGTGCGTGGATAAAACGACCAGCCGAGGGTGGGGTTGATGCGCAGGAAGTTGCGACGTGGCACAAACCCTACTTCGGAGTCGTAGCCCTCGCCAACCCAGTCGTGCGCCCAGCGGAACGTATGTTTCAAGACACTGTACATGATGGAGAACCCATTGGCAAACGCATTCTTCCGCTGGTTCTCGCTGAATGACTGATGATGATACAGTTTCCCTTGCCACCGGCTGTCTGCCGAAGTGAAATTGTATTCCAGACCAGCTACGCGGTTGAAGCGGGTTAGGCGGGACGACATTTCTGGATTAAGGGTCTGTTTGTTGACAAACAAAGCCGAGATATTAGAGCGGCTAAACACCTTTCGCTGAATGGAGGCCACCGTAAAATTGGCCCCGGAGATTCCCTTGAAGGGGTCGTCGGCGGTTTGGGCATTTAGAAGACCGATGCGCCAGTTGTCGTCGAGCTTGCCGCTCAAACGTGCCCCGTAGAGGATACGGTTCTGCACGCCTACGCCCGTTACGGAGTCTTTGGCAATGCCGATTTGCCGCGAGAAAAAAGGGCTGAGGATCTGATTCCCAACGGCCCCCAAGCTTCCCTGCGGACCTAGAAACGGGTTGATGAGGTAGCTGCCGTACCCCGAAAACAGATCGGAGTTTTCCAGAAAAAATTGCCGCTGTTCGGGAAAGTTGACATCGAACCGGGTTAGGTTAATGATCTGCCGGTCGGCCTCGACGTTCGAGAAATCGGGGTTAACCGTTAGGTCCAGATTCAGGCCTGGCGTGATGGCAATTTTGGCATCGCCCCCGACCGTGAAGCGGCTTCCATTATTGGGATTTTTTGGATTAATGAAATCTCGTGAGGCTCCGGCGGCCATGTACGGGATCAGCGAGATGTTGGCACCGGGTTTGCGGAGTGGCCGCTCAAACTCAATCGGGACCGTGTAGCCCAGGTTCATGATCAACTGATTTTGCGGAATGCGAACCAGTGTTGAGTTTTCATTGGCTTGTGTATCAAACCGATACGATTTGAATCGCCAATTTTGAGAGCCTTCCTTAAACCGTAGCGTCGTTAGGGGAATAACGGCCTCGGCGGTCCAATAACCATCCCCAATGTGGGCGTCGCCCGTCCATTTGTTGTCCCAGAATTCACTGAAAAAGGCATTGTCGACCGCCCCGTTGAACAGCAGGGCTTCGCGTTGCACACCGAGCGGATTCAGGCCAAACAAAAACCCGTTGGTTTGGTCGTTGAACGTATCGAAAACAAAGCTGACGTTGTCGTTGCCACCCGCCCGGAAATCGCGACGGTAGGAGAGAATAACGAAGTTGCTGGCTGGTACAAAACACTTGGCCGATACGTAGATATTCTTGTCGTCGTAAGCGAGTTTAACAACGGTTTGGTAGCGGGCCTTGAGTGTATCGGTCGGAAACCACTGGTAGAAATCGCCCATAGGGGCGGCAGACTGCCACACGGCCTCGTCGAGAACGCCGTCGGGTTTAATCTTTTCGGTTGTGTATTGGACCTTATAAGGGGTCTGAGCAAACAGGAACGCAGGAAAAAGCAACAGGAGAAGTATTCGCATAGGAAACGGCAGGGTATCAACTTAAAAACGCCAGTTTCCTGGTCAGTTACTGCTTCGGCTTTTTCAGAATCGCAAAAAACTCCAGAATAAACCCGCTTAGAACTACCAACGGGCCAAGCGTCAGGCCCAAAAACCCAAAACCAAACTCTTCTTTGTCGAGAGTCATAATAAAAAAGCCCGTTAGGATTACGGCTACGCCAATAATCATGAGTCGATAGTTTTCGGCTCCAAAAGGCATCGCGTCGATAGCGGCTTTCGTCGCTGTCGCGTTCGACACGGGTGTTACGCGTTCTGTAACGGGTGCTTCAGCCACGGAAACACCATTCATTACCGACGCCCGGTTCGCTGCTTTGTCGGCGCGGTTGGGCACCGGGGTCATTAAGGTCTTATCTTTTGCCATAAACTAGTGCCTAAAGGCGTTTTATGTTTCAATGCTTCGCGTTTCAATGGCCGAGGGCCGTTTCATTGCTTCGCTGTTTCAGGTTTCAATGGCCGATGCGCGTTTCAAGTTTCATTGCTGCGCGTTTTTACTGAAAACTTGAAACGCCGAAGGCATTGAAACTTGAAACAGCGAAGCATTGAGACCAATTAATACAACTCATCTAACGATACACCGAGGTAGCGATTCACGGCCTGATAGGTGCTCAACAGGCCAATCAGCATACCCAACAAGACCAATCCGCCCAGCACCATCGCCATCTTGATTGGCTCCTGCAATACAGCCAGTTCGGGGATGTTGTACACAGCTGCCTGTTGGAGGGCGACCAACAAACCCGAAGCAACCAGCCCGGCCAGTAATCCCTGCCCGAGGCCACGCAGCAAAAAGGGGCGTGTAATGAACCCATTGGTGGCCCCCACAAGCTGCATACTCCGAATGAGCATCCGCTGCGAATACAACGCGAGCCGAATCGTGTTGTTCATCAATAAAACGATAATCAGCAACAGCACTGCCGCAAATGCCGACATCACAAGATAAATCTTGTTGATGTTGCGGTTGATGGTGTCGACCAGATTCTCCTGATAAACGGCCTCCTGTACGCCGTCGATTTCCTCCAAATCCTGTTTTACGGCTTGTAGTTTAGTCTCCTCAAAATAGTCTTCGTTCAGGCGAACGCGGTAGCTGTCGTGCAGCGGGTTGTCCTCCAAAAAGGCTTTAAAATCTTCTTTGGTTTCGGCAATAAACTCGCGGGCTGCCGCATCGCGACTAATAAAGTTCACCTGTGGTTTTCCTTCGGCGGTCAACACATACGGGCGAGCCGCAATCTTTTTGTACACTGGCTCCACCTTTGTTGAGTCGAGGTCACGATCCAGGAAGACCCGCACCTCGTAGTTCTCACGGATATAGGTCACCAGCCGCTTTGATTGGAGAGCCAACAGTCCACAAAAACCAATCAGAAACAAGGCCACCGTCATGCTGAATAGGATCAGCCCGCCGGGGTATCGACCTACTTTTTTTGTTCTACGCGCCATACTTTGACAAAAATACGCTTTTCCCTCTAACGTAACAGGGTGGTCTACCGTGTGGCTCTTGTTTTAGGAAAAATTAAGAGCGCGGGCATGTTGTGCCGGAAATTTTCCGGCATTACTTCTTGTCCAACGCCATCCTGACGGCCAGTCCAGTCAAAATGCCTGCCATAACCCACTTTTGCGCTTTGATGAAGGTAGGGCGAGCCGCAAACCAGCGCGCTACGCGCGCTGCCGAGAATACAATAAGGCAATTAACGGTGGCACTAACCAGCACCTGCGTGGTGCCGAGTTGCAGGTTTTGTACGAGCAATGAACCCAACTCCGGGCGGGTGAACTGTGGAAAAAAAGACAGGTAAAAAACGGCAATTTTTGGATTGAGCGCACTCGTCAGGAACCCCATCCGAATGAGCTTGGCGTCGGAGTCGTGGGGGAGCTGCGTTGTCTCGAAGGGCGAAATGCTGCCGGGTTTCACGCTCTCCCAGGCCAGATAAAGCAGGTAAAGCACACCTAGCCAACGCAGGGCTTCGTAGGCCAGTGGAATGGCCAGAAACACGGCAGTCAGACCAAACGACACCAGAAAAATATGCACCAGGAACCCCAGAATCACGCCCGACAGCGACAAAATGCCCGCTCGTCGACCCTGTGTAATGGAGCGTGAGATCAGGTAAATCATGTTGGGGCCGGGACTCAGCACAAGGCCTAGCGCGGCCAAAGCAAACAACAGGAGATCGGATAGTGGAAGCATACGGGATCGAGTTTATAGGTTCAGAAATAATACCATTTGTTCTTCGTCGTGATAGGTGTCGCCGTCCTTAATAGCGTTAGGTTCGAGGGAAAACGACCGGAACCCCATTTTTTCGTAAAGCCGCTTGGCCGAATGATTGGTCGATACCACTGTCAGTACGATCTGCTCGATGTCGGTTTGGGTTTGTACTCGCCGAATGGTTTCTTCCAGAAGTTGTTGGCCTAGCCCCTGCCCAGCAAAGGAGGCCGCTACATACATTCGGAACAGCAGCCCCTTGTGGCGAAGCTTCTGCCGGGTTTGCCCTTCGCGGCTAAAACTTACAACACCAGCCAATTCGCCTGCATCGGTCAGCAGGCCGAGTGTAAAACTGTCAGCAGTGCCTTTGGTCGGAAACGGTTCGGTTTGTTCATCGTCGGGGCTGATTCGGAAGCAGTCTCGATGAGTATGCAAGCCATTCATAAAGAACGCTTTGTAGCGGTCGTGATCGTTACTGGTTAATTCAATTAGTTTCATGTGTATAGCAGTATTCAAACAAACGTACGAACTTGCCGGACTATTGAACCGCTCCGGTTCTTAGAAAACAAACGGTCCGGTTATGTTGCCCTTCAAAACCTTGCTCCATCTCGACAAAACGTTGCCTCAACCTATTTTTGCTCAATTGAGCGAGCAACTCGGTCAACTGATTCGGGTGGGGACGCTGACTGCCGGACAACGACTGCCCGGAACCCGGCAACTCGCCGACCTGCTCAACCTGCATCGCCAAACGGTGGTAGCCGCCTACGACGATCTCCTGGCGCAGGGATGGCTCGAAAGCCGGGCGGGGAGCGGCACCTACGTAGCCACACACCTGCCCGATATGAAACCGCAGTCAATAAGTGCCGGTGAAACCAATCATACGCATGACAATCGGCAAACGGGTTTCTCCTTTATTCGCTCGCCCGAACTGGTACGAGCGGTGATGGCAAGCCCGTCGGGGTTGCGATTGGATGATGGTCTGCCCGACGCCCGACTGGCCCCGCTTGATGAACTGGGGCGGGCATATCGGTCGTATTTTCGGTGGGGGAGTGTGCAGGCGCACGTGGGTTACGGCGACACCAAAGGCCACCCGTTGCTGCGCGAGGAACTGTCGCGCCACCTGAACGAAACACGTGGCCTGCGCACCACGCCCGATAATGTACTTATCACGCGGGGCAGCATTATGGGCCTGTTTCTGACCTGCCAGGTCGTGCTGCGCCCCGGACGCGGGACCGCCGGTGAGGTGGTCGTTACGGGCGAGACCACCTGGGCCGGTGCAACCATGAACCTGCGCCGGGCCGGGGCCACCTTGCGAACGGTGCCAGTCGATGCGCACGGGCTGGACGTTGATGCTCTTGGCCAACTCTGCGAACAACAGCAACAGGATAACCAACCCGTTCGGATGGTCTACGTGACGCCCCATCACCATTACCCCACTACCGTCACGCTCCGCGCCGACCGACGTGTGCGGTTGCTGCAACTGGCCGAGCAGTACGGATTTGCGGTTCTGGAAGACGATTACGACTACGATTACCACTATTTGGGCCGACCCATTTTGCCCTTGGCGAGTGCCGACCGGCGTGGTATGGTCGTGTATGTAGGCTCGCTCACCAAGTCGGTGGCCCCGGCGTTTCGGGTGGGCTACGTGGTGGCCCCGACGGAGCTGATTGACGAGTTGGCCCGGTTCAGGCGCATCATCGACCGGCAGGGCGACGCCGTTCTCGAATACGCCATTGGGCAGTTGTTTCACACGGGCGAGATGAAGCGGCATTTCCGAAAGTCGTTGCGGGCCTACCACGCCCGGCGCGACCACCTGTGCGCGTTGCTAGCGAGTGAGTTGCCCGACGCTGTGCAGTTCCAGAAACCCGACGGGGGCATGGCCGTTTGGGCTACCTTCGACCGGTCGATTGACGTGGCGGAATTATCGGTGCGGGCCGAACGGGCGGGTTTAGCGATATCGCCGGGGCTAACGCACAACCCGCCGGGAAGCCTGTTGAACAGCACACGGCTGGGGTTCGCGTCGAGTACAGAAGAGGAACTGGAGCGGGCGGTAGAGGTGCTACGTTCGTTGCTGTAGGGACTAATAGGCAATCTCCTCGTCGTCGAGCAATTGCTTGATATTGAGCGTACAATCGTCCATAATCGTGATCGTTTCTGACCAATGGACAATGTGCCAGGTAGGATCATTGCGGTCGATGACGTAGACTCGTTGCATACCGGTGATGATCCAAAAGACCTTCTCAACGCCAAAGTCGAGCATCTTTTGCATTTTCTGCATCACATAGCCATCAGCCCCATTCTCAAACTCCGACGTATCGGCTTTGATGTCTACTTCAATGACGATCCTGGGCGGAATATCAAAATACTTGCCCTTGAGTTTACCCAAGTTTGCCTTCTCGTAGATGATCAGATCATTCCCCAAATTTTCATTTAGAGCCAGATGAAGGCCAACTTCGTTTGTTGCCAACAAGTATTTTTTGCGATTAATAATACCAAATAGATGGCCAGTGAGTAGGGCAACCAGCACCCCTTGCAGGTCGGAACAGGACATAATTTCTTCAACGGTTTTCTTTCCAGTCAATACATCCCGGTAGCCTTTGTAATACACGGGCTTGCCATCCCACATCTCGTAAATGAGGGCTTGGGGAATGGTTCGACTGGAAATTCGGCGGGTCTTTTTCTCGGCAACGGCTGTCATAACGATGTCTTTGAGGATCAATGACCAATTTTACGCGTAAAAACCGATATTTACAAGCCTGCTTTGGCTTTACAGAACGTAGGCTTGCTTCTCTCGAAACAGCAAGCCCTGCTTTAAACTGCTACGCTTTTACATGAAACGAACCCCTTTACTTACCCTGCTGATTTTGCTTTGTGTTACGACTGGCATCACCGTTGCGCAGTCGATTCCGTCGCCCAAAGAACACTTTGGTTTTGCCATTGGCGACGACTATCAACTGGCCACCTATACCCAAACGGAGGCTTATTTCAAGAAAGTGGCCGCTGCCTCGGACCGCTCTAAGCTGGTCAGCATCGGCAAAACTGAAGAGGGCCGCGATCAACTCATGCTCATTGTATCGTCGCCCGAAAACCTCAAAAAGCTGGACCGTTTTCAGGACATTTCGCGCCGGATGGCCCGCGCCGAGGGACTGACCGACGAGCAGGCCCGCGCCCTCGCTGAAGAAGGCAAGGCCATTGTCTGGATCGATGGGGGGCTGCACTCGACCGAGACCGTCGGAACCATGCAACTGATCGAAACGGTGTGGCAACTCACGAGTCGCAACGATCCCGAAACCCGCCGAATTCTCGACAACGTGGTGGTGCTGCTCGTTCATGCCAACCCCGATGGGCAGGAACTCGTGAGCAACTGGTACATGCGCAACGCCACGCCCGAAAAACGGACGATGGAACACCTGCCCAAGCTGTACGAAAAGTACGCCGGGCACGACAACAACCGCGACTTTTTCATGCTCAACCTGAAAGAGTCGCAGAACATGGCCCGGTTGCTGTTCGTCGATTGGATTCCGCAAATCATGTACAACCACCATCAGCGTGGCCCTGCGGGGTCGATTCTGGCTGGTCCGCCCTACCGCGACCCGTTCAACTATGTCTTCGATCCACTCATGATTACGGGTATCGACGCGGTTGGCGCGGCCATGATTAATCGTCTGAACGCCGAAAACAAGCCGGGATTCACTCGGTTGGGCGGTTCTGTATTTTCGACCTGGTACAACGGGGGCCTGCGCACCACGACCCACTTCCATAACATGATTGGTCTGTTGACCGAGATTGTGGGTGGCCCCACGCCCGAAGACATCCCCGTGATTCCGAACCGGCTCGTTCCGAATGGTAACACGCCGTACCCCATTACACCCCAAAAATGGCGGTTTAAGCAGTCGATTGATTACTCGCTGTCGCTCAACTATGCCGTGCTGGACTATGCCGCCCGGAACCGCGACCATCTGCTGTTCAACATTTACAAGATGGGCAAGAATTCCATTGAGCGCGGTAGCCGTAACTATTGGACGCTCTCGCCCAAGCGCACGGAAGCCATTACGGCGGCTCATCAGGCCGATCAGAAGAAAGCTCCTGCAACCGGTGGCGCAGCCAGTGTCGTCGCAGCCAATCCAATAGCTTCGAGTGTGGTTTCGGGAACAATGGGCGGGGCCGTTATAGGTCTTTTACCGTCAAAAACGGAGTCATCGAGTTTGGGTAGTGGGATTGCCAACGAAGGCGGTGGCCGGGGCGAGGGGATGCCCATTAAGTACTACACGGCGGTGATGAACGACACCACTCTGCGCGACGCGCGTGGCTACATCATCCCAGCCGATCAGGCCGATTTTGCCACGGCTACCAAGTTTATCAACGCGCTCCTCAAAACCGGTATCCGGGTGGAGCGGGCTACGGCTCAGTTCAGCGTGAACGGCAAAAGTTACCCGGCGGGGTCATTTGTGCTCAAAACGAATCAGGCGTTCCGGCCCCACCTGATCGACATGATGGAGCCGCAGGATCACCCTAATGATTTTCTGTATCCGGGTGCTGCCCCCACGCGCCCCTACGACGCAGCCGGTTGGACATTGGCGTACCAGATGGGCGTGCAGTTCGACCGCCTGATGAACGATTTCACGGGGCCATTCCAGACCATCCCCTATGGTGAAGTACAAACTCCTCGCGGCAAGTTAGACCGGACCTATGCGGCTAATGGATACACCCTCAGTGCCCGCGCCAATAATTCGTTTATTGCCGTAAATGACCTGCTCAATGCGGGTGTCGAGGTGTTTCGGTTACCGGCTGGCGCACCGGGACAGCCCACCGTTGAGGCTGGAGCGTTTTACGTGCCTGCGAGTGCCAAAGCGGCTGCGTTGATCGACAAGGCTGTTGAACAGCACGGCGTAGTAGTTGCTGGTGTAGCCAAACGGCCTGCCAATACGGTGAAAGTAAAACCCGCTCGTATTGCCCTCTGGGATACCTACGGTGGATCAATGCCATCGGGATGGATGCGGTTCCTGGCCGAGAACTATCGTTTTCCGTACCAGGTTATTTATGCCAATGATATCAATGCGGGTGATTTGCGTAAGAAGTACGACGTGATTCTGTTCGTTACGCGGGCCATTCCACCTGTGGGTAATTCTGGAGCGGGTGAGTCGTATCCGGGCTACGTGTCGCGCGAACCCAAAGCCGAGGAACTACCCGCCGAGATGCGTCCGATGGTGGGTCGAATTACCGCCGACAAGTCGGTGCCGCAACTCCGTCAGTTTATGGAAGCGGGTGGCACCGTCGTAACTATTGGCAGCAGTGCCAATCTGGCCTATCATCTGGGTTTGCCCGTGCGCAATGCCCTCACCGAAATGACGCCAACAGGCACCGAACGCCCGCTACCCGCCGAGAAATATTACGTGCCGGGCAGCATCCTGCGCGTCACGCTCGACTCTACCCAACACGCCACTTGGGGCATGACGGCCCAATCCGACGTGTATTTCGACTCAAGCCCAGTGTTCAAACTGGCCCCCGACGCCGTTGCTAAAGGCACGTTGACGCCGTTGGCCTGGTTCAGTACCAACAAGCCCCTGCGGAGCGGATGGGCCTGGGGACAAGCCTATTTGCAGGATGGCGTAACGGCTTTTCAGGCAAAAGTGGGGAACGGTAAACTAGTGTCGTTCGGGCCGGAGATCACGTTCCGGGCGCAATCGCACAACACGTTTAAGTTGCTATTTAATCAGTTGTATTCGGGGCAGTGATGCCATAACAAATAAATCGGGGTCTATTGCCAAACCGTCTGTTTAGCAATAGACCCCGATTCGTTTGTATCAGACTACCGTTTACTTCTTACTCCACTCGGCAATCGAATCCTTGTTCATCTTGATGTAATCGTTGTTTTTGGCCTCAGTTGCCTTTGTCAACGATTGGTTAGCCACCTCGACAGCTTCTTTGTATTTCCCGGCTTTGGCCAGAATCAGGCTGTATTGGCGCAGTTGCCAAAACATATTCGCGCCCATATCGACGGCTTTTTTACCCCACTCCATAGCCTTGTTCATGTCTTTGCCGCTATTGGCATAATAGCTGGCAGCCGACAGATAATCACCTGCCGAGGGACCGCTCAGCACCTGCTTGATGCTGGCTTCTACTTTGGGGTCGGTCTGCACGTCGATGGTGAAGCCAACGCGGGTGTTTTCCCAGGCAAAATACAGTTCAGCCGAACCATCTTTAATCTGGTCAAATTCAGTCGTAAAGGTTTCCGTCCGGTTGGCTGTTTTGGTTGGCGTTGCCGAGATGCGGAGGGCTTCGTCGGCTTCTTTGTAGTCTGGACCTGGTGACGTCATGCCCAAGTTCGGGTGGAAAACGATTTTCCACTCATTTTCACCCGCCACAGTCAGGATTTTGTAGGCTCCTTTTTTGAGGTCTTTACCGCCAATCTTTACGTCATCGCTGAATGTAATTTTCACGCCCTGATTGGCACCCGTCCGGGAAATTGAACCAAAAGGCACCAATTCGCCATAGACCTTGCGGCCTTTGGCACTCGGACGGCTATACTCAACGGTGATCGTCGATAAGCCAACGGCTTGTTCGAGTTTTGCCGTTGGACTGGGAGCCGGTGTGCGAACTTGCGCCACCGTGGGGAGCATGGCTGACACTAGTACAGCCGTAAGCAGGATAACTTTTTTCATCTGAACTGTTTTTTGGCCGCAAAATACCTCTGTTTTCGGATAAAAGAGGCAAAATTTTGTTCTGGTTGTCAGAACTCCCGCCCAATCGCCACAACCCCCGCAACCAGCGCGTCCAAATCTGCCAACGTTGTGCGGTGATTAACGTTGGCGGCCCGGATGGCGTATTGCCCGTTCAGGATGGTCGAGGAGGGTAGGGCAATGGCCTGCTCATGGAGTTGCATCAGAATCTCTTTGTTGAGCGCGTTTAGTTGCTCGATGGTCAGGCCCGTTTGCGGGTTGAACCGGAAACAAACGATGTTCATTGTAACCGGGGCCATCAACTCCAGTAGCGGTTCGGCCTCGACGCGTTCCCCTAAATACCGCATCTGGGCAATATTTTGGGCAATCACATCGGCCAGATACTCCGCCCCGAACGTTTTCAAACTCATCCAGACTTTCAACGCCTTGAATCCCCGCGATAACTCGATCCCGTAGTTGCTGATGGAATCGGGGCCAGCAGCTAAACCTCGTTCATGACTGAGTAAATAGTTGGGCATCAGGGCGAAGGTCTCGCGGTGCAGGGCCGCGTCGCGCACAAGCGTACAACCCACCTCGTAGGGCATCGACAGCCACTTGTGCAGATCGAAGGCCACACTATCGGCGCGTTCGATGGCCGCCAGTTGAGTTTGGTACTGGGGCACAAGTTTGGCCAGTGCCCCAAACGCCCCGTCGATGTGGAGCCAAAGACCCTGTTGCTGACAGAGATCGGCGAGGTCATCGAGCGGGTCAATGGCCCCCGTGTTGACAGTACCCGCCGTACCGACCACGCAGAATGGTTGCAGGCCAGCCGCCCGGTCGGTGGTGAGAAGAGTGTTGAGAGCGTCGAGATCCATCCGAAAGTCGGGCATAACCGGAACCTTGCGTACGGCATCGGTGCCCAGACCCATCACTTCAGCAGCTTTTTGGATGCAACTATGCGACTCCGCCGAGGTATATAACACCAAGGGACCGTTCGTAACGCGCACCCCCTGTTGCCGAATCCCCCCCCGGTCGGCGGCATGACGAGCCACGAGTAAGCCCGTCAAATTAGCCATCGACCCACCGCTAACCAGAATACCGCTGCCATCAGCCGGAAAATTCAGCAACGTCTTACACCAATTTACCACCTGTGCGTCGACGTACATGGCGGCATGGTCGCCAATGGTCACGTTGGGCGTGAGGCCCGACGCCAGCATGTCGGCCAGCATACCGAGAGGGGTGCCGGTGGTTTGCACCCACGAAAAAAAGCGCGGATGAATGTTGCCTTTGTAGTAGGGGAGAATGTGTTGCCGGAACTCGGCGTAAACCTCCTCTACAGGTTGTCCCAGTTGGGGGAGCGGCCCTTGAAAGTGTTGCTGGGTTTCGTCGGAGGGTTTTTGCCAGGGTGGTTGCTCGCTGATGTTCTGCAATAAGTCGAACATATCGTCGAGCATTTGGTGGCCCAAAGCGCGAAGTTCGTTCCAGTTGGCAGGGTCGAAGGTCTTTTCTGTAGGTAAATTAAGCATGCAATTTTTGCTAAAAACTAGAATTCTCAACCCGTGCGGCTTCCCAGCCCAGCAGGGCCTGTTTGCGGCCCATTCCCCAGCGATAGCCGCCGAAAAGGCCCGTTTTTTTGATGACCCGGTGGCAGGGAATCAGGTAGCCAATGGGATTACTGCCAATGGCCGTGCCTACCGCCCGCGAGGCCGTTGGTTGCCCGATGGCATCGGCAATTTGGTCGTAACTCGCCAATCGCCCTTCGGGAATTTTGAGCAGAGCCTCCCAAACCCGAAGCTGAAACGACGACCCCCGCAGCAGCACAGCCAATGGTTTGGCAGGCATGGTTGCCGGCGTGGTTGAAGAAGGAAAAACATCGTTGGCCACCAACTGTAGTTGTGCCGGGTCGTGGTGCAAATGGGCTTCGGGCCAGCTAGTTTGGGCTACTAACTCAGCCTGAGAGGCATCGTCCAGAAACTGCAATAGGGCGACTTTTTCGTTAATTATCCCCAACACATACAACCCAAACGGTCCTTCAAACACGCCGTAGGTCATCTCTAAACCAGCACCGCCCCCTTTGAACTGCCCTGGCGTAACGCCTTCAATGGTCACAAACAGATCGTGTAAACGACCCGTCCCCGACAGGCCCGCATCCTGAGCCACGGCCGACAGCGATGCCCCCCGCCGGAGTTGTTCTTTAGCGTAGTCGAGGGTCAGATATTGCCCAAATTTCTTCGGACTCACGCCCGCCCATTCCGTGAAGAGTCGCTGAAAATGAAACTCGCTCACGTTGGCCTGTCCGGCGAGTTCGGGCAGGGACGGCTGCTCGCGGAAATGTGTGGTCAGGTGTTCGATTGCGCGGGCAATTTGCTCGTAGGTGTATGTGTTGCTCGTGTTCATGGGGTAAAGGTCGCGTGAAACGGGGCCGTTGCCAACCCGATTCTTGCGAAGTTTAGGGTAGTATAAGCCACCCTGCAAACACTTTTCTTCAACGTCTGGTATTCCCGAATGAACGGTTCCGCTCCTGTATGTCTGTAACTTCTCACTGTATAGTCGCTCTGCTTACGGTTATTTATTTGCTTTCTGGTAAAGGGTATTCGCAAGCCACTCCACCCGATACCACTATCATTATTAAGGCCATTGCGGGTCTGCAATACGATCAACCCCGGCTGATCGTCAAACCCAAAAAACGGGTGCGGATTATTCTCCAAAACTACGACGATATGGCTCACAATCTTGTCGTGACGCAACCCAACACGCGACTTCGGGTGGTTAACGCTGCCTTGCGGATGGGGGCCGACGGAGCTAAAAATCACTATATTCCGAAACTTGCGGAAGTGCTTGCGCATACCGAGACCGTTGAACCCGACGACAGCGATACGCTCCTGCTAACACTCGACGAGGGCGCGTATCCGTTCGTGTGTACATATCCGGGCCACGGTTCGCTCATGTACGGCGTTATCTATGCCACCCGAGACCCCCAAAAATTGCCCGCGCCCGACGCCGACCCGAGCCTGCCCGTACGGGCGGACCCACGTGTCCGCCCAAGAACGACAGACCCACGTGTCCGCCCAAGAACGACAGACCCACGTGTCCGCCCAAGAACGACAGACCCACGTGTCCGCCCAAGAACGACAGACCCACGTGTCCGTCCAAGAACGACAGACCCACGTGTCCGCCCTGCCGCCCACTCACATGCCCGCCCCAGTGATCGGGTGGACACACGGGTCCACCCCTACGACCTGAAACTGCCCGCCGTGTACCGCACGTTTATGCCCGATGCCGGACCAGCAGCCATCGCCGTGGGCTTGCCCGGCAACATTTCATATTGCTGGGATGCGGGCACCTGCCAACTGCGTTATGTGTGGGTGGGCGGCTTTGTCGATATGAACGATCAGTGGGATGGCAAGGGCCAAAAACTGACCAAACTAGTGGGCGATATCATCTACAAAAACCCGACTGGCAACCAACTCGACGCGTTTCCACTCCGACTCGCAAAAACGGCCTCGGTACGTTACCGGGGCTATCGGTTAGTTAATCGTTTTCCGGCGTTCCGCTACGAAATAGGTTCGATGCTGGTGGAAGAATTAATGACGCCCACCCCCGACAAACGCGGTTTGGTGCGCCACTTTACGTTGCCGCCCAACGCTCCAGCCAGTACATTTAGGGTTGATGCGCAGCCTGGAATTAGCTACAAAGTATTGGTTAATAACAAACCTGCGTTGCTCAAAAACGGTGTATTAGCCATTCCCCCTAAGGCCAAACAGTTCACGATAATCATGTCATGGTAGAAAAGATATGCTTTCAACACTCCTTCTAACCCTCAATCTCCTCGCCACCCCCGCCGATACGATCACTGACTATTACGAGATCGAGACGATCCCGACACCGGCTGGCCTGATCGCCGAAACGGGGGGACTGGCGTTTTTACCGGACGGGCGATTGGCTGCCTGCTTCCACCGGGGCGAGGTGATGCTCTACGACCCCAAAACCAAACGGTGGTCGCTGTTTGCCGAGGGGCTGCACGACCCGCTGGGGCTGGTGGCCATCAGCAACCGCGAACTGCTCGTGGTGCAACGCCCCGAAATGACCCGCCTGCGCGATACCAACGGCGACGGCGTTGCCGACCTGTACGAAACTGTATCCGATCAGTTCGGCATGTCGGGGAACTACCACGAGTTTGCGTTTGGCCCTGTCCGCGACAAACAGGGTAACCTCTACATGACCCTCAACGCGGCCTCGAACGGCGCGGGTATCCGGCCCGAAGTGCGCGGTACGTATGACTCGCTTAGTCGCAAGGGGCGTATGTATGCGTGTGTACCCTATCGCGGGTGGGTGATGCAGGTGCGACCCGACGGGACCACGCGCCCCTATGCCTCCGGGTTTCGCTCGCCCAACGGATTGGGTTTCGATGCGCAGGGACGATTGCTCGTGACTGATAATCAAGGCGATTGGCTCGGAACTAGTAAGTTATACGTCGTGGAGCCGGGGAAATTTTACGGACATCCCGCTAGTTTGGTCTGGCGCGAAGGGTTTCCTGACATTGAACCCATGAGCCTGTCGGCCCGCCAACTCGATAGTATGCGCACCCGTGAGGCTATCGTGTTTCCGCACCAAAAAATGGCTCACTCACCCACCCAACTTGTTACCGACAACACGGGAGGGAGGTTTGGACCATTTGAAGGGCAAACGTTCGTGGGGGAGATGGATTTCTCGCGGCTCCTGCGCCTGTTGCCCGACGAGGTGAACGGCCAACTTCAGGGAGCCTGCATCCCGTTTTTCGACAAAGCCGGGCTGCAACTAGGCAGCAACCGACTGGCTTTCGCCCCCGATGGCAGCTTGTGGGTTGGTCAAACCGACCACGGTTGGGTGGGGGCGCGGGGGTTACAGCGTATCCGCTACAAAGGTACGGGCATCCCGCTCGACCTCACGGGGATGCGCCTAACCAAAAACGGCTTCGACCTGACGTTCACACAACCCCTCGATGAAGCTCAGGCCCAACAGGTGGCCAACTACGCCTTTCGCCGGTATTATTACAAGTATCATCAGGCATATGGCTCCCCCGAAACCGACATCACCCCCGTACCCGTCACCTCGGCCACGCTCTCGCCCGACCGCAAAACGATCAGCCTTGCCCTTGCCGACCTACGCCCCGGTTATGTGTACGAACTGACGATGGGACCGCTCACGGCCAGTAATGGGCAAAAAAAAGTAGCAAACCGGCTGGTTTGCTACACGTTGAATATACTGGCGGACCCACGTGTCCGCCCATGAAAAATTACGGGGCGGACACGTGGGTCCGCCCCTACCGCAACTCCGTAATCGCGCTATACACCAATACCTTGAACTTATCGCCCAGGTCGCCGAAGGAGTTAGGCACCTTTTGGGTGTAAATGAGGGCAACGATGCCTTGTTCGGGGTCGCCCCAGTAGGTGGTGCCGAAGTAGCCGCCCCAGTCGAAAGCACCCTCAGACACGGGCAGTCGAGCCGCGCTTTTGGCCGAATTCAGGCTGAAGCCAAGCCCGAATTTGTTGTTGCCGAGGCTCAAATCGCCAATTTGGTTGGCCAGAGCCATCCGAATCGTGGCCGGACTCAGTACGCGCTTACCGTTATATTCGCCCCCATTCATCACCATTTGCAGGAAAATAGCGTAGTCGAGTAGGGTAGAGGATAGCCCCGCCCCGCCTGCGTAAAACGTGCCCGGTTGGTTGGGATAGTTGGGGTTCATGCCACCCTGCGCGGGATAGAGAACCGGCTTTTTCGTTTCGGGATGTTCGGTGTAGAGGGTCGTCAGGCGGCTGTGTTTCGCGGCTGGCAGATAGAAGAATGTATCGTTCATGCCAAGCGGCTCAAACAAACGCGCCCGCAAAAATTGGTCGAGCGTTTGGCCTGATGCCACCTCGATTAATCGCCCCAGCACGTCGATACTCAAACTATACATCCAGCGGTCGCCGGGTTGACTCATCAGCGGGAGTTTGGCCAGCCGGTCTACGGCGTCGGCGAGGTTGGCGTTGGGCGTGCCTATGCCGCTCGGAATTTGATACTTCGCGTAAATTGCGTTCGCTTCTTTGCTGCCGATTCCCGGATAACCAATGCCCGACGTGTGGGTGAGCAACTGCCGGATCGTGATCTCGCGCTTGACCGGAACGGTCGTGAACGTGGTGTCTTTCTCGGTGAACTTGTCAAGTACCGTCATGGTCTTGAACGACGGTATGTACTTCGAGATGGGATCATCGAGCAGGAACTTGCCCTCCTCAAAGAGCATTAGCACGCCCATACTCGTGATGGCTTTGGTTTGCGAGGCAATCCGAAAAATGGCGTCGCGTTTTAAGGGTGTTTTTTGGGCTATAGTCAAACGGAATTGAATTGCGAAAAAGTTGAAAATCGTAGCTTTGACTTATGAACTTGGACTTAACCCAGCCACAACTGACTGAACTTCGTCAA
>RDXN01000073.1 GCA_004292855.1 Cytophagales bacterium
ACAGACAATGACAGCGTCAAGGGCCATAGTAAAGATAGATACAGAATGTCAAAGAACGGAAACTTACAATCAAATTCCGACTTGTGGGTAAACCTCACCTGTTTTAGGAGGGGGCTAGGGGGTGGTCACACTTGCCCGCTTCAACCGATCATTCACGGCCCGGCCCAGTCCCTCGTTAGGCAGGCGTTTGGCGTAGATGCGTGTGAGGGTCATTTGATCCAGTTGACGCAGGTAGGCGAATAGATTCTTGGCCGCTTCGATTACATTGCCTGATGGCGAAAGCACCAACTGATTTTGGATCGGGATACCCAAAAATGGCTCAGAAAACACCAGCGCACCGGTTTGTTCGTCCATTCCGGTGGGTTGCTCGTGCGGATCGAGGAGGTAGACGGGCTTGCGGGGGGCGTAGTGACTGCTCAACATGCCCGGTGCTTTGGGGTTCGAGGTCGAGTGGTCGCGAACGGTGAGCGGCCCAATCAGCGCGGTTAGTTGCTCCAACGCCATGCCCCCCAGCCGGTACACGGTGGGTTGCTCATTCTCAAACCCAATAATGGTCGATTCCAGGCCGATGCCGCAGGGACCACCGTCGAGCACATACGGGATTTGGTCGCCGAGTTGGTCGGCCACGTGTTGGGCCGTGGTGGGGCTGATGTACCCAAACGGGTTGGCACTCGGAGCGGCCAACGGAAAATCCAGCGACCGCAGTAAGGCCAACGTGAGGGGGTGATTGGGAATGCGAACGGCCACCGTGTCGAGGCCCGACGTGGTGAGGTCGGGCACGAGGTCGCGTTTGGGCAGGAGCAGGGTAAGCGGACCGGGCCACACAGACTCGGCTAACTTACGGGCGGGTTCGGGAAGGTGCGTTACGTATCGGAAGACTTTTTCGAGCGAGTCCGTATGAACAATGAGCGGGTCGAAGGCCGGGCGGTTTTTCACCGAAAATATTCGCAACACGGCGTCGGGGTTGAGCGCGTTGCCCGCCAGTCCGTACACCGTTTCGGTGGGCATGCCTACCACGTCACCTGCCTCCAAAAATGCTTTTGCCGCCGAAATATCCGTCCCAATGTGTGCCATACGTGGGAGCAAAGATAAAGATTGGGGGGCGAAATGCGTGTAGAATGGCCCCACTGACTATCTTTAGGGGCAATCACAAACCAACACAATTTTACCCGATGGAGTCGCCCCTTGCTCAAACCATCCTTCAACATCGCAAACGCCAGGGATTGTCGCAGGAAGAACTGGCCGACCGGGCGAAGGTCAGTTTGCGCACCATTCAGCGACTCGAAAATGGGCAGAACGTGCCACGGGGATACACGCTGCAATTGTTGGCTCAGGCTCTGGATGTACCGCTCGAACGACTCACAGACCCCCAGCGTCTAAACGCTGACCGCTCTGTTTCGCGCAGCCGACTTCCTTTCAAGTCTTCTACGGTAATGGCCCTGATGCACCTACTGGCGTTGAGCTTTCTGCTGATGCCCGGTGCTAACCTGATTATACCCTTTATCTTGCGGTTATGGTATCGCCAACAGGCCGACGTGTACGAAGCGGGAGGGCGGTTGCTCAACTTTGAATTAGTCTGGAGCCTGATTGCATACGGGGGGCATTTTGGGCTTCTAGCTCTTCAAACGGCACTCCTGGCCCAGGAAGATACAACCTTGATTTGGGCACCATTCTACTATTTATGGGGATTGTCGGGGTTGCATATCGTACTGTTGCTTGTTGGAGCCGGGCGGGCAGCAACCGGCGATTTTCGCACATTACCCGGCCTCATTCGGGTATTTTGAGGCAGAGACGGGCTATTGTCGCCCAAATGTCGCCCCGCTGACAGGGGTTTGACGGTAGCTTCTTCACAATAGCCGTGTAGGTTTGTCAACGAATTAAAGACAACCAAAATCGGGTTCGCCCAGTAACGACTGCTAACCATGTTCCAACGTACAAACACCCTTCTCCTCCTGTTTTTTTGTCTAGCTTTCACCGGCTCCTTCGCCCAGCGCGGGCAAAACGTCCCGTCCGACTACACCGGCACGTATCAGTACCGAAACGGCGTCCTCATCGAACTGATTCCAAAAGACACCCTGCTGCTGGCTGTTTTGGACGGAGCACAGTACCCGATGCGGATGGTGCGAAAAGACCTGTTCATCAATGTCGTGGGCGACACAATCCCCTTCCAACGCGACGCATCGGACCGGGTGATTAGCCTTCGCGAGGGCAAAGACACCTTTGCTCGATTATCGCCTTCGTTTAAAACATCGCTGGCAACCCTCTTTGCCCGGCGGGATGTGCAGGGCAAACGGGTAAAGTATGTGTACCGCGCCCCACAATCGGCCAATGATGGCCTGCCGGTGAGTTCGTTAAAAGACGTTGGATTGCCCGTTGAGCCGTTCGAAAAGATGATTCAGGCTATTATTAATGAGGAGTATCCCAAGATGCACAGCGTGCTGATCTGGAAAGATGGCAAACTGGCCCTGGAAGAATATTTTTTCGGCCACGACCGCCAATCGTTGCATCAGATGCGGTCGGCCTCCAAGAGTTTCGTGTCGGCTTTGGTGGGCATTGCCACCGACAAGGGTCTGTTCGCAAATGAGCAGGAGCGGGTTCTGTCCTTGTTTAATTACCCGAACTACGCCAACATGGACCCCCGCAAACAAGCCTGGACAATCAACGACTTCCTGACCATGCGTACGGGCCTCGACTGCAACGACAACAACCCCAGCTCGATAGGCAATGAAGAAAACATGTACCCCAAATCAGACTGGGTCAAGTTTGTCCTGGACCTGCCGTTGGTGAATCAGCCCGGCACCAAAGGGTCGTATTGTTCGGGGGCGGTGGCCGTGCTGGGCAAAGCGTTGGAATACCGGTCGAAACAATCGCTGCCCGAATTTGCCAGAGTTAACTTATTTGAGCCGTTAGGTATCAAAAATTTCAAGTGGAATTACCGGCTCGACAGCACCAACCAGACCGTCGCGCAGGTGTATCTGACACCCCGCGACATGCTCAAGTTTGGTTTGCTGTACCTCAACAAAGGCCAATGGCAAGGCAAGCAGGTTATTTCGTCGGCCTGGGTCGAGAAGTCGCTGGGCAAATACACGCAGTTGGGCAGTCGGCAGTATGGTTATTTCTGGTGGACGCAACGATTCAACGTCGGTGGGCAAGTGGTTGAGGCATGGCTCGTGACGGGCAACGGTGGCCAAAAAGTGTTTGTTTTCCCGGCCTATAATCTGGTCGCTGTGTTCACCGGGGGCAACTACAACTCCGTGGCCGACTCCCCACCCAATGAGATCGTGCCGAAGTATATTTTGCCTGCGGTGATGAAGTAGGGGGGCGATCACCAATTAAACCGAACCCCCAGCGACCCCGTCGCTGCGTTGGGGGCCAAAATCCGGTTGTCGTGGCCGAAGGGTGTGGCCCCCAGGGCTGCTTCGGGGTCGGGGCCGCCGTAGCCGGTGCTCAGGAGCAGGTTTTGCAGGGTTGCGCTGAGGGTGAGGCTATGGTTGCGGGGCAGGGCCAGTTCATAGGATGCCGTGAGGAAATTGAGCCGCAAAAACCGCCCCGATTGCAGGTATTGACTTGTGAAGATGGTAGCGTCGTTCAGGCCCGTTTGCAGGGTTTCGCGCGAGATATTATTGATCGGGAAACGAATCAGGTTAGCTACATTAAGTTGGGTGGCATTCAACAGCGTATGCCCGCTTAGGCCATCGACAAGGCCGCTCAACTGAAACCGCCCTACAACGAGCGACGAGCGAATACCCAGTTGCCAGCGCGGCATGGCCGACGCCAGGATAGTACGGTCGCCGTCGAGGTTGATGCGCCCATCGCGGTTTTGGTCGATCAGGCTATACTTGCCTTGTCCGCTCACCCCCGCAAACGAATAGCCGTAGAAAGTAAACAGGGGCACCCCGGCCCGTACTATGTAGGTGTTTTGCCCCGTCAGGCCCCGCCCATCGACAGGCCCGTTTACCACACTGTACCCTGCCGAACTCATGGACTCAATTCGATTATATAGGAACGAACCAATCCAGTCGACCTCCCATCGGACCTTCGCCATTTGCACCAGCTTGCCCGACACGCGCCACTCCGTTCCGGCGTTGCGAATCTGTCCCCGGTTGGTAATTTGAGGGATTACGGTTGACTCAATCCAGTACGCGTTGTCCGTAAAGCGATCAAAAATGGCGAACTGGGCTTGCCAGCGACCTGAGCGGCTCATCATGCGGATACCCGCATTCAGCAGTCGCTGCGTTTCGGGAACTGCGTCGGGGGCGAGTTTTCCAGCCGTTTGGAGCAGTATCGACTGCTGATTGGCAACCACGTTGGCTCCAACAAACAACGTCAGCACGTGTGTGGGTGGGGTAGGGGCCGGGGGGGCAAATTCGCCTGCATCGGTAGTGGCTTTTGGTTTGCTAAACAACCGCCACTCGGCAGTGAGGCCGGGATTCACAGTCCACTGATTACTCAAAAACCGGGTTGAGCCATCGGCTCGGACCGTTCCCCGAAGCCAAAGCTGCCGGTTAAACCCGCCCCACTCCCCTCCGGCCACTACGGACCACAAACGAAACGTAGTACGCCCGCTCTGTTGGGGCTGCCCCGTAATGTCGACCCCTGTCAGGGTGGCAGCCTGTTGCATTGAAACACCCAGTTGCGCATTGGTTTCGGTCTGCGGGCGGGCGTTTGCATACCGGAGATTCAGCTCGACAAAATCCCCACTCGTACCCTCGGTGATTCGATAGTCCTGCGGTCCCTGAATCGTATAGCCAAAATCGTTGTAGGCAAATCGGGATGCGCCCCGGGTATGCGCAAACCGCCCTTCGGCCCAGAGTTTGTCGTTCAGACGATGGCGGGCAAAGGCCTGCAACTGCCCTTGCCGGAGCGTCTCGGATTGATCGACCTGAGCTAGCCGGGCCACCGGATTCCCCCCGTCGAAACTGCTGTTGGGTGTGTAACTGCCGTCGGGTTGGTACACGGGCACGGTAGGCAAACCATTCAGCGACAGAATCAGGGCCATATCGTCGAGGGGTAATTGGGTTTCCTGACGCCCCAACGCGCTCACCTGCCAGAATAAGGCCCGGTCCGTAGGGCCGCTCACGGTTAGCCGTCCACTTAGCCGGTTCAGGGCATTGTGGCGAATTGCACCGGGGGCGTTTAGGTAATTCAGACCTCCGCTGATAGTCAGTTTGTTGTATTGCCCCGATACACCCACGTAATGATTTTGTTGGAAAGCCGTTCGGCTGATGGCCCGTTGCCAGTCGGTGTTGCCGCCCCCGTCGAAGCGTTGTTGGGCCGGGGTGAGCCGCGCCCGGAACTCGGCGGCACTCAACATGTCGACCCGTCGAGTTTGGTACTGCACACCGCCTTGCCCCTCGTATACGGCCTTAAAACCAGATCCCGGCGTTCCCTTTTTGGTCTCGATCTCAATGACCCCATTAGCCGAGCGTGCGCCGTAACGAGCCAATGAAGCCGGGTCGGTCAGTATCTTTAGTTGGGCTATGTCGGCAGGAGTAACCAGAGCGGGGTCGGCCCCCGGTACACCATCGACCACAAAGAGCGGTTGTCGGTCGCCATTGAACGACGCAATGCCTCTCAGATAGGTGTCGTATTGCCGGTTGGGTTCGGAGCCGGAGCCAATGACCCACAAGCCCGGCACGTGCCCCTGAATCTGCCCGAGTGGATTTACCTGGATGCCCCCGTTGAACGACTCCCGTTTGAGAACATGATCCGACGCCATCGACTGGGTCGAATCGAGCGCGGGTTGGGCCTGAATGGTGGTCCATCCAACAAAAATAAGCGGGGTAATAATCGACAGCAGGGACAGGTTTGGCATACCGCAAGATAAGCACAAAACGAGAATATCGACATCACCGATTTGCAACCCCAAGGTCACATTGAGGATTCTTACTACAAGGAAACTATTTTAGGCCCGTATAAAAATTGAATGTAGCTTCAAAGACTTGTAGGAAGTGTGCCCTGTGAGGCAAGGTAGAAGGGGTTATAATTGAGACGATGATGGCCGACTCTCCGTCGACTAGTTCAAAGTCGTATTTGTCGTATTCAGAGAAGCCGTATTGTTTGAACCAGCGATTAAAAACCCGTTTCCGCACTCTTTGTCGACCATCTAAACTTTCACATACATAAAGCAGCACACTGCCGCTGTTGGCAAAATAGGTCTGGAGAATATAAATGAGCGTTAGCTCAATACGTGGATCGTGGGCAGAAGAAACTTGTCCTGCATCAGGACCAAAACAGAATTCAGCGACTCCATTGGCCTTAACCAGATCATCGTCGAAGTGATAAGAAGCGTCTGTAAATTCAGCCGTATAGCGAACACCAGAACTAGTTAAAAAACTGACTGAACCGTCAGGATTTGCTTGTAGAGCGTAGGGGATTAACAAGTTTAATGCCTTTGTGTTGGTATACTGTTCTGTTACCTTCACGAATAGCCCGACGCAAGTCGTTTTTCTCCTCAATCCGTTCACGGATGAAAGTAGCCAAAGAGCTTTGCGGATCAACTTTGAATTCGTGTACCATAGTAAGGGCAAGTTTATGTCAAAACGAGGGCTTTTACAAGAATAGTTCAGTATTTAAACGGCTGGATATTAAAAATGGATAAAGTATGTCTTTGTGTAACAAAACCAGAATCGTCATTGCCAATGGAGAGTCCACAAATAAAAAAAGCACCCGTCGAGTACGACGTAGCCATTGTTGGCTCCGGTGCTGGGGGGGGCATGGCGGCCTACATGCTGGCCAAAGCCGGTGCGAAGGTCGTGTTGCTCGAAGCCGGGGGATATTTTGACCCCGCCGACCCCAAATACATCACCCAACTTAAATGGCCCTACGAATCGCCCCGGCGCGGGGCGAGTACAACCCGTGCCTTCGGCGATTTCGACGCGGCCTGGGGCGGTTGGGACATCGAAGGGGAGCCATACTCCGCCGTCTCTGGCACCGAATTCCACTGGTTTCGGTCGCGGATGTTGGGCGGACGAACTAACCACTGGGGCCGCATTTCGCTCCGTTTCGGACCCGACGATTTTCGGCGCGGTTCGCTTTCCGGCGTGGGCGACGACTGGCCAATCGGTTACGACGATCTGAAGCCGTTCTACGACCGCTGTGATAAATTACTGGGTTTGTTCGGTACGAACCTACCCGACTTCCCCAATGAGCCTGATGGCTATTTTCTGCCCCCGCCCAAACCGCGTCTGCATGAGTTGATGCTACAAAAAGCGGGCAAAGGCATTGGGGTTCCGGTGGTACCCTCGCGCCTGTCGATTCTGACCAAACCTATCAACAACGAGCGGGGTTCCTGTTTTTATTGCCACCAATGCAGCCGGGGCTGCTCGGCCTACGCCGATTTTTCGGCCTCGTCGGTGTTGTGTATTCCAGCCGTGAAAACGGGCAATGTGACGCTCGTGAACGGGGCCATGTGCCGCGAAGTACTGACCGACCCGCAAACGGGCTTGGCTACGGGCGTGAGCTATGTACACACGGGTACGATGCAGGAGCATACCGTGCGGGCGAAAGCCGTGATGTTGGGCGCGAGTGCCTGCGAGTCGGCCCGGTTGCTGCTCAATTCAAAATCGTCGCGCTACCCGAATGGCCTGGCCAACGGCAGTGGCGTAGTCGGCAAATACATTAACGACTCAACGGGGGCCTCGCGCTCGGCGTTTATTCCGGCCCTGATGGATCGTGTGCGCTACAACGAAGACGGTGTGGGCGGCATGCACGTGTTCACACCCTGGTGGCTCGATAACAAGAAGTTGGATTTCCCACGCGGGTATCATATTGAGTACGGTGGGGGAATGGGAATGCCCGGTTTCGGTTTCGGGATGGGCATCGAAAATACGCAGGCCCTTGAACCCGGTCGGACCCGTCCCGTGGGTGGCTACGGAGCCAGCCTGAAAGACGATTACCGCCGGTACTACGGTGCCTACATCGGTATGTCGGGCCGGGGTGAACCGGTACCACGCGAGGATAATTACTGCGAAATTGACCCCAATAAGGTTGATAAATACGGTATTCCGACGTTGCGGTTCAACTACAAATGGTCGGACTATGAGGTGAAGCAGGCCAAGCACATGCAGGATACCTTCGAGGAGATTATTCATGCGCTGGGCGGCATTCCGACCGGCCCCAAGCCCGGCCCCAAAACCGATCATGGATACGGGTTGGCCGCACCGGGCCGGATTATTCACGAAGTCGGTACGGTTCGGGCGGGTAACGACCCCAAAAAATCGGCTCTGAACGGTTTTCAGCAGGCGCACGAGTGCAAAAACCTGTTTGTGGTGGATGCGGCTCCATTTGTTTCGCAGGGCGACAAAAACGTAACCTGGACCATTTTGGCCAGTTCGATGCGTACGAGTGAATATTTGATTGATCAGGTGAAGAAGAAAAATATATGAAACGCAGAGACACCCTAAAAGCCATTGGTCTGAGTAGCTTCGGGTTAGCCGTTGGCCCGGTCGAAGCGGCCGTACCGCCCCCACCCACCACTGGTGTGAAAGTACCCGGTGGTAGGCTCAAGCACGAGGCCGAACGCGACGCCAGACTAATGGCCGAGAAGTTCTTCACCCCGCAGGAACTGAAAACGGTCACGTTGCTGTGCGACATTATCATTCCTGCCGATGCCAAATCGGGGAGTGCGTCGCAGGCGGGTGTACCCGCGTTTATCGAGTTTATGATGAAGGACCAGCCTAATAACCAAACACCCATGCGGGGTGGCCTGGCCTGGCTCGACAATCAGTGCCGCAAACGCTACGGCAAACCCTTCGCCGAGATGACCCGCGCCCAGCAAATCGAGATGGTTGATATGATTGCGTACCCTAAACTGGCCAAGCCGGAGATGAGTCAGGGCGTTGCGTTTTTCAACATGATGCGCAACTACACCGCTACGGGCTTCTTCACCACCAAGATGGGCATTGAAGACATCGGCTACAAAGGCAACGTACCTAACCAATGGGAGGGCGTGCCGGTGGCCGTTCAAAAACAGTACAACGTCAGCTACGACGAACCGGTAACGGAGAAGAAAGGATAGGGGGATTTCGGAATTCGGATTTATTGCTAACGCGAAGGCCTTCGACAGGCTCAGGCTGACAACGAACTTGAGCGTTCCCTGTCAGCCTGAGCCTGTCGAAGGCCCTCGCGTTAGCAATAAATCCGAAATTATTTAAGATACCTCCCCCAGCAATAACGCCCGTAACTCGGTGGCTTCCTGGGGTTTCATACGGCCCGCTAAGACAAGTCGCAACTGCCGCCGACGCAGTGCGCTGTCGTAGCGGGCTTTTTCTTCGTCGGTTTCGGGGATGACCGGGGCCACCTCAATGGGGCGTCCGCTTTGGTCGACGGCCACAAACGTGTAGTACGCGCTGTTGGTACTTACCCGGATGCCCGCCGGGATGTCCTCGGCCCACACCTCGATAAACACCTCCATCGACGAGCTAAACGCCCGTGTCACCTGCGCCTTCATGGTCACGATGTTGCCCAGGCGGATTGGTTCGGCAAACGACACGTTGTCGACCGAGGCCGTCACGACAATGCGATTGGAGTGTTTTTGGGCGGCTATGGCCGCAGCGATGTCCATAAAATGGAGCAACCGCCCACCCATCAGGTTGTTCAGGGTATTTGTATCGTTGGGCAACACCATCTCGGTCATGATGGTGTGGGAATCACGCGCCAGCTTTGCTTTCATTATTAAGCTGTGCGCAGAACCGAGAAACGTTGTTGAAGCAGGTAGTAGCCGCCGAAGAGCAGGCCACTAAAAAAGAGGTCGCCTGCCAAACCGTTCAGGAAAAACGATTGACCGTTATAGAACGCCAGACCAGCCGCGTAACAAGCCATCAGGCCTGCTCCGGTTTGTGGGTAGAAGCTACTGCCGAACCAAACGGCGAAGTTTGTGATCAGGAAAAACAGCACCGACGAAGCTACCGCAGCCCCGGCTACCCGTGCCGCCGTTGGTTGGCGCAGGGCATACGCGCCGATGAGCCAGGTGAGGCCAAAGCTCAGGTAAACGGCCCCCATGCTGCCGTGGAACCCAATAATGGCATCGCTCAGGAGCATAGCCAAAAACGGGACGACAAGACCTAACCATTTACGCTCGAACATGGCTGCCCCAAATAAGGCCAAAGCGGCAATGGGCGTAAAATTGGGCCAGTGGGGTACTAAACGAAACAGAGCGGTGCCCAGAATGATGGTCAATAAGGTGCTCAGGCGGATGGTAAGTGCGTTCATGCGGTTGGTCTAACGGTTTATATACCCCAGGGTGTAGTGGTTGCCGTCGGTTGTTAGTTTGGTAAGCGAACCGTAGTCGAGGTGAATTCGGTAGGCGTTTTGCAAAGATAAATCCAGAAACAGACACAGCAAAGCCCGAATAACGCCCCCGTGCGTAATCAGATAGACCGGACCGCCCTGTTGTGTAGCCAGGGGAACGATTTTCTCTTGCCAAAACGACCCTACTCGCTCGAACAACTGGTTGAATGTCTCGCCGTTAGGTGGGCCGACGTTCACAAAATCGGCCATCCAGGGGTCGAGGGTGGCACGGGGAATATCGGCCCAGGGGGTCATTTCCCAGTCGCCAAAGTTCAGTTCTTTGATTCGGTCATCGAATTGAACCAGTTTCAGGTCGATTTTTGCTGAGTGAGCTAAATCGTTAGCCAGCAGCCTACAGCGCGTGAGCGGGCTACTGAATAGGTAGGCCGGACGGTCCGACTGGTCGATGTGGGTGGGTAGATGACTCAAAATCCGGTCGCGCTGTTCGGCGTAGTTAGAAGCCAACTCAACGTCCGACTGCCCGTAGCTGATGCTTCGACCTACGGCTACTTCGGTGTGCCGGATTAAATAAACGTCCATACGGATAGAAATTAGGTGTGCGAATTAAGCATTTATCTCTTTTATTTAGTGCATGAATGACCCACGCTTTCGCTCAATCTTGTTGCCTGCTCTTGTTCTGACGGGTATAGTAGGTATTGTTAGCACGGCTTACCTCTCGCGAACGGCCCCCAAACTGACCCTCGCCAACAACGCCCACATCGTTTTGATTGGTAATAACTTGGGGTCGCGGATGCTCAACTACGGTTCGTTTGAGACCGAGATGCACCTGCGCTACCCCGACAAAGACCTCTTTATTCGCAACCTCTGCGACGGGGGCGACACGCCGGGCTTCCGGCCCCACGCGGGCCGGGCGGATGCGTGGGCATTTCCGGGTGCCGAGAAATTTTATGAGGGCACCGATCTCGCCCAACAAACCAACAGCACGGGTACTTACCCCAAACCCGACGAGTGGCTCACGTCGCTCAAAGCCGATGTGATTTTGGCCTTTTTCGGCTTCAGCGAATCGTATGCTGGCCCTGCCGGGGTGCCTCGTTTCAAGGCCGAGTTGTCGGCGTTCGTGAAGCACACGCTGGCTCAGCGGTATAATCAACGTTCAGCCCCGCAGCTTGTGCTGGTGTCGCCCATCGCGTTTCAGAACCTCTCTAAGCAATTCGATTTGCCCACGGGGGAGGCCGAAAACCGCAACCTGAGCTTGTACGCTAAAGCGATTGAAGACGTAGTTCGGCAACACAACCAACGCGCCGGAACGGTGCTGTTTCTGGACGCCTTTACGCCCAGCCAACAATGGTTTGGCCAGGGGACGCAACTAACCATCGACGGACAGCAACTGAACGAAGCAGGGTATGAGAAATTTGCCACGTTGTTGGCCGATGGCGTATTTGTCCGTGCGACCGGTACGCCGGAGCGGGTCCGACCAGCTCTGGTGCAGAATGAAAGTCGGCGCACGGCCGTTCGGGAGGCAGTGCTGGACCGAAACTGGCATTGGCACAACGACTACAAAGTACCCAACGGTGTCCATGTGTATGGTATTCGACATCAGCCCTTTGGACCCGATAATTACCCCGCCGAGGTGGCCAAAAATCGGGAGATGACCGCCAACCGCGATACGCTCATCTGGCGCATCGCCAACGGCCAACCCTACAACCTGTCGAAGGCCGATTTTCGCACTCGCCCGTTGCCACCCGTCGAAACTAATTTTAAACCCGATGCTGGAGTACGTTACCTCTACGGCGATGAGGCCCTGCGGTCGTTCACGATGGCTCCGGGCTACAAAATTGAGTTGTTTGCCTCAGAAAAAGAGTTTTGGGATTTGGCCAACCCGGCCCAGATTGCCTTCGACAACCGGGGGCGGCTGTGGGTGGCTACCATGCCCACCTATCCGCACTATCGCCCCGGCGATGCGAAGCCCTACGACAAACTCATTATTCTCGAAGACACGAATAACGACGGCAAAGCCGACAAACGGACCGTATTTGCCGACAACCTGCACCTGCCCACCGGCTTTGAAATCACGCCGGAGGGAGTTTACATTGCCCAGGGAACCAACCTCAAACGCTACACCGACACAGATGGCGACGACCGGGCCGATCAGGTCGAGATCGTACTGAGTGGGTTCGATGATCACGACACGCACCACAATATCCACGCGTTTTGTGCCGACGAGTCGGGGGCGATTTACATGGGCGAGGGTATTTTTCTGCACTCGAACGTCGAAACGCCCTATGGCACTGTTCGGGCTACGCACGGGGGCTACATGCGGTACGATCCCCGGCGCAAAAAACTCGACCGGGTGGCTCAGATTACCGTAACCAACCCCTGGGGTCTGGGTTTCGACCATTGGGGGCAACCGTTTTGTTTGTCGACCTCCAACGCCGACGTGCATTGGCTCACACCCGGTTCCATCAAATCACGCTACGGCTATACCTCGCCCGATTCGCGTCCGTTGATCGAAACCAAACAGCGCGTACGGCCCACGTCGGGCCTGGAGTTTGTGTCGAGCCGGCACTTCCCCGACGAGGTGCAGGGCGACATGATGTTGAATAACACCATCGGATTTCTGGGCACGAAAATGCACCGGATGATCGACGCGGGCACGGGCTACAAGACCCAACACCGGCTCGATCTGGTGCGGAGCAGCGACCCTAATTTCCGGCCTGTCGATATGGAGTTTGCCCCCGACGGATCGCTGTACCTGGCCGACTGGCATAATGTCCTGATCGGGCATATGCAGCACAACGCCCGCGACCCCCTGCGCGACCATGTCCACGGGCGAATCTACCGCATTACCTACCCGGCGCGCCCGCTCGTGACGCCCGCGCCGGTCGATGGGGCGAGCGTGGAGCAGTTGCTGGAAAACCTGAAATTACCCGAATACCGAACTCGCTACCGCACCCGGCGCGAACTCCGCGAACACAGCCCGGCCGAGGTGTTGTCGAAACTGGAAGTGTGGGTTAATGCGCTGAATAAAAACGACATACAGTACCAGCAACACCTGCTCGAAGCCCTTTGGATTAGCTGGGGTATGAACGCCGTGGACACTGATCTGCTCAAGAAGCTCCTGAAATCGCCCGATTACCGGGTTCGGGCAGCCGCCGTACGCGTGGCCCGATTCAACGAACACAAACTGGGTGCGAACCTACCTGCCCTGCTGATCGAAGCCGCCTACGACCCGCAGGGGCGGGTCCGCATGGAAGCAATGGTGGCGAGTACGTGGTTGCCCGAAGCCGGGAAACAGCAGGTATTAGCCACCATTGAGAAGCAGCCCATTGACGACTGGATTAGACCGCACCTGACCTTTATCCGTAAGCCTCACACCGATTATATGAACCATAATCTCCGACCAAAACCGGGTGCCGACAAACTGGCTCAGGGCAAAGCTATCTACAGCCGCGATGGGTATTGCGTCACCTGCCATCAGGCCGACGGCACCGGACTTGAGTCGGCGGGGTTTCCGCCCTTAGCCAAGAGCGAGTGGGTGACGGGCAACCCCGAACGACTCATTAAATTGGTGATGCACGGGCTATATGGTCCCATCGAGGTGAGCGGTAAAAAGTACCCCGGCAATGTGCCCATGACTCCGTACGGCCAATTGCTCACCGACGATGAGATGGTCGATGTGCTGAACTACATCCGTACGTCGTTTGGCAACGCGGCTTCGGGTTCCATCACCGGGGCCATGGTGAAGCGGGTGCGCGAGGAGACCAAAAATCGCAAAGGTTTTTACAAACCCGCCGAACTGCTGAGCCAACACCCGAATTAGAAATCGAGAACGTCGGTTCCCATTTCTAACAGCCACACCACCACGATCCAGTTTTCGCGCAGTTTGTCGAGTGTGCGGGTGAGGGTGTTGGCAACTGATTGCCGGTTGATGCCCGTAAGCTGGGCAATTTCTTCGTAACTGAGGTTTTCGTAGTAACGCAGGTAGAGAATTTCGCGTTGCCGGTCGGTAAGTTGGGCGAGCCGATGGTTGAGCCGGGTCAGATTGAAGCTTTGCTGTTGTTGCTCCACAAAGGGTAACTCCTCCCCGAGTATGGGTAGGTCGTCCTCGGTCCAGTCGTGGCGGAGCCGTTCGGCTTGTTTAAACGACTTGAACAACCGATGCCGCAGAGCCTTAAATAGATACAGTTTGACCGACTCGGTGCTGCTCAGTTGGGCGCGCCGTTGCCAAAGTGCAAGCAGGAGTTCCTGAGTGGTGTCTTTGATGAGGTCGTGGTCGGCGGTGAACCGGGTGCCGTAATGCAGCAACGGGCGAAAAAAACGGGTCGCCAGCTCGCCTAGCGCGTCTCGGTCGCCCTGCCGCAGTCGGTCCCACAAATCCTCGTCCGTTGGTAGCATCGTCTCTATGTGCTTGCCGTGAGCAGACAAAACAAAGTTATAAAGCTACTACAAAACGTTTAAAAACGACCTCCCGAAAAAAAGTTGCCCTTCGGTTGAGTATGGTGATACGAAAATCGGATAACCGAGAAAAACAGGCCGTTCTATGCCCAACGACTCACCCCGAAATCTCGATCACCTGCTCGACGACCCCGCGTTCCGCCGATGGGTGTATGCCCCCACCGAGGCCGACGAGCAGCACTGGCAAACGTGGCTCAATCACCACCCCGGCCAACAAGCGGTAGTTGAACAAGCTCGACACCTGCTCTTAAACGTGCGGGGTGAACTCCCCAATCTCCCCGACGATGAACTAAGCAATCGTGTAGCCGATCTGCTCGAACAGGCCGACGAAACCCCGGCCCGTGTGTTGCCCCTCCGCCCGCGCTGGGTATGGTATGCTGCTGCTGCTGCCGCTGCCGTCGTCGCGCTTGTACTGACCTGGGCCACGATGCGTTGGGGCCTGCCGGGTTCACAAGATTCCGAAGCTGGAGCGGTTGTACGTCAGGTGATGGTCGTGAACCAAACGGGCCAACCCCGGCTCGTAACCCTGAGCGATGGTAGTTCGGTTATCTTGCAAACGGGTAGCCGCCTGACCTATGAGCAACCCTTCAGGCCCGATAGTCGGCGAGTTTGGCTGGAGGGCGAAGCTTTCTTTGAGGTTACAAAGAACCTGCACCAACCGTTTCGGGTGCATGCGGGGCGGCAGTTTGCCACGCAGGTTTTGGGGACAAGTTTTCGGATTCGAGCTTACGCCAACGAGACATCGGGCGTGGTGGTGGTGAAAACAGGTCGAGTGGCCGTGTACCGCGACAGTACGTTTGCCCGCGCTCCCGAAGCCGTGCTGATGGCACGCCAACAGGCCACTGTGCGCGACAAACAGGCTGTTATGCCGGTTGCAGCCACCCAAACACTACCCATTGAACAACAAACATTTCAATTTGCCGCAACGCCCCTGCCGCAGGTGGTGCGCGCCCTGGAAGCGGCCTATGGCGTGACGATCTCGCTCAGCCCGGCCCTCGCCAACTGTACGCTCACGGCCTCCCTCGGCGACGAACCTTTACCCCAAAAACTCCACATGCTCACCACGGCCATCGACGCGACGTATCGGATTGATGGGCAACAGGTGCGGCTGGAGGGTGCGGGATGCGGAGTAAAATGACCACCCCCCGGCCCCCTCCTAAAACAGGAGGGGGAGATCTCAAAAGAAGCCTCTTACGGCTCCCCCTCCTGTTTTAGGAGGGGGCCGGGGGGTGGTCACAACGTCAAACAAGTCAAATATCTCCCTCAACATGAATCAACCCCTACAAACCCCCTTCCAACTTAAACCCCTTTGGCTGGTTGGCCTGTTGGCTGTGTTGCTGACGGGCTTTGTACCGGCCCGAACCGGGCAGGCGCAGGAACTCCTGAACCGGCGTATGTCGATTAGTACCAACAACGAGCCGATCACGCAAGTGCTCGAACGCATTGAGAAGTCGGCTAAGGTCAAGTTCATTTACAGCCCCGAAATCGTGGGAACGACCCGGCAAATCACCTTGTCGGTGCGGAACCAACCCCTCGCACGGGTGCTGGAAACCCTGCTGACTCCGCTCGCGCTCACGTATGAGGTTGTGGGTTCTCAGATTGTCCTGAAACGACTCCGGGCCGCATTGCCCGCTGAAACCGGAAGCCCCAACGGAGCCGATCAGGGGGTGTCGGGCGTGGTGACGGACGAGAAGGGGGGCGGTTTGCCGGGTGTGAACGTGGTGGTAAAGGGCACTGCATCCGGCACCACCACCGACGTATCGGGTCGATACCAGATTACCCTGCCCACGGGCCGCACCACGCTGGTGTTCAGTTACGTGGGGTTTATCACGCAGGAGGTGGCCGTGGGTGAGCGCGGCACCGTGAACGTGAGCCTTAAACCCGACAATAAGTCGCTGTCCGAAGTGGTTGTAGTGGGCTACGGCACCCGCCGACGCGAAGACGTGAGCGGAGCCGTAACGCAGGTGAACGCCGAAATGCTCACCAAGCAACCCATCACGTCTATTGATCAAGGGTTGGCCGGGATGGTGCCGGGCGTTTCGCTGCGCGAGGGGTCGGGCGCACCCGGTAGCGGGCCGGAGATTCTGATTCGGGGTATCAACACCTTTGGTAATAACAAGCCGTTGATTGTGATCGACAACGTGATTTTCGAGAACGGTAACGATCAGAACAACAATCCGTTGGCTCTGCTCAACCCCGAAGACGTGGAGACGGTAACGATCCTGAAAGATGCTGCCACAAAGGCCATTTACGGATCACGAGCTACGGCGGGCGTCATTCTGGTAACGACCAAACGGGGCCGCGAGGGCAAACCGCGCATTACATTCAACTCAAACGTAGGTCAGGCCACCGTGTTGCCGTTTGAGCGGCCCGACGTGCTGAATGCGACCGAGTTAGCGCAGTTCTATAAAGACGTAAACATCGACCGCATCCGGTCGGTGAGCGCGGTTTACGCCAACCCCGGCACGCCCGTTCCCGATGAGCTGATTCCGGTCCAGTTTCGTAATCCGTCGCAGTATGGCGAGGGCACCAACTGGTTCGAGGCCGTAACACGCTCGGCCACCGTGCAAAACCACAATATCAGTGTGAGCGGGGGCACCGGGGCTGTGAGTTATTACGTTAGTGCCAACTACCTCGGTCAGCAAGGGGTAATTCTTAACAACGACATCCGGCGGATTGCGTTTCGGTCTAATCTCGACATAAAAATTAGCGATAAACTGCGGTTTGGCTTCAACCTGAACCCCTCGCGTACCGAACAAAACCGCCCCGCCGACGACCCCGCAGCCGGACAATTCAGTGCGTACAGTACCATCACAAGCACCTACTGGGCCGACCCCAGTTCGCCCATTTATTCGGCTCCGGGCGTGTTCAAATACACCACGCAGGGGAGCCTGACGAGCAACTGGACAGCCAACCCGCTGTATCAGATCAACGCCGAGAACGAGCGTCGGCGCGGCAATCAGCTCCTGTTGGGCAGCTATCTGGAGTTTCAGCCGATCAGGGGGTTGTTCCTCAAAACGAACCTCTCGTTTAGCTACAAACACAACCGTTCCCGCAACTTTCAGCCCTCTACACTGATTGGCGATGGTAGCCTGACCCCCATATTCCCAAACCTCAACGGGGCGCGGGCCACCCTCTTCCAAGTGGCCACGAACAACCTCATATCGGACAATACCGTGCGCTATGTGCTGGATAAAGGCGTTCACAACCTGGAAGTGTTGGCTGGGTTTTCGGTGCAGGACCAGTCGGAAGAGACTTCGTCGCTCAATGCACGCCGGTTGCTCGATGAGAACTTTCCGCTACCCGATTCAGCAAACGTAGAGCGGGGGGCTGCGAACAATTTCGGTGGTTTTGAGGACTTTAGCCAAAACCGACTGGTGTCGCTTATTGGTCGAGTGAATTATACACTGGCTAACAAATACATCATGAATTTCTCGGTTCGGCGCGATGGGTCGAGCCGGTTTGGGCGGGACGTTCAATACGGCACGTTTCCGGCAGGGTCGGTGGCCTGGCGCGTGTCGGAGGAGCCGTTTATGCGTGGCCTCAAGAACCGGGGCGTCGACGAACTCCGGCTCGAAGTGGGCTACGGCATCACGGGCAACAACAGCATCACGAGCTACGGCCACCTGGGTCGGGTGACCAACGCGAACTATATTCTGGGCGGCACGAGCGTGCTGGGTAACGCCCTCGCCACCCTGCCCAACCCAACCGTGACGTGGGAAGAAAGCCGCCAATTTGACGTGGGTTTGAACGCGTCGCTGTTCAACCGGCGGGTCAATGTGGCCTTTAACGCCTACCAGCAGATCACGGAGGGCTTACTGGCCGCCATTCCGCTGTCGTGGATCACGGGCTTCGGCAACGTGGTGGGCAATCAGCAGAGCCGTATCCGCAACCGGGGCTTCGAGGTGCAGCTCGACCTGATTCCGGTGCGCAACAGCCGGTTGGGGCTGGTCTGGAACACGGGCCTGAACGTGTCGGCCTACCGCAACAAAATTCTGGACTACTTCGACCCGCGCGGTTTTTTCAGCGGCCTTGCGGCCAACGGAACATCCATTGCGGTCTCGACTCCCGGTCAGCCCATTGGCATGTATCGCGGCTACAAAATTACGGGTTTGTTTACGGCGGCTGAAATCGCCGATGCCAACGTACCCAAGTACACCGGTGCCCGCGAAGGGAGCCTGAAATGGGTGGACGGCGATGGCGACGGCAAGCTCGAAATCGAGGAAGATTACGTAGTACTGGGCAGCCCCCACCCCGATTTGATGTTCGGCTGGAACAACTCGGTGTCGTTTAAGGGCTTTACACTCCGGGCCATTTTTGCCGGTCAGTTGGGGGGCCTGATCTACGACCTCCGGCGCGAAATCATGTGGAACGTGGATGGTAACTTCAACATCGACCGCCAAATGCTCGACCGCTGGCGTCCCGGCGACGACCCCGCCAGCAAAACCTTCCCCACGACGGTCTCGCCAACCGGCTCCACGACGCGCTACGTGCGGTTTCCGTCGGACAACAAGCTGTACGATGGCACCTATGTCGCCCTTAAAAACCTGACCCTGGGCTACAACGTGGGGCAGTTGTTGAAGCGCGAAAAGCTGGCGTTTGCGCAAGCCGCCGAGGTGTACCTGAGTGTGCGGAACGCGTTTTATCTGGCGTCCTACAAATACGGTAACCCCGAAATCCGTCGCTCCAACGACGGGGGCGCGGTTCGGAGCGTAAACTACGGCAGCTACCCTATCTCCCGCACGGTAACGCTGGGGATTAATCTGACATTTTAATGGTCATTCGTTGTCATTAGTGGTCATTAAATAGTCATTGGTTGTTATCTATTCTGCAAACACCTAACGACGGCGAATGACCGCGCCGGGGGACCGGCGAAGCAAATGACCACCAATGACGCCGTGGCAAATGACAATCAATGACGCGAAGCAAATGACATTTCTTATGAAACCATACAAACTAACCATAACCCTCCTGGCTCTGAGCATACTCTCGGCTTGCCAGAAAGACTACCTGAACGTCGATCCGATTGACCGGTACGTGTATTATAACTTCCCGCAGAACGAGAGTCAGGTGGAGCAGGCCGTCGTAGCCTGTTACCGGAAGGTGTTCCCCATCGTAAACAGTCAGCTCTGGATCTGGGGCGATTTGTTGAGCGACAACACCTCGTTCCGCTACAACCCCACCGACCGGGGTGGTATCACGATTGAGCAACTCGATGAGTTCATCGCCACTTCCGATAATCCGAACTTCAACGGTTTGTATCAGGAGTCGTTCGAGGGGGTTCAGCGGTCCAACTATGTGCTGCAAAACCTGGGCAAGGTGTCGTTTGTGGTGCCCGAAACGAAGACCATTAGAGAAGCCGAAGCGCGGTTTTTCCGGGCCTGGCATTACTTCAATCTGGTGCGGGTCTACGGCGATATGCCCATCGTGACCGAAGTCCTGACCGAACCCGACCCGAATACAGCCACCCGGTTTCCCCGCCGTCCCGTGGCCGAGGTGTATAGCCAGGTTATCGTCCCCGACGTACAGTTTGCGGTCGAAAAACTGCCCAAAACGACCACTCAGAAAGGCCGACTCACGCAGGGTGCGGCCCTGATGTTGCTGGCGAAGGCCTACATGACTCAGAAACGATTTGCCGAGGCCCTTCCGCTCCTGCAAACCACGCTGGGCCTGGGTTACACGCTCAACGCCAATTATGTCGACAACTTCGACCCGCTAAAGAAAAACGGCCCCGAATCCATTTTCGAGGTGCAGGCCGACCCCTTACTGGGTTATTCGTTCACGTTTATGAACCAGTTTACGCCCTGGGGCACCGGCACGACGATCTGGCCCGGCAACTCGAACTCGCGTGGTGGCCTCAACCAGCCCACCGCCGACCTGAACAATGCCTACGAGAACACCGACCGACGCAAAGCGGTTGTGATTGGCAGCACCGGCACGGGAGCCAACACGATTCTGTACCTGAAAAAGTACCTGTATTGGGATGTCGCCAACCGCGCCAATCCGGTCAATTTTCCGATATATCGCTATGCCGATGCCCTTTTGATGCTGGCCGAGTGTCTCAACGAAGCCAGTTTTCCGAATGCGCAGGCGTTTACGCTCCTGAATCAGGTACGGACACGGGCCGGGTTACCGGCTAAAACGCAGGCCAACACCGTAAAAGCCCTCGCGGTTGATACGCAGGCCGACTTCCGGCTGGCTATTGAGCAGGAACGGCGGCTGGAGTTGGCGGGGGAGGCCCACCGTTGGTTCGATCTGGTCCGCACAGACCGCGCACAGGCCGTTATGACCGCCCACGGCACCGCCGAAAAAGCTCTTAAAGCCACCGTCGACCGGAGCGCGTATAGCACCATTCGCCCCATTCAGGCGATCCCGTTCCGCGAGATTCAGCAGTTTGGCTACACGCAGAACGCGGGGTGGTAAGGAGGTTGGTTGAGTTTTGAGAAGCAAGTTCAAACTGAATTTTTGTCATGGCTCCGGGCCGGGTGGCCGGAGCCATGACAAAAACTATCACAGCAAAAAAAATAGATAGTTCAAGCTCTGCCCACATGAAATACCTACTTTTCCTCCTCCTGCTTTCCCTGACAGCCGCCCACGCTCAGCAACGTCAGCCCAATATTGTGTTTATCCTGGCCGACGACCTCGCGCAGGCCGATTTGGGGTGTTATGGCAATCCCTACAACAATACACCTAACCTGGATCGGCTGGCTAAAAGCGGCATTCGGTTTACGCAGGCGTATGCGTCGAGTCCGGTGTGTTCGCCTTCGCGGTCGGGTATTATGACGGGGAAGTACCCCGCCCGCACCAAATTGACCAACTTTCTGGGGGGCGAACGCACCGACTCAACCTCACCCGTGAACCCGGCCAACTGGACGCGCTTTTTACCTGCCCGCGAGCAAACCATTGCCGAGCGGCTCAAACCGCTCGGATACCAAACGGGCATGGTGGGCAAATGGCATTTGGGGGGGGGCGGTCCGTCGCACGGCGACTCATTGGCTCCCTGGGGGCAGGGGTTCGATTATACCCGCGTCATTGGCAAAAACGGGCTGGATTACTACAACTACAGTATTTACGAAGACAGCTATAAGAAGGAATTTTTCGACAAGGGTACGACCTACCTGACCGATAAACTGACGGATTACGCCGTGGATTTTTTGCAAAAGCGCGACCCCACCAAGCCGTTTTTTCTGTACCTATGCTATTCGGCCCCGCACGTGTTTATTGTGCCGCGTGGCGACAAGGTGGGCAAGTACCTGAACAAATACGAGAAGTTCGGCGGGAAGTACAACCCCTACTACGGGGCTATGCTCGAAAGTCTCGACGATGGGGTGGGGCGGGTGATGAAGCAACTGGACGATCTGGGCCTAAGCGACAACACGATCATCATTTTCACCGCCGACAACGGGGGGCTAGGCATCCCCGAACTCGGTCCCATCCCGACCACCGCCGGAAACCTGCGTAAGTGGAAAGGCTTCACCTACGAGGGTGGTACGCGGGTGCCCGCGCTGCTGGCCTGGAAAGGGCAGGTTGCGCCGAATCAGGTGAGCAACGCCTATTTTATCAACACCGATTACGCGCCCACGTTCATGGACCTGACCGGCCTCAAACCCGACCCCGCGCTCGACGGGCGGAGCCTGACCCCCCTGCTTCGGAACCCACAGGCGACTTTTGAGCGCGGTCCCATTTACTGGCATTATCCGCACTTCAGCAACCAAACGAGCCGCCCGTCGGGGGCCATGCGCGAGGGCAACTGGAAACTGGTGAAGAGCTACGAGACAAACAAAATCGAGTTGTTCGACCTGGGCAACGACGAGTCCGAATCCCGCGACCTGAGCCAACTCCAACCCGACCGGGCGACCCGTATGCACCAAACGTTTACCACCTGGCTCAAAAGTGTAGACGCCAACATGCCCATCCTGAAAAAATGAAAGCACTGCTTCTGATCCTCTTTCCCCTTTTTAGCCTCGCTCAAGACTACAAGACCATCCGCACCGACTGGCGGGCGGGCTGGATTGGCGAGAGTGGCCCCTCGATGCCCAACACCTGGCAACGCTACCGCAAACAGGTTGTGCTTGCAAGCGTGCCCCAATCGGCGGTGGCCCGGATTAGCTGCGACTCCAAATACTGGCTGTATGTGAACGGGAGGCTGGTGGTGTTTGAAGGACAACTCAAACGCGGCCCCACCCCCAACGATACCTATTTCGACGTCGTCGAACTGGCTCCGTATCTGCAAAAAGGGGTCAACACCATTGCCGTCTTGCTGTGGTATTGGGGGAAGGAGGGTTTTTGCCACAAAAGCAGCGGCAAAGCTGGACTGTTGTTCGAATTGCAGGCTGGTAATGAGATTGTTGTGGGCGATGCTTCCTGGAGGCTGGCCCCTCATCTGGCGTATGGCAACAGTCAGCCGCCGTTTCCTAATTTCCGGTTACCCGAGCACAACGTTCGCTACGATGCCCGCATTGATAACGAAAACTGGATTATCCCCGATTTCAACGATTCGCGCTGGAAATACGCGGAGTCGCTGGCTAAAGCGGGCGAGGCTCCCTGGGGCAAACTCTGGCAGCGGCCCATTAAAAACTGGCACGACTCAGGGTGGGTCCGTTACGAAAACCCAACGCCCACCGAGAGTGACGGCACTGTTATTCGTATGAAACTACCTCGAAATCTGACCGTTACGCCCATCTTCACCATCGACGCTCCCGATGGCCTATTAGTCGATATTCGGACCGATAATTACAAAGGCGGTAGCGAGTTCAACGTGCGTACCGAATACGTAACCCGGAGCGGGGTGCAGACCTTCGAGACGCCTGCCGTGATGAACGGGCACGAGGTGTTGTACTCGTTTCCGAAGGGGGTAAACATTCGGGACCTGTACTATCGCGAAACCCGTTTCAACGCCAACTACGTGGGTTCGTTTGCGTCGGACGATGCGTTTCTGGACACACTTTGGAAAAAGAGTCTGTACACCATGAACGTGAACCTGCGCGATGCCATCCAGGACCCCGACCGCGAACGGGCACAGTGGTGGGGCGATGCCGTGATTATTCTGGAACAGATTTTTTATAGTTGCGACACGACCTCACAAGCCGCCATCCGCAAGGCATTCAGCAACCTGTTTGAATGGCAAAAGCCCGATGGGGCGTTGTTTTCGCCTATTCCGGCAGGTAACTGGGACAAAGAACTACCGGCCCAAATGCTGGCTGCCGTGGGTCGCTACGGTCTTGGCCAATACATTCACCACTCGGCCGACTCAGCCTTTGTGCGCTATGCCTACCCGTTTGTGAAGCGGTACATGGACCTCTGGCAAACCGATGCCAACGGCCTCGTGGTTCACCGCACCGGGGGGTGGGATTGGCACGACTGGGGCGACCGCATCGACGTGCCCGTACTCGACAACGCCTGGTATTATCTGGCTCTTGAAACCCAGCGCGACATGGCCCGGCAGTTGGGCTACACCGCCGAGGCCACCCGACTCGATCAGACCCGGCAACGGCTCAAAGCGGCCTTCCGTACGGCTTTTTGGAAGAACAACCGCTTTGTGTCGGCGGGCTACCCAACCTTTGCCGACGACCGCGCCCAGGGCATGGCCGTGGTCGCGGGGCTGGCCGACGCCAATCAATGGAAAGCCCTCCGGCCCGTGTTGGATACGACGTTTATTGCCGGGCCTTATCTTGAAAAATATATCCTGGAAGCTTATTTCCAGATGAACGACGCCGATGCGGGCCTAAGTCGGATGAAAAATCGGTATCGAAAAATGGTTGAGTCGCCCATTTCGACGCTCTGGGAGGGTTGGGACATTGGCAGCGCGACCTACGGGGGCGGCACTTACAATCACGGCTGGTCGGGTGGACCGTTGAGCTTGCTGTCGGGCTACGTGGCCGGCCTTGCCCCCGACCTGCCGGGTTATACGCGTTTCCGCGTCCGGCCCCAACCCGGTTCGCTCCGGCGCATCGATACCCGCACCGAAACCGTTCGGGGCACGATCCGTACCGCGTTCCGGCGCGAAAACGGCCAAACCCGCCTAACGGTCAACGTTCCCCCCGGCACCGAGGCCACGCTGAGCCTGCCCGCCGATCCGACCCAAACGAAAACCCTCACGCTGAATGGAAAATCGGTCTGGAAAAATGGTCGCGGCATGAGTTCGGTCTTTCGAGGAGTCGACGGCGGCTATCTGACGGTGGCCGTAGGACCGGGGCAATGGACGCTGGTTGGGCAGTAGTCCTTAAATCGAGACCCAAAGCAACGATACAAACGACAGGTAAACGACCACCTCGGTGAGCTGTTGGGTGGCCCCCAGGCAGTCGCCCGTGTAGCCGCCAATCCATTTTTTGAAGAAATGGGCCAACCGCCAGCGCACAAGCCATAGGGGCACCAGGAAGGCAAGATAAATTGGGAGACCTGTGTAAATCGCCAGGATGAGCAGGGGTAAAAGACCAAACAAGGCGGCTATCGCAAACTGCGCGTCGGTGATACCTTTTGCTACGGGTTTCACTTTGCTCGTTTCGTCGAGCCGGGCATAGGGCAGTACACGCATCATGGAGGTAGCGAACAATCGACTCAGGCTGTGCGCCGAGATGTACTTGAGCGCGACAGCTACGCCAAACGCTTCGACGCCCAGCATGCTTTTGAGTGCGAAGTACTTCACCGCCAGCAGTAACCCCAGCCCTACAGACCCGTAGGTGCCCAGTCGGCTGTCTTTCATGATGGTCAGAATCTGCTCCGCCGACCAGCCCCCGCCAAACCCGTCGCAAACGTCGGCGAAACCATCTTCGTGGAAAGCACCCGTTACCCAAACGGTCGAGATCATGCTGAACAAAACGGCCAATTCGGGCGGAAACAGGATGCTGCCCACCCAGTAGACGCCCACCCCGATGCCGCCCACGATCCAGCCGATGAGCGGGAAGAAGATTGTGGAGCGGTTCAGTAAATCCTCGGAATGGTCGATACCTTTGGGCACCGGCAACCGGGTGTAAAACATCAGGGCAGTCCAGAAAAGCTGCATACGCCTACAGCATCCGCTTCACCAACTGCTCCACCGAGATGCCCTCGGCTTCGGCTTTGAAGTTCCGCACAACGCGGTGCCGGAGAATGGGCAACGCTACGGCCCGCACGTCTTCGATGTCGGGGGAGTATTTGCCGTTGAGGAGGGCGTTGCACTTGGCAGCCAGAATCAGAGCCTGCGATGCCCGTGGACCCGCCCCCCATTCGAGGTAATTAGTGGCGTCAGCAGAGGCTAACTCCGTGTTGGGGCGGGTTTTATGCACCAGCTTCACCGCGTACTCAACCACATTGTCGACCACCGGAACGCGCCGGACAAGTTGCTGAAACTCCTGAATTTGCTCACCCGTAACCACCCGATTCACCACCGGGCGTTGGTCGCTCGTAGTTGCTTTTACAATGTCCAGCTCCGACTGATACGAGGGATAATCAAGCCAAATATTGAACATAAAACGGTCTAACTGGGCCTCAGGCAGGGGATAGGTTCCCTCTTGCTCGATGGGGTTCTGCGTAGCCAACACAAAAAACGGACGGCTCAGGGCATATTTTTGTCCCGCAATCGTCACAGCATATTCCTGCATGGCTTCGAGCAGGGCCGATTGGGTTTTGGGGGGCGTCCGGTTAATTTCGTCGGCCAGGATAATGTTGGCAAAAACAGGGCCTTTGATAAACTTAAAGTTGCGTTCCTGATCGAGTGTTTCCGACCCCAAAATGTCCGAAGGCATCAGGTCGGGCGTAAACTGAATGCGGTTGAAATCGAGGTCGAGCGCGTTGGCAATCGTCTGAATCAGCAGGGTTTTCGCCAGGCCCGGTACACCCACCAACAGGCAGTGACCCTGGCAAAAAATTGCAGTTAGCAACAGCCGGACGGTATCATCCTGCCCGATAACCACTTTTGAAATTTCACTTTTAAGTTTTTTGTAAGAATCGTTTAGGGCTTCAGCAGCCGCTACGTCGGAGGTGTAAGGCACGGAGTAAAAATTTATAGTTTCAAGTTTCAACGCTTCGCTGTTTCAAGTTTCAACGCTTCGTTGTTTCAGGTTGCAACATAACGCTATTTTGGTAAGCAAAGAACAGCAAATCGTTGAAACTTGAAACGGCGAAGCCAATGAAACCTTAAACAATCAATTTCCCGTTGCCGAAGCACTCTCTTTGGAGGTTCCAAAGACTCGACACCCTTCAAATTCAGGGTCGACCGTGATAAATACGTCGCTGACCGATTTGCGGAACCAGTCGTCAATAGCCCGGTTTTTCTTGTTCGCCATCACGATGTTCTGAAGCTTCTCGAAATCGGCGGTGTAATTAGCCGTGTGCGGGGGTGTTTTTGTCTTGAAATACAAAATCCGCATAGCACTTTTGCCATCTTCGGTGCGGTAGGGTAGTGGAGCCGAAATAGTGCCTACTTTCATCGAATCGAGCATCGAATACATAGCATATTCCATCGTGCCGTCCATTGCCAACCGTGAACTGCCCGACTGTGGGTCGCGAAGCAAACCACCAGCATCGGCAGAGTTTTTGTCTTCGGAGTGGAGCTTAGCCGCCTTGGCGAACTTGAGTGTATCGGCCACAATCAGTGTACGGAGACTGTCCAGAAAACGCGTTGGCTCGTTCAGATCCAGACGGTTATAATCGGGGCGGAGCAGGATGTGCCGGGCATGGTACTCGGCCCCGCGCGACTCAATCAACTGAATCAGGTGAAATCCAAAATCCGACTCCACCACGTCCGACATCTCGTTTGGCTTCAGCTTAAGGGCGGCACCCTCAAACGGGGCCACCATCGCCCCCCGCTTGGCAAAGCCCAGGTCGCCCCCGCGCTCGGCAGAGCCAATGTCTTCCGAAAACTCTTTGGCCAGTTTGGCAAAATCTTCACCATCCTGCACCCGCTTCTTAAGGTCAACCAGGCGTTGCTTCAACACGTCTTTCTGCTCTTTTGTCGCCTTGGCGAAGCGTACCACCTGCCCAATTTCGACTTCGGCGGGCATGTAGGGCAAGCTGTCCTTCGGGATTCCGTCGAAGAATTTCTTTACGTCGCGGGGCGTCACCTTGATGTCGGTCGTGATCTTCTGTTGCATCTTCTGCACGATCAACTGCTCCTTTACCTGTTGACGCAATTCGCTTTTGAGCAATTCCAGGCTTTTACCGTATGCCTCAACAATATTCTTCTCGGAGCCAAACTGCTGGATCATGTACGACATCCGGCTATCTAGCTGAATATCAACTGCTTTTTCTTCCACCACAACCGAGTCAATCTCGGCTTTGGCAAGCATCATCTTGTTGACAACCAAGCTCTCCAGCACCTGACACTTGGGTGGAGCAGGCTGATTCTGACCGGCATACGACTGGAGCGTTTCTTCCAGATCCGACCGGAGCACATAATAATTATCGACGCGGGAAATAACCTTGTTCAGGCTCACGCCCTGTCCCTGCCCAAACGCAATGCCCGACCATAACAGGCTGACCATTCCGAGTAAGCTATATATCAATGTCTTTTTCATGCAATAAAGAAAGTGAGCCACGATAGCCCGACCACAAAAATAACGTGAACCGCCCGGTTTTCGTCGCGGGCAGGGGCTTAAATATTGTTAAGGGCTATTTCATGAGTTTCTTCAACTCCTCGTCGTTCACCTTTACAGGGTATTTCTGGCGAAGAGACGCCAGCCATTGTTTTTCCAGAATGGCCTGATACTCGTTGATAACCGTTCCGCGAGCCTCGTTAAACGTTTTTAAACGGGGTGGATCAACGCGGCTAATCGTGATTTGCACAAGTTTGTTACCGTCGGGCGTGGTGGTGCTGCTGGGTTTCCACGAGAAAGCATCGAGGTAGGCGTTAGTGCCCCGCGCAAAAATACCGTCGGTAATGGTCATTGAGTTGGGCTTTGCCGCATTCAGAGCTTTGGCCACATCCTGCCTGTTGGTCGAGAAGTATTGAAACGTAACCTGCCGTGCAGTAGCCGCGTTGCCGAAGGTTTTGTTGTCTTTTTCCATGATCCGCGACAAATTTACCCCGTTGCGCGTCAGGTAGTTGACCACCGCCCGAATACGACCCGCCGACACCGTGTCTCGCTCGCCTGCTTCGTTGGCCCCCGTCACCTCAACCAGGTAATCGGCGTTGCGCACCATCGTTATCAGCAACTGATACAGATTCTCGCCCTGACTAGCGGGGGGCACGGTCTCGTTCACCCCAAACGTGATGGCCGGGGCCGAACGCCGTAGCTGATACGGATTGCTTTTGAGCATCTCGTTTGCCTGCTTCAACACCCCGTCGTTGGCGGCCTCAATGATGGTTGCCACGGCACGTTCGGGCATTTTATAGCGGGCTTTGTTGGCCTCGTAATGTTGTTTCTGACCCGTCGAATCGGTCATGGAGCGTTCCCAGACGTTCACTTCCATCATTTCGGAGAGCAGTACCCCATCGCGAATTTCGGTCAGTAACGCCCGAAACTCCGGCGATTTGCGGTCGAGGTTAGCCTCTTCGGTAGCTATCAATTGGTCGCCCACAAAGCGATTATAAAGTCGTTGCATCACCACCGACGGAGCCGCACCCGGTTGCCGGGGCGACTGCCGCTGCTGCACATACTGCGCAAATTGCCCAACGGCGTACGACTTGCCTGCGATACTAAACAACGGTTTGGTGAGTAAATCGGCATCGTTGACAGATGCGGCCCGCCATTTACCTCCTAGCAGACTGCTGTCGGCCTTGGCAAGTACGGCGTTCAGCGTGCTACGGTTTTCGGTAACCGGATGGTCCCGACGCAACCGGCTTTCGGTAGCTTGGCGCAACACATCGGCGCGGGTATCGGTCACTACTTTCTGACGCAGGGCGGGAGCTAGTTCGGTGTAGGGTTCGATGGGTTTGCGGGCGATGAGCTTCAAAATATGCCAGCCATAGTTGGTGCGCACGGGTTTCGAGATACTACCCGGTTGGGTGAGGGCAAAGGCGGCTTCTTCAAAAGCAGGTATGTACTTGCCAGTCGCGAACACGGGCAGAATGCCGCCATTATTGCGTGAGGTGGCATCGTCGGATTGCTCCCGTACGAGTATCTCAAAGGATTCGCCTTTCTGGATTCGCTCGTAAATGGCGTCGATTTTCGCTTTTACGGCCTGTTGTCCGGCTGGCTCGGCTGAGGGGCTGAGTCTCAACAAGAGATGAGCCACCTGCACCTTCCCCCGACTTGGTCGGCGGTCGTTCACGCGCACCAAATGGTAGCCAAATCGGGTGCGTACGGCCCCGGAAATCCCGCCAACGGGTATGGTATAAGCGGCTGTTTCCAGTGGGTACACCAAATCGAAGGCCGTGAAATTGCCCAGATCACCGCCGTTGGGGGCCGAGCGGGCATCTTTTGAAAACTGTTTGGCCAAAGCCGCAAAATCCTCGCCCGCTAATGCCCGCTTCCGAATGGCCGCGATCTCCTCAAACGCGTTGAGCGTGTCGGTAGGCAAAGCCTCGTCCGAAACCGGTATCAAAATGTGGGACGCGTTGACCTCCTGTTGCATACGGCCGTAAGCCTCATTGGCCAGCGTTTCCACCGCCGATTTATCGGTCATGTAGTTCTGCGCCAACTGTTTGCGGTATGTCTCCATCTCCTCCCGAAACCCTTCGGTAGTGTCGCGCCCTGCTGATTCTGCCGCTAACACCTTCAGTTTCAGGTTAGTGTAGAGGTCGAAATATTCTTTAATATCGGTGCGCTGCGCGGAGTCGCCGGTGGTTTGATTCTTAGTGAACGACTGGAAAAAATCGTCGGTAGAAAAAGCCCGGTCGCCCAGGGTCAGGATAGCCGATTGGGCCGGGGCAGGTTGCTGCATGACCGGAGCCGCCGTTTTACACCCCGAAAAACCGGCAAGTAGAAAAGCGGCTGTGATTAATTGATTGCCCGCTACTGAATAAAAAGACTTAATCATCAACAAGGAGAAAACGTGCTGAATACTTGAACAACGTACAGGTTACAAGAGAACAACGAAGTTACGAATATAAAATTTGGAAGAGGATATAATGGAACGCGGACGATGCGGATTAACACGGATTTTTGTCATCCCGACGCAGGAGGGATCTAGATGCCTTACTCTCAAACTGAGCGTTACCATAGTAGATCCCTCCTGCGTCGGGATGACAAAAATCCGTGTTAATCCGCCCAATCCGTGTCATCCGCCGGTCCGCCGGTGCGGTGCCATTAACGCGGTTCCTGCTGGCTCAGGCAGTGGAAACTACCCAGACCCCAAACAATGTCGGTCGAGTCGATGCCTACAACGGGCCGGTCGGGGTAGCATCGCCCAATGATGTCGAGAGCCTGTTGATCCTTATCGCAACGGAACGTGGGCACGATAACAGCCGCATTGGCGATGTAGAAATTGGCGTAGGAGGCCGGTAGCCGCAGGCCGTCGCTCTCGACAGGGTCGGGCATGGGCAGTTCCACGATGTTCAGGGGCTTGCCGTTGAGCAACCGCATTTGCCGCAGCTCGTGGTGAATCTCCTGCAAGGGGGCGTAGTTGGCATCGTTTGGGTTGTGTTCGATGGCCGCCAGAACGGTGTCTTCGTTCACGAACCGGACCGTGTCGTCGATGTGGCCGTCGGTGTCGTCGCCTACGATGCCATCTTCCACCCACAACACCTGTTGAACGCCGTAGTAATCGCACAAATACTGCTCAATTTGGCTTTGTGTGAGGTCTGGGTTGCGGTTTTTATTGAGCAAACACGCCCGACTCGTCAGCACGGCCCCTGCCCCGTTGAACTCCACCGAGCCGCCTTCCATAATGATGCCTGGGGTCACGTAGGGTAGTTTGCGGTAATGGGCAATCTGCACGGGCAACAGGTCGTCGCGGTCGAAGGGGGGGTATTTGCCGCCCCAGGCGTTGTAGCCCCAGTTCACGATCATGCGCTCACGGGTGGCGGGATTGGTCAAAAAGGCCGGGCCGTGGTCGCGACACCACGAGTCGTTGCAGGGGTGGGGCAGGAGCGTGATGTTGCTCATGTCGGCCCCGGCCAGCAGTAGCCGCATTTCGGCGGCCTGCATCACGATCTCGTTGTGGGCGTTGATGCACACGTGTTCGCCCTGCGCGATGGTTTTGATGAACTCAATGTAGGCCGGAAACATCAACTCCTGCCGGTCGCGGGTCCACGAGGCTTCGGTGTGGGGCCACGTGAGCCAGGTGGCCGCGTGGGGGAGCCATTCGGCAGGAAACGAAAAGCCTTGTGCCGCTGGTGAAGTTTCGGCGGGGGTCAATGTAACGTTATGTTGAATATTCATTCGTTTTTGCCAAATTGAGCTTCAAAATTACGAAAACTGTATGCTTTTCCGCTCCATCGTGTCGATTCTGCTTGTTGCAGTTCTGTCTTCGTCGGCTCCGTTGCTCGCTCAACACTATTCCAATTTTATGGAACGTGATACCTTGTCGGGGCAAACATGGCGACCCCAGCAGGCGTTCTCCCGGGCCGACTCATCGCTCCAAAAACTGTACAAATACTCGTACTTCCGGTTTGCCGATTTAGCTGCCTGGCAAGCAAAAGGAACGCCGGTGCAGGTACTGGAAATAAACGATAATGCGGCCTCACGCGGAGGATGGCAGGCCTTGCGGGCATTGCCCAAACTTCAACGCATCCGTCTGACAATCAGCAACCAAGTGTATTTTGACTCGCTCATGCAGGTCATTGGCGATTTACCCATACAAACGCTGGAGATAGGAGAGAGTTTTGGGGACGGAGCGAGGTCGTCTACGATTATAATTCCTGCAACGGTGGCCCGCTTGTCGCAATTAAAGGAGGTAATGATTTCGGGTAATGACCCGAACGGCCTGTCGGCTGGTTTGACATCGCTGGCGGGTGTACCCTCGTTGCGTACCCTCACCATTCAGAGTTTGGGCACACCCCTCGGCCCCATTGCCCGAATCCCGGCAACATTGGGTGGTCTCAGCCAGTTGACCCGATTGGACCTGACGATTAATGCGAGTCAATTTGAGGGGGCTTTGGCGTTGGGTACGCTAACCAATCTGGAGCGGCTTACGATCAATCATTGGGGTACGACGATACTGGAAAGCCAACGGGTAGCCGTTGGCACCGCGTTGAGCAACCTGACGGCTTTGCGGGAGTTGTCGATACCCGTTACTATCCTCCCCGATACATTCAACGCCAATCTGGCGCAGTTGCGCTTATTGAATTTAACAAGCCAACTGCTGCATGGAAAGGGGGAAAAACAGCCTGATTTTCCGCAGTTGGGGCCTTTGCCAGGTCTGGAACGTTTGATTCTGAGCAACTTGCAGGTATCTCCCGCGCTGTGTTCGTACCGGACACTTAAGCAACTGATTATCAACAACAACGTGATCGAAGAACTACCAGCCTGCCTGGGAGACATGCGCTTGTTAGAAGAATTATCCGTCGTGGGGAGTAGCCTCAAGCAACTGCCGACCTCGCTGGGTAACCTGACCAACCTGACGGCCCTGAGCATCAACTACACCCCAATTGATTCCATTCCCGATCTATTCGGAGGGATGCGTCGGCTAAAACAACTCTCGTTTTCTAACAATCAGGTGCGTTATCTGCCGCCTTCGGTGTCGCAGCTAACCAGCCTGACGAGCCTTGAGGTGACGAACACCCAATTGCGGACACTGCCCGACGACCTGCACAAACTGGCCGACCTGCGACAGCTTTATTTGCATGAAAACAAGCTATCCCGTTTGCCCGAGCGGATTGCCGACCTGAAAGCCCTTCAGTTTCTTACCCTCGACGGTAACCAACTGACGCAGCTTCCGGCGGGAATGGGCCGTTTGAAAAAACTGAAGCGGTTGAGTATGGCCCAAAATCGGTTGACACAACTACCCGGCGATTTGGCCTTGCTGGACTCGTTGTACCATTTAGGTATTGACCAAAATCAACTCACCAGCCTACCGGCTAATCTGGGTCGACTACAACAATTACGTACGCTTAATCTGGAAAAAAACCGGCTCGTTACGTTGCCCGAATCACTCGGTGATCTTAGTCAACTAAGCAATTTGTTGATTAATGAGAATCCCCTGGTCGAGTTGCCTCTTTCGCTGGGTAAGCTGGACAAATTGAAGGAACTGACAATACGGCAAACAAAGCTGAAGATGTTGCCCTCAACCATTGGCAAGTTGCAAAACTTAGCGTGGTTGCAGGTTTCCCAAAGCGACTTGTTGACCCTGCCCACCGAAATCGGAAACTGCTCAGGGCTGCAGTTTATTAATCTGGAGGGCAATCCACTTATTGGGTTACCCGCGTCAATCGGCCGACTTAAAAAATTGCTGACGCTGACGATTCAGGGCGGGGAGAACGGGGTCACCAAACTGGAGGAACTGCCCGACAGCCTGCGGTACTGCACCGAGCTAACGCAGGTACGGCTGGGTAATTTGCCCAATTTAGCTGCCAATGAGGCTTTTATGACCCTGCTGGCCTTACCAAAACTGTTTCAGCTCGACATGGTCCAAACGCCCCTCAGTCAATTACCCCTGAGCGGTTGGCGGGAGTCAAACGTAACCATGTTAAACCTGAGCAGCAATGCCCTGACCGAACTGCCACCGGCCCTGTTGGAAGCTCCTAAACTGCGGACGATCAGTCTGTTTGAGAACCCATTACCCAAAGGCGTAGCCGGTTCGTTTAATCACGTCGACCAATTGCGGGTGGCGATGGCCGAGGCCGGTTGGGCGACGCTGGACAACCTACCCCGAAAAAGTACGCACATCGCCGAGGGATTTATCCGGTCGTCTGGTTTCCATGCCATGAAGCAAGAGTGGTCGGAGGCTGAGGACGATCTGACAAAAGCCATTGGCTACGCACCCGACTCGGTCGTGTCGCCCATGTATGCACAGCGGGCGGAGTTTTATTTCTTTCGGAAGCAGTTCGATAAATCGTTTGCCGACATTGAACAGGCCCTCGCCAATTGGCCCGCCCTGAAACTGCCGATCACGATGGGTAACGCACCCATGTCGGAGCAGACTAAGCTCACCAATCGGGCACTCTGGTGGTGGCGAAAGTCCGTAGTTCGTCAGGCATTGGGCCAAACGGATGCTGCCCTTGCCGACATCAACCACACCGTCACGCTGCTGCCCCCGTCGATGTCGGTAGCGAGTAGTGGGCGAAATCTGCGCTACGGGAGTGGTGGAATGCCTCCCGCCCGTTTGGAAGCAATGGTTTACACGGAGCAGGGCAAACTATTGGCACTGAAAAACCGATTTCTTGAGGCTGACTCGGCCTTTAGCCGCGCCATGCGGGCCTACGAATTGGTGCCCTTCGCAGACCCCGGTTCGCACCTGACCATTGTGGAATTGGGGATCATTACGGGGCAGTACGCCCGCGCTAAAACCGCTCTTGTGCGTATGCCCGAACGTCAGCGACAAGACGGCTTCGCGCTCCTGGCCGAATACCTGAAACAGGCCGCGCAGGTTGCCGAGGGAACGAGCACCGGCCCCGACGCGGTGGCAGCCCTGAAAACATTTATCAATAACACACCGGGCCGAATTGCGGGATGGAGCTTCGAGTTATTCGATAACTGGCTAAACCGTACCACGCTCCCCACCGACCGGCGCGACGCCCTGCGGGAGTTGACTACCCTCGTAAAAGAGCGACAGTTGAAAATGGATTAAACACTCATTGCCGCATTCGGCGGGGGCCGTACCAGAGCCAGAACCCGGTGATTGTCAGTGTTAATAATCCCAAACCGGCCAGGCTCGTAAACAGCAGTTTGATGGTGTCGCTGTTGGTGCCGAGGAGTTTGTCGAACAGGCTACCATCGTGGAGATTTTCGATCCAGTCGGCGGTTCGGCGTTCGAGCATCAGGACTTTGCCGGTCGTGCCGTCGAGTTGGATACCCCAGTAGTGATCGGCAAAGACGAACTTGACCACGCCTTTCTGCGGGCGGGCATCAATGCGGTCGAGGGTGGGAGAGAGGTCGGCAGAGATCGAGTCGCGAAGGGTTCGGATGGCGATCTGTTGGAGACTGTCGATGGGGAGCCACGTTTTCAGGTCGTCGGAAACGCCGGTTTGTGTTTTAGCCAGAATCAGCCCGCCCGATTGCTTTTTCCAACCCAGCAACAAGCCTGTCAACGAGACAATCAGCAGCAGCGACCCGGCAATCAGGCTCACGGTGCGATGCCATTGCCGGAACTGGCGCAGGGTGTGGGCCGATTTTTTACGGTCGGTTGAACGGGGAGAGTTGGTCATTGTTAAAACATCTTGCTCCAGGCAAACCGAATCAGCACCAGGGTCAGCACAAACCCGACCACGATGTACGTAAACGGCACGTAGGTAAAGGCCACGAGCCGCAGCCGATCCACAAACCACATGATGCCGATGAGGGCGAAAATGAGGGTCAGGAAACCCGACAAACGGCCAAAACCCGGTACATAGTTGAACGGAATTTTGCGCTTAATCAGCATCAGCGTAGCCACCATCGCCAGGAAAGGCAGTACCTGAATGGCCAAATTCATGGCCCAGATGCTTTGCCTCTCGAACAGGAACAGATAGATGTTCAGGGCAAGGGCAAAAATGCCCGGAATACAGGCCGCATAGACCAGAACGGCGTACACATACCGCCACTGCCAAATCTTCTCAGCCGTGTCGCCCGACCATAGATTTACCAGAAACGCCAGCATCGGAATAGCCAGCAAAAACAAAACGGCCACCTCGGAGTGAGCCGTGATATACTCGAAAAAGTCGCGGAGGGTCATGGGGTAACGCGGTTGTCTTCAACCGCCGTTTCTTAAAAAGAGTGAAAGAGACAAAGAGTGAAAGAGTGGTAAACCTTACGGTTGCTCTTTCACTCTTTATTTCTTTCACTCTTTATTTTAATGTAAGTAAATACCCAATCGTAAAGTTAGCATCCCAGTCGAAGACGAATTGTTGGCAGCCAGTGGCATCGGCGAGGGCTTTGTAGATCACGAGGCCTGCTTTCTGCTTGGCGTTTTCGCCGGTGTAATCGCCGGGGGCTTTCAGAACGGTGTAGCGTTCTTTGCCGTTACGCACCTGCTTGGCCAGTTCAAACGGGATACCGCCAATGATGAAGGCCGTTTTGCGGTTGGTAGCCGGAATCTGCTTCGCTTTGGCGGCTACGTCTTCGGCCACTTTGGCGTCTTCGATGCCGTTCTGGAAATACTTGGAGCCGTAGGCTTCCAGAGCCTGCACCGACCCGCCGTTGCGCCACGAAATTTTGGTATTGCCCGATCCAATATCCACCACAAAGGCATTGTTGTCGAAGTCCGACGGTAGCACCGACCGCAGAGCCAACCGGCCTTCCTGCTCCGGTGTTACAGTGTTGACCACATAGTTGAGCGACTTCAGGGCGCGAATAATTTTCTGCGTCACCTCGGCTTTGGCCGCTCCTGAGCTAATCACGAACTGAATGTCGCGACCACCCACCCCATAATCGAGCATGTTGCCGATGTACTTCTTCAGGCCCTCGCGCACGTCCTGGTCGGTAGCCATGTTTTCGGTCACGAGGCTGTTGCCAAACTCGGCCTTCTCCAGTTTCCAGCGTTTTTGATCGTCGATGCGTACAACGAACGAGTTAAACCCGCTTGCGCCTAGTTCAACAACACCTTTCAGCTTGCCATTGACTGGCTCCGGGGCCTTGTATGAAAACGCAGGCCGGGGGCCACTGTCCGATGCCGCCGACGAACCTCCCGAACTGCCGCCGTTGTCGGAAGCTTCTGATGTGGCCTCCGAGGTGGCCTGTTCGTTAGCACCACCGGGCAAGGTGGGCGAGTCGGTGTTGTTGCCGGTGTCGTTGCCTTCCACGCCCGACGATGAGCCGGTTTGTTCGGCAGACTGTTTGCCCCGCATGTTGGCGAGCCATTCGTTGCCGCCGAGGGCTTTAAAACCGAAGTAAAGAGCGGCCAACACAATGGCCGTAATGAGGAGCCTACCGGCTACGGTTAATCGTTGCATGGTATTATTCTAACAGGTTTTTATAGTTCTGATCCTTGGGTGCGTTCATCACGCGGGTGGTGGGCTGGGGTTCGGGGGCGTCGAGCTGGATGAGTTTGAAATCGCCGTGGTTGTAGGCTTCGAGCATCTGCTGACCCTTGTCTGACAACATACCGTTCTGAATATCAACCCCGTTAATGAAATCCATCGACAGGTCCATAGCCCGCTTCATCTCGCCGAGCTTCTTGCTCATGTCGTCCTGGATGTACTCCATCGACTCGTCGAAATAGAATTTTTTGTCGGGATCGCCTTTGAAAATGCTGACCGCCGTTTTCAAGGCGTTTGAGCTTTCCTTCACAATCTGGTACTCAGTTTCCTTGAGCCGAACCTTGATTTCTGTCTCTTTAATGATGTACTCCGCGCTTTTGTTTACTTTTTCCATGAACGCCAGCACGGTTTTCATGTTCCGCTGGAGGGGCTGGAGTTTTTCGTTCATTTCCTGCAAACCCGCGCCTTCCATCGTGGCCAGAGTGGCGGCTTCTTTCATGCCGGGGCGGTCGGTCATTTGATTGGCCTTGTTGGCTTCGGCAAACTTCTGCCTGATCTCCTCGTTGTTCTCGTTGATCTTTTTGTTGAGCTTCACCAACTGCCCGGCCAACGTGTCGATCTGCCCACTCATTTTGGCACGCTTATCTTTCAGGTCATCGACGTAGATTTTCATGATCGCGATGGGGTTCAGTTGAATGATCGTACCGGTCAGGCTGCGCATCATCGACTTGAACAGGAAAAACACACCCGTCCGAATATCCTTACTCGTGACCAAAAACACCACCAGGGCCAGCACGGCCAATAGCGCACCCAGATAGAGCGTATTCTCCGTCACGCGGATAAGCCACGCCAGAATGTCGTTGAGTCGGTAGAGGAACGCGCCCCCTGCGGCCAGCATAAAAATCATACCCGCCACACCCTCGGGGCGGCTCCAGAACGACTTTTTGTCGGCCTCGGAGGTGGCGTTGCCGCCAAGTTGAGAGAAATCAGGAGTTGCCATAGATTTAATAAAGTCGAAAGTCAAAGGTCAAAAGTCTAAGGTCGGTTGGCGCGATTGAAACGCTGACGTGCAAGCAGTATGCACGCGCCAGCCGACCTTTGACTTTTGACTTTCGACTCATTTTAGATACGTTTGAATTTTTGAGACATCGGCTTTGATTTGCTCGGTGAAGTTGGCGTAGGTGGCCTCGAAGTTCTGACGGTTTTGGGTCAGTTTCGCGCTTTGTTCGGCCACTTCGCCCCCAATGTTAGCCAGCCGTTCGTTATTGGTAGTCTGGCGTTTCTGGAGTTCGGCTATTTGTTTGGCAATGGTCTCGTTGTCGGCTTCAAGCTTTTTCTGCTCGTTTTGCAGCCCCCCCACGCGCTCGTTCATAGCCGTTTCCACGCTTTTCAAGAACAGGTCGCGGTCGGTGCCGAGGGCCGTGAGGTATTGATTGGCCGTGCTCGTGAGCAACTGCACGTTTACGCCCCCGGCAAGGGCTTTGAAACTAGCCCACGCGGCCTGAAATCGCTTGTCTTCGGGCAGGCCGAGGTCGGCGAGGTTGCGGAGTGTTTCGCGAAACTCGAAATAATCCGGCCCCTGAATGTTTGCCTTGCCTAGTACCTCGGCAAAGTGCTCGGCGAATTTCGCATCCACCGTGCCTTGCTGTATGGGCGGTCCGTCGTTACGGCCGGGCGATGGGGGCATGGAGGGCGCAGGCATCGCGGTTGGGCGCGGTGGCGCGGTACTCATGGGCGCACCCGATGCGCCTGCGGGTGGGGCGGATGCGCTGGGAGTTGGGGCTTCTTCTTTTACGAAAAAGCCCAGAATTTTCTGGCCAAGGCTCTGTTCGGGTTCTGGCATAGCGGTCTTGTGGTTGATCGACAAAGCAATACTACGCGATTTTACGAAAACATGCTGAATCCTTTCCTACAAACGGTCTGGGGGCCTGATGATTTGGCGCGGGTGTACAGGATTGGCGAACGCTCAATATAGATACAAGTGCTTCGGAAATTCGGGGGCACTGAGCCGCTCTCCAAACCAGCGCAAACAAGCTGCGCGGTTTGCCTCGTTGTGCGTACGCAGTCGTACGGCCCCGTATAACTGCACGACGCCTGCGTCGGCTTTGGCGTACACGTCGGCCTCGGCCACGAGCGGACACGACTCTATGACCGCCCGAACGTGTGCCGGATACACGTTGACTCCCGCAATCTGAACAGCCTCGTCGAAACGGCCCAGCACCCGTATCGTGCCGTTGAGTCGGTGTTCGATCCGGTCGGGGATGGCGTAAGTCTGCCCGGTGTTGGTGTGGGAAACGGTGGGCGGTTCGCCGGGTGATTGGCCGGGCTGTAGTTGCCAGTAGGGGAACAGCGTAAAATCGTGATCGGAGTGGTGTCGATAGGCGAGGCCGCCCGTCTCGGACGAGCCGTAGATTTCGGTGAGGGGCAGGCCCCGGTTGAGCAGGTGGATGAACAGGGCGGGAGGCATGGGGGCCGTTGAGCTGACGCCCCGGATGGGCAACCGCTCGCCCGGTGGCAGCGACTGGCTCAGATACTCCCACGTAAAGGGTGTGCCGATCAGGAGCGCGTTGGCCGGGAGGGTTGAACGTGTTGTGTCGGCAAGGAGTTGCAGGGGTTGTTGCCAGAGGGCGGGCAGCACAATCGTGTATAGAAACCCGTAGATATGGTGAGTCGGAACCATACTGATAACTGGACCGGGAGGGCCGAGCAAACGGCCCAAAAAACGCCCCTCAGCCAGCAACGAGGCCATTGTGTGGGTAATGGCTTTGGCCTGCCCGCCCGTACCCGACGTGCGGAAGGTGAGCGCGTTGTCGTTCTCGGCGCGGGCACGCAAAATACACTCAACCCAGTGATCGAGACCCGTTTGGGCCAGCAGGTAATTGGCTGCCGACGTTTGAAATATCCCAAAAAACTCGTTGATCAGGGCCGCCAATTCCATCCGTTGCAGGGAGTTAAGACCCAGGTCGTGGTAGAGATTGAGCGCAGGGGAGACGTTTGTTGGCAAGCCAGCGTGGGGTTGCCCCAGGATCCGGCCTGCCGCATCGAGCACAATGCACCGAACGTTGTCAGGCGTCCAAATCATGGACTCCAACAGGTTACTGGTATTAGGCATTGAAGTACTTGCGGTTTACCAGAAAATATTGATACGTACTGTCGGGCGATTTCAACAGCCGCAACCGGACCCGTACGGGGTCGCACACATACGTCAGGATATAATCCAGTTCTTCGTCGAGATGAGGCCGGGCGTATTTGGCGGCAATCATCACGTTGTTGGCACAGGGGGCAATCTGCGTGAAATAGTATTTGCCCACCGCATAGGCGGGCGAGATGCCCGTAATGTGCGATTCGGACTTGCAATAGGCTTCGACAATACCATCGCGGGTCATTCGAACAACGCCAAATGAGGCATCATCGAGTTGTTCGTTCGACTGTTGTTCCAACCACTCAAGCAGGTTCGGGTCAGAGAACGCAATGGTTTGTTGCTTTGGAGGGTTAGTAGACTCAGTCATTGTTGCGCAAGTTTACGTACATTAAATGGGTAAGTACACGAAAAATGTTGACCCCACCCCCGGCTGACTTGTGGCGGTGAGGAGGCCCCGGTGGTTTTCGGCTACCTTTCGGCAAATGGCCAACCCGACGCCCGTGCCGGGGTAGTTGGTCCGCCCGTGGAGTCGCTGAAATACCTGAAAAATGCGGTCGAGGTACTTCTCGTCGAACCCAATGCCAGTATCGGCAATGCTGATCTGGTGAAACAGTTGGTCGGGCTTCAAGGGGCCGTCGTTGTATAGTTCCAAACCTGCAACCACCTGAGCGGGCAGTGTTTCGGTGGTTACCGTTTGGGCCAACACCCGAATCTGTGGGACATGGCCGGGTCGGCGGAACTTGAGTGCGTTCGAAATCAGGTTTTGGAACAACTGCCGAAGTTGTCGCCGGTCTCCATCGAGTTCAAGCAACGCATCGACCGTTATCACCGCGCCCGATTCATTCGTCGGTGTGTACAAATCATCGAGCACTTCGGCAACTAAAACGTCGAGAGAGACGCGCTCAAACGGTTGCCGGTGGGTCGACAGGCGCGAGTAGTTCAGCAAGTCGCGAATCAGCATCGACATCCGTTGCGCCGAGGCCTGCATCCGACTAACCATGTCTTTACCAACCTCGTCCATGCCCAGCCCGTGTTCGCCCTGAAGCAGATCGCCGAACGACTGAATTTTGCGCAGGGGTTCCTGTAAGTCGTGGCTGGCTATGTAGGCAAATTGCTGGAGGTTGTCGTTGCTCCGGCGGAGTTCGAGGTTCGCCATTTCGAGGGCCTGATGCTGTCGTTTTTGGTCTAATTGGGCCTTGTGGGCTTCCGTAACGTCCATAAATGTCATCAGTACGCCATCGCCTACCCGGCTAAACTGAGCATTATACCAACCGTCGGGTCGTTCGGTGTAGTACGGAAATACCATACCCGCCGGGCGGCCTGTTTCGATTACATCGCGCAGGATGGTCTCCAATTCGGTTCCCTTAAACCGGGGAAACAAGCTAAACAACCCTTGACCAACCAGCGACTCCGACGAGTAGCCTGTGACGAGCGTGTTCATCTGGTTGGTTATCCGATAGCGAAAATCAAGTATGGTTCGGGCAGGTGAATCGTCGCGAATGGCTTCCCACAGCACCAGACCGGCGGGGGTACTGTCGCTGATACTTTGGAGCAGTTCGGCCTGATAATGGTGGCTTAGCAGCGTCTGCTTGGTTTCGGTAATATCGGTCATAACCAGGATAACCTGCTCACCCTTAGGTGTAACTGACACCTGAAACCAGCCCGAACGACCAGCTACGGTAAAGGGCATCTCGAAGTCTTGCCGTTGATTCAGTTCCACACCAAGCAAACAGCGCGACAGCAGGCCCGACTCCCGCACGGGCGCGTAAATCTCACTCAACAACCTGCCTGTACATTCACTGGTGGCCCAGCAAATATTCTCTGTAAATACCTGGTTGGCACGCACCACCCGAAAGTCGCTGATTGACCCGTTACGTGAGGGCCGAACGGCCTCAAGTACAGCAATGCTCACCGACACACCGTCCAGAACGCTTTGCACCAGATCCGACTCCTGATGGGTGTCCTTCATCTTGTTGTTCATGTATGACTCACCTGTTCTGTTGCCTGTTCAGACAGTTCCTCAAAAAAGGCAAAGGCACGGTCGGCTGCCCGGATAATCTCGTCGTCGTGTCCGTTGGCGTGGCTCACCAGATACGCGCAAAAGGCTTTCCAGTGAAGGCCGGTTTCTGCCCCATAGCCGGCAAAAAAGCGCGATTCCAGCCCCGTCAGAGCCGGTGTTTTACGCAACGCCCTGACAATAACCTGCCCGCCCAGCATAGACCCTTCGGCCACGTAGAGCGCGCCGAGCAGTTCGTAGCCCGTCCAGTTAACAAACAGGCTGGGCGAGCGGTCGGGCAGAGGCACCTGAACCTGGGCCAGGTCGGCCACGAGCCAGGGCGTTTTCCGGCGGGTCAGCCGGTCGTAGTCGGCAAAAAAGGTCGACTGATTAGCAATGGCCTGCTCCAGAGCGGAATGAAACCCGTAATGAATACCCAACAACTGCTCATACTCGGCCCGACTGAGTGTTCCGGTCATGAGTTTATCGGCAAAGAGCAACGCTTCGGTGCGCTCATGGCGGGCACGCGTTTCGGTTTTCAGTCGGTGTAGCAGGTCGGTCATAGCGATAAGGGCAACCAAAACTCAACCGCCCGACGCATCATACTTGTTACGTCGTGGTAACTGCCGGGTTTAATCAGATACGCATTGGCACCGAGGTCGTAGGCCCGGCGAATGTCTTTCGGATTGTCGGAACTGCTGTACACCACCAAACTCAGGTACCGGGTGCGGCTCGTGGCCCGCACTTGTTGAATCACGTCGAACCCGCTTTGGCCCGGCAGGTTCAGATCGACCAAAACAAGCCGGGGCAGGGGCGAGGTCGTGCCCAGATGACTGCCTTTCAAAAGTAGGTAGTCGATGGCCTCCGAACCCGAGGTCAGAATTGTAAAGGAGGGCGTTGGGTCCATTCGACTCATAACGCGCCTAAACACATCGGCCTCATCGGGATTGTCTTCAATGTAAAGAATGTCAATCATGGGTGCTCAGGATAGATGAGAAGGAAATGAGACGTAAAAGGTGGTAGACTGATGCGGGTTGCTTTCGAACCAGACCTTGCCCCGGTGGCGACCCATAATGCGTTTTACGATGGCCAAACCCACGCCATACCCCTCGTAGGTCGTGGCCGAGTCGAGCCGTTGAAACAGTTCAAACACTTTACCGGCCTGCTTCATGTCGATGCCGATTCCGTTGTCGGTTACGGCGTAGATTACCTCGGTACCGTTGCCATGACCGTCAATCGTCACGCGTGCTTGTGGCACTGCCTGGGTGTATTTTACGGCATTAGCGAGTAGGTTGCTGAATACCTGCGACACCATCGACTGATCGCCGTACACGTCGGGCGTATTACCCACCCGAATCGTAAGCTTACGCCCGATGGCATCGGCCAGCAACTCGTCGCGAAGCTGAATCAGAACGGGTTGCATCGATAGTCGTTCCATGTTGACCTCGTTTCGGCTCGTGCGCGAATAGTCCATCAGGTTTCGGATCAGCAGACTCATTCGGTCGGTGGCTTTCACCACTTTGTCCAAAATAGGCAGAGCATCGTGGGGCAGGGTATGCCCGTAGTCTTCAAGGAAAATTTCGGTGTAGCTTTTGATCGACGACAGGGGCGAGCGCAAATCGTGAGAAACCGTGTAGCTAAAAGCCTCCAACTCCTCCTGAGCCAGCCGAAGTTGCTCGTTGAGAGCGCGAATCTGATTGGCCTTTTGGGCTACCAACTGCAATAGATCTTCGCGGAGCTTGAGCGTGGTGGCAACTTCCTCCTGCCGCCAGGGTAAGGCCCGGTTGCGCACTTCCTCGGTCCATTTATCAAAACTTTTGCGCGGACTTAGCCGCACCTCGCCCGTTTCGCTCATCTCAACGGGTTTTTCGGGGTTGCCTCCCCACGAGACTGAATGAATCTGTTCGGGCTTGAACCACAGCATAAACTCGTTCATCTCGCGCGACAACACCACCATGAGCACCCCCGATGCTGTTTGGCGGAATAACTCTGCCGGATGGTAGAGATTAGGCAGTTGGTTGGTTTGAAATACCCGCTCCGTGGTGGTTGTTCTGAGCCAGTCGACGAGGGCCGTTATGTCGTCGGGTGTGGGGGTATTGCCCATCGTGTGCAGTTGCCCTTCAAATAGCAAAGCCGCCCCAGTTGCGGTTGTTATGTCGAGCAGCGTAGTCGAATGTTTGGTCAGACCCTGCGCAACGTCCCAATCGGTCAACATTTGCTCGTAAAGCGTTTGTTCATGCGCCAGTAGGCTGGCTTTGTACTGAGCCGTTTCGTCGCTCTCCCGAATCTCAATTGCCGACGACAATACCTGTGAAATCAACACCGCCGACTGCCGGGTTGTGTAGTCGATCTGGCGGGCATCTTCGTAATGATGGCATGCAATTAAGCCCCACAACTCGCCCCGATTCAGCAACGAAATACTCATACTGGCCCGCACACCCATATTTTGCAAGTACTCGATATGCACCGGCGACACGGATCGTAACTGAGCATACGTTAGATTGAGGGGGCGATTATGTTGCGGATGGTTAACCGGAACAATCGCAACGCGTGGCTCCCGTACGTCGACAACGCTACGGACCAGATTGATTTTGTACAACTCGCGGGCCTGTTTCGGAATATCGGAAGCCGGGTAATGCATACCCAGAAAAGGGACCAGATGATCTTCACGGGCTTCGGCCACCACCTCCCCGTGCCAGTCGTCGCCGAACCGATAAACCATCACCCGGTCAAAACCCAAGAGTTGTTTAAGCGTGGGGGCAATGCGGGTCAGTAAATCGCTTAGGCTTGCACTGCGCTGAATGTCGCTCATGGTTTGCGACAACAAACTCTGCGTTGACAGTGCTTCCGAAGGCGCGTCGGTCTGAGCCGGTTCGAGTTCGACGATTAGTGCGTTATCGTGCTGATGAACTAGCAGCTGCCAGGTGTTGCCCTGAATATCAACCCGGTACGGATTCAACAATTCCGGTTTCCCGCTTCGCAAGGCTACGGTCAGCACGTTGTGCAGAACCGAACCGGGCAAATCGCCAATGGTCAGCTCGTTTATCGACCGACCAATCAGGGCGTTTGCGGATTGCCCCGTCAGGTTGCCGCAATTTTCGCTGACCTGCACAATGCTGAGCAATTGTACGTCAAGGGCGATTAAATATCCGTGCGATTGGATGTAGCCGGGCCATTGGATAGGTTCTCGCTCACAGTTGGTTAAATCGGGCGCGGGTTGCATTGGAAAGGACGTAGATAGAATGCTTAAATAGCGATTTAGTTTACCAATTGAACTATTTAAGCATAAGTACGGGTAAACTACAGGGTACTCTATCAGGTAAATATACTCGAATTTTCCTGGTATTTATAGTTAATATTTTGCCTCCAAAAATGATGCAAACTTTCTTCTTTGTAAGAAATGAGCTTTTGTAAAACGTGTTGTAAAACAGGTGTATCCATCGTTATTTGATGGACCGGATATCTATAAACAGGAAGAGGGCAGAGTGGTCAGTCCCGGACGGCAATGGCCTCAATTTCGATCAAGAAGCCATAGTGTAATTCCTTGACGGGTACGACCGAACGAGCGGGCCGGTGCTCGCCGAACACCTCGGCATACATTGTATTGACAGCCGGCCAAAGGGCAACATCGGTGACGAAGACGGTGGTTTTCAATACACGGTCAAGACCACTGCCCGATGCGTTCAGAATGGCTTCCACATTAGCAAGAGCCTGCCGGGTTTGAGCTTCGATGTCGCCCGTTACGTGTTCGCCGTTTGGTCGAACGGGGAGTTGCCCGGCCACAAAAACAAGCCGGTCCCAGGCAACGGCCTGGGCATAATGCCCGGCAGGTTGGGGAGCGTTGGGGGTGGTGATAGCGTCGATCATGGGTCAAAACTAAGCAAACGACCGGGGCAATAAAAGCAAACCCGAACCAGCATCGCCGATCCGGGTTTGGAGAATGAACGTGTTGAATCGATTCGACTCGACGTTACCAGATACTGCCCTCCTCTTCCACAAACGGCTGCGACCGGAGCCGCTTACCCGTAGCTTTGAACATGGCATTGGCCACGGCCCCACCCGTGGGCGGCAGCGAAGGTTCGCCGAGG
>RDXN01000074.1 GCA_004292855.1 Cytophagales bacterium
TTTTTCCAAGATTTAGAGAAGTACCGCACGGAGTTAGAGTCGTTGATAACTCTTAATTTTCGCTTGTGCGATTCGCAATCCTTTTCCTTTTGACTATAACTGAGGTAGGAAACACGGTTACTCCAGTGACACCTTACTATCAGGTATACATGGGTTATTCAATGTCATTTCGGCGTTGGTCAAACACATGGGGTTGGAGGAGTCATAGTACTTCCAGCTATGGTTCTTATGGAAGTTGGGGAGTTAGCTCTACGGGTGGCTTTTATCTAAGCGTTGCAGATGGTTCTGTCCAGAAAGATGTGCTTACCAATTTCAATTACCCATCTAGTGGCCAGAGAACAAGCTTCGACGTTATTTTTCTTTCCCGTTCTTATCCAATGCTCTATGCTAATGGATCTTGGCAATATTATGCTTACCCGAACCCGCAATGGTTTTCAGGTTCGAACGTTCATGCACAATTCGTTGAAGCAACGTGTGACTTTAGTCTTTGATATAGACAAACATTTTATCAATGGTAACCCTATCTTATTGGGGTTACCATTTGCTACATCTATGCACCGCCCGTTTCTATCCCTCTTTCTTTATCTATTTGTTATTGCTTGCTCGTACGGGCAGACTATTACCATATCTGGTTTTGTACAGGATAGTCTATCGGGGGAAAAACTGCCGGGGGCTGCTGTTCAGATTGACAAAGTGGCTGTGTTGACCAATAACTACGGTTTTTTCAGTTTACGGATCTCAAAGATACCTTCTTCCAAATCAATTCGGGTGAGCTATCTGGGCTTTCGGTCTCAGTCGGGTAGGTTACTTGTAAATGGCGATACTACCTTGACGATTCGACTGCATAAACAAGCTAACCAGTTAGAAACCGTCACTATACAGGGCGATTTCCTAAATCATCGCATCGAACCGGGCCAATACCGTATCCCGTTGTCCGTACTGAAGCAGGCGCCAGCCTTGTTGGGCGAAACTGATGTTCTAAAGTTTTTACAAACCTTGCCGGGCGTACAGGGAGGAACGGAAGGAACGGTTGGGTTTCACGTTCGCGGAGGCAGCCCCGATCAAAATCTTGTATTGCTCGATGGTATGCCCGTTTACAATGCTTCTCATTTGTTTGGGTTTTTCTCGGTGTTCAATCCTGAAGCAATTGCCAGTGCCGATTTTTACAAAAGTGCTATTCCCGCCCGGTTCAGTGGGCGGCTCTCATCGGTTCTTGACCTGACGATGAAAGAAGGAGACAAACAGGCGCATCACGGGCGATTTGCACTAAGTCCGGTCGCCGGAAATTTTCTGCTCGAAGGCCCTATTCTGAGGAATAAGCTCTCATACATGGTTTCAGGCCGACGGACTTGGTTAGATACATTTACGAATCTGATGAGCCTGATTAACCGACGAAGCCGGGTTGGCTATCACTTTGACGATCTAAACGCAAAAGCGAATCTGGTTTTGCCGCACAATAGTCACCTGTATGCCAGTTGGTATCGAAGTAAGGATCGTTTTCAGAATATCTTCGATGATGGAAGGACGAAATCTAATTTTGGCTACAACTGGGGAAATAGCACTCTTTCACTGCGCTACACCCGTCTATTTTCTGATAAATTATTTGGGAGCTTACAGGCTGGCTTAGTCAATTATCAATACGCCCTCAATACAAAGTCCGAAAATCAGGGCGACGTGGTTAGGTTCGATACCCGTTCAGCGATTCGGGACATTCTAATAAAATCCGATTTTGATTTCTCACCGATTCAGGCCATGCGGGTGCGGTTTGGTGGTCAACTTTCGCTGCGTCGGTTTTCGCCCGAAACCAGAGCCGTCAGCGGCAACGTAGCCATTGACGAGAATCCTTCGTCGGCCCCACCACCCACCGCAAGCCACGAAATCTCGGTGTATATGGAAAATGCGTGGGAGTTATCTGAACAGGTTTCGCTTAACCTGGGCTTAGTCGGATCCATTAATCTGGTGTTGGACAAAACCTACGCGAATCTACAGCCCCGATTAAGTCTGCAATACGCGCTTTCGGACCGAATGTCGATCAAAGCGGCCTACAACACACAGGCCCAATACCTGCACTTGTTGACCAACTCGTCGCTGGGCCTGCCTACTGATTTGTGGGTGCCTACCAATGCGGCTATTCGCCCACAAGTGGGACAGCAAATCTCGCTGGGTGTTTATCGATCTGGCAATAGGGGCCTATCGGGGTCAATAGAAGCGTATTACAAGACGCTGGATAATGTATTGGACTACCGCGAAGGCACTAATTTGTTCCGGGAACAGGCTACCTCCTGGGTTGATCGGGTAGTTGTTGGCTCTGGGCGTTCGTATGGACTGGAGACGTATCTGAAGCAAACAATCGATAGTTGGTCCGGTTGGGTGAGTTATACACTTTCCTGGAATCAACGGGTGTTTTCCCAAATCAACCGGGGCAACTGGTTCCCCTACACCTACGACCGTCGCCATGTTTTAAACGCTGTTGTGACAAAAACTATCCGGCCACGGCAGCAACTCACGGCAAATTTTCAAGTAAATACGGGTGCCGTTGCTACCCTGCCAACCAGCCAATTTAGCCTGCCTCTCCCTGACCCTGGGGTAATCGGCTTAACCCAAACGGATTTTCAGACGTACGCCAATCGGTTAGATGTACTGAATGATCGAAATAACTTCCGGCTTCCATCTTATCACCGCTTAGATGTTAGTTATCGGTTGGACAAACCCAAAAAACGGGGCGTTCGTACGTGGCTTTTAAGCTGTTATAACATTTACAATCGTAAAAATCCGTTTATTGTTTATGTTCAAAACGGTCAGTTAAAACAGTTTACGCTATTCACAATTATTCCTTCAGCCACCTACAGCTATGCGTTTTAAACAGTTTATCGGATTGGGATTTATTGTGTTCGCATGGGGGTGTACCAAAACGATTGATTTGGCACTACCGGACTATATCAAAGAACCGGTCGTTACGGCCTTACTGAACCCGGATAGCCTGATTCGGGTGCAATTGTCCTATAGTTTTCCAGCTAATTCGGTACAGACCATTCCAGAGCCAATTCAGAAAGCCCGTGTAACGTTGTCCGAAGATGGCAACCTGCTACCGCCCCTAACCGAAGGCAAGGCGGGCCAATACGCGCTCAACCGCAAACCCCAACCGGGCAGTGTTTATTCGCTGACGGTTCTGACTCCCATCGGCAAAACCCTGCTGGCTACGGACCGAATCCCCGTTCGACCTACCTTGTCGGCGCAACTGAGTGACCCCAACCCGGCCAACTCGAATAGTAACCCCGACATTCTGCTAACTTTACGTCCGTACGAAAATACGTCTTCTGTGCAGTGGCTTTCGGTCTATATGCGCGTTCTGACCGGGCCGCAAAATTTGCCGGAAACCAACACCCAGGGTATTCAAAGCAACAGCTTACTGTTCGATGATTTTAACAGCAATTTATCGGGCAAAAACTACAAGCGTACGTATTGGCCTTATACCCGAATAAAACCAACTGTCTTTGAAAGTTTAGAAAACCCCATACTTACCTTCAACACAGGTAATTCAATTCAGCGCGTCGATACACCGGGCGAGTTCTACCAGCTAACTATCTGGACCGGCAGCAACGCCTTCGACAACTATCTGCGCTCCGTTGTCATTGCCTACCAAAACCGAATTTCTGACGATGGAGATATTAGTGAAAATCCTTTTGTGCAGCCTTCGCCAATCGTCAGCAACGTGACGAACGGAAAAGGCGTTTTCGCCGGTTATACCACACAGGTAATTCTGTTGAAAGAAGGCAAGAAATAGGCCGATTGGTGGGGGCACTTTTTTTGTGCTAAACTTGCGGCATGTCGCCCGACCAACTCATTACCCGGATTGCCTCGCTGCAAACCGAACATCACTCGGCGTTTAGCCCCGGTTTGTTTCCGTCGTACCGGGTGCAACCGCAGTGGCTGGGCTACCGGCGGCCCGACAATAATGTGTTTCTGACTGCCTGCACGGTGTTTATGCTGAACCAAATCTGCGATAGGGTAGGGGTCGACGCGCAAGCGCAAATCGACCGGATAACCAGTTGGGCAGCAGCCTCGTACCCGTTGTTTCGGAATAAAGACGGCCTCCAAACCTATAATTTCTGGCCCACGCGCCCCTCCCGCCATTTCCCAAACGGCCACCTGTTGCATCGGTTCGACCATTTCCGAATTCCCGACGATATCGACGATACGGCATTGGTGTTGCTGACCGCACCACCTCCGCCCGAAACCCTGTTCTGGCTCAAAAACAAACTGGCCCAGCACGCCAACGGCACGCGCCTGCGCATTCGCAACACCTTCGCCGACTACCGCGACCTTCGGGCCTACTCGACCTGGTTTGGCAAAAACATGCCGATTGATTTCGACGCCTGCGCCCTGAGCAATATGCTGTATCTGATTCATCAATACGAGTTGCCCCGCAATGAACACGACAGCGACAGCCTTGCCCTGCTGGCCGACCTCGTCCGAACGGGCCAGTATATGCGTGAGCCGTTTCGGTGCTCGCCCCACTACGCCCGAACGCCCCTGATTCTGTACCACCTTGTCCGGCTGTTGGCCCGTTTCCGCCCGCCCGAACTCATGACCGTGGAGGCCCAACTCCTGACCGATGCCCGCGCCCAACTCGCCCGCGCTACCCACCCGATGGACCGGCTGATCCTGTCGACAACCCTGCTGCGACTGGGCGACAGTCCGCCCCCGGTTGAGTTGTTGGGCATTGAGAGGACCTTTGATACGTTTCATTTTTTTGTGGCGGGGATGCTCACGGCCTTCGAGCATCCGGTGCTGAACCGGCTGGCAAAATGGCCGTTTGTGCAGATGCGCTGGACCTGCGAAGCTCATTGTTGGGCGTTGGTGGCTGAGTATTGCGTGTATAGGTAGCGTTATCGGTCTCAAATCGTTATTTTTACACAACACGTTCCTAGCTTATTCCACTCTGTGAATGTTTACCTGGACCTGAGCAACCTGTTCAATCTCTTCTGCATTGCGCAGGGATTCACAACGGCTGCCTTGCTGTTTTACCGGACCGACTCGCCCGCTAATCGGTGGTTGGCGTGGCTTATGGTTGGTCTCACGCTTCAAGTGGTCGATTATTTCCTGACCCGGTCGGGGGTGTACTGGAATCATAAGTGGCTCTATTTCTTTCCCTTATTTTATTCGTGGAGTTTTGGGCCATTGCTCTATGCCTACGTGCGGGCGCGGGCAGGGCAGGCTGTTTCGCTCCCAAAAGGGTGGCTTGTGCCCGTGCTGATTCAGGGGTTATTCTACCTGATTCTAACCTTTCAGCCATTTGACAATAAGGCCTGGTTCTGGCTCAATGTCCACAAGCCATTTACCCGGTACGTAGACTATTACGTGGCCTGCGGCCTGATTCTATACGCCATTTACCGAAGCCGCCCGCTGGCTACCGACCGCCCGTTGCGGTTGTTGCTCAACGGTTTGGGCGTTTTCTATGTCATTGCCGCCATTGAGCCTCTCGTCAATGATGCCTATTTGCCCGACAATTGGCCCAAGTTCTACCTGACTCATCAGATTTTGCCTTTGTTCGTTTATGCGCTGGCTCTGATTGGGTTGGTTTATGGCTGGCTTGTGAAACCCGAACGACCAACCGCGCCCATAACCCCACCACCGCCCGTTACGCCCGACCAACGTGAGCAGGTTTTACGGGCCATTCAGCAACAGGAACTCTACAAAGACCCCGAACTCACGCTGACGTCGCTGGCCAAACATCTCGGCGAGTCGCCCAATGTGGTGTCGCGTATCATCAACACCGGGTTCAATCAGTCGTTCAACGAGTTCATCAACGCCTACCGGATTGAGGAAGTGAAACGGCGCATGGCCGCAGGCGACGCCGACCGGCTCACCGTGCTGGCCCTCGCCCTCGACGCGGGCTTTGCCTCGAAGGCCACCTTCAACCGCGTGTTCAAAGAGCAAACCGGCCACACGCCGAAGGAATATCTGGGGACACTGGATGGCGGGCGGTAGACGTTGGAGCGGGTAGATGTTGGATGTATCGAGTAGCTCTACCCCACCCCAACCCCTCCCCGGTAGGGAGACGGTCGGCCGCTGCCGGGCTTTGACTTGAGCATTTTTTAGCCCCTCCCTACCGGGGAGGGGTTGGGGTGGGGTGTAAAATTTGGTCCCAAATCACACATTGAGACGATTGAGACGTAATTGACCCCACATCTTTGGTAAAAAAACGCACTTCCCGACCATGCTTATCCGCTTCATCCAACCTCTGCTGATCCTGTGTCTCACAACCCTGCTGGCACAAACTCTTCCGGCCCAGCCGCCCAAAAAACTGGCCGCCCGTATTGCCGCTGTCGAAAATGGCCTTATCCCGTACGTGCCTGTTGCCGACATGAAAGGCTGGAGCCTTACCGACCGGATGCGTGCATACAAGGTTCCCGGTGTGAGTGTGGCCGTGATTCGTGACTACAAAATCGACTGGGTAAAATCGTGGGGGCTGGCCGACACCACCACCCGCAAACCCGTAACGACCGAAACCCTGTTCTCGGCGGGGTCGATCTCAAAATTGGTGGCGGCTGTGGCGGCTCTTAAACTCGTTGAACAAGGCAAGCTATCGCTCGATGCGCCCATTAATACTTATCTCAAATCGTGGCAACTGGCCGAAAACGACCAAACCCGCCGTACGCCCGTTACGCTCCGAATGCTCCTGAGCCACCGGGGTGGCACGAGCCAATCGGCCTATTTTGGGTTTACGCCCGACGTAAACCCGCTGCCCTCGGTGCCCGATATTCTGGCCGGAAAACCCGGCACAGACAGCCGTCGGGTGGGTGTTGTGGGCGAGCCGGGTAAAGGATTTAATTACTCAGGTGGGGGGTATCTGGTGGCGCAGATGGCTATGATGGACGTGACGGGCAACGACTTCGCCACCCTCACCGATGAGTTGATTTTTCGCCCGCTGGGCATGGCGAGTGCCTCCTTCGCGCAACCCCTGCCGCCCGCGTTGCAGGCCAGGCTGGCGTGGGCCTACTCGCCCAACGGCTGGTTCAAGGGCATGCCCTACGTGTACCCGCAACAAGCTGCGGCTGGTCTCCTCTGCACCCCCACCGACCTCGCCAAGCTGTTTATCGATCTCCAGAACAGCTATCGTGGCACGGGTAAATTATTGAGTCAGGCGTCGATGCGGGCCATGGTAACCCCGCTGGCGCAGGTATCGGATGGGTTCGTACATGAGCAGATTGGCCTGGGTGCGTTTTTGCTTCAACAAAAAGGGAACACCACCGAAGAGGGTCGTTACTTTGAGCATACCGGCTCTAACGCGGGCTACATCGCCTACGCCATAGGGAGTGTGGTGGGTGGCAACGGCATGGTGGTGATGATGAACGATAACGCCGGAGCCACCGAACTCGGCAAGGAAATTCGCCGGGCGGTGGCGCAGGTCTACAACTGGCCGGGTTTTCTGCCCAAACCCCTCGTTACCAAACCCCTGCCCGACTCGCTGCTCAACGCCTATGTGGGCCGTTACCAACGCGGCCCCGACGAGGTTGTGAGCATCCGGCGCGACGGCAACCGCCTGATTGAGAAGATTAACAATGGGGGTGAGATCGTTTGCGTGCCGGTTGCCCCCGACACCATCGCCCTGACAGACTACACCGCGAAGGCGTATTTCAGTCGAGGCAAATCGGGAAAAATTGACTCGTTACGCCTGGAGTGGGACAAAAAACCCTGGCCCCGCATGCCCAACGACGTGTTTCTGCCCAACGAACTCATCCGCATGGGCCGCATCGCCGAGGCCGTGGAAGGCTACCGGGCCATGAACCTGAACGTGTCGCAACTTACCTACATGGCCTACGACTTCGCCACCTCGCGCCCCAACAACCTGCCCGCAGCCGAGGGCATCTTGAAACTGGCTAAAGAACAATTCCCCAAAGAGGGCATCGTGTATGCCCGCCTGGGCGACCTCTACACGCTCAAAAACGACAACGTTCGCGCGGTCGAAGCCTTCCGGCAGGCCGTCGAACTCGATCCGTTCGACAGCTACAGCAAGGAAAAACTGAAAGCGTTAGCGACAAAGTGAAGGTTCGTTTAGCGGTTTTTGTCCCCATTGTGGTAGTTTTGAGGCCGTACGTTTGTACAGTCACTAAACACAAACCGCCATGAAAAAGACAAACATTGCCTACTGGATTACAACGGGTTTATTCGCCTTCGTTATGGTAGGGTCGGGCATTCAGCACATTATCCAGCACCCCCAATCCGTGCAGGGTTTCACGGATTTAAGCTTGCCCACCTATCTGTTACCGTTTCTGGGCTGGGCTAAGGTGTTGGGGGCTGTTGCCCTGTTTATTCCCGGATACCCACGCGTGAAAGAGTGGGCTTATGCGGGGCTGCAATTCGATATAATCGGGGCTATATACTGCATTGCCGCTACCGGGATACCGATCCTGATGTGGGCACCCTTGCTGGTCATTGTAGCCGTTGGGTTTGCGTCCTACTACCTACATCACAAACGTATGCGCTACACCGTTCCCCAAACCAATTTCTGAATTTTTGCCGGATTTATTCGTCCACATATCCGCTGCCCATACGGTCAATGTAAAACAGCCGATTGTCGAGCCGGACCCGCGCGATGCCCCGCCGAAAACTATACGCATGATCGAACGAGCAGGGAATAATCACCTGCCCACCTACGTTGATAAAGCCCCATTTGCCTTCTTTGCAAACCAATGCCCGCCCCTCCGAAAAGTTGCCGCCCTCATCGAACGTGGGCGGCACAACAACCTCACCCGCCTGATTGATGTAGCCGTACTTGCCGCCTTTTTTGATCAGGGCCAACCCCTCCGAAAACGGATACAGTACGCCCATCAGCAACGGCTCATACTGAAGCGGAATCACAACCTGCCCCTGTCGGTCGATATAGCCCGTGCGCCCGTGCAGTTGCACCAGGGCCAGCCCTTCCGAGAAATTGCCCGCATCGTCGTAGGTGGGCGGAACAACAACTTCTCCTCTTGGGTCGATGAACCCAAATTTATCTCCCTGCTCCACCGCAGCCAAACCCTCCGAGAAGTTGAGTGCGTACGTAAACGGCCCCTCGATCACGACTTGCCCGCGCCGATCAATAAACCCGTAGCTATCGGCCTGCCGAATGCGAGCCAAGCCCCCAGAAAAAGGCCATCCAGCCTCAAACTGACCTGGAACCGCCAACTGACCCGACGTATTCAGAAACCCCCAGCCCGTGTTTCGGCGCACGAGGGCCATTCCCTCCTGAAACATACCAGCCTCGGCAAATCGGTCGGGCGTAAGCGACTGTCCGGTAGTGTCGATATGGTGATACCCGTTGGGCGAACGGACGACGGCCAACCCCTCCGAAAACTCGCGGGCTTCGTCGTACAAGAGCGGAATCTGTAGTCCGCCCTGCTGGTTGACATAGCCAAACTTACCCCCGGACCGGATCATGGCCAAGCCCTCCGAAAACACCCCCACATCGTCGTATTGGCAGGCGACAATCACCTGCCGATTGTTGTTCACAAAACCCCAACGACCTTTTTGCCGGTACGGAATCAGCCCCAGCATGTCCATTTGGGCGTCGCGAGCCAGCAGGGTTCGGAGGCTCAGAATCGGCCCAACGGGGGCATTTATGGCAAATTCGAGCAGGGCAAGCCTTGCTCTGATGGCGGGAACGGGCAGTTGCCGAACCTGTTGCCAGCGCACACTCGCGCCGGGGTTTTCGAGGTCGGTGGGTTCAAAAATCAGGCTGTCCATCGGGCTGAACAGGTCGGAAGTATGGCTCAGGGCGTGGAGTTCGAGCGAGAGCAACAGCAGGCTGAAATCGTCCAGATGAGCGTCGTACTGCTGCGGTTGGCGGTCGGGGTGCCGGTAGGGGGGGGAGCCAAGTTCGGGCGAGGGCAGGCCGTGGAGGGCGGGCACGTAACACCCGTCGTAGTCGATCAGGCGGAGCGTTCCGTCCGTTGCCACCATGATGTTGTCGGGCTTGAGGTCGCCGTGGGCGAAGGGTTGGGCCAGGAGCCAGTTGGCCATCGCATCGAATCGGTGGGCAAGTTGCCGCAGGGCTACCCGGCCGGCGTTCCGGTGGTCGTTGGCTTCGCAGCAATGGGCTACGTAGGTTGCCAGGGTTTGCCCCTCGGCCCAGGGCATCGTCATCAGATCGAACTCGCCCGACTGTCCAAACCGCGTTTCGACCCAGAGTTCGGCGGGGTGGTAACCGATGGGCAACAGGTAGGGCGATGGGTTTTTCCGCAGGTAATCGGCAATGTGCTGCAAGCGTTCGCGCCGACGCGGCACATCCCGCAAAAAGCACCGCAGGGCCACCCAAGCCCCTGTTTCGGGGTTTTCCATCCGAAAAACCACTGCAAAGTTGCCACTGCTGAAATACGGCTGACCATCGGCTTTTCGCACGGGCTGCAACTGCCTGAGCTTGCTGAGGGTGTCGCTGGCGAGGTCAATAGCCTGAAGATATTCGCTAAAAGACGGGTACATGTTAGTCGATCAAAACCGCCGTGTAATCGTCCAGCCCCAGCAGGTCAAAGGCTCGAAGATTACTGATGAAAGCGGCAAAGCACCGCTCGGAGTCCAGTGCCTCACGCAGAGGTTGCCACACCATCGGATAAAACAGGGAGGGTTCGGTGGGCCAGAATGCCAGGTGTTTAGCGGCCCGTTGGCCCAATGCCGAGGGCAGTTGGGCCAGCCGGAGCAGGTCGTCGTGGTTGCCCGACAGGGCATCGTGGGCCATCAGCACATACTGCCCGAGTGTATCCGACAATACGGCGTAGGCATTGCCCGGCTCGTGCATCCATGTCCCGCACGCAAAGCCCTCGGCCACGGGCGGGCTGTTCCAATTGAGCAGATACGGAGCCGTTGCAAACTGATCTAAACCCGACCGCCCACCCATAAACTCCTTGGTTAAGGGATTGAAACACAGGGCAACGGCATCGCCGTAGAGCATCCAGTGAATGTGTTCGGTTCGCTGATGCAACACCGCCAGTGTAGCCCCGGAGCCTTCGTCCAGAAACTTGCGTTCGGTAAGGTAGTGTTCGGCAGCCTGCGGCCTGAATTCGGCAAAAAACGCCCCCCAGTAGTGATCCAGCCAGTTGGTCAGGCCCGTTATCGTCTGGATGGGGTCGTTGACGCGGGCCACCAGAAACCGCGCCCATTCGCCCGCATACAGGCCCGTGCCACCCGCGCCATCGGCCACGGCCCATTGGCCTTCCGTGGGAGCCACATAAAAGGCGTCTTCATTGTGAGGAAACAAAGGGGCTTCCTTGCCCAGGGTCTGCACGCGGGTGATCATCGGTCGGCCCGGAAGTTTACGGCAAACGCCCCGTTTTGCTGGGTGGGCGTGCCAATGTTCATGAATTTCACCAGCGCATCCATATCGGTGTTGCTGCACATGCCCACATACCGGGCGCGTTGATCCAGCCCAAACAGGCCCGCAATGTCGGCATGGTACGAAGCAGGCATCTCGCTCGACAGGTCGTAGAGGAGCCGGGCCTGCGGGTCGTCGGCGAGGTCGCGGACGTGCCCTGGAAACTGAACCGACTTGCCCGTTTCGTCGGATAAGTGGATGTTCATCAGCAATATAGGCCCGTCGAGGGTGTGCAGTTGCCGAATTCGGTCGGCGCAGTCGAGGAGTTCGTCGGCGGTGGCATCGGTGGCCACGCCATCGGTAATATTGATCACCGTGGGTGGATAAACGTCCTTCCCTGCCTGTGTGGCCACCCACGTTTGCAGCAGCGATTCGGCCAGGAGCAACGCGCTTTTCATGGGCGTTTTGTAGCGGGCCACAGGTTCGAGCCAAATCGGGCGTTTCTCGGTCGTGCGAATCACCCGGTCGCGGATTCGGCGTTCCACAACGCTCTCTTCCTCGCGGACGGTAGCCCGCAGCAGTTCGGCAGGACTCAGAAACGGCTGGTTGGCCCACGCGCCCGTCCAGAGCAGATTGGCGTGTTCGGCCCCGCCGTAACCAATCAGCGATACGTCGTAATAATGCCGGATTTCGTCGCCTTTCTGCGAGCGGAGCAGGAGTTCCAGCAGCGTTTGGTTCACAATCTGGGCCACGGCTTCGGCTTTGGAGCAGGCCAGGCCCCGGTAGTGGGTTGGCTCGCTCATCGACCCCGATTGGTCGATCAGAAACACAAAGGCCGTGGGGTTTTGCCGCATGATGCTCGCCGTGTAGGGCGTGGCTTTCATGGGTTGTTTCAACGCTTGTTGCAGGGCTAAACTGGCTGAAGGTGAGGGGGTGACGGGTACGAGGTTCACGGCATTAGTTCGTTGCGTAACTGGTCAAGCTGGGCAAGACATCGGCGTTCAAGTTCGTCAAAATGGGTGGTTAAATCAATCGCATCGGTGGTCATGATCCGGTAGGCTTCGCTCTGACGGAGGGTGGCCAACTCGCGTACCAGCGCGTCGTGTGTTTGGGTCAACCGTTTCTGAATCCGTTCCAGTGCCTCCGGGTCCGGGTCCGGTCCAGGCAAATCCAGAAACGGCAGACCATCTTCCAGATCAGCAAGCAGGTCGCTCACGGCTTCGAGATCGTCGCGGGCATAGGCTGCGTTTAGCTGGCTCATCACCTCCGTAGCGCGGGCCTCACGCTCGGCATCGCCCGCAAACCGGTCGGGATGTGCGAGCGACACGGCCTGCCGGTAGAGTTTTTTGAGAGTATCAGGGGCGGGTTGGTTGGTTGATTGGTTACTGGTAAGGTGTTGCCGAAACTGTTCACTGCTCACTGCTCTCTGCCGAAGCGTCGGTGATGCGGCATTCCGACCGTCCCTGTTTTCTGTAAATCTGTCCTGTTCCGAGCGTCGGCGCGAAAAAGTAGCCTGTTTTTGCTGCACTGCCTGCCTGAGTTCCTGGAGTTGGGCGGTTAAGGCCCCCAAACGCACATTCAGCAACTGATCGTATTGGTCGATTAGTTGCTGAACGTGGCCGCGCTCGGTTTTCAGGCGGGCAATGGCGGCTTGGAGGTGGCGGAGATTGGCGAGCAGAGCCGATGGCATCGGACGTTTAGCTACTTATTTATTTTTCCTGAAGACCTTGATAAACCGCTGTGCCCGCGATGGTTTTGGCTGAACAACAACGTGGTTTGCCCGATCTTCCCTTCCGTTCTGATCCATATTAATTTGGGCATTCTGCTGGATGTTTTTGGCCACATCGATCATGGCCCACAAGTCGGGTTCCTGATCCCACGGAGCCTGTACCCGAACAGCATTCAGATAGAAGAACAGCTTATTCCCGTAAAGCAGCCTGTTTTTGTAGCACTTCCGCAGTTCGGAATACGTAATGGGCAAGATCCGCTGATTGCCATTATTTACGTTAACATACAGTTGCTTGAAAACGATTGGCTCATAGTCGATGCAAGTGCCGTTATTATCAACATCCAGGATAAAATGAACGCGACGGTTCATTTGTAGGATAAAATAATCCAGCCCGAATTTGCAGGCCCGCCTGAAGGCAAGGTAGTCGCTCTGCCCATTGTTATTTAGGCGTTTCTTCTCGTTCATCACCGTATTCATCGCCGTGTGCGGGTTGTATTTATGCCCGGCGAGCAGATCATAGTACTGCTTTACGGCCTGAACCTGCGGTTGATTGTTGCGAATGGGTGAGTTAGTATGCCAAAAATCCATGGCATTCTCACCCGCCTGCGCGTTGGGGCCTCTAAAATGACCCATCACGGTAGGTGCGTTGAACGTGCGGTTGTTGTAGTGGTCGCAAATAAGGAAATTTCCCTCATCCATCAGTTCTCTTCCCGTTCGACCCAAAATACCCTGCGGCAATGTGTCCACATATCGTTCTCTGGGTTGGCTGATGCCGTAAATCACATCGCCCGCCAGATACAACTGGTTAAACGCCCATCCAATCATTGTCGTAGTCTTTTAGAGGTTAAAAAAGGTGTTGTTGGGTTAATAAACCCTGTGTTTATCCTAGTCAACGACAGGCAGGTAAGGCCGTTAAAGCCAGCCCAGATACGTCATTCTGTCGAGAACACCCTGAGGAATCTGTTTTTGGGCATTCACAACAGGGGGAGGGGGGGGCACAACAGGTTGAGGGGGTGGGGGGGCCTGTTGCCCTCTAATCGGAGCTACCCGGCGTTGGCCCATCTGTGGAAATGCTCTCTGAGCGCGTCGTTGTTGGCCCATATTGAAGCCATTAGCCCGGTTCCCCTGATGCCCACCCACACGCTGCCACGGGTTTTGATACTGCCGTACCTTCCCCTGCAAATAGACTCTTAACTGCTGTGCGCCAGCGGCCAATCCCTGCTGAAAGTTGGTAGCGTAATCTAGGTATAAAGTTCTGATTGAAGTACTGTCGGCCTGGAATCGTTGACCGTTTACGATAATTGTGAAAGCAGTAGCCTCTGTACGAGCTAATGCTCTGCCCAATTCTATCCCTACATTACTCGTGATATTGTGAGCATATTGCCGCATTAACGCAGGATCGATTAGAATCCGCAACTCTTCGTAACCACCCCCAACAGCTAAATTCGAGAACCCACCCCCGGCATTCGTACCACTGGGGTCCCACGTATCCATGCCGATGACCACATTATTCACGAACATGATATTCCCTTTGTTTACCCAATAACCCTCTCGATCAAAACGGTCGTTGTTCCCATTAAACAAATCGACAGCAGCAACCTTGCCCAAATCGAACCACTTGGTTTCATCAAGCAGCATTTTTACAGTCTTTTTAACTTTTAACTGATTGTCTCTTGTAAATCCACCAACGGTCTCTTCATAGCTAGTATCAGTTAAATCGTTGACTTTTAGCATCTTTACCCAATTCAACTGTCTGTCGATATGCATCAAACTGTCAGGAGTAATTAGACGCGCCCTAACTGCCCGCTTAAATTCGTCGATCTCTGGATCTTGCATCAATTTGACATTAACCAAATTATGGCTAACATTCTTCATTGTTTTGCTCGTCCAAACGATAGAAACCTTAGCATGGTCATTGTTTTCGCCCAATGGCTCTCCTTTTACGACCAGATCCGGGCCGTTTGTATGGGTAATGAAATAGATTGGCTTACCATCGAGATGCCTGATCGCCGTGATGGAATTGGGTTGAATGAGCGGAACGCTGTTCATAATTTTTAGTTTTAAAAAGCCGTTGGAAATAAACAGGTATCACGCCTGCAATCGCTTAACTCGACTAGCTTATGCATCCATTGGTAACTTACGCTGGCAGTCGGGGTCTTTCAAGTTTTGATTTGTCACAAACTTACTTGCTGGCAAAAGGTGGGTGTATTTAACGTTTCCCACTTTTGTTATGGTTACTAGTTCTCTGTTCCTGTTCCTTTCCTGATAGGAGTACTCCTCCCTACTGTATTCGGTTATGGTAACTGTACATTGGGAGAGATCAACCCCATCGTGGTATAGTATACTTATACATTTGTGTACTTGACTGCGATTCGGTTTATAATGACCACTGTCGTTGTCAATGCCCATCAGTCGTCCATCTTTAATGGTGATCTTACCGGCACAAATAACATCGCCCGCAGCGTTGAACGAGGAATGGTTAAAACGGTTGGCTTTGGCGCGGCCCTCCGGAAGATCGGCCTCCTGCACTAGCCCATCCAGTATTTTGAATATGATATTGCCATACTTATCCATCGCGTACAGATTAGGATACTCCTTATCTTTTGCGTACGTCTGGGTTGTAATAAGCTGATTATTAACATCGTAAAGAAGCCCATCGTGACCAGGTATAGCCATGTGGGCGTATCGGCTGTTTCTGGACAGCACATCAAAATCTCTTCGTTGGTTGCCGACGTTTGCTATCTGATCCAGAAGGGTATATTCTTCCATGGTTAGGTTATCGATACCATTGCGGAAAACTTTCTGAATCGTGCGATTTGCCATGTTCGTGAAGTTATTCTGCTCCTGTTGTGATTGCTGTGCCAGGAAACTGGGTCTGTTAAAATTATTCTCCGTTATCTTCTGTCGTTTAATACCGTCAAATACATCACTGACTTGGTTGGCCGAAATAGACGTTTTTGCTTTATTTTTATCTTTATTGTGCAAGTACATGGTCCGTTCAATCTGGTAGTGAGAATCCATACTGATAGTCTGTTTCCCATGTCTACGGGTGTCCCCTCCAAATCCGTGCATTCCTAATGTACGGAGTTTATTATTGTTGAAGTTGATTTTGCCACGGTTATCAGCTGTATAAAGGTCATGGATAAGCAATAATTCATTGAGGTCATACAGAGCACTGTTTGCAAGACTGCTGATGGCTTGTTTCCTTTTTCCGAAAACCTTGTTCTCCACTCGTTTACCAAATAGCCCTTTTGTTACAATAGCCTTTCCCTTTTTTTTATTCAACCAGCCCAGACAGGCATCAATGATGCCATGTAATAAGAGAACGTGAGCCTGCGGAGTTCCTTTACTTCCACTCCAATAGGCTTGCAACGCATTGTCGACACGTTCAATTTGCGGCCCACGCGACCGTTTCACAATCGAGTTGTTATCGGTTGCTTCTTTAAAAGCTTCCCATTTAATTATCATAGCAGCGTTAAATTGGTTTTACTGTCGAACAAAAGCTACACTTACCCCTGTAATCGCTTCAACTCCTGCCGCGCTTGCCGGATGCGCTCGTCCAATGCACGGAGTGGGTCGCGAAACTGCCAATAGCCCAGTCCGTAGCCCGCGCCAAAAGCGAGAGCCAGCAGAATGAGCATTTCGGTCAGAGCGACCCAGGGGTTTAGCGGGTTCATACGGTGTCGGGCTGCGTTCGGTCGGGGCGGGGAATGGTCCGGGCCGCGTTCGGTCGGGCAATGCCGTTCCGGAGTTTTAGTTTCTGTCTCATGCCGTCCCGAATCAATACGTCAATGTCATGGTGAAACCCGCGCCGGGCTTCGTCTTGCCAGGCACGCAACTCCGGCCAACGGTTATCGGCAGCTAGCCGCGCCTGACCGGGCCACGTAACGGGGTCGAACGAGAAAATCAGTGGCCCGTGATTTTCCAGTACCGTTTGCAGGGTTGACACCGGCATTTGGGCCAACTGCCCAAACCGGAACACCCCCACGCTGTTCAGAATCGACTCTATTTTCAGATTCACCCCGGCCACTTCTTTCAGGTCGTCACGACCCGTTGCATCGGGCAGGGTGGCCCGTTCCAGTTGAGCCGCCCGCAGCGCATCGATTTCTTCCTGAAGCTTTCGCAAAAGAGTTTCTTTTTCGCGTTTTTGGTGCAAAAACCGTTGCCGGGCATACAGGTAGGCGATAATAGCCATGCCCTGTAGCATCAGAAAATGCCACAAACTCGCGTCGGTCAGGCGAAATGGGTTTAGTTCAAACATCCTGTTAAAACCCCACCCCAACCCCTCCCCGGTAGGGAGGGGCTAAGGCTCGGTAGTTTTTTAGCCCCTCCCTACCGGGGAGGGGTTGGGGTGGGGTTGTTTCTCCTCCGTACCACAATCGTTACGCGCCGGTTGGCTTCGCGGCCTTCGGGGGTGGCGTTGGGCGCGAGGGGCTGGCTTTCGCCCCGCCCGTCGGCCCGGAACACCCGGCCCGGAATTCCCGCCTGTTGCATCACCTGCTGCACCGCTTTTGCCCGGCCCAGCGAAAGTCGTTGGTTGCTCCGGTCGGACCCAACACTATCGGTGTGGCCAGTGAGTAGCAACACGTCGTTGGGGTGCATCCGTATCGGGTTCCCCCGCCGGGCCTCGTTGCGCCAATACTCGGCGGCATCGGCTATGAACTTGTCGGTATCGGGGGTTCGGATAAACGCCGTGCTACCCGTTGGAAAATACAATTCCATCGGGTGAAACAGGTCAATGTATCGTTGCCCGTCGGCCAGGGTTTGGGCGGTGGTTGCCGGTTTTGCGTCGAAGGCAAAGGCCAGCGCGTTGGTCGTGTCGTCGACAAACACCAGTGCCTCCGTCTGAATACCCCGTGTTTGCACCTGCACCGGCGACACACCAGCCGCCCGCAGATACTGCCAGATGCCATCAGCCCGATAGGCTCCCAAATTAGGCACCAGTGTCCGACGATTTTCGTCGAGCGTATGGTAGCCCGTAATGGTCAATTGTCGGTCGGGGTGGCGGAGCAAGTAATCGGCGAGCGAATCCAACGCCCGCCAATTACTGCCTACCGTAAATTCGCCCCGTGTTTTCGGAAACAACCGCCCGTGCAGCGAGGTGTGCAGGGCCGCCCCATCCGGTGTGGCCCCGTCGATAATCGGGACCGAAGCCAGCACCGGCACCTCGCGCAACCGAATCCGCTTGATATAGAACATATGGATACAGACCGAAGCTGTTATCCAGCCCGTCACCAGTGGTCCCCATATCAAGCGGTTTGGCATAGGTCTGATAAACCCCACCCCCGACCCCTCCCCATTAGGGAGGGGGGACTTAAACGCCAATCTTGCTTCTGTTAAACGAATTATAGTACGGTAAACAAAGACAATTTTGACCTGTAAATCTCCCCTCCCTAATGGGGAGGGGTCGGGGGTGGGGTTTCGTTTAGCTCGTCAGCGGCCACGAAGCATTGTACTTCGAGAGGCCGCAGTCGATTTTTTCGGCGGTGATGCTAATGTCGCACAGGAAGTTGCTAGACCCCGTGACCTGAAAACCCTCGCTGTAGCTGACAATGAAGGCATTCGAGAAGGTAATGGTCCGAAATGCCCCCGCAATGCCCGACTGCCAGAACTCGATGGTTCCGGTCATAATGGGCTTGTTTTGGGCGTTAATCATCGTCTCAACCAGTTTTACCATGTCCGTAATTTCAATGGTAAACTGGAGTTGGCTGGCCCGCACCGCCGAGCATGGGCGGCCTTTGTTGTCGTAATCGCGGGAGTAGCCCATCGAAAAATGAACGATGTCGTATTTGTCGGCAACTATTGTAAGGGTTCCGGTAAACCCTGTTTCCATCATCATGGCTGTAGCAGTTTAGAGGTTGAGGGTTTAGCTCTTCAGCGGCCACCGTTGGTCGAGAATCGCGGTTTTGATGGTAATCTTCTCGCAAGAGAGCATAAACGTACAGAGGTACGCATCGGCCCCGGTGGTAAAACTCTCCGAGTAATTGACAATGAAGGCGTTCGTCAGTTCGATGGTTCGCATGACGGTGGCATTATCGCCCGAATCGACAAACTCCAGCTTCCCGATTTTGAAGGGGATGTTCTGGAGGTTCACCATGTTTTCGAGCAGTTTCACTTCGGGCGTAATCTCCGATTGAAAGGTCATCTGACCGCCCTGCACGAAGCTCGATGGCCGGCCTTTCACATCGACCGAGCGCGAGAAGCCAATGCCCCCCGACAGTACGTCATACGCGATGCCGTCGAGGGTAAGAATACTGGTATAAGCCATTGTAGTAAAATGAGGTAGTAAAAGCGCGATGCAAAGGCACTAACCCCGCATCGCGCTTAGTGAGTAGTTATTATGCAGGAACTTCGGTGTAATCCGACGACCATTCGGTAGCGTCCACGTCGTCGCCTTTGCGGCCATCCAACCGGATTACAAAGCTCTTGGCAGGGAAATACGGCGTCAGACGGATATCGAGAAAAATGCGGTCTTTCTGGGTCTCGTCGCGCTCTAAACGCATAATGCGGAACTTCTCGATGAGCTTGTTCGGTCCCTTAATGCTGTCGAGGAATTTGGCAATCTGATTCCGCAAATCGGCTTCGATGAGCGAGTTCCAGTTCTCGAATGCCCGGCGGTTCAGGAAGTCGAACAACACCTTCACCACATGGTCGAACACGCGCACGACGGAGTAGGTTTGCAGGCCGAGGTTGTCGCCGTTGAAGAGCGTTTTGCCTGAGAAAGCCATCACCCGACCATATTCGTGGACCATCGGCACGAGGTTGAGCCGCTCCAGGGCCGAGATTTCGCTTTTCCGCAAGGGGAACCGTACACCCGGCACTTCGTTCATACCGCCGTGCTTCTTACCCGCCGTTACCTGCGACATCAGCGTGTAGTAAATCTTACCCGCCAACGCCGACGAGGGTGGTACAAACAGATCTTCGGTCTCGCCCACCTCGCTTACTTTAGCGCGGCCTACGGCCCAGTTGCAGGTCATGATCACGTTCGACTTGTAGAGATCGGCACCTGTCAGGTTGGCCGTGCTGAACATATCGACCACGTCGTCGGGACCTTCGAGATCGGCGAAGTCGGTGAAGAGCATCACCTTATTTTCGTGGGCTATTTTGGCCCACTTGTCCAGAATTGCGTTCGACTCCATGAAGCCCGGAATGACCATCAGTGAATAGTTTTCGCGCAGGTCAAGGCGGTCATAGTTCTGCTTCAGTTCGTTGGCAATGTGGTCGGCAAAGCGGGGGTTATCCAGATCGCATAACTGATCGAAGTCGGCATTGACAATCGAGATATTCGACAGTTTTTCGGCTTCGGTGTTTTTGTAGAAAAGCGAAAGGCCCCGGTAGCTGGTTTCGAGCGTACGGGTGGTGTTGAGTGTCGTGAGCAGGTTTTTCCGCAGGCTGGTTTCGAGGGTAGCGGCCCGGTCGGCGGCTATTTTCTCCATATCCTCCTGATTGTCTGCCGAACTCAACACATCAATCCAGAGTTTGAGTTTTTCTTTCAGTACAGACCGGTCGGTTTTCTTGGTCGGGTCGGAGAGGTAGATTTTTTTGCGGGCTTTGCGGTCGGGGTTCACATTCTGAGCACCGTCCATGAAGCTCTCTAAAAAGGCAAAACCACCATAGGCCGAAAGAGCCGCCATACCGGGTAAACCAACGGCTTTGGTTACAGAAGGTTTGGTAGCAACGGCTGCCGATGCTTCGGGTTCGAGTTGTGGGGCGTTAGGTTCGCTTTCCATCAGAATAAAGCTATTTTGTAGATAAGTTTGATCGTGTAGAGAAATGGTTTAGGCGGCTACTTCGGCAGGGTCGGCTGATTCGAGTTCGGCCAGCAGTGCCTTCATTGTATCCACCATAGCGGCCCGCGCATCGGCGTTGGTCAGGGCTGTTTGCAGCACCCGGTGGCCCTTGAGCCGACGGCCAATCTGGGTATATTCCTGAAACTGGGCATCCTGCGCCCGCAGGAATGGGCTTTGGGCTACCATGCTCTTCACCCGGAAGTCGGCTACGTTACGGAACTGAAGGGTTTCCTTTACAGGCATTCCCTCTACGGATTCAAACTCCACCTCAACGTTGGGTTTGTAGTGGTTAAACACCTGCTCAACGGTTTTGAGGCCCTTTACCGTTTCGGGGTTTACGGCTGCTTCCTGTGTAAGCTTTTGGGCTAACAGGGTCCGGTTATACGGAATGTCGATAATGCCTTCTGAGGCTTCTGGCTTGATCTCGTTGCCACCTATATCGAAATTAAACATGAGCGGTAGATTTTGTTTAGATACCCTCAAATGTAGTCCGGTGGGTTACTGGGAATCAATAGGTAAGGCCGCTCAGGTGGTCCGTTTTCGGAAATCCGGTCAGGTATTCGGAAATTCGGTAGGTGTAGGTTCGGAGGGCTACTTCTGGGAGCGTTCTAATCGTGCGTTGCTACCGACGCTCTGCTGTCATGGCTCGATGAGACGAGGGTAACATCTACTGTACAAGATTGCCCTCAATCCGTTAATTGTTTTGATATGGAAACGGCAAAGACTATTTTTGTTTTCAATCGAAAGCGATTATATGGAAAAACTGTTCTCATTTCAAAACAATGTTCTTCGCTCTACGGATAGTGTATTTACCCGATACCTTTATAACCAAGTTGCTTTTGAGAGCCGTTTAGTCGGGATTCGGGGGATTCGTGGGGTGGGCAAAACGACCCTGCTGGTGCAATACCTAAAAACACAGCCCTTGCCCACATCGCTCTATGTGACAGCCGACCATCCGTGGTTTTACCAGAACACCCTGCTCGACACGGCTGAGGAATGGCACAAGCGCGGAGGCCGGTTGCTGGTGGTCGATGAAGTGCATAAATCCCCCCGCTGGTCGGCAGAACTGAAAAACATGTATGATGGCTTTCCCGATATGCGGGTGCTGTTCACGGCTTCGTCGGCTTTAGATATTTACCGGGGCGAGGCCGACCTGAGCCGCCGGGCGTTGAGTTATACCCTGCACGGTATGTCGTTTCGGGAATATCTGGCTTTCTATGGCATTGCCCGATTGCCCGTGTTGTCGCTGCCCGATTTGTTTGCCAATCACCAACAAATTGCCTCCGACATTAACCTGACGCTTCCGAACCCGTTGGTGCCGTTCAAGAAATACTTGCAAACCGGCTACCTGCCATTGGGCATCGAAACCCGCGACACCGACGAATACGGGGCACGGGTCTCTCAACTGATTGACGCCGTGCTGGGCTTCGATTTAGCATTTCTACACGATTATTCGGCTACTCACCAGACCAAAATTCGCCGGTTGCTGGGCATCCTGTCCGATTCGGTTCCGTACACGCCCAACACGCAGGATCTGGCGACTACGTTGCAGGTGAGCCGCAACACGGTGTTGGGCTGGCTACAGCATTTGGAGCAGGCGGCCCTCACGCGAAATATTCACAAAAGCGGACATGGCCTGTCGGCACTGCAAAAGCCCGACAAGATTGTGCTGGAAAACACAAACTTCAGCTATGCTCTCGGCCAAACCCCAAACGATGGCACCCTGCGCGAAACCTTCGTGGCTAACCAGATCAGCAACGCCGGGTATGCCCTGCTGCTGGCCGAACAGGGCGATTTTGTGGTGGAGAATAGCTATACGCTGGAGGTAGGCGGCAAGAACAAAAAGCAAAAACAAATCAAGGCTATCGCCAACAGTTGGCTCGTGCAGGACAACATTGAGGTCGGCTACGGCAATGTGATTCCGCTTTGGCTGTTCGGGTTTTTGTATTGAGGTCGTGAAACCGGACGGGTTGGACGAAGAACCGCAATGCTTCGGTGAATCGCTGTTCATTTGGATGAACCAGAAACATAATCTACTTTTGATTTATACTTAATTTAAAAGTGAAGAATTTTGTAACGATTTACCCTTTCAAAACGTTTGCGAAAGTACGCTACTACGCCTTCTGGGTGGAAGATCGAAATCAGTCTGAAGCAGCTACCTTCTTTGCCCGGTTTGAAGATAATACCCCTCTCGCTCAGGACCTGAATTTGCTGGTTGCCCGAATAAGGCGAAAACAGAGGGGCTAAAGAGCGTTACTTCCACTTCGAGAATGATGCCAGTGCCTTGCCTCCGCCCAGTCGAATTATGGCCGAACTGGGCGACGATTATTGTAGCCTGCGGCTGTATTGTGTGCGCTTGTCGGAGGAAATAGCGATTTTGGCTAACGGTGGACTCAAAACCGGACGGACCGTACAGGACAGCCCTGACCTGTTGGCCAAGTTCAGATTTGCCAACAAAATGGCTCATCAACTTCTGGAACTGATTCGAAGCGGTGAGTTGCAACTAGCGGGTAGGGAGATTGTGAATGTTGAACAAATTGAACTCGTAGACTAATGTCAACTATGGATGCTTTTGATCGTATCGCTGCCCGTACCCCTGCTCAAACTCGTCGTTCAGTTCAAAAGATGTTAGATGTAGCGGATCGAATTCACTGGTTATTAGGTCAGAAAGGCATGAGTCAGAAAGACCTGGCTGTTGCGTTGCTCAAGTCCGAATCAGAGATCAGCAAGTGGCTGAGTGGTACTCATAATCTGGAATTGAAGACGATTTTACGAATCGAAGAAGCACTGGGCGAGGACATTCTGGCCGTACCCCAAACGCCTGTCGCGGCCTAACCAACGCCTGATTGAAGGGCTACCTCCTATTCAATCCCCCAGCTCAGGTCATTCTGCTCGTTGTCCCAGCCAATGGTCAAGGTCTGGTTTTTGGTTAGTTTTTCGGCAATAATCAGTCGCGAAATGGGTCGGCGGAGTTGGTTGCGGATGATGCCCGCCAGGGGGCGTGCGCCGTATTGGGGCGAAAATCCGCGCAAGGCGAGGTTGCGTTTGGCCTCGTCGGTGAGTACCAGCGCGATACCCTGCTGTTTGAGACTTTTGTGGAGGTGAGCCAGTTGAATCTCGAAAATGCGAACCACGTTTTCTTCCTGAATCGGGCGGAAGGGCAGGATTTCGGTGATGCGGGCCAGGAATTCGGGGCGGAACCGACCGCTCATTTTTTCCATCAACTGCCCCGACGTAGGCAACCGCCCGGCCTGGCTCTCCGACGTGATCCACTCGCTGCCAATGTTGGACGTGAAAATGAGCAGTGCGTTCGAGAAGTCGCCCTCCTTACCGAGTTTGTCGTGGAGTCGGCCCTCGTCCATCATCTGCAAAAACACGTCGAACACCGAGGCATGGGCTTTTTCGATCTCATCGAACAAGACCACGGCGTAGGGTTGCCGCCGGATTTTGTTCACCAGCAAACCGCCTTCCTCGTAACCCACATAGCCCGGAGGTGCCCCGTAGAGCAGGGCTGCCGAGTGTTCTTCCTTAAACTCCGACATATCGAACCGAATCATGGCCCGCTCGTCGTTGAACAGAAAATCGGCCAGCGATTTGCAGAGTTCGGTTTTGCCCGTTCCGGTTGGCCCCAGCAAAAAGAACGAACCAATGGGCTGACCACTCCGGTTCAACCCCGACCGCGATTCCAGAATAGCATCGGACAGGGCGCGGAGGGCGTGGTTTTGCCCAACGACCCGTTTTTGCAGGTGGCTTTCCATACCCAGGAGTCGTTCTTTTTCCTGAGCCTGCACTTTGCCCATCGGAATACCCGTTTTATGGGCCACCACAGCCGCCAAATCTGCCGTGCTGACCACAGCAGCCCGTTTTTGAGCCAACGCCAGGATCGCGTCGAGCCGGGTCAGCACGTAGTCGCGGTAGGTTTCGGGGGTTTCGAGCGTGGCGGGGTCGGTTTCGTCGACCAGTTGGCCGAGCAGCACGGGGCTGATTTGTTGTTCCATCAACGTCCCGATCCATTGCCACTCACCGAGGGCCTCGGTGGGGTCGAGTTCGCGATTATCCAACTCCAAACCAGCCTGCGCGAGCCGGTCGAGTTCGCCGATGGACGTTTCGTTGGCCATGCGGACGGCGGCCATCGTGCGGTCCAATAAATCGAGGGCCGAGTCGGGCAATCGGCGGTCTTTGGAGTAGCGTCGGGCGAGCCGGATGCACACCGGAACCACGTCGGGTTGCACCTTGAGGGCGTGGTGGGTTTCGTAGGCGTTGATAAGGCCACGAATCATGCGTTCGGCCACGCGGTCGGTGGGTTCGACCACGGTCAACACCTCGAACCGGCGGCTCAGAGCCTGATCGGGTTCAATTAGTTTGCGGTATTCTTCGGGGGTGGTGGCCCCAATCACGGTCAACTCGCCCCGTGCCAGTTCGGGCTTGAGCAGGTTGGCCACCCCGCTCCCCGCCGACCCTTTCGGATCGAGCAGCATATGGATTTCGTCAATGAACAAAATGCAGCGGTCGTAGGCTTTCACGGCCTTGATCACATTTTTGAGCCGGTCCTCGACCTCGCCTTTGTACGAGGCCCCCGCAATCAACGCGCCGGGGTCGAGTTCGAGCAGAGTAGCGTTTTGGAGCCAGGTCGGCACGGTTCCGTCGGCAAGTTGTTGGGCCAACCCGTCGATCAGGGCCGATTTTCCCACGCCGGGATCACCCACGAGCATCACGTTGGGTTTGCTGCGTCGGCCCAGGATACCGAGCATGGTGCGAGTTTCGCCATCGCGCCCAATCACGGGGTCGAGCCGTCCGCTGCGGGCCTGTTCGGTTTTATCGCGGCAAAATTTAGGCAAGCCCGTCTCCTCGACTTCCTGCTCATTCTGCATGGTTTGAGTTGTAGATGTTCCCCCATACGCGTTTTTGTCCGTACCTGAACCCCCTTTGCGGTTGAGTTTCGGGTTGGCCCTGTCCTGCATGTAGCGTTGCATGAGGTCGCGGTCCTGCAAGGGCAACGACCGGAGTTGCTCGAGGGTGAAACCCGCCCCCGGTTTGGTGAGAGCTACCAGCACGGCAATCGGTTCGATCAGGTCCATGTCCAACCGGATACGGACAAATTCGGCTTCGGCCATGACCCGCTCCACCGAGGCATCGCCTTCGGGCGGGGTTCCGCTCAGGCTAATGCGGGGCGTGTCTTCGATCCAGACATCGGCCCACTCGCGCACAAACGGTACGTCCTTATTATAGGATGCCAGCAACCTTGCCCCGCCCACGTCGTCGTGCAGGAGAGCGCGGAGCAGGTGAGCGGCCGCGAAATGCTCGTTGTGATACTCGCGGGCCAACGACGCAGCAATATGAAGAGCGTTCTGAACGGAGGAATGTAGGGGGCGCATGGTTTACTTAATTTGACCTCACCCCCGGCCCCTCTCCTTCGTAAGGAGAGGGGAGACGAAAACGTCAAGCTTGATAGCGTCAAGGGTGTTTAAACAGTCGTACTATGGCTGTTAAGACACCCCTCTCCTTCACAAGGAGAGGGGCCGGGGGTGAGGTTAGTTATTTAAAGAGGTCTTCGCTAATCCAGTAATAGGTTTTTCCGTTGGAGCTAAAGCGGCTGTTCGGGAAGGTCGGGATGCGCTGGAAATAGTCCCGACGTTCGCGGAGCAGATACAGCGTTTGGTTAAGTCGGGCGTTGGGCAGCATGTCGGGTTCGGCCAGCAAACGGAGGTCAAGGCTGCTCAACAGGGTATTTTTCACAGGCAAATCGAGCAATCCCGACAGCAAGCGTCCGAGGGTCTGTGTTTCGTCGGGCGGTATCTGGTAAACATTCACCAGTTGCCGAACCTGTCGGGCATACCGCGCCCGGTCGCCGTAGCGAGTGGGGTCGATGGCATCGGCAGCCAGCACATCGAGCCAACGGCCCACGGTTTCGTACTCGTCGGTGGTGAGCAGGGTCGTGTATTTCCAGCCCGCCGACTCGCGGGTGTTGATGGCGGTGTAGGCCGTTGTCAGGTACGGGTATTCGCCTAAGCGGGCGGCCTGCGCGGGTGTAAACCGGAGGGCTTCACCCGCTTTGTCGGCCAGAGTATTCAGGGCGGGGTTCACGCGGTCGGTGAGGGGTTCGATCTGGGCGAAGGTGGTTTCGAGAGCCGATACAACGGCCTCATTTTCATCGCCCACTTGCCGGAGTAAACTGTCGGTAGCAGCCGACAACTCCTTGAACAACAAGGGTTGGGCTTTGCGCGGAAACAGCACCCAACCCGGCACCATACTCCGTTTGGGAAAGGCCAGTTGATACACGTTGCGTTCGCCGAGCCGCAGATCGAACTCGCTGGCGGGGGTCACGTCGTCGGGCCGGACGAGCTTCAGTTTTTTGAGTTTGCTGCTTTCTCCAGCCGCCCGCAACACCAGCTCTTTGGCCTGCAACACAAAGTCGTTGGATACCGAGTTGTCGTAGGCGTAGGTCTGGAAAGCGAGCATCCGGCAGTCGGTGCGGGTCAGGTTGTCCAGCACCGATTCCCAACCCGACACGTCCTGATTGTCGCCCGTTGTGCCAACCAGTACAATCACGTTGGTCTCGTCGGGGTGGGCGGCCAGGAGTTTCAGAGCCTGCTCGACGGCAAACCGGATGGGTTCGGGTTGTTGACCACCCGCATCGTCGGAACGGGCGGGGGCATAACGGGTCATAAAACTAAACAGTCGGGCGGGGTCGGTGCTGAGGGGCAGATTAACCACCTGACTTTTACGTTTGCTATCCTCCATCGCGGTCTCGTGATACAGCACGGCCCCTGTTTGCAATCGGGCAAACGGGCTTTTGGGGTCGGCCAGCATCTGCGTAATCGAAAACTGAACCGTGTTGAGCAACTCGCCCCAGCGGGGAGCCATAGCCGCGCTATTCTCGACCACATAAATAAGGTTGAGCGTTTGCTGCCGTTGCCGAATCTGGTTCAGCCGGACGGTGTTGATGCGCTGCCCGCCCACACTGAACACCGGCACGTCGCGTTTGGCCAGCAACGGCACGAGGGCGTGGGTTTGTAGCACCATTTGACTGTCGCGGGCGCAACATTGCCCCAACACCGGGTACTTGACCCCCAGCGACGTCCAGGCAACGGCGGGAAACTGCCCGCTGTTCAGCACCGAGTCGGCGGGGTGGTTCAGAGCCGCCGATTGTGTGGCATAGAGTCGTCCCCGTTGCTGACTCAGACCCACCGTATCGGGTTCCAGAAACACCCGTTGACCAATGGGTTGCAACAATGTTTGCGGCACCCAACCGAGCATATTCTGCCGGATGCTGTCGGGCGGGAACCAGGCCGACCGGCCAATCAACACCTGCTTGCCCGATTCGGATTGTTTGAACGGATAGGCCAGTTCGTAGAGCCGGGTGCCGGCGGTCCGGCGGTCCGGTTTGGCGGGTCGTTGCAACCGGGGATCGGCGAAGGTTCGCACGGTATCGCCGACCAAGTATTGGTCCACCTCGTTCAGCAGGTCGGGGCTGCTCAGGGCCGGACTCACCAGCAGGGCGTGCCGCCCGTTGTCGGTGCGGTAGCTTTGGTTGAGGAGCAAAAAGTGGCTTTTGGGTGCCCAGCCATAATAAACGACCGCTTTCCGGTCGGTGATGACGCGCCGGGAAAACTTGTTGCCAATGGGCATATCGGGCCGATACTGAATCAGTTTGAGATAGCCTTTTTTCTCTTTCAACACATAAAATGCATCCAGAAACCCAACTTTTCGGAAACGCGTGATACCGTTCGGATTCCGAAACGTGTTGTTGTTGTCGCGGTCTGAAAACACCACCCAGGGGGCACCATCGGGCGGTTGGGGGTTCACGGTGATTTTCTTTTCAGGAACTTTGATAATCGTACCCACTCGCTCAGGCAGGCCGGGGCGAGTGGGGGTGAGCGTAGTGGGTTGCCGGGCCACCCGCGCAAAAAATGGGAGTTGGGCGCGGGCCGAAAACGCGGTGAGTAGCACCAGCAGCAGCGTCTGTTTCATGGCTTATGCTGGGTAACGTTTAACCGAAAAATGCAACGGGTGAGCGTGTCGGAGTCGATGCTAACCTCGTCGATTTTCACCCCTCGGTCGAACCGAAGCCCCATGCAGTAGGAGTAAAAATCGTTCACTTTGCTGGCGTTGATCTGCACGGCGGCATAGTCGCGTTTGCAGAGGTAGCGGTTCAGTACGTAGTAATAATGACTGTTGAACGGTTGCCCATCGGCAATGGCCTGGAGCCGTCGGCGGATGTCGTCGCCCATCATGTCCGTAGAATCAACGGGTGGGTTGAACTTCCGAAAACCGGGCTGGATATAGACCGTATGTTTCAGGGGATAATTGGTGAGGTCGGTGGTGAGTACGACCGTGTAGCGGCCCGGTTGGTTGTAGCTGTAGATAGCCGTTGGGTCGCGGGAGTCGATCCGGCCTGTCTCGCCAAACCGCCAGGCAAACGCCCGTGAATGTCCGCCTGTAGCCGTAAACGTCATTTTTTCGTTCTGATAGCCAATCGTCGGGCCATTGAGCTGTACCACCGAGTCGCGCCGATTCACGGGTGGCCCCGGCCTGACCGTCACCCGAAACGTCTGTTGGGCATTGTCGTCCACCGTAAGTCGAATTAAATAAACGCCTGGTTTCCAGTAGGTATATTGCCCCTTTGTCCGGCGAGCTGTTGCCCCGTTGCCAAACTCCCAGCGGTGCGATTCGGCATCGCGGGTGCTGTCGGCATATTGAACGGCTTGCCCCACCGACACCTGCAACGGCGAGACCGTGGCCCGGATGGTGGGCCTGGCCGTAAGCCAGAGCAATAGCAGCAAAATGCCCCCGGTGGCCAGCGTTGCACGGGTGGTGAGCGTCAGATTACGGTTCATTGGTTGGATGGTCCGGCAGTCCGGCGGTCCGGCGACCCGGCTGTTGTTGAACTCGGCGCATTGTTGACGACTATCGGCCCCATAGCCCGCTGGTAGCCCACCTCGCACTCGTCGGCCTGCTTGCGAAACAACTGAATGTTAGCCTGTTTGCTCCATAACACCTTTTTGTCGGTATAAACCATCTTGTAGAAATCGGCGATCTGGGCATACGACCGAAACCGGATGCCATCGGTCGTGCGCCCCGACAGGGCGCGGATATCGGCCAGTTGTCCTTCAATATCAACCTCCACAAACACGGCGTTTACCTGCGGCTGATACGCAACAATGGCCCGGTACGTGGAATCGAGCAACACAAAATTGTTTTGCTGATCGGCCAACAGTTGTCGTTGTCGGCTGATCTGTTCCACAAGATAGTCGGTATTGCGAAGGGCCGAGTCGTGGTTGCGGGTCATTAGCCAACTGGCCACACCCCACAAGGCCAGCACCCCCCCGAGGAGGTACAAAAACTGAAGCTGTCGTTCGCGGGTTGAGAAAGAAAACATAATGTATTGGGTAGGGGCAGACCCACGTGTCTGCCCTGGTTAACGTATTGGGTAGGGGCAGACCCACGTGTCTGCCCTGTGCATATCATAAGGGCAGACACGTGGGTCTGCCCCTACCGTTTTCTTCGATTATAATTCAAACAATCAGTCAGTTCGGTTCGGGCGATGGTCTCGTCGGCGATGGCTTTGTTGAGGGAGTCTTTCAACACCAACATCTCGTTGATGTGCCCCGACAACCGGCCATAGACCCCGAAATAGCCCTGCATTTTTTGGTTTTGGGTCACGATTTTGCTTATCTCCTCCTTATCCTTCGTGATTACCCGCTCCAACTGCCGCTCGTTCAAAACCCGGTTGGTGTTGAGCAAAACCATGTTCGTGTAGAGCGTATCGACCTTTTCGGCCAAAACGGCGTCGAGCAAAAAGATCTCCTCAAAATGTTGCCGCTGTTCGGTGAGCCGGGTCACCTGGTAGGCTCCCGTTTGCAGAAACGCATACGCACACGCCAGCAACAGCCCGGTCAGCGCGGCAAACCAGCCCAAAAACCGACCGAATGCCCGATTTATTTCTTTTCGATTCTGTACTTGCATATCATTGTGATCTATGACTCCTCAACTCACCGTCCAATCCGACGCGCCTTATTTTCTGGACTTGCTCGACGTCGACTTCCGCGCCGAAGTCATTGCAGCCGCCTTCGCGAAGGAAGCGGAGTTGGGTAATCGGGTGATAATCAATCCAACGGGCCTCCACAACCGGACCTATTCCAAAGACATTGAAGAGGTCCGAGACTGGAATCCCAACTTTTCCGACGAACCCTATCAGTGCATCGATACCCCCCGCGAGGGTTTGTTCGATATGTTGCCGCAGTATCTGTTCGTGCAACCCCGCTCGCCCGATGGTGCTCAAAACACCGACCGACTGTTGGGCGATATTCGGTTCGACCGCCAGATTGAGGAGGAGACTCGCCTGTTTTTCCGGCCTTTCGATGTCGAGCTGAATCATCTCCGAACCCTTGCCGTCCACTACGACGATGCCGTTGACCGTTTCGACGATGCCCGCGTTATTATCGATCAATTTGCTCAGCATTGGCCCATTCTGAACCGGATGAACCCCACCGAAGCGGGCCTTTTTCTGTCGATGCTCCCTCACATCCACGAGCTTCGGAGCGACCTGCACTGGTTTTCGCGCTTGCTGGAGCGGTTTTTTAAGGTTCCCGTCCACATTGGCGCGGGCCGACACCTCCGCCGACCTGTTCGGACCGAGAACCGCCCGTCGTTGGCCAACTGCCGGTTGGGCGTTGATTCGGTGGTGGGCGACCGTTTCGACGATGGCCGCAACGGGGTGCAGATTGTGCTTGGCCCCGTCCCGATTGCCGAAGTCGAGCGGTTCCTGCCCGGCTCCAAAACCCTTGCCCTGCTCGATGAACTGATTGGCTATTTTATTCCCATTGCCACCGAGGTTTCGGTGAGCGTCAGGACGGCGGCTCCCCAATTGGGTGATCCCCGACCTGCGGTTAGCTACATGGGCTATTCGTCGTATTTGTAAGCTCATTTTTTGGGGGCCGGGTTGCGGTCAGTCGGTGCCGGCGTTTTAGCTGGTGTTGTTTTGGCTGGTTTTGGCGGTGTTTTCAACCGGACCTGTTTCTCGGCTTCGCTCAACACCCGAACGGCCCCACCCGGCTCCACCAGCAGCGAATAATTGCCCAGGGGTGCGCTGCCCGGTGCGCCCGCTTTGCGCACCACATACCGGTAAATGGTCGGCTTTTGCGGATACGGAACCCCGGCGGGCCACACCACTTCCCGTTGTTTGGTCACTTCCCGGTAAATCAGCGATTCACGCACCGACACCACACCCGTTGCCGTTTTGGGCGCGGCCCCCCGATACCGCGAATAGGTCTGGCCCGCGCCGGTCCGCGACCGCCCCGAACCCGCTTTCCCCGAACGCCGAACGGTGCTTCTGGAAGCCGTTGCCGGAGCCTTGACCTGCCCCAAAACTTGCTGAACCTCAAACAGTTCGACGGTGAGTGTGGTGGCTTCGGGAACGGGCGGCAACACCACGGCAATTCGCTTGAAAAACTCCAGCGTTCCCGTTACCAACTCGCTCCGGCAGGTTTGGTCTACATAGTCGGTGCGGGTTGATTGGATGGTGTACAAGAAAAAACTGCTCGTGTCGGGCAGGGCCACTTTGGCGGGCCAACTCCATTGCGTATCGCGGACGGTGTTCTCGGCCAGAAGCTGATTACCGGGCATTCGGAACAACCGAACCAGGAATCGTTCATCGTCGGAATAAACGGGGGCATTGCTCCGCCATTTCAGGACGGGGCGGGTATCCACGCCGATTTCGTACCGACCCGGCACGCTTGCGTCCAGCACAGGCGCAAAACAGGTGGGCAGGGCAGGAGCCATCGGCGGGGCGTGTTTCTCGAAAGTATAAACAAGCGTAAACTGCCCGCCAAGCACACCCAACCGCCGGATGAATGAAAAAAAGCGTCCGTCGGTCCGGTCAACGGTATAGCCAAATTTAGAGTAATGCGCGTTTCCGGTCAGGCCAATCTGGAAGCGGGGATTTATCCGATACAGCAAACTACCCGTGCCGACCATCCCGAAACCAACCCGTTGATTGTTGGGCGATATTCTGAAAACCAGCATATTACGCGCCGGATCGAACGCGCCAACAATTGGGGCGTTGTTGTAAAAAGCCCCAAATTTATAGCTTAGGTCCATTGTGAGCCGTCGACGAATCGGAATTGACACAACAGGACCAATCACGGCCTGAAAACTTTGCATCCCGGCTTTGGGCAATAGCGACGGAACCAAATCGGGCGGTACGCGGGAATCCTGATACACCAACCGGACGTACTGATTCTCAACGCCCAGATTCTGAAAGCCGACCATCGCCCGGATACCCCAATGATGCTTCATAAAGTACTCACCCGTGAGCGACAGTTGCGACCCCTGACCCAAATACAGGCTCTGATCGCTGCGCTTGCGCTGATACTGCAAACCGCCCCCGACGCCCAAGCTCATCCGCCAGTTGCCGAGGTTGCTCAGTCGTTTGGGCAGCGATACCGGCGCGACGTTGTTACAGCACGTCAGCGGGTCTTGTGCTTGGGCGCAGAAGGGTAGGAGGATGAGGAAACAAGAAACAAAACGGTAAAATACAGCCATAATCAGACGGTGGTATGTGGGCCAAACAATCGGTACTGAATCACCTGCCCCGACCGGTCGATGAGCTTTTGGCGCAACCCTTCGAGCGTAATTTCCCACTCGTCGGGGGTGAGGGGGTCGGTAGATGGCGGAGTTAGGAAAACATCGACCGTTCGCATCAGCCCTTCTTTGGCAGATGTGCCAATGGACACCCCCTTCCGAATCGACACCGACTGGAGCAACGGACCCAGTTCGGCGTGTAAAAACGAGATCACGTCTTCCTGCGTCACCAGCCGTTGCCGCGACAGCAGGGCGTAGCGATAGGTCGAAACCCGGTGCATAGCCGTTGGGCGGTTACGCCCACCCGTGGAGGTGGTGAGCAACAGCGCGCTGTCGGGTCGGATCAGGTCCGTGTTGAACACCTCCAGTCGACTCCCCGCCGGAATCTGATTGGCCAATTCGCAGTTGGTGGTCCAGAAATCGACCTGCATGGTGTCGCCCTCTTCAAATGGCTTAAACAAAATGTATTGTGTCAGCTCCACGGGCGGCACGGTGGCGTTGTGAAGTTTACGTTCCATCTGCTCAATTTGATCGAGTAACTGATTGATTTGCAGTTGAATCGTGTCGCGACCATACACCTGGAACGCAGCCGCTTCCTCGCGCAGCAGTTCGACAAGATGGTGAAGGGCTTCGCGGGCATCGCGCAAATCGAACCGCTCCACGCCCCCCCGCCGAACGGCGTAGCTGCCCTCCTCGATGTGGTCGGCGCGGTGGAACGGAAACGGCGTATAAACCCGCTCTTTGCTGTCCTGCACGGTCCTGACGGTGAGCAGCGTCTCGAACGGCTCCGTGCGGAGGGGCAACAGATGATATAAGGCCCGCGTGCGGTAGGTCATGCGGTTTTGCTTGCGGTTCATCACCGGAAACGCATTCACCGAAACCGACAGCGTTTCCAGCACATCGTCGGTAAACTGAGCGGGCAGTTCAACGCTCAACCACAGCAACTTGGCACTTTCCAACGCTCCTAACGAATACGCATCGAACAAATCGGCAAACACAGGCGGGTAGGCCGTGCGGGCCGCCCACAAATCGTCTACGCCGGTTTGCACCACATGGATAAACCGATTGCGGTAGGTTTGGCGGATGGCCTCTTCCAGTTGGTACGAAATCTCGTGTTCGGCCAGCAGGCGCGTGGGGCCGTCGGGGTTGGGTCGGTAAGCCGGGTTGAACGAGGGACCAATAGCCGTCTCAATTGGGTGGCCGTTGAGCGACCATTGCCCCAGCGACAGCAACGGGTACAACGCCCGAAACGCTTCGTCGTCGGGCCATTCGACGTAAAAATTAACCCCGTCCAGCGTTTCTACATCGCGCTGCACCTCCAGCCCGATAAACAGCGTTTGGGCGGGTAGCTTATGACCTTTTTTAGCGGTCAGAAACGACACCTTTCCGAGCGGCTCCTCAAATCGAAACAGTTGACTACCAGCCGCCAGCATCCGCACGTTTCCGTCGACCAGCCGGGTAGGTTCGAGGGCTGAGAAAAACACATCCTGCCGCCCGTCCAATGCACCAAGCAGTTGGGTAGCGTAGCGTTTCTGCACAAAAAAACTGTGGTCGGGGGTCAGTTCCAGCGTTGGCTCCACCGGGTGCGCCCGGATAACCATGTGCGCCGGTTGGGCCACCGTAAGCAGGTCGGGCGTAAGCAGAGCGGCCAGTTTTTCGAGCACGCGCACCTCCGAGCCAATAAAATCGTGGCTGATCCGATGCACCTCGTTCGCGACCGTGTCGAGCAGCATCCGCACAAAGGTATCCAGGTGGTTCAGGTCCGACACGCCCCACATCTGCATGAGGTGACGGGTCAACCGTTGCCGGATGGCCTCTTTCGTAAACTGATTTCGGTGATCGCTTAAGGGCATTATTTAGCTAATTGCCCAACATGAAGCTGGGTTGAAAACTGGAATGGTTCTTCGGTTTGGGTGAGCAGGGCCGTAATGGTTACGGTGGCCCGTTGGCGGTATTCGTCGGGTTGGCGGATAAAGCTGTTCCGGTCAACGAGGGCCGAGTTTACACCCACCCGGACGCTTTTCAGGCGGGGTTCGTGTTGCCGGATGGCTTCTTCGAGCGATAAACTCAACTCGTCGGCCCAATCGCCGGTGCTGAGCGTGCGCTCAAACTCAACTTCCCAGATCCGGCACCCAAACGAGCGGTCGCTGCGGAGTTCGCCGTAACGCGTGTGAATGAGCAGATAAAGCTGCTGGGCGATGGACACCCCCACGCTGCACGTGGGCATTTCCTGCCGGGTCATGAGCGGCCCCAACCGAATGGGTAATTGATAGAAGAGGTGGTTCATATATCTAGTATCCAACGTCCAGTGTCCAATATCCAGCACTGCGAACTTTTACCGACCAAATAAACGAATTGCAAAAACGACCACCATCTTTCTCCTAGATTCGGTCATTAATCTTTCGGATTCCGTTTATGCCCATCTTTTCTATCACCACAAAAACGACCATTCTGGTCGAAGGCACCCGAATCGACAGCTTTGATTCTATCACCATCCGCCAGTCGATTCACGACGCGCATGAGTTTCGCGTAACGTTTGAACACGATGCGTTCGAAGCCCTCAAAACGCTGTTTCCGAGTGTGTTAACCCAGTTTGTCCGTAAAACCATCGACATCACCGTGCAGGGCGACCCCTCGGCCCCGGCCCTGGAGTTTAAGGGCGTAATTACCCGTGTAGACCTCAACCAGCGCGACGATGCCTATTGGGGGCGGCTCACGATTGTGGGCCACGGCAACGCCGAGAGCCTGCGGCACGTGCCGGGAACAGCCACCTTTATGGACAAACCGGTGGTCGCTATTGTGAACGAATCGTTGTCCACGTATACGTTCCCTAAGAAGGTACTGCCCCCCGCCGGGCCGGCCATGATTCCGTTTTGTGTGCGCTACCGCGAATCGACCTGGGATTTTCTGAAACGCATGGCTTATGATTTCGGAGCCTGGTTTTTTTACGATGGCACCACCCTGCACTTCACCACGCAACCGGGCGCACAACCCGCCCTGACGCTTACGTTTGGGGCCAATCTGGTCAAGTTTCAGTCGGGGTCGCGGGCTAAACCTACCTTTTTCAAGCACTACGATTACCTGCCGTTGCTCGACATGCGGCTCGAATCGGAAAGCACCGCCGACCTCGCACCCTATCTGAAACCCGTCAGCAGCGGCAACGCCAACCCGCACCCGGCGCAGTCGATGGCCGACATGATGCCCTACAAAGACAACCGCAAGGCCGCGTTGGGGTCGGAGGAGTCATTTATGGAAGGCAAATCGCTGGTAACGAACGTGTTTCCCGGAAAAACCATCGTCATAAAAGACTCGGCCCTGGGCACGGGAGGCAGTTCGGCCCCGCAAATCGTGACCGATGTGACCCACTTTATCGACGGCGTGGGCCGGTATCATAACCGGTTCCAGGCCATCCCCGCCGACGTGGTCGCCATGCCTGTGCGGAACCTGAAACGCCCGATGGCCGAAACCCAGATCGGAACCGTGATCGACAACAAAGACCCCAACGGTATGGGGCGCGTGCGGGTGCAAATGCTCTGGATGACGGCCCCCGAAAAAACGCCGTTTATCCGTATGACTATGCCCTCGTTTGGTTTAAATAATATGATGGCCCGCAACCGGGGTTTTGTGTTTGTACCGGCCATCAACGATCAGGTTATGGTGGGCTTTGAATACAACGACCCCGAACGACCGTTTGTGATTGGGGCCATTCCGCACGGGATGAATGCCGCCATCGACATCGTTGATCCCGAGAAAGAAAAGCACATCAGCGTGGGCAGCGGCAGCACGCTGACGTTCATTGAGGAAATCGCCAAAAAAGAAATTCTGCTCCAGGTGGACCCCATGAACTTCGTGAAAATCTCGGTTCCGATGGGTATTGGCACGATCACGGTGCAGTCGTCGCTCGACATTATGGTGAAAGCCACCGCCCACGTCACGGTCGATGCCCCCCTGATCGACATCAAAGGTCAGATTATCAACATCAAAGGCACGATGGTCAATATCGAAGGCATCACCACGTCGATCAAAGGCACGGCCATGCTCACCGCCGAGGGAGCCATCACGACCGTGAAAGGCACCGGCATGCTCATGGCCGAGAGTTCGGGCCTGACGACTGTTAAGGGGGGGCTGGTGATGATTAACTAATCGTGAATTCCCCCCAATGAATTGGGGGCTACCAGTCGGCCATCCCTACGGGATTTCGGTGTTTACATAAAAATCCCGTAGGGATGGCCGACTGGTAGCCCCCGGTTTTAACCGGGGGATTTATATATGGACAATCCCTTAGACTCCCGATTTAAAACCCTTTCCGACGGCTGGCAAACCTTCGCACAATTGCCCGACCAGAACGCCGGAGCGACGCCCCGGCTGTGTCGTTGGCTGCTCAAGTCGGCGGAGTTCTGGCTCGTCGATACGTTGCTATCCTACGAAAACAGCCCCGACGCCCGCATTGGCGGGGTATTTATCACCTTGCGTTCGCCCTGCCGGTCGATGAAGGAATACTGGCTCTTTCTGGCTAATGAATTTACGAGCTGGGCAGGAGCTTACGTCAGCAACGAAGCCCGCACCAACCTGAACCTGCATTGGGACTCGCCCTATGTGGCTCACGAACAAGACGCGCCCCGTCGTTTCCTGGAGATGCTCAACCAGTTTGCCCGCCTGATTGCCCCGCATCAGAACGGCCCGTTGGTTCTGTGCCTGTTCCCAACAGTCGGCACTGAACCCGACGTATTTAGCCGGTTTTTGTTTCAGTTTCTGAGTCAGTCAATGCCCACTTCGTTGCGGTTGCTCGTGCGCGACGAACACGAAAAACCTGCGCTCGACTCGCTTGCCAAATCGCTGGGCCGGAACATGCACAGTCAGTTTTTGGACATGCAGGTGCCGGAGTATGTCAGTAAAATAACGTCGGGTGGCGATCCAAACGAGCCTGCCAACCGAATTCGCGAGTATCAGAAAGCGTTGGCATTGGCGTTGGCTCCCGACCGAACGCGGCCCGACCAAAAAGACATTCCCGAAGCCGAGCGCATTGCCGTTGACGCGCTCAAACTTTGCGACGAACAAAAATGGCATTCGTTGGCGGCTTCGATCCACATTGCGCTAGCCTATGCCTTTTTTGAGGAAAACCGAAACAAGGAAGCCCTCGTCCGTTACCAACAGGCTCTGGACATCACCGAACCCGCCTACAAAAAGGGCGATACCTACGCGGGCTACACGAGTGCTATTGCGTGGCTGGGCCTGGCCAGTATGGACGAACGCGAAGGTAGTCGGGCCAAACAGGAGGCCCATTACCAGCAGGTAACGGAGCGGGCAGTGGCCGTGCAGGAGCCGATCATGGCCGTGCAAACGCTCTACATGCTGGCTCAACTCTATCGAAAGTGGAGCAAACACATCCAGGAGAATGAGCAGTATGAGCGCATCTTTACCCTCGCCGATGGCCTTACGCCCACGCAGCGTGTGTATGTGAAACTGCCCGAAATTGGAGCCGCCTACTACAAACAACAGTCTACCTACAACCAACGCCAAACGGCTCTGGCCAGATTGAAGGGCTTATTGGGGGAAAGTTGGGTGCCGTAGGACCATATTGTCTAAAATTGTATAGCATTTGTCAAATTCTGCACAGTCGAACCGTGCATTCAAGCCTACTTTTGCTCCGTATTCAGATGGTAAGTGCATCACGCATAGGCTCAAGTACTCACCTGTATTCACGCGTACAAAATCTTGAATATGCATCTACGGTGTGCTCTTAAAAACAGCAAAAAGGAGTAGTGCAACATAAGTGGTAGAGAATGCAACCTGAGTGGTAGCGGAACGATTCTGAAATGGAGTACTTGCGGTCGCTATTTTCAATTGCTAACCCATCTATAAATTGAACCAATGCTCACATCCTCAAATTTTTTAACTTCATGGATTTGCTTAGTCACAACGTACAGCCCGCTTATGAAACTCGTAAACAACCCGCCCTTATTCGTGTAAACGACCCGCTCATCGGCTGGCAGTCGCGCCCTATCCACGATCTGATTATGATCCGGGGCGACAATGGGTACAGTTGGCTTTACTGGAAAGATGGGAGCCGCCACATTGCCGCTTACCCGGTGAAACATTACGAATCGAAACTTCCCGAAATCCAGTACATCCGGGTGCATCAGAACAGTATCGTCAATCGGGATTTTATCCAGAAAGTCCACCTCACCCACAAAGGCCCACAGATCAGCCTAAGTACGGGCGACAAACTACCGGTTTCGCGCCGACGGTGGGGGTTTGTTAAAGAGAACCTGGGGCATTTGTTTTAAACTATCAGACAAAAAAAGACGCCCGGAGAAAGACCCTCTATAAACGGTCTTTCTCCGGGCGTCTTTTTTTGTCTGTCTAACGCTTACGCATCCAGAATATTCCAGCCGCGCCGACTGGCGAGGGCTGCCGGGGCCTCCTCCCGCACCAGGATCGTGTCTTTGCGTTGCCCAATATATTCCAGTGTGCTCAGTTTGGCCCATAGGCGTGTGAACACATCCAAAAACCGCTCGATCAACTGCATCGACTGCCCAATTTGCTGGTGATTGTAGTCGTGTTCGAGCAGGTTGAGCAGGAGTTCCTCAAACTGACCGGGTGTTATATCGACCCACTCATAAAAATAATGCAGCAGTTCTTCCTTCTGCCGATTGGGCAGCATGTTCAGGGCTGTGTAAAAGATACTGGTGAGGTCGGCAAAGTAACGAACCAGCAAAACAGGTGGATGCTGATGGTCGAGGTTGCGGTACTGAAAAAATACCGTTCCGAGGTAATCGAGTAGCCGGTTGCAGAGTATCTGCGCGTTTCGGGCGAGTTCCGAGGGGTGGTTTTGGTCATGGATTTTGCGGAGAATTTTAAACGAACTGACCTGAATCTCGTTCAGCCCCCAGCCAAAATGCTTGTAGTAGCTAATCAGTTGGGGGTGGCTTGCCACCGACGCACAGGGGGGGATATACTGACTGTCAACCACATACCGCCCCTCCTGAAACACCACTTTGCCAATAACCATGTGGTGTTGCCCCAGGTCGTTGGCGTTGATCTGATGCGAGGGCACCACCATCAACTGGTAGTAATAATCGGTGTGGGGGTGGCGCAGGGGCGACTCTTCTGGGTCGGGGTCGCCCACGGGCACGCGCTGGAATGGGTTCACCAGCAAGACTACGTCGTACATGGGTCGTTGCTCGTCGTCCAGCGTCGGGTCTACCTCAAACGAAGCCGTCAGGACCGTAAACCGCAACACGTCGGGGTTGATGGCAATGCGGCACCCGCCCTGCGTGATGGCGTTGCACCGCGACAGCCGGACCTCCACGTAGTTACCCATTTTCTCGAGCAGGTCGAAGTCGTGCGACAGTGTTGAGCCTTTCACGGGCGGCAACAGCCCGAAATTATAGTTAGTCAGTTGGAGCGAAACGGCATCGCGCACCAAATCCTGAATGTGGTGGTCGGTCTGGACAAAATGCTGCCCCGACAGCTTCATGCCATCGACCCAGTTGACGGGTAAAAAACTCTTGGAATACAGCATGGCTAAGAAGCTGTTTTAGTTAGCGTTTTGAGGCTGTAAGGAGTAGATTTTGGTTGTTAGCAAGAAACTTTTTGCGGGTCGTAGCCATAGCTACGGCCAAAAAAAGTGACGTAGCTAACAGCCAAAAGATGCCCTTGCAGACCAAAATGATTATCTAAAACAGCTTCTAATGGATTTCCTGAACGCGCTTGGCCACAATGAGGTAGTCTTCGCGCAGTTTATTCTGGGCAATTGTCTGGTCAAAATCAATGTATTGCCGAAGCCGGAACGGCGAGGGGCGCAGGCTGTAAAATAACCAGCCGTACTCTTTGCTGTCGGCGTCGAGGGTTTCGATGGGAGCGTTGGGGAACTTGTAGTTATAGTCGTCTACGAACTTCTGAAACCACACCCCAAAGGGCATCTCGCCGGTGGTGCGGGCTTTTACTTTTATGGGCGTTCCGGTTGCTTTAGGGTGTTTCCGCACCTGCACTTCCAGAATCATAAGCCGGTAATAGTCAACGCCTTCCAACACAATCTCTTCGGCTTGCCGGGGATAATACCACAGTTTGTAAATCTCGTTCGGAACCGACACCAGCGCAATGAAGGCATAGGCAAAGAGCAATGGAGCCAGAAACGGCAACAGGCACGTAGCGGCCCAGTAGCCATAGGCAAGGGTGCTAAAATAATTGAACGCGAAGGCGTACAGATACACCCCCAACGCCAGGATTACCACGGCCAAAAGGATCGTAAAGCGCGGGCGTTGTTCAAAAGCCGGGCCGAGGTCGTGGAGCATATAGCGTAGAAAAACCACCCCCCAGATTAGGTTCAGCAGCGCATTGGCGAGGTAGTACGTCGGCATAAACCACAGGTCGATCAGGCCCAGAAACCCCGGTAAACCCAGAATCAGCCCGCCCACCAGCACCGTCACCACGAGCCGCACGTTGCCCATGATCTGCGACTTGCGGCTCATCAGGGTCAACGGCACGGCCATGAGCGATGCCAGCAGCGGCAAGAGCAGATAGCTGGTAAAAAAAGGAAGAATATACTCCATAATTTGGCTTAGTTGCCTCCCAGTAAAACCGTGGGACTGCCCATGATCACCTTCCCCTCGTTATGCAGCGTTTTGGATTCCAGAAACGCAGCCGGTCGCCCGCCAATGAGGGTAGTGAATTTACCTTCTATCGACACGTCGAACATAATCGGCGGAGGGAAACAAAAGATCAGGTCGCCCACGCGGGCAGCGGGCCGTTTCTCGATCAGCACGGTGGGGCAGCAGGGCGGAATGAACGGCCCCGGAATAGGATGTATTTTGCAAATGTGCCAATCGAGCATCCGGGAAGCAGGTCTCATTGCGAAAATCGGGGCGCCGAAGCGGGTTTAGTTTTAGGAAGCAATGTAAACACAGGTGTGTTAGTGTATTTGTGAATTCAGAAATACGGTAGGAATAAATTTTGTGTGGCTATTCGGGCTTCCTACACTAAAACCGTTTGGTGTTTTTTTTCGTACTTTGACGGCTTAGAAGTCCTCATTTCCACCAAACAGGCATGAATACCAAACTTTTACAGTTTCAGGTAACCAACTTTCGCTCCATTCTGGATTCCGGTATCATTACCGTGAAGGACTCCAGTTGTTTGGTGGGCACCAACGAATCGGGTAAGACAAATTTGCTGGCCGCGCTCTGGAAACTCAATCCGGCCAACGGCGAAGCCATTGCCCCCCTCGAAGACTACCCACGCAAGCAGTTTTTTAATTACGACCAAACCAACGGCACCGAGAGCTTTGTTCGAGCCACGTTTGCCCTGCAACCCGCCGTGGCTCAACAATTGGCCGCCGACTTGCGCTGCGATGCCGATCTGTTGCTGACGGTAAGCGTGGCCCGGCAGTATAACGGCGTGTATCAGATCAGTTTTCCTGATGCCAGCCGCCCCACCTACATCCGCAGCCGCCTGATTGCCTGGCTTCGCCAAACAACCCAAACGCTGCTCCAAAGCGATGTGTTCGGCAAAGAGCGAGACGATAGCCGGGCCGAATGGGCCGCTTTCCTGCAAGCACTGCCCGATCAGGTACCACCCCACGACGAACTGACCCTGACCGACTGCCTGCTGTTTTCTCAGGCGATAGACGAGCAGCTAATCAGCCGGGGCATCCGCAAACAAACCCTCAAAACCGCCCTCGACGATTATCTGCGCCAACCCATTGAGCAAATTTGCCAGTTACTCAGAGCTGGGGGCGTTGTCTTATCCGACGAACAGAAAGCCCTCATTCTGAACGAGATACCCCGGTTTATTTATTACTCCGACTATGGAAACTTAGACTCCGAGATTTACCTGCCCTACATTATCCACAACTTCGACCGGAACGACCTCGGCGAGAAAGAACGGGCCAAACTGCGGAGCCTGCGGGTGTTGTTTGATTTTGTGCGGATGAAACCCGAAGAAATTCTGGAACTCGGTCGCGAAACGGGCCTTACCAAACTCGTTGCCCGCGATGCTTTTGGGCAGATCGAAAGCACGGGCTACGAAGAACCGGGCCACGAAGGCATCGAGCGCGAACGGGCGGCTAAAAAACGGCGCGAGGTGCTGTTGCAATCGGCTTCGTCGCGGCTCACCAACGATTTTCGGGGCTGGTGGAAACAGGGCGATTATCGGTTCCGGTTTCAGGCCGACGGCAACCACCTCCGCATCTGGATCAGCGACGACAAACGTCCCGAAGAAATTGAACTTGAAGGGCGCAGCAAAGGGCTTCAGTGGTTTTTCAGTTTCTTTTTGGTGTTTATGGTCGAACGGCAGGCAGCCCACGCCAACTGTGTGTTGTTGCTCGACGAGCCAGGTAGTTCGCTCCATCCGATTGCCCAGCGCGATCTGCTCCAGTTTTTTCACGCGCTTTCTACTGATAACCAGCTTATCTATACTACCCATTCGCCGTTTCTGGTCAGCACGGGCAACTTGGGCGGCATTCATATTCTGCACGTTGGCCCAGATGGAAGTTCAGTTATTTCGTCGGATTTCCGGGCGAGTGGGCGCGTGATTCAGGATTCGATTTATCCGGTGCAGGCAGCGTTGGGCCTGACCGTTGCCGAGGGGCTGCTGCGGGGTTGTCAGCCCGTGCTGGTTACGTCGGTGGCCGATCAGATTTATGCCCACCTGATGCAGCATTACCTCATTCGGACAGGCCAATTTCCGCTCATTACCCGCCTGGTGTTTGTGCCTATCGACAATGCCGAGGGGCTGCACCCTCTGCTGACTTTGTTGCCCCCTGGGGCGGGGAACTTGCCGCCTGTGTTGCTCCCCGGCGATAAACAAAGTGAGCATTGGGGCCAGAAACTAGCCGAGGGGCATTACCGGGAGGAGTCCAACCGATTGTGCTCGCTACGTACATTCTCGGCGGTTGACCAGCCTACGCTCGAAGACCTCTTGCCGGGACATTTACTGGCGGTTTTGTTCGCCAAACGCTACCGGGGTCATCACACCGACGACTTCGACGATCTGCTCAATCCCGATCTCCCCATTGTTCCGCAAATGGAAGCCTTCGCCCGTCAGAACCGCCACCCGCTCCCTGCCGACTGGCGTACCGAACTGGCGCAGGCGTTTGCGGCCAACCTCGAACGGCAACTGACCGGGCCGAATACTCCCGCTTTTCGGGAAGCCGGGCAATGGGCAGTGCTTTTCGAGCGATTTGCCCCACGCTCCAGCCATCAACCGCGTCTGTCGGCGCATTGAACCAATTCGGTTGGAAAGCGTTTTGGGTCAGGCCTACGGCCTACGTCTGTCCAACGAGTTGAGAAACTAGTTCCTTACTGGCTCGTTTTCGGATGAAAACTCTGCCACGAATGCCAGAACTCCTGGTACGCCTGCACGGGGACGAGTTGTTTTCCCATCAGCGGCCCGGCTGTTGCACGCCCCGCCCGGTTCCACACACTCCCGGTTTCTTTATCGATCAATTGCCCGTCCCCCGTAGGGGCAAACCCAAGTGTTTGCCCATTATTTGTCTGCCCTGTTTGCCCGTTCACCGTCCGGCTAAACACCCGAAAACTGCGCCCATCAGGGGCTAACGAGAGCACAACGGGCTGATTACCAACCGCGCTGTTGATTACCTTCTGTTTGGCCAACTCGTTCCAATCGAACGCCTTGGCCGTTCGTGACCCGGCTTTATCATCCACCACTACGCCCACTACCCACGATTTGGGCTTCCAGGAGGCTGAGTCGCGCCCGGTGAGTTTGCTCCGGCGGGTGCCGAGGTCGTAGCGGGCGAGGCTGTCGGTTTCGGCTTTGAAGGCCGGGTCGGGTTGCAGCACGAGGGTGTTGGGGTGTTCGACGGCCCACTCGGCGAGGGTGAGTTGCTGGGTCGGGAGTTCGCGTAACACTTCGCCACGCCGTTCGCCCAGAATGGCCTCGCCCGTAGCCTGCCGCCACCAACTGCCCGTTTTTTCATCCTCAAACATGGCGTTGAAATGGTCCATACCCACAAGCCGGAAGGTCTCAATTTGCCTATCGCGGCCCGGCCTATCGTGGCCCGGCCTATCGTGGCCCGGCTCATTCACGACCGGATCGAACACGCGCCCGGTCCGGCAAACGGTGCAGTAGGTGACCATTACGGGCTTGCCGCCCACGGAGTCGCGTACCTGATGATGATAGCCAATGAGTTGGATAGGGTAGGCGCGTGCTTCGCCGTTTTGAACCACGCCCAGCACCAGCTTCTCAGTCGGGATTTTGTTCTGGCTCATGGGCACCATCCGCTTGGTTGTGGGTTGCAAAAACATCCGGTCGGCCATCATTTCCAGGTTAACCATGTACAGCACGGTCCCATAGGCTACTAACATCCCGCCCACGACCCACCGGTGCCAAGCCTGAGTGGGGTTTTTAAGCACCTGGAACACCGGCACGGCTAGCAACAGTAACCCTATAGCTCGCATCCAGAGAGCATTTTCGTGCAGCCAATACGCCACTGCTACCCTGTTCAAATTAGCGGCATCATCGAGCTGACTGCCCGGAAATGGCATGATGAAATAGACCCGGGCGGCTTCGAGCAGAATTAGGAGTAAAAGGCCAAGTAAAGGCCAACGGAGTGTTTTCATGCGAACTGGACTGAGTGTAGCAGATTGAATTTGACCATGTAATGCCCATTTGTTAGATTTGAGATCGAAATGTCCCCGCCAGAAAGTTTCTGACGGGGAACATGCATTTCCAACCTAATTATAATGAGGAAGAGGGGCCATCCGAGAGGGTGGCCTCTGCTTTTGTCGGGACTACGTAACCGAGCGTTCCCATGCGTTCGCCCATCGCTTCGTACAGGGCCGGGTCGGTGGGGGTGAGGGTGAGGGTAGCCAGCCCATCCACGTAGCGGTTGAACATACAGAACGAGGCCGCAATGAGTACCGTATCGTGAATGTCGCCATCGGTGGCCCCGTGGGCGCGGGCGGCTGCCACAACGGTGTCGTCGACCGTGCGGGCATCCTGCGCGGTGCGTTGGGCAATAACCAGCAACGCCCGCAGCCGGGCCGAAACGGGAGCCGTGTCGGGGTCGTTCAGTACTTGATCGACCACTGGTGCCTGATTGCCAAACAGATAGCGCGAAGCAGCCGCGTGACTCATCCTGCAAAAATCCGTGCAGTTTTGGCTCGATACATAAGCCGCGATCAGTTCGCGCTCGGCATCGGTCAGGGTGCTGTCGGGCGAACCAGCCCGCAGCACAGTCTGGGCCAGTTCGTATAGAGGTTGGCCCGTGTCGGGGCGGTACAGGACAAGGCTCCGAATGCCGGGCACGTTGTCGGGAAGGGTGATGTGAGGCATATATTACTTACTACTCGACATGATGAAACTTGAAACCAATTTGTTAACCAATTTTTAAGGAGGGGTCTTTACTCAACCAACTCAAATAATGAGCAAACAGCAACCCTCTG
>RDXN01000075.1 GCA_004292855.1 Cytophagales bacterium
CGCCAACGGCGATAAGGTCTGGGACAAAACCTTTGGTGGAAGTGGTGATGATAGGCTGTATTCGATAATTGCGACCTCCGATGGCGGTTTTCTGCTGGCAGGAGCCTCAGAGTCATCCATCTCTGGCAATAAGACAGCTACTAACTATGGCAGTTTTGATTACTGGGTAGTGAAGATTAACACCAACGGCGATAAGGTCTGGGACAAAACCTTTGGTGGAAGTGGTTTTGATGGGCTGTATTCGATAATTGCGACCTCCGATGACGGTTTTCTACTGGCAGGACACTCAAACGCATCCCTCTCTGGTAACAGGGCAGCTCCTAGCTATGGCAGTTCTGATTACTGGATGGTAAAAATCAATGCCAACGGCGATAAGGTCTGGGACAAAGCCTTTGGTGGAAGTGGTGAGGATGGGCTTACTTCGATAATCGCGACCTCTGATGGCGGTTTTCTGCTGGGTGGACGATCAAGCTCACCCGTTTCTAGGAGCAAAACGGCTCCTAATTATGGGGTTCATGACTTTTGGGTGGTGAAGGTTAAGTAATCTAACCGTTGGTTATGGCGGGTGTGCCGGATGGTACGCCCGCCAGCCAAAATACCGGGTATTGGCATATTCGCTTCGCCTGTGATAAGCTCTGTCCTGGTCCACCATCAGCAACATTCCAATGGCTTAACCGTGATTTCTATTTCCTGCCCGGCGAAGGTATTTACCAACCATGATACTCTACTTTTCCGTATCTCCGAGCAGTGAAGCTACTGACCCACTAACACAGAAAACACCATGAATCCTCTTATAACCCTATCTAGCATTGGCCTGCCGATTGTTCCGTCCGAAGCCGTGTTGCTACCCTTTCCATCGGGCCGCAGGTGGGTAAGTTTACACCAAATTGTCCGGCTTGAAGGTCAGACGAATTACACCATTGTGTTCTTCACCAATGGTACCCATCTACTGGTTGCGCTCACGCTGAAACGGCTCCTTGAACGGATACCTGCCGACCAATTTGTTCGGATTCATCGCAAGCACCTCGTCAATCGGGCGTTTATTGCCCCTACACAGTCCACTTCCTTTATGCTCGACTTATCGAACGGCGACAGTGTAGCTATTGCCCGACGACGAATTGGCTCGTTCCGACAGCAAATGAAACAATGATGGTCACCGTCACGTCTTATCCTGTTTCTATTCCCATTCTGGTATCCCGTCGTTAACAGGCAATCGGGCGGCAATCGTCAGTATCCCATCCGGACGGATGCCCCGGCGCGAGTCAGCAATGAGCTGGTCAATATCGGCAGTTGAAAACAGTGAGTGATACTCCTGAAAATGGAGATCGAAATCGCGCAGGGCCGCTTCCGTATTGGCGAGGTCGCCGAGGTCGAATGCTGTTAAAATCCATTCTTGGTAAATGGGTCGCGTAAAGAGCATCCGTTCGTACCGTGGTACGGCAAGAATCCGAGTAATGAACCCCGGCAGGTTGTTGGCAGTTTGGTACGCCTGTTTGATGGCAGGCAGGTTTTCGAGAAATACTTGGGTGCCAATCTGACTCATAAACTGGTTCATCCGGGTCGTATCGTGCTGAAAAGCAGCGGTCTGAGCCATACTCACTAACGGCAGTTGCCAGCGCGGCTGTAGCTGGTACGCCTGGGCAAAGGCTACCATAGCCGCCGGGTAATTCTGCTGCATCAGGTAGGTTTCGCCCAGGAGCATGAAGGTAGCCGGGCGGCTGGGGCCGTCAAGGGCGATTGCTTGTTTGATGAGGTCGATTGCTTTGTCATATTGACCGGCTGCCGCTTGGAGCGATGATATTCGGAGCAACAACCGTCCGTAGCGGGGGCGTTCGCGCTGTTGATCTGCCATTACGGCTAACGCTTGGTCGTAGCAAAACTGTCGGGCCGAGGGAGGTAAGTCGGGCTGTTGTAACGCGCTGATGGCAAAACTTTCTACGGCATCGGCCACTTCATACCGCCCGATTTGAGCTTGGCTGTATATGGTTCGTAAAAACGTCATTCGTTCAAGGCCGTTGGTCATGGCGGCCTGTTTATCAAGTCGGTGCAGGGTTTGGTAGCCGTTCAAAGTGAAATAAGCCAAGCCAAGCGTGGTAACGAGCCAAAAAGTTATGATTGCTGTTCGGGCGAGCGGTGTTTTGGCAAAAAACGCCGTTATTTGGCCCGATTGATTAGTCTCTACAAAGCCAATCAGTAGAAAGAAAAATTGGGCGGCCAGCAGATTATCAGGGTTGAGCAGGTTGAACGTGAAGTAAGCTGCCAGCAAACCGAGCAAAACCGCCGTAGCGCGGGAGCAACCCCACGTCACTACTACCCTTCGAATTAACCAAAACCACAGAAAGCAGTAGGCCAGAAACCCCAGAATCCCTGCCGAACACGCCCATTCCAGTGGCACGCAGTGAACCCGGTCATACCATTCAGTGGCTCTACCTGCCACCAGTGCGGGGTCATAAAATTTAGGGAAAGCATAGCTGTAATTTTCCTGCCCCCAGCCCAGTAACGGTCGCTCCTGAATACTACGCAGGGCGATTTGGGTGGTAATCTGTCTGGCTGGTAGTGTATTGTTCCCGCGAGTAAGGTCGGCCATACGGCCCAGCCCTGGCACATTCCGAAAAACAGTGGTGTAGCGAGCCATTGTGTAACTACCAACCGCCAGTATCGTAATCCCGACAATAATAGCTGCCATGGCTGGCAAGGTTCGGGCTGTATTCCCCAGTATTCGCTGACGGGTCCAAAGCCACGCTAACCCAGTTGCTATGCTGCCCACAAACAGCCCCAGTACTGCCGATCTTGCACCGGTAAGGATGATGCCCCAGAGCAGAATTATGGCTACTATACCAAAACTCATCAGTCGCAAGCGTACTGGTAACTTGTTTAGGGCCAAGGCCATATAGGCGGCTAAGAACAGGTGAATAAGCCAGTAAATGGCCAGAAACGTAGGCTGTCCAACGGTTGCCACAAACCGGTATCTATCGCCCAGCCAACCTGTTGGGCTGAAATACCCAACTACAAATACCAGTATTGATATGCCTATAGAGGTCAGAAACGCTGTGTTCCACTGCTGCGACGAAAAGCCCGCTCGGGCCAGCACCAGGGCATATAGCCCAAGATGGAGGTAGCCCACAAATCCTTCCATCCGCAAAAAACCCGACAGCAAACTGAGCCGCGCATCCACGCCAACAACATCGGCCAGGCCAATCACAACCAGAAACAGCACAACCGATAGTTGCAACCAAGACCAGCCAAGCCGCCAAAAACCGGGTTTGAACACGGCAATAACGGCCATCAGCTCAACAACGGCCCGAAAGAAAAGTCCGCGCTCAGAGACGAACCCAAAAAATGAAGTTGTGCTGAATACCAACGGTGTGAACAGCGATAGCAGTAACAGCACGAACAGCACCGTTTGCTGCCATTGTGCGGGGCTAGTAGGGTGTTTTGGTGCCGAACCAACGGGCGATTTCGGCAAAGCAGATGGTAGTGTTGTGGTGGCTATTGGGGGGACAGGAGATGATGGCTTACTGGTTTCCCTGGCTCTACGATTTGTCGTTGATTTTGCCATAATGTAGGAGAGTTAATTAGGCAACGAAGATAGAGGGACATACAATTTACCCACACGCAGAACCATGTATCTGCCTATGGCCGAGGTGAATGTTTATTATTCGGTAAGTAATGCTTTTTATATGGTAGGGACGCAGGGTACCCACGACCCTAATTTTGAGATGTCTAACGGGCAACCCGTTTATGCGTTTTGCTGCTTTTGCAATTCACCAATTCACCTGATTATACCATGCTCCATTTCCATTTTACTTTACACCAACTACCAATTCGGGTGGCTCTGCTGTTCTTGCTGATTTTCAGCTCCTTTAAATGGGTCATGGCCGATGCACCACCCCGTGCCGCCACCACCGCGCCCAAAGCCCTGACCTCCTGTCGCCCCACGTTTTCGAGCGGCTGTTTCACAGGTGGTCTTAATTCGTTTACCGTGAATGGCACAACGCTCAGTAATGCAACAAGTTGCTCAACAGGCTACGCAGCCTACACGGCGGTCACAACCAATGTAGCCCCCGGTCAGCCTCACCCGTTTGCGGGTACATTTACCAATTCAGGCTATCCCAATGGGGTCACAATCTGGGCTGACGTGAATAGGGATGGGACATTTGGCACTACTGAGGTAGTTTTCCAGGCCTCAACCGTTACTACCAGTACTTTTTCGGGAAGCCTGACTATACCGCTCAATACAGCCACCGGCCCGGTCGATGTTCGGGTTGTGGTGGCATACTTCACCATTCCTCCCAGTTCGAGTGCCTGCGGATCGTTTAGTTATGGCGAGGCCGAAGATTACGTGCTGAATGTGATTGCACCAACAGCCTACTATCCGACCACCACCAACATAGCCAATACGAGTGCATTGTTAAACTGGAATAATCTCGGTACGGCCAGTAGCTATGAGGTACAGTGGCGGCCTCAAACGACGCCAGCCTCTGCCTACACGACCATCAGTGGTATTACGTCCACGACATTTGCGCTGACCGGATTAGGCATAGGTGCGTATGAATGGCAGATGCGACCGACGAGTGGAACCTATGTGGGGCCTGTCAGTTTCACAGTAGGTTGTACTACACCAAGCAATTTAAACGCTTTTAATGTCGGCTCGGCATCGGTGCAGTTTTTGTCCTGGTCGGCTGTATCTGAGCCGGCTTATCCCAACAAGACATACGAGGTGCAGCTTCAGGTCAAGGGGGCAGGTTCGTGGTCAACGGTTTATACGGGTACCAATACCTTAACCCCCAGAATCAGTGGGTTAAGCCTGCAAACACCGTATACCTGGCGCGTTCGGGCCGATTGCTCGTTATTCTCTGCTCCTCAAACCTTCACCACGACGTGTAATACACCGTCTTTAAATGGCGCATACAACATTGCTCATAATTCGGCACAACTCTTGTGGTCAGACCCAGAAGGGGGTGTCTATGTGCTTCAGTATCGGCCTGCGGGTGGCACCTGGACAACCGTATCGAGCCTGACAACGACATCCTACGATTTAACAGGACTAACCAACAACACAACTTACGAGTGCGCGGTGAGTAAAGTATGTGCTACCACCTTATCGTCGCCCTATTCGGCTACGCGAACGTTTACAACAGCCTGTAAACTCTTGTCTTCTCCGGGTACTACCGAGCTTCTACCCACCTCAGCGGTTTTGTACTGGTATAACTATGCGGCTGGTGTACCGCCTGGCGAGGTACAGCTACAATGGAGACCCACCAGCCAAAGCGTAGTTTCGTGGACGACTATTGACAATATCCCTGGTGGCATCTATACCAGCTATAGCCTGACCGGATTAACCAATAATACAGCGTATCAGTGGCAGGCACGGGCTTCGTGCGGAGCCGGCGTCTATTCGTCGTTTACGTCGCCGATCTCGTTCACCACGCAATCATGCCAGCCACCATCTGCACTCAACACATCCAGTATTGGTATAAACCGGGCTACCTTGTCGTGGAATAGCGGCAGTTATCTTGAACAGCGTTTCACGGTGCAGTATCGGCCCGCCAGCCTCAGTACCACCACATCGGGCTGGACATCGGTAACCGGCATTGTATCAGACCGTTATTCATTAACGGGCCTTGATCCGAACACGGCTTATCAATGGCAGGTAAGTATGGCCTGTACGCCAACAGAATTGTCAGGTTTTTCGGCTCCATTGATATTCTCTACGCTACCCTGTAATAACCGATTATCATCTACTCCCTTTGCCACTAACCAGACATACGCATCAGCCCAGTTGAATTGGTCGGATAGAGATATAAATACCTACACTGTGCAATGGCGGCCCCAATCCCTTCCTGCCTCCAACTGGAATACTATTGCCAATGCCGTTACCGGTAATGGCGGTAGCTATACCCTAACGGGCCTAAACACCAGCACGACCTACGAATGGCAGGTAGCCGTTGTTTGTACACCTTCATTGTTAAGCAATTACTTTGGGGGAAATTCATTCACCACCACGGCCTGCTCAAACTTAGCTACGGGCCTTGCCGCAACGGGTACGACCTTCAGCGCGGCCAACCTGACCTGGACCGGGCCAACTTTTGTGCCATACGTACTCCGTTACCGGCCTATTGGGACAACCACCTGGACGGATGTATCGGGCATTATGACAAAGCCCTATACCCTGACGGGCTTGATGGCAGGCACGGTTTATGAAGCCCAAATTGCCTCGGTATGTTCGGGGTCAGCAACGGCATACGGTCTGATATACTCGTTTACAACGGCGGCTGCCTGCACGAACGCGGCCAGCAGTTTAACCGCGCTCAGTGTCGGTTCTACAACGGCAACCCTGGGCTGGGCCAGTCCGCCCGGAATAGGGTCGTCACTCCGATACCGCGTTGCTGGTGCCGTAGGCTGGCAAACAGTGGTCGGGGTTGTGAATGCCCCTTACGCGCTGACGAACCTGATTGCGGGTACGGCCTACGAGTTTCAGGTTGCCAGCGTGTGCGGGCCTGGGCAATTGTCGGGCTATACCGCGCCAGCAAGTTTCACCACAACCAGCACGAATACCTGCCCTTTAATGGTCACCGTGCAAAACGGCGACTGGACAAACCCCGCCATTTGGTCTTGTAACCGGGTGCCGTTGGCTACCGACCCGGTGCAGGTATTGCATATAGTCACGATTCCCAACAACGGTACGGGCCGCGCCCAACGGCTGAGCTATGGGGCCGGGGGTAAAGTATCGTTCGGTATGGCGGCCCGATTATTACTGAATCAGTAGCCTTTTATCCACCCTCTAAATTTTTCACATCCCATGAACGCGCTCTCTTTTCCCAAACCAGGCCTGCTACTCCCCTTCGACAAAGAACGGCGTTGGATCGCCCTGACGCAGATTGTCCGGCTCGAAGGCGAAGGCAACTACACCACCTGCATTTTTGCCGATGGCTCGCAGTTGGTGGTGGCCCTGACGCTGAAACGGCTAGCCAACCGCCTGCCCGATGGTCAGTTTTTGCGGTCCCACCGCAAGCACCTCATCAACCGGGCCTTTATCGAAGCCGTGCAACGGCACACTGCCACCATCCAACTCGCCAACGGCGACCGCGTGACCATTGCCCGCCGACGCGCCAATGGGCTGTTCCATGCGTTTCGCCAAACCGCTCCCTCGATCAATTCCTAATCAATCGCTCCGGCTTTCTCCTAACGACAACTTTTATGAAACCCCATTTTACACATCTTTCCCTAACATTGCTCTTCTTTTGGGTTACCACTGGTTTAGCCAACGGACAGACTTGTTCCGGTGCTTACCTTTTAGGGGCGGGTAATATTCTATCCACCTCGGCTGAATTTTGGTGGAATTGTAACGAGCAGTACGCCCAATTCTCTCTCGAATACAAACCCACTACCACCGCTACGTGGTCGTCGCTCAATGATATTCAAAGTGATAATGATGGCTACGGACGGGATTATGGGCAGCGCATAACTCTGACCAATCTCATTCCGAATACGACCTACCAATGGCGCGTCAGAACCATCTGTACGAATGGGAATTCATCAACCTTTGTAGCGGGTACAAACTTTACTACAGTCTGCCCTGGTGTTGTCAATCCGTTTTCCTTTAATATTCTGTCCACCTCGGTTGAGCTTGGGTGGGGCTGCGCTGAACAATACGCCCAGTTTACGCTGGAGTACAAACCCACTACTGCTACTACATGGTCGTCACTCTCTGCCATTCAGAGCGATTACGAGGGCTACGGACGCGACAATGAGAGGGTAACCTTGACTAATCTTATTCCGAATACGACCTACCAATGGCGGATTAGAACCATATGCGCCAGTGGAAATCCTTCCGACCCGATTCCCGGCCGGAATTTCACGACGGCCTGCCCCGGTGTTGTCAATCCGTTTTCCTTTAATATTCTGTCCACCTCGGTTGAGCTTGGGTGGGGCTGTGCTGAACAATACGCTCAGTTTACGCTGGAGATTTCGATGGATATGGGCGTGACAATCCGCGAGTGGTCTTAACCAACCTAATCCCGAACACAACCTACCAATGGCGAGTTAGAACCATCTGCGCCAGTGGCAATCCATCCGATTTTATTCCCGGCACCAACTTCACCACAGTCTGCCCCGGTGTTGTCAATCCGTTTTCCTTTAATATTCTGTCCACCTCGGTTGAGCTTGGGTGGGGCTGTGCTGAACAATACGCTCAGTTTACGCTGGACGTGACAATCCGCGTGTCTTGCTGACAGGGCTAAATCCCGGTATGACGTATCAATGGAGGGTCAGAACGGTTTGTGCAAGTGGTAATCCTTCTGATTTAGTTCCCGGTACCAACTTCACCACGCTCTGTGCCGCGCCGGGTAGTTTGAATAGCAACAACGTGACCCATACGTCGGCCCAACTGACGTGGCTCACCGTGAATGCAGGGGTTAGCTATGAGATACGGTATCGGCCACAGGGAACGGTGGCTTGGAGTTCACAAACGGTTGCCTCCCCCTCCAGCAACCCCGATGTCACAACCAATTTGTTTCTCACGGGCTTAGTACCGCAAACAACCTATGAATGGCAGGTACGCACCATTTGTTCGGGTTTTACACCTACCTACAGTACCAGTGCATTTTTTACAACAGCCTGTCCAGTCCCAACCGGCTTGAGTAGCACCAGTGTCTTGGCCTATTCGGCTCAACTAAGTTGGAGTCCAGGAACAACCGGCATCGCTACCGATTTGCAGTTTCAACTACAAGGTAGCACCACCTGGACAACCATTCCCGGTATAACGGCAAACACCTTTTCGCTAACAGGACTAAATGTTGGGGCGGCTTATCGCTGGCAAGTACGCGGAGCCTGCACACCAACGGTTAGTTCGAGCTATGCCAATCCGGTTAGCTTTACAACAAGCTGTTTGCAACCCGGCAACTTAGCCAGCACCAGTATTGCCACCAATGCGGCCCAGCTAAATTGGTCGAATGTCAATACGGGAGCCACCTTCACCCTTCAGTGGCGGCCTCAAAGTACACCCAATTGGACTACGGTCAGCGGCTTACTGGGAACCGCTTTTTCACTCACCGGGCTAACTGCCGGAACGGGTTATGTATGGCAGGTTAGTGCGGCCTGCACACCGACCATCAGTTCGAGCTATGCCGGGCCGGTTAGCTTCAACACAGCCACGGTTTGCACCAATATGTACAGTCTGAGAAACGGCTCGTGGGATGACCCCATGGTTTGGTCGTGTGGGCGGGTGCCAAATAGTACAGACATTGTCCGGGTTCGGCACCTGATCTCGGTGCCCCCTAATTACAATGCAACGGCTTTACAGGTGTTTTTCGACACGGTTCCGAAGGTAGCATTGGGCCAGAACGCTCAACTAAATTTAGGACAATGAGCCTGTTGTTGCTGTAGTATCGCCAATAACCCCAAACCAATTGCCCCAGTCATGATTTGCAGGTTCAGCTAATGAAAACGCAAACTTGCAAATCATGACTGGCTCATCAAGTAGCTAAAAAGACTACCATTTTTGAGATTTCATAAACTACAATTCAAACGTACTCTGAAAACGCTCGGTACTAATTCGATCATCATGCGTAAACCATCACGAATCGTTTTGTTGGCCATTTCGGTGTTTGTCTCCCTAATCACATCTTACGCTCAGACTCGCCCACGCCAAACAACTACAAAGCCAGTCACAACGATACCTTCTATATCTAAGCCTGACTTATTAGTTCGGCGAGACGGCACGCAACTAGAAGCACTTATCATAGAAATTACGGATAAAGAGATCGTTTACAAACGAGCCAACAATCCCAACGGACCCAATTTTCGAGTACAGAAAGCAGATTTTAGCTACCTCAAGTACGGCGGTAACGGTGAAATAGAACAGTTCTCAAACGTAGTTGAGACAGCACCCGCACAGGCACAGCTTCCCCTCACACAAATGGCACAGGGGCGGCTTCCTAGCTCCCAAAGTCAAGGAGAATATTTAGCAAGAGTTAAAAAAGTGAATGGTTTGGAGGTTTACATTATGAGTGAACCTCTGAGTGATTATGAAGCAGTTGTTGATGTAAATACGGGGCTGAAGGCAGAATCCCTATTAACGGCTGGATTAATTAATAAGTCGATTTCTGGAAGGGTTGAGCAATTCGTCAATCGAGTAAAGAAAGAAAATGCCAATGTAGATGCAGTGGTGTATTCTTCTGGCAGACGAATAGTTGGGATAAAATTCGCATCAAACGCCCTGGCTAAAGATAAAGGAATTGGCAGAGTGTCAAAAATGAAAGGGATGCCTGTTTTTGTCATGTGTGAACCCGTAGACGGGTATGAAGTACTTCAATCAAAAGGAGGTGGTATAAAATGGAAATCTTACATTTCGGCTGGAGTCATCAATAATACCATCGAAGAAGATGTGGAAATAATTGTCAAAAAATTAATGAGTGTTCGCGGGGTTGAAGGGTCTTACTTTGATGGTACAAAAGAAGGCGAAGCTATCCGTTTCAAAAACTAGTAGTCAGAGACATCATCCACACAAACCAGGCCAATCAGCGAATAAAATCCATTCACAGGCAACCTCAAAAACTGGCTTTTCGACCTGGTATCATCTGGCTTTCAGGCGGTTTGGACGATGTTGTTACTAATTTCAGATTCAGGAGTGATGCCGTTGCGGCAATGTATAAATCATTCTTACCCATGTTCCTGGGGGTTTCAAATGGATAGTGCTCATAATCAGGGTGTCGTCGTTGGCTGTTGGTGTCGAACAACAGATTCATTTACTAATCAGTGCCAAGGCTTGTTTATATTCCTCTTCGGTCAATGAGTTGCCTTTGATCGTCAGCAGCTTCTCAGAATCATAGTGGGTTATTTTCCCAAACGAAGTGGTTCCACCAGCCGCTATAATTTCTTCGGCTGAGTACATTTTTATCTTCTTAAACAGGTATGGTTTACCTTTTATCGTTGACTTAGCAGGCATAATTTTCTTTTTTATCGAAGCTAGACATTTGATGCAAATAATTTGATGCAAATAAGACGAATCTGGCCCGACACTTTTGGAAGCATCGGGCCAGATTCGTCTTCGCTAACACGCAGAAGCAAGCGTTACGCCCCCTGCTTCATCCTGATGATATTCAACGCGGCACCCGCCTTGAACCACTCGATTTGGCCCTGGTTGTAGGTATGATTCACGGCGAACTCATCCACCGAGCCATCAGCGTGGGTCAGACGAACGGTGAGCGGCACACCCGGCGCAAACGAGGTCAGGCCGATGATGTCGATGCTATCGTCTTCCCCAACCTTGTCGTAGTCGGCGGGGTTGGCGAAGGTTAGGCCCAGCATCCCCTGCTTTTTCAGGTTTGTTTCGTGGATACGTGCAAACGAGCGCACCAGAATAGCCCGTACGCCCAGGAAACGGGGTTCCATAGCCGCATGCTCGCGTGAGGAGCCTTCACCGTAGTTCTCGTCGCCCACAACCACCGAGCCAACACCAGCCGCCTTGTAAGCCCGCTGAACAGCAGGTACTTCGCCATATTCGCCCGTCAGTTGGTTCTTCACCGAGTTGGTTTTCTCGGTATAGAAATTCACCGCCCCAATGAGCATGTTGTTCGAGATATTATCTAAGTGACCCCGGAATTTGAGCCAAGGACCGGCCATCGAAATGTGGTCCGTCGTACACTTACCTTTTGCTTTAATTAGCAGTTTCAGGCCAGTCAGGTCGGTGCCTTCCCAGGCGGCAAACGGAGCCAACAACTGCAAGCGGTCCGACGTGGGCGACACAGCTACCTCCACATCCGAACCATCTTCGGCAGGGGCCTGATAACCCGCATCGTCAACGGCGTAGCCTTTCACCGGCTGCTCGATGCCCTGTGGCTCATCGAACTTCACCTGCTCGCCAGCCTCGTTGGTCAGCGTGTCGGTCATGGGGTTGAACGTCAGGTCGCCCGCAATAGCGAGGGCCGTCACGATTTCGGGCGAGGCCACAAAGGCGTGGGTGCTGGCGTTCCCGTCGTTACGCTTGGCGAAGTTCCGGTTGAACGAGGTGATGATCGAGTTCTTCCGGCTTGGGTCGTCCATGTGCCGCGCCCACTGACCAATACACGGCCCGCAGGCGTTGGCCAACACCACCCCACCCATCGACTCAAACGTGCTCAAAATCCCGTCGCGCTCTGCCGTAAACCGAACGAGTTCGGAACCGGGCGTAATCGTAAACTCAGCCTTCGTTTTGAGGTTCTTCGCAGCCGCCTGAGCCGCTATCGACGCCGAACGGGTCATGTCTTCGTAGCTTGAGTTCGTGCAGGAACCAATCAGACCAACCTCCAATTTCTCAGGCCAGCCGTTCTCTTTTACCGCCTTCGCAAAGTTCGACAGCGGCCACGCCAAATCGGGCGTGAACGGGCCGTTTACGTGCGGCTCCAGCGTGTTCAGGTCAATCTCAATCAGTTGGTCGTAATACGTAGCGGGGTCGGCATACACCTCGTCGTCGGAGCGCAGGTGAGCGGCAACGGCACTCGCAGCGTCGGCGATTTCGGCGCGGCTTGTGGCCCGGAGGTAGTCGCCCATCTTCTCGTCGTAGGCGAAAATCGAGGTGGTTGCCCCAATTTCGGCACCCATATTACAAATGGTGCCTTTGCCCGTTGCCGAGAGGCTTTCGGCTCCTTCACCAAAATACTCCACAATGCAGCCCGTTCCGCCCTTTACGGTCAGGATACCGGCCACGCGCAAGATCACGTCTTTGGCCGATGCCCAGCCCGACAATTTGCCGGTCAGTTTCACACCAATTAGTTTGGGCATTTTCAGTTCCCAGGGCAGACCCGCCATTACGTCGCAGGCATCAGCTCCACCCACGCCAATGGCAATCATGCCAAGGCCACCCGCGTTGGGCGTATGTGAGTCTGTTCCGATCATCATGCCACCCGGAAACGCGTAGTTTTCGATCACTACCTGGTGAATGATCCCCGCGCCGGGTTTCCAGAAACCGATGCCGTATTTATTCGAGATCGACGCCAGAAAGTCGTACACCTCTTTGTTTTTGCTCTTGGCGTTTGTCAAGTCCGCATCAGCACCCACTTCGGCCTGAATCAGGTGGTCGCAGTGTACCGTCGACGGAACCGCCACCTGTGGGCGACCGGCCTGCATAAACTGCAACAGGGCCATTTGCGCCGTTGCATCCTGCATGGCCACGCGGTCGGGCGCGAAGTCCACGTAGGCTTTACCGCGCTCCTGCGCTTGCGTTGCTTTGCCCGCCGACAGGTGGGAATATAGAATTTTCTCGGACAGGGTCAGCGGGCGACCCACGACCTGACGGGCCGCTTCAATGCGCTCGCCCATACCGGCGTACACGCGTTGAATCATGTCAACATCAAAAGCCATAACAAAAAGGGGGTAATGTGTTATTTAAACCAAACTATCTATTCAGGGAACGGGGAAATCGAGCCAATTAATTCCCAATTGAAGTTTCCAATTGGCGGGCCAAAATTAGATGTTTTTACGGCAAGTTGTTGGTGGGGGAAAATATCTTTCACTTTATTTTGAAAGTTCAATATCAATCCATTACCTTTGGGCATGACGTACGACGAAGCCAAAGCGAAATTTATCCAGACGTGGGGCACACTCGCCACCCAATGGGGCATTAACCGGACAATGGCCCAACTCCATGCCTTGCTGCTGATTGCCCCGGAACCCCTCAGCACCGAGGACGCCATGGAGCAGCTACAGATTTCGCGCGGCAACGCCAATATGAACCTGCGAGAGCTGATCGACTGGGGTCTGATTTTCCGGCATCTGAAACCCGGCGAACGTCGTGAATATTTTGTGGCCGAGAAAGACATCTGGAAGGTAGCCCGGCAGGTAGCCAAAGAACGACGTCGGCGCGAGATCAAACCCGTGCTGGAGGTGCTTCATGAACTGCAACAGGTAGATGACAACACCCCTGAATCGGCAGAGTTTAAGCGCGTCATCGACGGCATCAGTAGTGTGGCGGGCTTCGCCGATAGTACGTTGAACGCCGTTGTGCGGGCCGAGGAAAATTGGCTGATGGGGCAGTTTATGAAAGTTTTTAAATAAGACTGAACAAGGCCGCCCCGTTGCGGCTTTTAACAAAGTACACACTTTCAATTTTTTCTGAAATTTTAAAACACTCAAAACCATGAAACCGCTTATGATTTACGACGCCGATTGCCCCGCCTGCAAGGTTTACACGAAGGGGTTTGTCCAACTGGGTTGGCTCGACCCGGAGGCTCGTCAATCGAACCGTACCTGTCAGGACAAGGGTATCATGCACCGGCTTGATCACGAACGGGCGCGGCACGAACTACCCCTGGTTGATCTGGAAGGCCCCGAAGTGCGCTACGGCGTCGATGCGATGTTGACCGTGATTGGGTTTCGGTTTCCGGGGTTTGCCCGATTTGTGGAGCGTACATTTTTGTACGGTTGGACCAAGCGATTGTATGCGTTTTTCTCGTACAACCGGCGGGTAGTGTTCCCTGCCGAACCCGAACGCTGGCAACTCCTCGACTTTGCCCCCCGTTTTCACATGCGCTACCGGCTGATGCTCATCGGGTTACTATTCGGCATTGCGGGCATGGTGCATTGGCTGGCTGTGGGCACGCTCGCACTCGAAACCGTTTTGCCCCTGATGCTGACGCTCGCTTGCGGCTACGTGGCCGTGTACCAAACCTCAACCACCGACCGATTTCCCAATTGGCTCGACTGGGTCGGGCACCTGGGCATGAGCATCCTGCTGGGGGCCATCGTGAAGGTGGTTGGCATTCTTACTGGGTTTGAATTCCTGGAATTAGTTGGCAACGCCGTGATGGTCTGGCAATTTGTAGTGCGGCTACGGGTTATGCTGCTCCCGCTTTGGCTGGTGGTGCCGTTTATGCTGCTGGTTTTATTGAACTGACAAAAACTTCACAATCGCTTCACCAAAGGCCGGTTTGCTCATCGTGTCGTTGTGCGTTGCCCCCGGCACAGTAACCAACGTGCTGTTAGGCAACAGTTCAGCCAGATCGTCGGCCCGCCCGTTGTCGGTGTCGGCATCGCCCGAAATCACCAGTACGGGCTGGCGAACGCGCCCCAAAACCTGCCGCGACGTAGCGGGTTGGGCCTGCTGAATCAGCCCTAATGCAAGCGTATCGGCCCCGCTTTTACGGGCATACTCCACAGCCCCGGCATACTGCGGATACCGGTGGGCCTGCCCCTGAAACACAGCCGTAAATTGGAGATGGCGCGGCCAGTTTGGGTCCGTAAAATCGGCTCCCATGCCACCCATTACGGCCCGGCGAACCTGTTTGTCCAGTTCCAGCAGGCGGGCCGTAATGATGGCTCCCCGCGAATAGCCCACCACATCGTAGTTGGTCAGGGCTAGCTGCTTCATCAAACCCATCACGTCGCGGGCTTCGGCGTCGTTTTCGTAAGCAGCCAGCGTGTGCGGTTTATCGGAACGGCCATTGCCGCGTAGGTCGAGCGTGACCACCTTAAAGCCTGCATCCACAAGCATCTGCCGGGCAGGCGAGCGTTTCCAACTTTCGCCATTCACGATAAACCCGTGTAGCAAAACGACTGGCTTCCCCTCCCCCACTACCTCGTAATGAATTTGGGTGCCATCGAACGACGTGAACAGCGGGTCAAGGTTCGTTTGGGCAACGGTCAGACCAGAAAACAAGAGCAGAAAAAAGGGAGAAAGCAGACGCATACCGGGTGGTTAATAGGTAAAGAACAGCCCAAGTTACGTATTTTTGTCTATGGCACACCCCACCGACACCCTGCCCCTTCGCAAGATAATCCATATCGACATGGACGCCTTTTACGCGTCGGTGGAGCAGCGCGACAATCCCGACCTGCTCGGCAAACCCGTGGCTGTGGGTGGTTCACGAGCGCGGGGGGTGGTGGCAGCCGCGAGTTACGAGGCCCGCGTATACGGCGTACGTTCGGCAATGGCGTCGGTGACGGCCCTGCGCAAATGCCCCGATTTGATCTTCGTAAAACCCCGTTTCGACGTGTACAAGGCTGTTTCTGCCCAGATTCGCACGGTATTCGCCGAATACACCGACCAGATTGAACCCCTCTCGCTCGACGAGGCCTATCTCGACGTTACCCAGAATCAGTTAGGCCTGCCCTCGGCCACCGAAATTGCGGGGCAGATCAAGGCCAAAGTCCGCGAACTGACCGGACTGACAGCCTCGGCGGGGGTGTCGTACAACAAGTTTCTGGCCAAATTAGCCTCCGACCACCGCAAGCCCGACGGTCTGTTTGTGATTAAACCCGCCGATGGTCCCGTGTTTGTCGAAACGCTGTCGGTGGGGCAGTTTCATGGCATTGGACGGGTTACCGCCGAAAAAATGAACGCGTTGGGTATTTTCACGGGTCTCGATTTGCGGCAGCAGTCGGAAGAGTTTTTAGGACGACATTTTGGTAAAGCCGGTCGTTACTACTTCCAAATAGCCCGTGGCATCGACGACCGCCCTGTTAACCCCGACCGGGTGCGCAAGTCGGTCGGCTCCGAAAACACCTTTGAGCATGACCTTATTGACCTCCCCGATTTGGAAATCGGTCTGCAACCCCTCATCGCCGATGTGTGGCAGTATTGCCAGACCCGGACCATTTCGGCCCGCACTGTAACGCTAAAAGTGAAATACGCTGATTTTCGGCAGGTTACGCGTAGCCGAACCATGCTGTCAGCGTTCGACAGTCAGGCGTCAATCACTAGTGTCGTGGGCGAACTCGTACAAACATTGTTGCCTCTTTCGCAGGGCGTTCGACTGCTGGGCGTATCGCTGTCGACACTCAACGTTGGCGTTTCGGAGACGGGCAGGCAACTCTCACTTTTCTAAATGACTCAACAATAGAATTCAAAAATTACCTGAAAAATAGTTTCATAGTGAGCAAGCTTCACGTTTATTAACTTAATTTGCCTTTTCGTACTATCTTCCTTGATTTATAACTACTCTCATACATAAATTTAGTCGTTCTATTAAATCTACCGACTTGTTATTATTTTTATGCGTAACCTTACCGATGAGGAGTTAGTGCGGTTTATTCTTAACACCTCTGAAACAAAGTACATCAATCTTCTCCACGCCCGTTACAAAGAACGCATTAATACGACCTGCCTTTTTTGGTTAAAAGACCCCGAGCTAGCTGCCGATTGCACACAGGATGTGTTTGTGAAACTCTTCCAAAAACTCGGCACTTTTAACAACCAAAGTGCCTTCTCAACCTGGGTTACGGCCATCGCCCGCAATTACTGCACGGATAAACTCCGTCAGCAAAAACGGCAACCCCTGCACCTAAGCCTCGACGAAAATCGCACCGCTGCCGATCTGCTCGGCCTGAGCGAAGTACCTCACGAGGTTATTGACGTAACCCCTTATTTTCAGCGACTTAAACTAGAAGATCAGCAAATACTACACCTAAAGTACGAGCAGGAAGTAAAACTCGAAGACTTGGCCGTTCATCTTGGCATTACACTCAGTGCGGTTAAAATGCGGCTCAAACGCGCCCGAACCCGCTTGAAGGACATCTACGACCAAAGCGACGCCAGCCGTTTATAACCGTTTTTTAAGTCGCCTTGCGCAACTGTTTCAGTCGCTCTGATGTCAACGAATAAAACTAACCCATCGTTTTTATTCGTTTATGACGTCTTCACGTTTACTCCAATCCCAAACAGACGAAGAGTTGATTCGCTTGCTGCTTGCCACCCGAAACACTCGATACCTCAACCTGCTCTGTACCCGCTATTACGATAAAGTGTTTACAACTTGCCTGTCGTGGATGAAACAGCCCGATTTGGCCGCCGATTGTACGCAGGAGATTTTTGTGAAAGTACACCTCAAGATTGAGGCTTTCCAGTTTCAAAGTTCGTTCAGTACCTGGCTTTTCGCCATCTCACGCAACCACTGCTCCGATAGGCTTCGTTACAACAAACGGCATCCAAATCCCTGCTCGCTATACGATTTTTACAGCGATATGGAACCCTGCGACTCAAGTCACGAGGATGTTGAGGAGCGTGGTCAATTGGTTGAGGCCTGTATGGACATGCTCAAGCCCGAAGACAAGCAACTTCTGAGCCTCAAATACCTCGCTAATTATAAAGTTGAAGATATGGCCCGGCAATATTCAGTGACCGAAAGTGCCATGAAAATGAGGCTCAAACGTGCCCGTACGCGGCTAGAAGCCATTTACCAACACCAGGAGTGTCGGTTGGCTTAATGGTAGAAACCCCTGTAGACTCTCTTTACTGACGGAGGGTGCGACCATACTGCCCGCCCTCCGTTCACCTATGCCCTTCCGTTCACAGGAGTGGTTTGGCCGCACCGGCAAAGACGGCTTTATTTACCGAGCCTGGATGAAAAACCAGGGATTTCCGCACCATTTGTTCGAGAAAAAGCCGGTTATCGGCATCTGCAACACCTTCTCGGAGCTTACTCCCTGCAATGCCCACTTCCGCGAACTGGCCGAGGCCGTAAAGCGTGGTGTTTGGGAAGCAGGCGGTTTCCCGCTCGAATTTCCGGTGATGTCGCTGGGCGAATGTCAGCTAAAGCCCACGGCCATGCTGTTTCGGAATCTGGCCAGTATGGACGTCGAAGAAAGCATCCGGGGCAACTCTATCGACGCCGTCGTGCTGTTGTGTGGGTGCGACAAAACCACACCCTCGCTCGTGATGGGTGCCTGTAGCGTCAACGTGCCGACCATTGTGCTCTCGGGCGGGCCGATGCTGGCGGGTCGGTATCAGGGCCGTAAAATTGGCACCTCAGACCTCTGGCGATTCGCCGAAGACTACAAAACCGGCAAAATGAGCCAAAAAGAGTTTGTGGAGGCAGAGGCCTGCATGGCTCGTTCGCAGGGACACTGCGCCGTGATGGGCACCGCAAGCACAATGGCCGCGATGGTGGAGTCGCTTGGCCTCGCCCTGCCCGATAATGCTACGATTCCCGCTGCCGACTCGCGCCGGAAGGTACTGGCGCATATGACTGGTATGCAGGCGGTTGCGCTGGCGCACGAGGACCGTAAACCTTCGGATATTCTCACCCGCGAAGCGTTCGAGAACGCCATCATGGTCAACGCAGCCCTGGGCGGTTCCACGAATTTCATTATTCACTTGATGGCTATTGCGGGCCGGATGGGTGTGGGTCTTTCGCTCGATGATTTCGACCGGCTCTCGGCCAAAATTCCCCTGTTGGCAAACCTGCAACCGTCGGGCGAACATTTTGTGGAAGACCTGTTCTATGCCGGTGGTCTACCCGCCGTGATTCGGGAGTTGCGCGGTGCTTTAAACAACGACGCGATTACGGTAAATGGCTACTCCATTGGTGAAAACTGTGCCGAAGCCCAGTGCTACGACCGCTCGGTAATTGCCTCGGTCGAGGAACCCTTCAAACCCGAATCGGGCATTGCTGTGTTGCGGGGCAACCTCTGCCCAAACGGGGCCGTGCTGAAACCCTCGGCGGCAAGCCCCGCCCTGATGCAGCACACGGGTCGGGCGGTGGTTTTCGAGAATATCGACGACTACAAAGCCCGCATCGACGACCCCGATCTCGACGTTGACCCGTCGTGTGTGTTGGTACTCAAGAACGTGGGGCCGCGCGGGTATCCGGGTATGCCCGAAGTAGGCAACATGCAACTCCCGGCCAAAATTCTTGCTCAGGGTGTTCACGACATGGTCCGCATTTCGGATGGGCGCATGAGCGGCACTGGCTTCGGTACGGTGGTGCTGCACGTTTCGCCCGAATCGGCGATTGGCGGCAACCTGGCGTTCGTACAAAACGGCGACCTGATTACGCTCGACGTGGAGAACCGCAGTCTGCATCTGCATGTATCGGATGAGGAGTTGGCCAACCGGCTTTCTCACTTCAAACCGATCGATTTGGGTTACCACCGGGGATACGCCAATCTGTACGTGCGGCACGTGATGCAGGCCCACGAGGGTGCCGACTTCGACTTTCTACAGGGCAGTTCGGGCAGCGTGGTGAAGCGCGACAGCCACTAAAACAATGAACTGACGAGCGAACGTAAATCAGCGCGTAAAATAGACCTTCTGGATTTTGCCGTTCTCGATTTTGTAAATGGCGACTGCCTCAAACGGGGGGCGGTCGCTCCGGTTTGTGATGCGCTCATGGTCGATCACGGTGTTACCAACTACAATTCGATTCACTAGCTCGCAGTGCAGCATCGGGCTTTTTGTGAGGAACTCGTAGCGTTTACGCATGGCTTCTTTGCCTTTGGTTTTCAACTCATTCGGGAAATCATAAATCTCCACGTCGTCGGCGTAGGGTTCGAGAAACGCATCCAGGTCGTGGGCGTTGTAGGCGTTCAGTTGCCGCTGGGCGAGGTCGGTTGGGGAGTTTACAGCAGCCGATTGCGGTTGACTGGGCGTTGCTTGCCCATAAACAAATTGGCCGACGCCGAACGTCGAGAGTATCAATAATGTCCAGACGAAAAAGGCTTTCGTGGTTACGTATTGTGTCATGAAAAATCTAATCTTGTTCTAACAGACCGCATTATACTAAATTGTTACTTTGGTCCATCACGTCCCAACATCAACAACCATGACACGCACGTTCAACCTTCTGACCATCAGCGGAATTATTCTTCTTACAAGCTGCATGACCATGCGCTCCAATATACAGAGCGAGTCGATTCCCAAGGTCAAACGTATCCTGATCGTAACGAAAACTCGTAAGCCTCAACCGAGTTACGAGGCTGACTTTCGGCGAAATTTACCGGAGGGTTATGAAGTCTGCACGATAAACCTGGATCGGCTTTCGTTGACCAGTGACGATACCATTCGGGAGGAGGTACTTGGGTGTAAAAGCGACGCGATTCTGACAATAGCGACAACGTATCGGGGCAACCTGCTTGTCGGCGATTCTAATGACACGAACAGCAGGCCCAGCACGGGGGCTGCACAGTTCAATTTGGAAATGCGCTCGGCAACCGAAAAGAAGCCTTTCTGGAGAGCCATTATTTCAACTACCCCTATCTTGGGTGAGAAACTATCAGCCCGGACCATCGTCCGGCGTTTGCTGCGCGATGGTGTTTTGGAAGGTAAATTGCCCAACGTTCAACAATCGGGGCCCCAAGGCAAAATTGTCTCGGCAAATTAGGCCTAAATTAGTTCAGTGGGCGTGTAAGGCCACGCGCCTTTGGGTAGCCCGTATAGATCGCGGAGCCGGTTCCACTAATATGCGCCGTTCGAGGGCGTCGAGCCGGGCGTTGGCGTATCGGCGTTCGGTTTCCAGTTGCGTGATGCGGGCTTTCAACTGTTCATTTTCGAGAGCCAGTGCCTGTACCCCGCTCAGGGTCACGGCGGTGAAGTCGTGGCTATTGATGAGCGTATCGCAACCGATTACACCCAAATCGTCGTGGCCGAAACGGGCAAAGAATTCCTGCGCCATCGGGCCGTAATGCCGCTCGGTGCGTTGGCCTTTGTAGTTCCAGGTGCCTAGTTTCAGGCTGCGGATATTGGTCAGCAAATCGGTTTGATTCAACAGTAGGAATCGTTCTTTCTTGGCAGAATCAGAGATGGTGACCCAGGCATTGCTACCAGCCGGGAGTTCAGCACCGATGGTCGCGGTTGAGTTGGAGAAGAAGCGATACCCTCCGGCGAAGCGGGCGGTAAACTGGTTTGCGGCTGTGCTGTTGGTGCTGGTCACCGCACTATTATCGCCCAAACCAACTGCGCCCGAATAGCCATTCGTGGACATTAGTGTACCCATAGCGAGCGATTTGAATCCACTTGCCGTATTCGATGACCCAAACGCCATACTGGAATAACCACTGGCGTTATTTGAACTGTTCTCACCCAGCTCAACCCCACCCACCGGCGTAATGGTCAGTCGCTCATCAATAGTTACCGGACTGAAGGAGTTAGAAGCTGAAGCTGAAGTAAAAATGCTGATGTTGCCGTTGCTCATATTAAGACTCAACAGCCCGCCGTAACCGGCCGCAATGGATCTACGCCCGCTGTCGTAGTAGGTATTTAATCCAATACCCGGCCAGTCACTTTCAATGGCTACGCCACTCGTGTGGGAACCAAACATTGCGTTAACTGCTCCTTCTTTTTTGTTAACCACTAAACCAGCCAGGCTCAGTGGAAAAAGGGTGCCAATGCCCACATTCCCGTCGGTTTGGAGAACCATCTGGGTGTCGCTGTTATAGGTGGAAAAATGGAGCGGGTGGTTACTGTGCGTTCGCAGGGTAGCTCCTAAATTAGTAACGACTGTCCCCATCCGCACGGTATTGTTTGGGCTCATATGGTCAAGCCCAATGGGATACACCGTTGACCCCGGGTCAGCTATTGATCTCAGGGCCAGCAGGCCCGTTGTTGCGGTTGCGCTGACTCCGATGCCCACCCGCACACCGGGCTTACCAAAGTTGATAAATTGCCCAACGGCATTCGTGCTAATCAATAGCAGTAAGACGAGGAGTTTGAAGGTAGTTTTCATATAAAAAAAGGCGTTTGACGTAAAAATCAGTTAATACCTGCTGCTTGTTCTGGTGTTGAGTTAGGGGGGTGCATTTCAAACTTGTGTGTTATTGGCCTTACGGCCCTGCCGGAAAGCATCCGGCATTACATGGAAGGGCGACTGTTGTAATGCCGGATACTTTCCGGCAGGGCCGTAAGGCCAATATAGGTTGCTTTAATTAGCGACGGTTGAGAAAAACACAAGATTGAAACGCACCCAGTTAGTAGGGATGGGCTTTATAGCGATCCGCTGGCCAACAGCCACAAGCCACTCGCCGGGGGCGACGCAAACCGGAGTTTGCCGCCAATAGAGTACTGGATTCTGCGGGCTAGTGCCAGCGAATTAGCCGGTATCCGAACATCATGCTGTAGCACCACCGTCAGACCAATTCGGGGCAGGCAATAGCAATTCCAGGTGGCGGGGTTGTTCCAGTCGCCCGCCGAAAACGAACGAATGGTTGTTTGCGCCACGTCGGTCTCGATGGCCCCCATATCGAGTTGCCCGCCCTGAATGCGCGGGGCACCATCGAAATCGGCAGCCCCCACCTCGGCGGTGGTGCTCAACGGATTGGCCAGATTAAGCACCGGACTGGTGGCCGTTGGGGTTAGGTTATCGGCCCCCAGTAGTGGATTAACATCCTGATTACGAAGGCCGTTGTTGCACCAGGTTTCGCCCACACAGCCCTGCACGTCGGAGAAGTTGATGCGCGGCAACACATATCCGTTGGCCGAAATGCCCGGTTTGTTGGCGGTGGCCGTGTTGCCCCACAGAATCGTGTTTTCGATAAAAAGCGTGGGTAAGTCGTCCACCACACTCGTGGTATTGTTGTGGTACACAGCCCCGCCCGACCGCGCCTGATTGGCATTGAGGGTACAATTGGTGAGTACCACGCCCACGTTGTTGGTGGTTGAGGTGGTGGTGCTGTAGATGGCCCCGCCAAAATCGGCATCGTTGCTGAAGAACCGACTGTTGCGGGCCGTTACGGTGAGCGGCCCACCCGCCGAGCGGCTATACACCGCCCCACCCTGCCCAATACCCACCACATCGGCATAGTTGTCGGTGAAACTGCATCGCTCCAGTTGCAGTTCAACACGCGCCCGCTGGTCAAGAACCGTACTGACACCCGCCCCGCCTATCGTGGCCGAGTTGCTCTCAAAACTACAGGCGGTCAGAGCCGGATTCATGGTATAATTGACCGGCGTGCTCGAACTCAGCGTAGCAAAACCACCCCCATATTGTGCGGCCGTGTTCCGGCGGAACACACAGCTTGTCAGTTGGGGCGAGGCATTGCCCGTGTTAAAGATGGCTCCCCCACTGTTGGTGGCCCGGTTGTTCTCGAACAGGCTATTCTGAATACGTGGGTTGCTTGCCCTAACGAGGGTGTTTCCATCTAACGAACCGCCAAAATTAGCCAATCCCGCCCCGTAAACCCCCTGATTATTAACCACAAACACCTGGTACAGCAACGGAGTGGAAAGGCTTTGCGCCAAATTTAACAACAGAATGCCGCCCCCGTAGAGGTCGCGGGTGCCGTAGCCCGAAACGGTCGTGTTGGCGTTGCCGCCCGTCACCACCACCCCATCCAGGATAGTCGAAAAGGCGTTGGGCATCGTTACGACGTGGTAACAGTTGTCGCTCGTGTTGCCCACCGTGCCAATATCGCCCGACAGCGTGGTGGTCGAAGGGGTCGTTAGTCGTTGGTTGGGGTTGGCACCCGTTCCGGCGTAGCCGCCCCGCACCCGAATACCGGTTTGAATCGTGAATGTCCGCCGACGGGGGTTGCCGTTGTTCACGTTGCCATCCTGATCGAGCGTGGGCAGATAAAGACCCTGTGCCAGCCTGACCTCGTCGTTGATAACAGAACTGTTTATCATCGACTGGAGGTTGCCGGAGGCATTGGCCCACGACGAGCCATCGCCCGTGCCGGTGGCTGTAGGTTTTACGTAGCGAATACTCTGACCGAACGCGAACGTAGCAGGCAGGAGGAGTAAAAACAGGAGCGGAAATCTACAGAAGCGATTCATGAGTATTGAGGTTGTTTGTAAAGCTATCCTCTCGCCAACCGGAGCGGTATCGGATAAATATATGGGATGATTTAACGATACGGCAGCAAGAGGCCAGCCCTAGCCAAATGGGTTTACCAGCGGATAATGACATACCCGAAGCCCCCCTGTCCACTGTGCCCCGAAGCAATAAATCCAAAAGGGAGTGTAGAAGTGGTTCTGTATCCGCAACCGCCCCCACCACCCGGAAAGCTACCGGTTGCGAATGTCTCATTCATGGTTAAGTCAGGCGAATCACTACCGACTTCATAACGTAATAACATTCCCTGACCAGCCGGACCAAGCAGGGTTCCATAAGCCAGGCCGCCGTCACTGGCCTTTATTACATCATCAAATCGAGTGCTTGACCGCTGCTGAGTTTCCAGCGAAATTGGTCCGGGGCCATGACCGGGAATCATGATTGCAGGAATACCCGGCAAATTATCTGTACCTGAACGGGGTCCGAAGTCCGCCGAACCGCCAAAAGCTGTCAGCGTACTCCGAGCATACGAAATGAAGCTGTTTTGGCCGTCGAAGGGCCCACTCGTCGACGAAATGAGCCCACTATAAAGTGTCCGTATTCCCGAACCCGCTGATCCAACGACAATGGAAACGATAGTTTCCCCAGCCACAACGTCCACGTATTTCCGAACATAACCACCCGCTTGTCCTCCATTGGTACAATAGGTGGGGGGAGCATCGGGTTGGTATTTGCCTCCCCCTTCACCGCCCCCCCACAGTTCCACTAAAAACCGGGTTACGCCCGCCGGAACGATGAAGTTATAGGTAGCTACCGGGTCACACGGCCCCGTGGCCGTCGTACCACACGCGCGCGTCACCGCCGTTGTTGAAAACGCAATGGCGTTTTTGAACTCACGGTTGTCTATCGTTCCCGCACTGAGGTATTGCCATTGTCCATTCCCAAATCGGTCGGCTCCGGTACTGACGGCCACTTTCTGCTCGGTCGTATTATAAACCACGTTACCTGCCTGCTGCGGCACCGTAGCCGGGTTCACTTGCTGCGTGGTCGTTACGCGGGGCAGTGTAATAGCATAGGGCTTAAGCGCGTAGGATTGCTGGGCCTGAACAGTCGTTTGGAAAGCAACCGTCAGGGCGAAACCGAGAAAAATAGATTGAAGAACTGGTTTCATACAAAGGAGATTTAGGGGCCGTACTATCAGTGGATAAGTACCTGATAGTCGGAACAAACCTAGCCTTTGGAAACAAGTTTGTATTGGAAAAATCGGCCAGTTACACCGCGATTGTGTTAACGGGCGAGCGTCCGCATAAAATCGAAGGTGAGTTGGTTATCAGCGAGATAGATAAGCGGAGCCTTGCCCGAAAAAAAGCGAAAGTCGTTGATGAGGTGGGCCTGATCGTAATAGCCCGCCTGAATAATTAAATCGTTCCAGTTCCCAGTCGGGTGTTCCACAAGCCAGTCGCGGGTGAGCAGAAACCGGTGAATGCGCGTGTACAGGTTGGGCGAAACCCCAACAGCTTCCGTAAACCGGCGCGACAGGGTCCGCTCCGGGCAGTTGAGCCATTTAGACAGTTTCCAGACCTGCGCCTGCCCCGGTTGCTCCTGAATGAGCCGAACGGCAGCTTCCATCCGGTTGTCGGTGCTCGGGTTACTGCGTTGCAACTGACAGAGCAGCCTGGCATTCATAAGTGCCACACGGCCCCCAAAGGTGCGGGCTTCGCGGAGTCGGTCGGCAAACTGATTGGGGCCGTTACCCAGCACCAGATCCACAGGGGTCATTTGCCCGGATAGCTCACTCGCCGGAACCCGCCACAACTGCTGAAAGCCCGTTGGCGTAAAATCGACGATAAATACGTGGGTCGATGCCACGAGCTGATGGATCATGGGCAGGGTCATCTGTCCCATCAGCATGGAGGAATAATTAGCCATAGCCGCCCCCTGCCGCCGGGTCGTGCAGGCCCACTCCGAATCGTTCAGATAGGTAACCCAGTGCGTACGGCCCGTGCATCCATGCAAAATGTGCAAAGGCAAGTCGGGTGATACCGAGCTTTCGATTTCCCAATAACCGCGCACATAGGGCCTTAACACAGGATGAGGCAGGTAAAATACAGACTTCATCACTCCGATTCATTTTTAACTTATCGACTATTGGCCAACGCCAGAAGAAAAAGTACACCCCAGAGGCCGAGCCAGATCCGAAGAAATCGGCGGTTTATGCGTCGGCGGTCGGTGTGGTCCATCTCCCGCCAGGGTTTTATGACCCGCTCGAAAGCTCGGCTCACGAAGAAAATGCCCCCGATCTGCGCACCTAACCCCACGATGAAGACCAGCGCAGCCGCAATGCCGTAGTTGGCGAGAGCCAGTGTCCAGGCTATCCAGGTGGCTACGACACCCAACACCACACCGATCAGAAACAACAGAGCAAACCCAGCCCGGCGGCTTTCGGGGCGGTCCATTCGGGCGGCCTGTTCGGCGTAGTAGTCGTTGGGGGTGACGGTGGTGGTTGCCCGGCGGTCGGGTTGCTCCAGCGTGTCGGCCTGCACCGTCACGCGCCGACTGGCAAACGCGCTGTTATTGATCGAGTAACAGCCTACGGATTCATTCATCAACCCGGCCAAGGCAGCATATAACTCGCAGACAATCAACAAAAATACAGTCAAACAAATTCGGCGACTAGGCGGGTACGAAAGGGGGTTTATCATGCAGGTTCAGGAAAATAACTCTGCATAGTTAGCAATTTATTTGAACCCCTAAAAACAATCAGGGCAGGCCCAATGAGCCTGCCCTGAAACACCTAACTGTCTCATGTACTTATCTATTCTCCAATTGGTCGTTCGCCACCTGTGGGGGGTCGCACACCCGGTTTTGGGGGTGCTGGTGTAGATTTTGGTTCAGCAGGCAAACGATCCTGGTATTTTTGCAGGGTAGGATGTGGTGTTTTGTAATTGGTTACGTATCGCACTCCCGGCGACGGTACAGCAGCCGTAATGCTCAGCGTATCGCGGTTGGCTACCCGTTTGTAGTCGCCAGCCGCCAGGCGCATGGCGTTTGTTCCCGATACCACCAACGTGGCTGGCGGATTAGTCTGGGCGGCTACGGCGGCTTTGTTGGCGTGTTTGTAATTATGCACCGAGTACGTTGGGTCGGTACGAGTGGCGGGGGTTGTTTGAGCCATCAAATTCGTTGTCGATGTCAGGGCTAGTGCAACCAGTGTATATCCAAAAACTTGTATCGCTTTCATGATCGTTGGTCGTTCTGTCGAGTTGTGGCAACTCCTCTATTGGGCTTGCCGACGGAGAACATAACAAAGGTCGGGCGGTGGAATTGGGAACCCGTTAGGCTCCAATTAGAAACTCATTAGAGCCTTAGTACCGCCGAATATCGCGCCGAAACCGTTGGATAAACTCCCGCTCTTTGCGTGACGTATCGTCGTGCGAATCGGCAACTTTCTGCAAAATACCGACAAAGCGTTTCTTCGTGTCTTCGTCTAGTTTTTGGGGCTGATTGGCAAACCGACGCATGGCGAAGGCGTAAGCTTCTTCAACGGATTCGTCGGTGTTTTCGCGCAGAAAAAAAGCGTACAGGGCCAGGTCGCCGTGGGGTTCACTTGCCAGTAATTCCTTTACTGTCTGCATTTCGGCCAGTTGGAGCCGTCCGTCCAGTTTGGTGAGGGCATATACGGCACTACCGAGGCCCATATATAAATCGGGATTTGTTGTTGTGGTTTTCATGGAAATGTTCTGTTTAGTACACAAAGGTGTTCTGCCGACATAAGAATGCCGTTAGGCGCGAATTAGCGTATGATTAGAAAATCCCACCCCTCCCACCCTATCTTCGCGGCATGACCTACTTTTCTACGTATCTCGCTCAACAGAAAGCCGCCTACGATTCGATTCCGCTCGATCAGGTGGCGCAGGTGGCCAACCTCATGGCACAATGCTGGCGCGACGACCGCCAACTGTTTGTGTTCGGCAACGGCGGTAGTGCCACCAATGCCTCGCACTTTATCACCGACCTCGGCAAGGGAGCCTCCGACCGTGTACAACGCGATGGTCTGGGCAACCGATTCCGTTGCCTGTCGCTCAACGACAACGTGGGTTGGCTCACGGCTCTGGGCAACGACTACAGCTACGACGACGTGTATGTGGGGCAGCTTCAGAACTACGCCCGCCCCGGCGATTTGGTGCTGACGATGAGCGTTAGCGGCAATTCGCCCAACCTAGTGAAGGCCATTGGCTGGGCCAACAACAACGGGCTGACGACTGTTGCGCTGGTGGGTGGCAAAGGCGGACAACTGGCCACGTTAGCGCATCATGCCCTCGTGATCGGTTCCGACCACTACGGGCGGGTGGAGGATGCCCACATGACTATTTGCCACATGCTCTGTTATTATTTTATGGAGGAGATCGTATAAAGATTTTTCTTTAACTTTCAGGCAGTCAAGCTAGTTATGCTCTCAAACACAAACTCAGCCCGTGATGAAGCTAAACTTTACGTTCTTGTTTTTACTTATGGCAACCCTACAGGGCGTTGCACAAGATTTAGTGGACTATTATCAGCCTGGGGGCGTGGTGAGTCGCAAAGAGCAAAATCAATTGCAGATGCGCTTCGGTCCTCATCTGGCTCCGCAATGGTACCTGATGAGCGAGGGGTTCGTGCGCAAAGACGTGGGCAAGCTTGACCAATCGCTGGGCGGTTTGCTAACCACTAGTTCAGTTACGCGGCTGGGATGGAGTGTGGGCGCGGGGGTCACGTACCGAAACAAATGGGCGGTCGAGGCAGGCATAGCACAATCGCCCGTCCACAACGACGCCCGACTGAACAGCCGCCCCCCCATGTCGATTATGACGCGCGGGGACCGGGGCAGTGTTTTTGTGCGGGGTAAATGGGCCTTGCTGAACACCAGTCGCAATTGGCATCGGTCGGGTTTTTGGGTTACCGGAGGTCTTTGGGCAATGCCTAACAATGGCGAGCAGAAAGAATTACAAACAATGTCGGGCTACACGCGCCGGGGTGCCGATGCCATCGACGAGACCACCCTCATCAGTCGCACAAAAGCTAGCCGGGGCACCACGGGCCTGCTCGAACTGGGCCTTGAATACCAGGTACGTGTGTCGAACCGAATTGACCTGGGAGCCTACGCCCGCCACAACTGGGGCCTCAGCGATGCCCTCACCACCGACATTTCGTATTACATCAATAACCGCTACATCGGCCAAACTACCCTACGTGCCAAAGGCAACGGAGCCAGCTACGGTCTTACTGTGCGCTATATTCTCCGCCGACCTACGGCCCCCAGCCGCTCGCTCTACGAGTTGCAGGGGAACCGGTAGTAGCAAAGCCCCATCGGGGCGGCATGTCAATAGCAAGGTATGGAATTTACAGAGTAAAGCCCCGGAGGGGCGGCATGTTTGGAGGCAGCCCTCTTACATGTCGCCCCTCCGGGGCTTTGCCATCATACCCATGCCCAACTTGCTATTAACATGTCGCCCCGACGGGGCTGGACGTTGTGGTTGTTAACCAAAAAAATCACGAATACCGATCATTCCGCCAGGGATAGGCCGTATCGGAGTAGCCGCGTTCTTCCCAGAACCCCAATTGGTTCTTATCTAAAAACTCAATCCGCTTAATCCATTTCGACCCCTTCCAGGCATAAAGCTGGGGTGTAATCATCCGCAGGGGGCCACCGTGTTCTTTCGTTAGCGGTTGCCCGTCGGCGGTGTGGACAAGCAACACGTCGGGTTTCAGAGCTTCTTCGAGCGAGACGTTGGTTGAATAGCCATCGTAGCCATAACACATGATGTGTGTGGCCGACCCTTTGGGATCAACGAGGGCGGCAAGATCCATGAGCCGAACCCCCACCCACGGCACATCGAGCCGCGACCAGGTCGTGACGCAGTGGAAATCGCTGGTATCTTCCACCTGCGGCAGGGCCATAAAATCGTCCCACTTGAGTCGCACCGGATTGTTTACTTCACCATCGACATTCAGTTGCCACTTATCGAGTGGTATAACCGGCTGATAGCCCAGATCGAGCACCGGCCATTTCCCCGTAACGGTCTGTCCTATAGGCACCTGCGGCATTCCGTGCCGGTTGGCAGGGCCAGTGCCCCGCGCCCGGTTTGGCCCCGTGAGGCCATCCGACATGGAGGGTGTGGTGGCTATTTTGTCCTCAAACCGACGTTTGAGCTTCATGCGGGCCTCAACAATACGGTCGAGTTTGTCATTCGCTTCCATAAGGTAATAACCCCACGAAGCAGCCGAAAGTTTACAGAAAAACTACCACCAAATTGGTCCCAACAAGCGTTCGGGGCGGTGGCCGAATCGGGTAAGTCGGTAGGTTTTTCGGCGGGCTGAGTAGCGGTAGTACCGCCCGCCTACACGCAACACGGGCGTTTGGTCGGGGCGGTTAGGGTCCAAATCGTCGTCGATAGTGTGCAGGCTCCCCCCCGTTTGCCGGGCAATGCGTTCGTAATCGGGTCGAAAGGCCTGCGTTGAATCGGTTGTCTCGCCCGCCAGAATGACCCGAACGGGTTTGGTCAATAGCCCCAACTTATCCATGTCTTTAACAGGACTGCCATTATCAGCCAACAAGATCAGGTTTTTAGCATTTGGAAACTGCTGTTGGGCAAACAGGAGAGCTTCCAGGTCGTTTTCGGGCGGAAACCGATTCAGAAGCGTGTGCCGGGAGGCCTGCACAACAACCGCCAACAGCGAAGCTCGGTCTAATTGGGTGTTCACAAAAAACTGCCCCGCCGGGCCACCAGGTCGGGTTTCTTGCCCCGCACTGTCGCAATCCGTAAAAAATACAATACCCTGCACAATAGCCCGGCCCCGCCGTTGTTTTTGCTGGGTCTGTTTCTCCAACCACACCCCAACCTGCGTGCTGTAGGGATACATGCTGCTCGTCAGGTCGCAAACCACGACCGACTCCGGCCACTGAGCCGCATTTCGGAGCAACGCCCGATAGGCTGTTGAGTCGGCCCCAAACTCCCTTGTTTGCCACTGCTGCCGGATGGCTAGTTCGTCGGGGCCAAAGACTGGAACCGATAGCGGACGATTCGCAAATTGGCTAGCGGTTTTTAACTCGCTAACCGCCCGTGGTAATGGCCCGATAACCAACCGAATCACAAACGCTTGCTCAGACGCTACGTGATTCTGAGTTGGTTCGGTAACACGTCTTTTGTTGGGCTGCCCGCGTAGTTGACGGGGAGTTTTCTGGACTGAAGGATTGAGTGACAGGGGGATTTTCGAGATGGTTTCTCGCCCTGTAGAACTTCGCTCGTTTCCCGACGAAGTAGATTCCCCAACGAGCGTTAACGGTTGAGGAGCCTCGCCCTCAACTGATGACAGCCACCACCAACCAAACAGACAGGCCAAAAGCAATGCGCCCGCCATGCCCCCCCTCGCCCAACGCCGTCGGCGGGCACGCCGGAGTTCGCGACGAACACGCAGCCAGTCGGTTGCGGGACTGTCGGGGGCCTCGTAGGCGTGCATGGTCTGGCGCAGCCACTCGTGCATACGGTCGTCAGCGGGTTCGTTCATAGTCAGATTTGGCAAGGTGGGTGAGTGCCCGACGCATTAGTCGGTTCGCTTCGGACAGGTGGGCGCGTGAGGTGCTTTCGGCCAACTGAAGTTGAGCCGCAATTTCGGCGTGGTTGTAGCCTTCGAGCACGTACAAGCTGAACACCAGCCGGTACGGGAGGGGCAGTGTTTGCAGCGTAGCCAGAATATGTTCGGCAGAGAGGTGAGCCATAACCGTGTCTTCGGCCCAGCCAGCTTCGGGCAGCGCATCGGTATCCGTCGGCAGCGACTCTGTCGACACGCGCCGGAGCGATTTTCGATGGTAGTCGATGGCCGTGTTCACTAAAATTCGCCGGAGCCAGGGCCGCACAGCTTCCTCACTATTCAGGTCGGGCATGGCCCGAAACGCCTTCAAAAATCCATCGTTGAGTAGCTCACGCGCATCTTCCCGATTGTCGGCATAAGCCAGGCACACCGCCAAACCATACCCATAAAAGCGTTCGTAAAACGCTTGTTGGGCCGTTTCGTGGTTTCGGCGGCACCCGGCTATGATGTCAGACAGGGGCTTACTGCCCATACGTGTAGGTTTCCGTGGTCGTGGTACTTTGAGGCAATGTTTGCGGGTTCTGGGCGCGGCTCACAATCGTTCGGCGGCTTACAAACCCCTGGGCATTGGCTTGGTTGGTTGCCTGCGTATCGTGGAAGAACTGCGTTTGTGCGTTCTGCTCGTTTATAAAATAGAGCTTCTCGGACGTTTGCACACCCAACCGGCCAAACGGCGGTTGAAGCACGGGAAAACCTTTTGGCACGGGCTGAGCCTCGGTGCCGGGTTTCATGGCGTCGTTGGTCCAGACTGTGTAGCGGGTTTGTTTTCCGTTCACGAATTCGTCCAGGCGAGTTGGGCGCAGTTGGTCGTCATAACTATACCTGACAACCAGCCCACCCGGAATTGTCATGGTCGTAATAACTCCGTTGGCGAGTGTCCACGGGCGCGTTTCGGCTGTCCCGTTCCGCTCCAGATAGTCCGTCAGAACGCCCTTTTTGTACGTATAAATCCGGCTAAATCCACCACCCGACTGTTCGGTTTGTTGTACTTGCTCAAGGGCATCGCTGTACGCATACGCGCTTGTTCGGGTTGTTACCAGACCATTAAAACCAGTTTCTACAACACTGTAGCTTGTCAAGCGGCCATCGGTATAAGCATAAGTAGTGGTTGTCGTGCGCTCTACAGGAGGTTTCACACCGACTCCGGTGCCGGATGGTTGATCGACAGAGCGAGTAGTCGTCGACAATACATACTCACCCGGTCCGTACACGTAATCGGTCGTAACAGAAAACGACGTTTGCAACGGGTTATTCCGGTACTTTTTCAGGATTGCATGATCCATACGGGTCAATTTTTTGCTTCCATCGTACGTATAAACGGTGCGGGCCGTTTGGGTGTATTCCGATGACGTTGTTTCAGCATCAATTTGCTTAATAATTGGGGCTACTGCATTGGCAGTTTGGTTTTGGTCAAGTTGCTCGCAACTGCTGACCGTAATACCAATGAGCAAAACACAGAAAACATATTGGGATAGATGAAACGTAGGGCGCATGGTTTGAACAGGTTTGGCTTGTTTCTGACAATGACGATGAAACCCGACAATACGCTGGCTAAACCAAAAAATAAAAGTTTTTCTAGAAAGACTTAAACCCGTTCAAGTTCGCAAAAACTTAATATTACCTATAGAATGTATTACCGTATTTTTACGGATGAGTATTCACTGTTAACAATTTGTTCAAAAACTGTTTCATGCACTTCAAACATTTACTTGTACTTCTGTTGCTTAGTGTGCTGGGCGTAGCCAATGCCCAGGTAACAACCTCGTCGCTTTACGGCTCCGTGACCGACGAAAAAGGTGCCCCGCTACCGGGTGCTACCGTTATTGCTACCCACGTACCCACTGGTACGCAGTATGCCGTTACGACCCGTTCCGAGGGTCAGTACACCCTGCCAAACATGCGCGTGGGTGGTCCGTACACCGTTGAGGTGACGTATGTCGGCTTCAAAGCCGAAAAAGCCGAAAACCTGTTCCTGACGCTCGGCCAGAAACTACCGGCTCCGTTTGTGTTGAAAATTGCTTCGGCTCAACTAAACGAGGTTACCGTGAAGGCGAGTGATGCCCTGAACGATGGCCGGACGGGTTTAGCCACCACCATCGGCAGCGACCAACTCCGCACCTTGCCGACCATTAAGCGGTCCATTTTCGATTACACCCGTCTGAATCCGGCGGCTGGCGACAATGGCACCTTTGGCGGTCGGCTGAACCGATTCAATAACTTCTCGTTGAACGGAGCCATCTTTACCAACCCCTTCGGTTTGGATGCCGCCCAGCCGGGTGGACAAACCGACGCGCAACCCGTTTCGCTCGACGCTATTGAGCAGATCCAGGTGTCGCTGTCGCCGTTCGACATTACGCAGGCCGGTTTTGTGGGCGCGTCGATCAACGCCGTGACCAAGTCGGGCACGAACACGTTGAGCGGAACGGCCTTCGGATTTTTCCGTAACCAGAGCCTTACTGGCAAGCGTGTGAAGGGCACCGATATTATCGTGCCGGAGTCGGGCCAAACGCAGGCTGGTTTTAGCCTCGGCGGTCCGATCATCAAAAACAAACTGTTCTTCTTTATCAACGCTGAGGCCGACGTTCGCTCCGATCTCGGCACGGATGGCTGGGTTGCCGCACGGTCGGGCCTGAGTGGTGCCAACGTGTCGCGCGTAACGTCGGGCGACCTCGAAACGGTGGGTACGGCCTTGCGTGCGTTGGGCTACGAACCCGGTGCGTACGAGAACTATACCCACCGCACGCGCAACGTGAAAGCGGTAGTGAAACTCGACTGGAACATCAACAGCGTACACAAGCTGTCGTTTATGTACAATATGCTCGATGCGTTCCGCGACAAACCTGCGCACCCCTCGGCGATTGGTCGGCGGGGGCCGGACCTGCTGACGCTCCAATTCGCGAACTCAGGCTACCGGATCAACAACAAGTTGCACGGGGGTATTCTGGAACTGAACTCGAACTTCAACGGTCGCTTTGCCAACAAACTCCAGGTGGGTTACACGGCCTTCCGCGATGCCCGCGACCCGATGTCAAGCCCGTTCCCGGTGGTGAACATCAACAAAGACGGGGTTCGCTACATTGTGGCCGGACACGAGCCGTTTTCGATCAACAACCGCCTGACGCAGGACGTGTTTCAGGTAACGAACAACTTCAACATCTACGCGGGCAAGCATACGATCACGCTTGGCGCGGCTTTTGAGCGGTTTTCCTTCGATAACTCGTTCAACCTGAACGCCTACGATGGCACGTTCGGCCCCGGCTTTTCGTCGGTGCAGGACTTCGTAACGGCCTCGCGCACTGCCGACTACAGAAAGACTGTCGATGCAGCTAAAGCAACATTCGGCAAAGGGCAGTGGGCGTTGGCCGAGACCAACGTAGGCCAATTTGGTCTGTATGCGCAGGATGAAGTGGCGGTTAGCCCCCGCCTGAACCTGTCGTACGGTCTGCGCGTCGATATGCCGATGTATTTCGATACGGAGCAGAAAATCGAAGAGAACCTGGCCCGCGCCTGCTGCTACGACCCTAAGATACAATACTACAATGCCGACGGCAAACCCGTTTTGCTGGACAGTAAGAAGTTACCCGGCACGGCTCCGCTGATTTCGCCCCGTGTTGGTTTTAACTACAAGATCGACGCCAGTTCAACGCTGCGTGGTGGTACAGGTGTGTTTACGGGCCGGTTCCCGTTTGTTTGGATTGGCAATCAGGTGGCCAACCCGAACTTCTTCTTCTACACGACGACCGACCCAAGCTTCAAGTTTCCACAAGTTTGGAAAACGAGCCTCGGCTACGACCGCACGTTTAAAAACGGCTGGCGAACCTCGTTCGACGCGTTGTATAGCTACGATCTCCAGAACATGATGGTGCGTAACTACGGCCTGAAGACGCCTTCGGCCCGCTTGCAACAACCCGCAAGTGGCACACTCACGGCCCCCAACACGGTCGACACGCGCCCCGTGTACGCCCTCGCCGACCGCTCGCAGATTTTTGGCGGTCCTACAAACGCCTACGTATTTACGAACGTAAGCGGTGGTTATTCGCTCAACCTGAGCGCGCAGGTACAGCGCACCTGGGCCACAAACCTGTTCATGTCGTTGGCTTATAACTACCTGTATGCCATCGACAAATCATCGACCGATTCTGAAATCTCGTCCGACTCGTTCGACCGGCAACCCACAACGGCCAATGCCAACACGCCTGTTTCGGGCTTCTCGCAGTTTGGCAACCAGCACCGCGTGGTGGGCACCATCGGTAAGAAATTCGTATATGGCGGTGGCGACTGGGCTACGACCATCTCGGCAGTAGCCGAATACGCCAAAGGAGGCCGGTTTAGCTACACCTATTTCGGCGACCTGAACAACGACGGTTCGGGCCTGAACGACCTGCTGTTCATTCCGACCAACAGTCAGGTAGACCAGATGAAGTTTGAGGGCAACGATGCCCAACAGAACGCTCAACGTGCTGGCTTCAAGTCGTTTATTGCCCAGGACGAGTATTTGAGCAGCCGTCAGGGTCAGTACGCCGAGCGGTACGCGTCGCTCTCGCCCTGGTACTCAAACTGGGACGTTCGGATTTTGCAGGACTACAACCTGCCCAACAAGAAGCTGTTGCAGTTGAGCATCGACGTGCTGAACGCGGGCAACCTGATTTCGTCTAACTGGGGCGTTCGGCAGATCGCGTCGTACACGGGTCTGGCGCAGCCATTGGGTGTTCGCACCGATGCGTCGGGGGTACCGATCTACAGTTTTGATACAAGCGTTCGGTCGACGTTCTTCAACGACACGCAGCTTACGTCGCGCTGGCGGATGCAGGTGGGTCTGCGCCTGACGTTCTAAACCGTCCTTCTGGCTCGAAAAAGGCGTTCCTCACGGGGGACGCCTTTTTTTGTGGGCAAACTTTGCGCTACTTTAGGTCAAATTTCTGTCAACATGAAAAACATCCTTGTTTGGGTTTCGCTTCTGTTGGTTTCGGTAACGACTCAGGCCCAACGGTCGGGTGGACTCAAAATTCACGCCCACAACGATTACGAGAAACCCACGCCCCTCTACACCGCCCTTGAACACCGCGCCGACTACATCGAAGCCGACGTGTGGCTCGTGGATGGCAAGCTGCTCGTGGCCCACGAACGCACCAAAGTCGACCCGACCCGTACGCTCGACTCGCTGTATCTGAACCCAATTGCGCGGCTGTTTGCCCAACACAAAGGCCGCATTAGCCCCGACCGAAATTATGCCCCTGCGCTCGTAATCGACATAAAAGATAAGTTTGAGGACGTGTGGCCCGTGCTACAAACCGCTTTGGGCCGCAACATCGACCTGTTTAATCCACTGGCCAACCCGCTGGGCGTTCAGGTCATTATCAGCGGCAACCGCCCCCGCGTGGAGAAAATGCTCGACTACCCCATGTTCGTGCAGTTCGACGGGCGGTCGACGGAAATTTACGATGATGAAACGAACAAGCGGGTGGCCCTCATCAGCGACAGTTTCTGGAACTACTCCCGCTGGAACGGCACCGGCGACCTCCCCGACGCCGACCGCGAGAAACTCAAGCGCATTATCCGACGCGCCCACGATCAGAAAAAAATGATCCGGTTCTGGGCCGCCCCCGACTCGCCCGACGGCTGGAAACAACTCCGCAAACTCGGTGTGGATGTGCTTAATACGGACAAAGTAGCGGAGTGCCGGGCTTTTTTGTAAAACAAAAACCAATGACCATCAAAATAGGCATTATCAACGTATCGGATCGGGCAAGCGCGGGCGTATACGAGGACATTCCCGGCAAAGCCGTTGTCGATCTTTTAAATCGCTACCTGACCTGCCCGTGGGAACCCGTGTACCGCGTGATCCCCGACGAGCAGGACCAACTCTCGGCGGCCTTTATCGACATGGCCGATACCCAACAATGCTGCCTGATTGTAACGACTGGCGGCACCGGCCCGGCCCTTCGCGACGTAACACCCGAAGCGACCGAGGCCGTTTGCCAAAAAATGCTGCCCGGCTTTGGTGAACTGATGCGGCAGGAAAGTTTGAAATACGTACCTACGGCCATTTTATCGCGCCAAACGGCGGGCATCCGGGGCAGTACCTTGTTGTTAAATTTGCCCGGTCGGCCACGAGCCATTGAGCAGTGTTTGTCGGTGGTGTTTCCGGCTATTCCCTATTGCATCGACCTGATCGGCGGACCATTTCTAACAACCGACGAAGCCGTGATGCCGGTTTTCAGGCCGAAGGGGTAACTGCTAGTAAAAATTACTGACTCATGAGGCCTTCGATTACCCCTGTCCGCAACCGAACGAACCCGTCCGATTGCGGACAGTTTTCGTTATTCAACTATCGGCAATCCGCTCAATATGAGCGACTTATTTTTCCGGTATGGGATTTGAACGTTCATCCGCAAACGACTTCAGACTTGTTTGCATATGCTACGCTCCTACCTTAAAATCGCCTTCCGAACGCTGTGGAAACACAAAACTCATAGCCTTATCAATGTAGTGGGCCTATCGGTGGCGGTTGCTACCTGCCTGTTGCTGTTTCTGACGGCTTCTTACCAGTTTTCCTTCGACCGGTTCCACCTGAAAGGCGACCGCATCTACCAGCTTTACTACACCTCGACCAATCGCGATGGAGTCGAAGAGAAAAACGGGAGCATGCAGTACCCGCTTACGCCAGCGCTTCGGGCCGAGTTCCCCGAAATTAGGAGTATTACCCGCGTGAAAGGGGGTGGTGGTGGCATCCGCTACGGCGAACAGACGTTCGCCAAATCGGTAAAAACAGTCGATGCCGATTTTCTGACGATGTTCACGTTCCCAATGGTCAAGGGCGATGCTAAAACCGCCCTGAACGACCTGAACAATGTGGTCATCAGTCAGAACATGGCTGATGACGTGTTTGGGAAGGTCGACCCGATGGGCAAAACCCTGCTCATTAATCAGGATGGCACCTGGCGCAACTTCGTGGTAACGGGCGTCCTTACGGATCATCCCGAAAACTCCAGCGAGCAATACGAAGCCCTAGTACGCACCGAAATTGGCCCAAGCTACACCGAAGTGAAAGATCAGTGGGGAGCAAGCGATCACTCGGTTTATGTGGAGTTGGCCGAAAACACCGACCCTGAGGTTATCGAAAAACGATTCGAGGTTTTTGTACAGAAATACCAGGGCGGCAATCTTACCGACCGTAACAAACAGGGGTACGCCAAAAACAGTCGGGGCCAACAGCTCAGTTTGTTGTTGTTACCCTTGTCGGAAGTTCATTTTACGACCGACCTGGTGAGCGGTAATGGCATCAGCAAAACCTATGTCTATACGCTACTACTCATTGGTCTATTTATTCTGGCTATTGCCTGCATTAACTTTATCAATCTAACCATTGCGCAGGCCGTGACGCGGGCGCGGGAGGTAGGCGTTCGCAAATCGCTGGGGGCTGGACAAGGGCAGTTGTTCGCGCAAATTTGGGGCGAAACGGGTTTGCTTTGTTTAGTCTCGTTGCTGTTAGGGCTGGGGTTAGCCTACGGCCTGTTACCGCAGTTCAACAAACTGTTTCGGGCCAACATTAGCCTACAAAACTTCCTGACGCCCCAAGCCTTGCTAGCCACTGGCCTCGGCTTTGTGGGCATCACACTGGCAGCCGGTGGGTATCCATCGTGGTTCGTCACCCGGTTCAACGTAGTGCAGGTATTGAAAGGGAAAATCAAATTAGGTAAGCCGGGAGTACTCCGTAACTCGCTCATCGTCACACAGTTTACGATTGCCAGTTTGCTTATCGGCTGTACGTTGGTGATGGTGCAGCAATTGAAATACCTGCGCGAACGGCCCATCGGCCTCAATCAGGAGCAGGTAATTAGCCTACCCGTCCGCATGGATACCGATGGCAACACTGTACTGCGGCAAATGCGCAACCAACTCGCCAACCAACCCAGCGTTCTGGCTGTGACCGGCTCGGGCGTAAACATAGGCAACGGGCTGGATGGCAGTTCGTCGCGGCACATGTACGGCTTCGACTACAACAAACGCCCGGTGCTGTGCGACTGGCTTCGGGTTGACTTCGATTACTTGAAAACGCTGGATATCAAGCTCTTGCAGGGCCGGGATTTCAGCCCGCAATTCGGCACCGACACCTCGGCATCCGTGCTGGTGTCGCAGAGTTTTGCGAAGATGATGGGCGAGAAGAACCCCGTCGGCAAGTTTATTCAGCCCGACTCGGCAAAGGGCAAGTTTCAGGTGATTGGCGTGGTGAACGACTTCAACCTGTACTCGCTCCACGAAAAAGCCGAGCCGATTGTGTTGCATGTTCAACCCCAAAAAGCTCTCCGTTACGTGTTGGTGCGGGTGCGGCCCGACAACCTGACCGGGTCGATGGAGATCGTGAAAACTGCCTGGCTGGCCGTCAACCCCAAAGCCGAGTTCAACGGCTCGTTCGTGAGCGAAAACACCGACCGCTGGTATCGGCGTGAGCAACGGCTGTCGTCGATTTTCACCACGGCGGCTGGCATTGCCATTTTGCTGTCGTGCATGGGCCTGTTTGCTATCGCGCTCATCAGCATTGAGCAACGCACCAAAGAAATTGGCGTGCGCAAGGTGCTCGGGGCGAGTGTGGGCAGTATTGTCGCCCTGATTTCGAGCGACTTCCTGAAACTGGTGCTGGTCGCTATTCTGCTCGCAACCCCACTGGCGTGGTGGTTTATGAGCCGCTGGCTCGCCGACTTCGCCTACCAAATCGACATGCCCTGGTGGGTCTTCGGCCTGACAGGCCTGATGGCCGTGCTGATCGCCTTTGCCACCATTGCCTACCAAAGCATCCGGGCGGCCCTGATGAATCCGGTGAAGAGTTTGCGCAGTGAATAAACAACAAACATCATGTTCAGAAACTATCTCAAAATCGCCTGGCGGAATATCGTCACCAACAAGGCTTATTCGGCCATCAACATTGGCGGGCTGGCCGTGGGTATGGCGGCAACGCTGCTCATTTTTCAATACGTGGCTTTTGAACGGAGCTACGACCGTTTTCATGAGCATGCCGACCGGATTTTCCGGGTAACAGCCCAGCGTTTCGACAAAGGTGTTCTGTCGACAGAATGGGCAGGGGGTCCGTTTGCCGCTGGCAATCATCTGAAAGCTGCGTTTCAGGAAGTAGAGGAGTACACCCGGTTCTATGTTCGGAATAACCTGTTGCTGGAAGCCAACGACCGAAAATATAAAGTAGAGCAGGGAGCCTTTGCCATGCCCTCGTTTTTCACGGTATTTTCGTTTCCGTTGCTGTCTGGCGACCAGAAAACGGCCCTGACCGAACCCAACACGGGCGTCATTTCGACGGCTCTAGCGAAACGTTTATTTGGCGCGACAAATCCGCTGGGCAAGGTAATCACGATAGAACGCGAATTTCCGATCAGGATAACGGGCGTTTATGCCGATTTCCCCAAAAACTCGCACCTCAAAGCCGATTACCTGCTGTCGTTCAGCACGTTTCAACGATTGGTGAACCCCCGAAACGAAGCGGATAAAGTGTTCGATAATGCCTGGAACTGGGACGGTTGTCTCACGTATTTGCTGCTGAATAAGTCGGCGAACCCCGCAAAGTTAGAAGCTAAATTCCCGAATCTGCTGCTGGCAAAAGAGCAAACAGACGCCAAAACGGGCGATGGACTCCACCTATTCCTGCAACCCCTGGCCGACATTCATTTGCATTCCCATTTGATGTTTGAAGCCAGCCCCAACGGCGATGGGAATTCGGTGTATGTGTTGCTGTGCGTTGCCTTTTTCATCATTGCCATTGCCTGGATCAACTACATCAATCTGGCAACCGCACGGGCCGTTGGGCGGGCAAAGGAAGTGGGCGTGCGGAAGGCCGTTGGGTCGCACCGCAGTCAGTTGATTAAGCAGTTCATGATCGAATCGGCTCTGCTCAATTTTCTGGCGGTCGTTACTGCTTTTTTCGGGATCATGGCGGCTCTTCCCCTGTTCAATCAGTTCACCGATCAACAGTTGACCTATTCGTTTGTGTGGTCGGGGCAGTTTTGGCTCGCTTTGGGTGTGATGTATGCTATTGGAACCGTGCTGTCGGGGGCATACCCGGCCTTTGTTTTGTCTCGGTTCAACCCAATCTCGGTGCTAAAAAACGGCATTTCGTCGTTTAAAGAAGGTGTTTTCCTGCGCAAGTCGCTGGTTGTTATCCAGTTTTCGGCTTCGGTTTTTCTGCTGGTAGGCACCATCACGGTATTTCGCCAATTGCAGTTTATGCGGAGCCAAAATCTCGGCATCGACATTGGCCAAACCCTGGTGTTAGACAAACCCATCAACGACTCGACCCGGGTTAACCAAACGAAGGCATTTAAAACGTACTTGCTTGGGCAATCGTCTATCCGAAGTGTAGCCGTGTCGGGCAACATACCCGGCGAAAAAGTGGAGTTTAATGCCGGTGGCATTCGCCTGGCCGGAACCCCGGAAGCAACCGGCAAGCAGTACCGCGTCATTGGGGTTGACCACGATTTTGTGAATGCCTTTGGGATGAAGGTGATTGCCGGGCGCAACTTCGATGCGAAGCTGGGCGAGAAAGATGCTGTGGTGTTCAACCGGACGGGAATCAGGCAGTTAGGCTTTGCCAGCCCGGAGAAAGCGTTGGGTCAGAAAATTGATTTTTGGGGCGACATGCTCACGATTGTTGGTGTGGTAGACGATTTCCATCAGCAGTCGCTTCGCGAAGCCTTTGAACCCCTTATCCTGCGTTTAGACCCCGGTGTGAATGGGCAATTTTCCATTAAGCTGGCCGACGGTAATCCCACGCAGGCCATTGCTACGGTGAAGCAGGCCTGGTCGCAATTCTTCCCAACCGACCCCTTTGTGTATTCATTTTTGAACGAGCGTTACGACAAACAATATCGCGCCGATGAGCGATTCGGGCAGGTGTTCGGCTTTTTTACGCTGTTGGCCGTGCTGGTTGCCTGTTTGGGGTTGCTGGGCCTCGCCACGTTCACCGCCCAACAACGAACCAAAGAAATCGGCGTACGTAAAGTGCTGGGAGCCAGTGTTGGAAGCATTGTAACGCTGCTCTCCAAAGATTTTTTGAAGCTGGTTCTGATTGCCATTGTCATTGCATCGCCCCTGGCCTGGTACGCCATGCACCAATGGCTACAGGACTTCGCCTACAAGATCGATATTGAGTGGTGGGTCTTTGCACTGGCGGGGTTGCTGGCCGTAGGCATTGCCCTGCTGACAGTGAGCTTCCAAAGCATCAAAGCGGCCCTGATGAATCCGGTGAAATCCCTTCGATCTGAATAAGCCATGCTCCGAAACTACCTAAAAATCGCGTTTCGCAGCCTACTCAAGCACCGGCTGTATGCGGGCATCAACATTGTCGGGCTGGCGTTGGGCATGGCTTGTGCGCTGCTCATTGGCTTGTGGGTGGGCGACGAACTCCGCTACAATCGGTTCCTGCCCCACGTCGACGATACGTTTCTGGCGCGGGTAAATTTTAACTTCCAAGGGGGCGAAACCACCACAATGGCCTACTCGCCCGGCCCCTTGCCCGATGCCATCATGCGCGACATCCCGGGCGTGGCAGCCGCCACCAAAACCAGTTCGGGGCGGGAGTTGCTGTTTAAAGCGGTAGGCAGCACAAGCGGCACCAACGAGCAGGGGCATTTTGTATCGGATCGGTTTTTTGAGGTGTTCGATCTGCCTATCCTCGCCGGGGACCCCAAAACCGCCCTCGCGCAACCCGACAACCTGGTGATCTCCCGCCGATTGGCCGAAAAGCTTTTCGGCGGAAAACGGGCAATAGGAAAGGCCGTCCAGGTCGATAACGGTAGGATCTATACGGTAGGCGCGGTACTGGAAAATATACCCCATACCTCCACGCTTCACTTCGACTGGCTGGCCCGGTTCGAGAACGAAAACGAGCCGTGGATGCAGGAGTGGGGTATGAATTCGTTTTTGACCTACGTCCGGCTTAAACCAGCCACGCTCGACCAATCGGCGCGGGTGGCGCAGGCCGAAGGGCATCTAAAAAACATCTACCGCCGATACGTCAAGTTCAACAACAACGAGCAGGTGATTTTGCAACCCCTGGCCGATCTGCATCTGTATGGCGAGTACAAAGATGGCCGGGTGGCGGGTGGCCGCATCGAGTACGTCCGGCTGTTTGGTATTGTAGCCCTGTTTATTCTGCTCATTGCCTGCATCAACTTCATGAACCTGAGCACGGCCCGCTCGGCCATTCGCGCCAAAGAGGTGGGCGTAAGGAAGGTAGTGGGTGCGGGCCGGGCCTCGCTCATGGGGCAGTTTCTGGCCGAGTCGACACTCACGAGTCTGATGGCCGTTGGCTTGGCCCTGCTCCTGACGAAGGCTGTTTTACCCCTGTTCAACACCCAGTTTGATCAGGCGTTGACGCTCAGCCTGGAGAATCCCCTGTTGTGGGGCCTGGTGGGTGGTCTGGTGCTGGTTACAGGCGTGTTGTCGGGGAGTTATCCGGCCCTGTTTCTGTCGGGTTTGCAGCCGGTCAGCGTTCTGAAAGGGGCCAATGCTGCGTTGGGGCTGCGGTTGGGCGCGGGCCGACGGGCTGCGTCGGGGGCTACGTTCCGGCGGGTGTTGGTGGTGTTTCAGTTTGCCCTGTCGGTGTTTCTGATGGTGGGCATGGTGGTGGTGGGGCGGCAAATGCACTTCCTGCGCACCAAAAACCTCGGTCTCGACCGTGAGAACGTGTTGTACATTCCACTCGAAGGCAATCTTTCCGAACGCATCGACGCGTTTCGGCAGGAGGTACTCCGGTTGCCTGCCGTAGCCTCGGCCACTCCCACCAATCACCTGCCCATGAATGTCCAGAGCAACACCACCGACCTGCGTTGGCCCGGTCAGGTCGAGGGGCAACTGGCGAGCGTGTACACGATGAATGTGGGTCGCGATTTTGTAAAAACGATGAACATCAAGCTCCTCGACGGGCGCGACTTTGGTCCCAACACTCGCGCCGACTCCGCCAACTACCTCATCAACGAAGCTGCGGCAAAGCTAATCGGCGAATCCGCGCCGGGTGTGAATTCGCCCGTGGGGCGGGAGATCACGTTCACGAATGGCAAAGGGCGGGTTATTGGTCTGATGAAAGACTTCCATCTGGCCTCCATGCACGAGACCATCGGGCCGTTGGTGCTGGTGCTGAACCCCACCAACACGCAGTACCTGCTGGTGAAAACCCGCGCCGGACAAACCGAGTCGGCCCTGGCTGGTCTGGCCAAACTAACCCGGCAGTTCAACCCGACGTATCCGTTCAGTTACCATTTTCTCGACGAAGCCTACGAACGGCTTTACCGCGCCGAAGGGCAAGTGGGCACGCTCGTGAACTTGTTTGGTGGGCTGGCCATCCTGATCTCGTGCCTGGGTCTGTTTGCCCTGGCTGCGTTTATGGCCGAGCAACGCACCAAAGAAATTGGCGTCCGCAAGGTGCTGGGTGCGAGCGTCATGGGTATTGTGAGTTTGCTCTCCAAAGACTTCCTGAAACTGGTGTTGATTGCCCTCGCGGTGGCCACTCCGCCCGCGTGGTGGGCCGCCGACCGCTGGCTTGGGGGCTTCGCCTACCACACCGAACTTACCGGCTGGCTCTTCGTCCTGACGGGTCTGCTGGCCGTGAGCATTGCCCTGCTCACGGTCGCCTACCAAAGCATCCGGGCCGCGCTGATGAATCCGGTTCAATCACTGCGGTCGGAGTGAGCAAGTGTTGTACTACATGCCACGTTTCTCTTTCATTTTCTGGATTAGCCCCTGAACGTCTTGCAGGTCGCAACTGGCCCGGATATCGGCAGCAAGCACGCCAAGATTCAACGCTTCCTGCTTTGCTTTAAAGAGTTCCCAGTTGAACTGCAACAGAAAGTTGGCAGCGGCTATAGCTCCACGTCTAAACAAATCAATTTGTTCGTCAGGGGGAAGGTTAAAATTCAGCCAGTTAATGTCCCGAACGTCGATGCAGGCCAGGCAATCCTCAAATTGCGGATGCGTGATGAGAAAATCTTTGTCATAATTGGCTCGCATAGTGTTGATAATAGAGCCGCCAAGTCCACCCAACGACGCAACCGACCGCGAATCTTCGGCGTCTTCATCGTCGAGTCTTGCCCCAAAGGTTGGTAATCGGGGCGTTGCCGCCCGAGTCGGGCTAAAAACGTTTATGGGGAAATTAGAGATAGACCCTCCGTCGATAAAAACGGCTTCTTTGATTTCGTTTCCATCGTAACTCAAGTACTGCATCCATTCGTTGGCGCGTTCGGCCCGCTTGGGAATATTATTCAGGCGAAAAGCCTCAAAGAAAAACGGAATCGACATAGACGCCCGTACAAAATCGGCGGGGGAGGTATGGTCTTTGTCGGCATAAAAAAGACGCCACATTTTAGGGAAGATGATCTTGTTTTCGGTCACGATCTCCGTTGTAATCAACGCGAGTGGCGGCTCATCTTCATCGGGTTCGTATTTATCAAGCCCTGCCAACACCTGTGAATCCTGAAGTTTGTAGTTCGAAATGTGCGTACCATCTTCATCGTCGGGCCGATACACCAGTGGGGGAATACTCTTGAGTTTGGCTTCCAGATCACGCAGCGTGCGGATACCGTTTCTTGGGTTTTTGATATGGACCTTTTCGCCGGACTTCAGCAGGTAAGTTGCATCGACGTTCCCATTCTCCATGAGGTCGGCGATCCAGTTTTTGAAGGCATCGCCGGGATTAATTCCGAATCGACTCTTGCTGAATCGGGCATATAGAAAAATGGATATGCTCCCCATAAGCAAGGCGAAAAAGATGAACAACGACATCCCCGACACCGACAAGTACTGGTAAGAACTAGTCTCTGAGGTTGCCTCACGAATAAAGGGCGAACAATACCAGACTTGTATGTTGAAAAATTTATTGAGGATACCATCGGCCAACACAATGCTCAGTAATGCCGCCACGATCCATTGAATAAACGGCGAGTGTTCTCGCTTCGGTTTGATGCCAAGCCAGATTGTGTACAGCAGTAACCCTAAAAGAAGCAGTAAAGCGATAATTTCCTGGTACCACCCGCAGGTTTTGTTGGGTATGGTAGCTAATCCCATCACGGTTAGTAGCAGAAGAATAATGGACCCAAATGCCCCCAGAAAGAAGCGGCTCAGCAGGTATTTGGTAATAATGCCGTTGCTGATAAGCCCTCTCTTAAATAACAACAGCGAGGCCAGATAGGCAACAATCAACCCCCAAAAAACGACTGAAATGGTATTGTCCTTCCAGAGAAGCATACTACTGAATAAAACGAGCGACAGGGCCGTGAGGAGCGTAAAAACCGCCGACTTAAACAGACCACTCAGAAAATCTTTATAGTTGATGTTGCTTTTCAGAAGCCATCGGGCAATCGGATGGCCATCCACAAAGTCGAACAGGTTTTTTTGGGTGAGGTAGTACAGAATGATGGGTGACCGTTTGGTAGCAGGATCATCCGGTCGAACAACCGCCATCAGAGCTGCATTGATGGCTCCGGCACTAGTGCCAGCCAGTTTTAGAAAACGAATTCCCATACACTCCATCACATACGTATAACCCAGCAGGGCAATCCCCAACACACCGCCACCCTCCTGTACTAGATTGACGTATTGATGTCCCTGGGTATCGAAAACATCCGAAACGCGTATTTTTTGGGTTCCTAAATCATTTTTAAGTCCTGCCACAACGCCATCGCCTGTTTCGAGCAGGGATTTTAGCAGGCTATTCCGAATTTCTTGTTCTTCTGGTTGCATGGTGTTTCGTATTGTTCGAGTGAAAGAGGAATTATTACCGGAAATGAGAATCAGAAAAGGCCGTAACAGATACAGAGCTAAAAGGTCGAATGAAGTTTAGTCGTACCTGGCAAAGCTATCGAAAACATTGGCTAATCCGGAACTCTTGCTCACCCTTGTCCGCAAGCGAACAAAACCGTCCGATTGCGGACAGTTTATGCACTATATTGATTCGCAAATAACTCACTGTAAACAACTTGCCTTTTCGGTATGGGATTTGAACAGATCATTTGCAGAAGATTCTAAGCCCGGCTTTCGTATGCTACGCTCCTACCTCAAAATTGCCTTCCGCACGCTGTGGAAACACAAGACCCACACCACCATCAACATCGTCGGCCTTTCGGTAGCGTTTGCCAGCGCGACCCTGCTCCTGCTCACGGCTTGGTTCGAGTGGAGCTTCGACCGGTTCCACGCTGACGCCGACCGCATTTACCGGGTCTACATACAGGATGCCACCGGCGAAGCATCGGGCATTATGCCCTACCCACTAGCTCCCGCCCTGAAAACCGAAATGGCCGACGCCCAAGCCGTTACGCGCCTGATGTTCCCTCAAACCGAGTTTGTGGGCGAGAAACGCCTGGCCAAGCAAATCCGCTTTGCCGACCCCGACGTGTTCCAGACGTTTACGTTCCCCCTGCTCAAAGGCGACCCTAAGACGGCCCTAAAAGACATCAACAACATGGTCATCACCGAAGACATGGCCCGCGACCTCTTCGGCAACACCAACCCCATTGGCAAATCCATCCGCACAGACGGGCTGAACACGGGCCGCGACTTTGTAATTACGGGCGTCATGGCCAAGCCCCGCGCCAACTCCAGCTTTCAGTTCGACGCCTTTGTGCGGCCCGAAACCCGCGTTGACTACCCCACCGGCAAGGCCGAGTGGGGCAACCGAAACCACGAGATTTACCTCAAACTGAAACCGGGTATCGACCCGCTCACTGCCGAGAAAAGGCTTCAGTCGCTTACCCGCAAATACTGGCAGGGCGACATTGCCGAGGCCAAACGCCGGGGCGAAAAACCCGACGCGCGGGGCGAGTACATCAGCCTGCGGCTGCAACCGTTGAGCGATATCCGGTTCGACACAAAGGGCGTGTTTGGCACGGGCATCAGCAAAACATACATCGTTGCACTGGCTCTGATTGCCCTGTTTATTTTGCTGATTGCGGGTATCAACTACGTAAATCTGTCGTTGGCCCGGTCGGTAGCGCGGGCGCGGGAGGTAGGCGTTCGGAAGTCGCTGGGGGCACTGGCGGGGCAGTTGTTCGGGCAGTTCTGGGCCGAGTCGCTCGTCATTTGTTTACTGGCGTTGGGGGCCGGGTTGGGGATGGCGTTTGCGGCTCGCCCATTGTTCAACCAAACGTTCGACACCCGGCTTTCGCTCGATTTACTCCTGCAACCTGTCACGTTGGGAGCTATTGGGGTGGTGTTTCTCCTGCTTACGCTGCTCACGGGCGGCTACCCGGCCTGGCTCATGGCGCGGTTCCGGGCCGTGACGGTTCTGAAGGGGGGCGGGGCACTCTTGCGGGCTAAAGGCTCCAAGGTTGGTGCGTTGCGGTCGGTACTGATTGTGGCCCAATTTGCCTTGGCGAGTCTGCTTATCACCTGCACCTTGCTCATTGGGCAGCAACTCCGCTACCTGCGCGAAAAGCCCCTCGGCTTCACCCGCGAGCAGGTCATTAGCCTGCCCCTGCGCAACCAGGACAACCTGAGTGGCACCCGCGCCATGCAACTCCTCCGCGACCGGCTACAGAACAACCCCGACGTGGTGGCTATTGCAAAAACAAATGCCAACATCGGTCCGGGCTTAGATGGCAACATGAGCCGGAGCATGAGCGGCTGGACGCACAAAAATCGTGAGGTAAACACCGATTGGGTCAAAGCTGATTTTGGTTACCTGAAAACCCTGGGTCTTAAACTGGTAGCCGGTCGGGACTTTGACCCCTCGTTTGGCACCGACACCACCTCGGCGGTTATCATTACGGAAAGTATGGCAAAACAATTAGGCGAGAAGAACCTGGTGGGAACGTTCATCCAACCGGAAGCCGAAACGGGCGGGCAAAAGTACCAGATCATTGGCGTTGTGGCCGACTTCAATCTGTACTCGCTCCGCCAAAAGGCCGAACCCGTTACGCTGCATCTGAACCCCGGCGGCACAAACTATGCGCTGATCCGCACAACCCCACAGGGCACGGTCCGGGTGATGGACGAGCTACGAAAAATCTGGAAAGAAGTGGCCCCCACGGCCCAATTTCAGGCCTCGTTTATCGACGAAAACACCAACCGCTGGTACAACCGCGAAGAACGCTTCTCGACCATGTTCCGCATGGCGGCTGCCCTTACCATCCTGCTCTCGTGCATGGGTCTGTTTGCCGTCGCGCTCATGACCATCGAGCAGAGAACCAAAGAAATCGGCGTCCGTAAAGTATTGGGAGCCAGCGTTGCGAGTATCGTTACGTTGCTCTCTAAGGACTTCCTGAAGCTGGTGTCGTTTGCTATTGTGCTAGCCTCGCCCCTCGCCTGGTATGCCATGAACCGCTGGCTAGCCGACTTCGCCTACAAAATCGACATCGAATGGTGGGTGTTCGCAGTGGCCGGTGGGCTGGCGGTGGGCATTGCCCTATTGACGGTCTCGTTTCAATCAATCAAGGCGGCCCTGATGAACCCGGTGAAGAGTTTGCGGAGCGAATAACTGGCTGTCCCCACCCGTACATATTCTGTCCGTTAATGGACAAACAAAACGGTCGTTTCTGAGCAGAAAGCCTTTTCTGAGCCAGAAATGACCGTTTTGTTTTTTTGGCAGTTGATTTGCTCAGCAAAGATAGAGTTAATCAAAAACCATGAAACGAACCTACTTAGGCGAGTTTGAAGAGATTGTGCTGCTACTGGTGGCGAGTCTGGACGGCGATGCCTACGGCGTCGGCATTACGCATAAGCTGAACGAGGAAACCGACCGCTCAGTACGGCTCAATCAGGTCCACGCGGCCCTGCACCGGTTGCAGGAGAAAGGCATGGTGGCCTCGCGGCTGGGCGACCCCACACCCGAACGCGGGGGCCGGCGTAAGCTGCTGTTCACCGTAACGGCCTACGGCTACCGGACTTTGCAGGAGATCAAGGCCGTGCGGGCGCAATTGTGGAGTTCCGTACCGATCACGCCAAAACTTGCTACCGGTTTATGAAACCCAACTCTCAAGCCCCTTCTCCGAATCGTCGGACCCCACCCCGCCTTGCCGACCGTCTGCTGGAATGGTTCGTGGCTCCGCACAGGCTCGAAGCCTTACAGGGCGACCTCCACGAGGAGTTCGCGTATCAGGTTGAGCGGGTGGGCTTTCAGCGGGCGCGGTGGCACTACTGGCGCGACGTGCTGGGCTTTATGCGGCCCTGGGCGATGAAAAGAGGGCAAAGTGAGTATCCAAATCCAACCAATACAGACATGATCCAGAATTATCTGAAAATTGCTTGGCGGAGCTTGACGCGCCATCGGAGTTTTACGAGCCTGAACGTGCTGGGCCTAAGCGTGGGTGTAGCCGCAGCCCTACTCCTGTTTATGACGGTGCGCTACGAACTGAGCTTTGATACATTTCACACCGAATCCGACCGGATTTACCGCGTCGTTCGGGAGCAGATTCTCGCTAGTGGCGATAAAGAGGTAACGCCGGGGAATCCGTTGCCGATGGCAGCAGCCCTCAAAACCGATATTGCCCAGTTCGAGGCAGTTGTTCCGGTTTTCGGAACGCTCGATCCGCAGGTGACCGTGCTGGGCAGCGATCCCAACGCAACTAAAGCTACAACCAAGTTTCTGGAAGACGACGAGGGTATGCTTGTTGGGCCGGAGTTCTTTCGTCTGTTCAACTTTCCGTGGCTCATTGGCCGGCCCGATGCCCTGGCGCAACCGAACGTAATAGCTCTGTCGAAGACGTTTGCCGAGAAGTATTTTGGCGATGCACAGCAGGCAGTTGGCAAATTTCTGCGCATCAATAACCACACAACCATGCGCGTCGTAGGCGTACTGGCCGATGCGCCCCCCAATACGTCCTTCCCCATGAATCTGATGATTTCGTACGCGACGAAGAAAGCCGACAAAGGCGAACGATACGGCTTTGGTTCGTTTGAGGATTGGGGCGGCACGTCGAGCAATGACCAGATTTTTGTCCGGCTGCCGCGTAACTTCCCGGTTGCCGCAGCCGATGCCCTCTTGAAAAAATTCTCGCTCAAACACTATGACAAACGGGTCGACAGCGATCAGAAGACGCATTCTCTTAGCCCACTCGCCGACCTGCACCACGACAATCGGTTCGATACATTTACGAACAAAGTGGCGGTCGTGCCGCTACAGCGTATCTGGAACTTAGCTGTTGTAGGGGGGCTGTTACTGCTGATGGCCTGTGTCAACTTCGTCAACATTGCCTCGGCACTGGCGACCCGGCGGGCCAAAGAAGTAGGCGTTCGGAAAGTGTTGGGGAGTCAGAAAAGTCAGTTGGTCGCGCAGTTTCTCACCGAAACCTTCCTGATGGTGCTGGCATCGCTGGTGCTGGGCGTTGCACTCACCTACGTTGCCTTACCACTACTGAACACACTCTTTGCTGTCCCTGCTGATGCTTCGTTGTATTTCAACGCGGATCTGGGCTTGGCCCTGTTGGGGTTACTGGTTTTGCTTACGTTACTGTCGGGTCTATATCCGGCCCTAGTGCTGGCGTCATTTTCTCCGCTCGACGTATTTCGGAAGCAGATCGCCCGGGGTTGGCTGCGCGGCATTTCGGTACGCCAAAGCCTGATCGTATTCCAGTTTGCGACGGCACTGGTGCTCATTATCAGCACGATGATCAACCTTCGGCAGATGGATTACCTGAGTCGGATGGACACCGGTTTTAGCAAGGAGGGTGTGTTCAACTTCAGCCTGGACACCGAATACCGTACCCGAAACGCGACCTTACGTAACGAACTGCTCCGGGTTCCGGGCGTTGCTGCCGTTACGTTCTCGTCGGATATGCCTTCTTCTGACAGCAGATGGCAAAGTACATTTGCCTTCAAGAACCTCTCAAAAAACGAAGACTTCATTGCATCACTGAAAATGGCCGACGGGGACTACTTCAAAACGTATGGGATACGCTTTGTTGCGGGTGCCCCCTACGCGGTCGGTGATACGCTCCCCAAGTTTGTAGTCAACGAAACACTACTCAAAAAGCTGGGAGTGAAGAATCCGGCAACGGTCATTGGTCGAAACCTACGATTAGGCGATGTTACCGGCCCTATTGTGGGCGTTGTAAAAGACTTTCACACAAACTCGGCACGAGACGGAGGAGTTCCACGGGCTGGGGGTATTCAGCCAATACTTCTTACACCCTCGAATGGATTCTATTACGCAGGCAGCGTAAAAATACGCTCGCAAAACCTGCCGCAAACGGTAGAACGTATTAAGGCCGTTTATGCTCGTGTTTTTCCTGAGGTGGCGTTTATCAGTCGTTTTTACGACGAAGCTCTGAATGCCTATTATAAAGCGGAGCAGCAGATGGGGTTGCTGTACCGCGTTTTCGCCGGGTTGACGATATTCATTGCTTGTCTGGGGCTGTTCGGATTAGCTGCCTTCACGGCAGAGCAACGTACCAAAGAAATCGGTGTTCGTAAGGTGCTCGGCGCGTCGGTGGCCGGTATCATTACGCTGCTTTCCAAAGACTTTCTCAAACTGGTGCTGGTTGCCATTCTCATTGCGTCGCCAATTGCCTGGTATCTAATGAATGCGTGGCTTCAGGATTTTACCTATCGCATCGACATCGAGTGGTGGGTATTCGCGCTGGCAGGCTTGCTGGCAGTGAGTATTGCCCTGCTCACGGTCTCGTTTCAATCAATCAAAGCCGCGTTGATGAACCCGGTGAAGAGTTTGCGGAGCGAATAACTGGCTGTTTTACAATTCCTTTACATTGTTTTACAGGTGTTTTGCTATCCATTAGGGCAGCAGCCATAGCTTTGTTTTAGGATTCACTACCACAGTGAAGGCCATCAAACACAGGATAGGCTATTTACACTAAAATGAAAATCTATTCCCTGCTGCTGTTGCTTTATGTCACGCCCTGCCTCGGTCAAGTTAAGTCAACTGGGCAAAAAAGCAAGAATAGCCAATCGGAAATAAGTGCCAACGAACAACCAAAAATGATTCGGACACAGGGCGTAGTGTCTGGTAATGTTGGTTGTGAGCTACAGGATAAGGCAGGAACTATTTGGTTCAGCACATCTGGCGAAGGTGTTTATCGGTATGATGGAAAATCCTTTACTAATTACACCACAAAAGATGGATTGAGTAGTAACGATGTGCGTAAAATTATTGGGTTCTCTGACAATTTCTGGGATTACCTTTATTTATGCAAGAAACCGACTTCTATCAGCAACTACTCGGTCTGCCCCATTTGCAGGTGACAGGTGTGGC
>RDXN01000076.1 GCA_004292855.1 Cytophagales bacterium
GGCTACACGCACTTTCAAACCTTAGTAGATGGATACAGGATGTCAAAGAACGAGTACTTAAAAACAAACCCCCAGACTTGTGGGTAAACCTCACCCCTAAAGGGTGCCCGCTGGCGCATAATTAACCACCAGCGGAGATTTCTCGCGCCAGCGGGCACCCTTTAGGGCGGGGGGCGGTCCGACGGGTCGGTAGAGATGGTTAAGGCACAAAATTGGCTTTTACACACAAGATTCAAATGCACCCGGATCTAGTTCCCTAATAATCAATTTGAGAATACCAGAATTAGATCCCTCCTGCGTCGGGATGACAAAAAAGCCGCGTTCCAATCTATTCTTCAAACGCCAAACTCTTCAACGCATCCAGCTCAATATAGTCCAGAGCGCGTTCGTGGGTGCAGGAGAGCAACACTGGGGGCGCAACGCCCATTTCGTAGGCCTCTTGCCAGCGGAGGGCACACAGACACCAACGGTCGCCGGGGTTGAGACCGGGAAACTGATACTCAGGCCTAGGCGTCATGAGGTCGTTGCCGCGTGATCGGGTGAAGAGCAAAAACGACTCGGTCATGATCGCACAAACGACATGGCGTCCCTGATCCTGCTCGTCGGTTCGGCAGAAACCATCGCGGTAAAAGCCCGTCATGGGTTTGGTGCAACAACAGGTGAGCGAGCCACCAATAACATTCGTTGGCATTGTAAAGGCTGGTTGAACACGCAAAGAATAGCCCCGAACCGGATTTTCCTACAGTTCGGGGCTATTTTTTATAGATGCTTACGGTTTACTAAACTCTCATGGCACTTATCGTTTCTTTCGCCAATCGACTTGGTAGAACAATCGGGCCGATGCTCCACCCGCTTGTACATTCAACCGGCTCGGCTGATTACCGAGGGGTGTGTTCAGGTACGGGCCGAGTTGCAAGGCCCAATCGCCCCAGTTTTTTTCGAGATACACGGCACCCATCCCGGCATGCAACGCCCGCTGAGGCATGTGACGTACAAGCGTGACAGGTTCAAAAACACCGGGGCCACGCACATAGGCAAATCGAACTTCTTCACGATTACTCAGGCTCAGGTTTACTCCCACCGAGGGCACCAGCGACCACCCATTCCCCAACCCCACCCGATAGCTGAGCATCAGGGGCACCCGCACCGTGGAGCCAGTTGGTTCAATGCTGATAATCTCCTGTTGGGGAGCTACTTTAGGTTTATATTTCTGCCGAAAATCCTGCTTGTTCTGCTTACCGTAGTCAACCTCGGTAAGATACGTACCACCTTCCAGATTCACGGTCGATAAGCCGATGCCAAGCCTGAAATGGTTATTCAGGCGAAGTTCACCAAACAAGCCCGCGCTCCACTGTCGCCAGCCCAGGTTCGCCCCCGTGCCCAACCGCCAGTTCCAGTTGGGTTCACTCCGGTTCACTTCTACCTTCGCCAACGCCGTACCAGCGGGCGACAACGTGCTCAACATCCGGCGCATCCGCCGTGCCGTCCGAGCTATGCCTTCCTGATAATACGCTGTATCGTACCGGAACGGCTTAATGGCCAACAGTGATAATTGAGTTGTCTGGTTACCAACACTTTCGGGTTGGCCAGTTGGTATTGTCGTTGTCGTTGCGTCCACTCGATTCGAGCCAACATCTACTCTAGAATTAGTTTGCCCATTAGCTCCATCTCTGGTGGATTCACTTACTCGGTTTCCTGAGCGAGTACGCCCTTTAGCCGTTGCATTTGTAGTCACTCGGTTCTCTGAACCTGCGATTACGTCCTCATTCACTGATCCCGATGTTTTAGAGCGGTTCGTGTTCAGACTGCTTGAGGGCGACCGGTTAGTGGTAGTAGTGGTTGTTTCGGTAGTGTTGGGGTTTATGGTTGAATTTACCTCGGTTGATGACCCATTTGGAGCTTCATCAGTTTGAGCCACTCGCTCTGATTTATCCAGATCAGGGCCAACATCAGTCTCGTCCGCTCGTTTTCGCTCATAGGGCACGGGCACATACCGAATCACCTCGCGGGTCAAATAGACCGTGTCTGCGGGGAGACTGCCGGGCGTGATTGGGGTTGGGTCAGCAGATTGCTTTTCTTGTAATCTGGTAACTGTTTCATTGAGCGTACGGACCTGTTCGCGCAGGTGCTGACTCGTTTGAAACTGCTGGTAGGCAACACCCCCAAACGCCACAACGGCTGCTACGCTGGCAGCGGCCATCAATCCGGCTCGGGTGCCAATGGCAAAAACGGGTGTCGAATGCCCCAAAGCCTGCTGCATTCGGGTCCAGTCTTTTTCGCGGAATTCAGGCTCAACGCTCTCCAGTTTTCGCCTGATCCGGTCTGAGAAATCGTCAGGTTTCATAATAGCCAACGTTTGTCGATGTTATGTGTGGGTAATTCTGTTTAATCAATTGTTGAAGTCGCTGCCGCCCCCGCAAAAAGTGCGACCGAATAGTGGCCTCGTTGGCGTCGAGCATCTCGGCCACCTCGCGCAGGCTGTACCCATCCACTACGTGCAGGTTAAACGTTGTGCGCCAGGCGGGCGGTAATTGCTGCACAATAGCCATAATCTCGTCGGCGGTGATGCGGTCTATCACCTGATCGTCAAACGGAGCCTCCGGGGCATCGTCAAGTCCGATATTGGTGGCATGTTTGTGGTATTTGCGGTAGTTGCTAATGGCCGTATTGACCATAATTGTCCGCAACCAGGCTTTGAAGGGCAAACCTGTGTCGTATTGATGCAGATGCTGAAACACTTTCAAAAACCCCTCGTTGAGTACTTCCTCGGCCTCCTCCGACGTGGCAGAGTAGCGAAGACAAATGCTTTTGGCGTACCCGAAGAATTTTTTGAACAGCACCCGTTGCGCCTGCGGATTTTGCATTCGGCAGGCTTCGATAACGCTGAGCAGGTCATCGTCCGTAAAGGTGCGTTTTTGGAATAGCAACAGGCTGACAGTTAAACGTGTAGAGATCGTTCCTGTTAAGTGATACGCGCCAGTATCCGCTAATGTTGCGAATCGGAACAATTTTTTACGCCCTTTTCTTAGCCAATCAATTTCGTTATCCTAATGCAACACTTGCAAGTGGGTTGGCGTAATCCTTTATAACGGCAGCGACACCGGGTTTTGTATGCCCAAACCATGACGACTAAAAAACTATCTGTTTTGATTATTGGGGGCGAAGCGTCTATAGACCTGAACCGACCCTGGGCATTCGATGGTCCCGGCACGGCCATCAGTGGGGGCTACGTTCCGCGACTTATCGAGCAATTGCAACGGGAGGGCTGGCAGGTTCACACCGAGTCTCATGCACCCCTCGACCTCAACGTTACCCTACCTCTGCTTCAACGCTTAAATCTGAATCGTTTCGATCTGGTCATTCTGCAACTTGGTCACAGCCAACTGGAGATGGCCGACACATCGCGGTGGCCTTTGGGCTGGATTGCACTTCTTTTGGGTCAAATTGGCTTGTTTCGCAACGTTAACGCTCAACTCACCGATCTGCTGTTTTATTTGCAACCGTTTCGGCGTCGGTTAGTCATGCTGACGCCCCTACCCCATCCGCAATCTGTCAATCAATGGCTGCGCAACAAAGGACGTGACTTGTTCTTGAAACATGGTCGCCGACACATGATTCCTGTTTTCGACACCAGCGTAATACTCGGAAACGGCGAAGAGTTTTTTGCCCAACCTACAGGCGATACCCTAAGCCCAACCGCAGGCGACCTGCTTGGGCAATCTCTATTTGACTACATCCAGGTAAACGCCTTATTGCCCGCTCGCCCCGAACAACGGCAACGCCGGGGATACTAGTGTACGTGCCGCATCCGGCAATACCAGATATTGTAGAGGTGTGAACCAACCAGCCCCAATGAGGCCACATAAGCGGCATACTCAAACACGGGAGCGGTATCTTCCAGCATAATGCAGGCGGCAAACAAGGTCAGAAAACCCCACAGGGCCGTGCGAACACCCGCCGGAGCGTGACGCGTAGCGAAATACACGGCCACTATATTCACCCCAATAAACACGTAGTCGAGGCTCAGATAGCTATCACGCACAAATTCGTCTTTCAACAGGGTCGACGTAACCAGAAGAACGGGGGTGGCGAGGCAGTGAATCAGGCAAAGCACCGAACCGGTGATACCTACATAATCGGCTTTGTGTGAGATACTTGTACTTTTCATAAACAACCGCTGCTGATTGAGTTTTCGTGGTCTGTGCTAACCCTAACTCAAATTGTTGCAGCAAAGTTGCAAAAACTCTCAATAATTAAAAAGTAGCTCCATACGTGATTTCAATCGTTGTACGGGTCACTTTACCGGGGCGCACGGTCTCGGCGTTGATACGATTGTCAATATCGAACGAATTTCCGTACAATCCTTTCGGCTCCCGCACCAGCACCGAATACCGCCCGGACGGCAGATGATACACGCAAAAACGACCCTGTTTATCCGACTTAACCACCTTGACCGGCTCAATTCCCGGCACATCAGCGATAAAGCCCTCATCAGTCATCTTCACCTGTTTCATTGTAAGAACTGGGTAGATCACCACCTCACGCACCACGGGTTGCCCCTTCGGCACGGGCTTGTCGGGGCCGGGCATGTGGTTGCCTTTCTTCTCCAGCACAACCCCACAAATGCCCTGATTCGCCATCGGTTTCGCTTTTTTGGGGCGAGGAGTTTGCGCCTGTGCTGTAAGTAAAATAAGCAGAAAAGCGAGTACGCCCAACAGTCGAGTTATCATAACGCTCGTTTCATTTCTTAAAAAACGAATCGACAAACTCAATCTTGTTGAACGTTTGTAGGTCTTCGATGCGCTCCCCAACGCCAATGTACTTAACAGGAATCTTGAATTGATCCGAGATACCAATCACCACGCCCCCTTTAGCCGTGCCGTCGAGTTTGGTGATGGCTAAGGCAGTTACCTCGGTGGCCTTTGTGAACTCAGTGGCCTGGATAAATGCGTTTTGGCCGGTTGAGCCATCCAATACCAACAGAACTTCGTGGGGGGCCTCGGGCAGAAACTTCTGCATCACGCGTTTGATCTTGGTCAGCTCGTTCATCAGGTTCACTTTGGTATGCAAGCGGCCCGCTGTGTCGATAATGACCACGTCGGCCTGCATCTCAACGGCTTTCTTGACCGCATCGAAAGCCACCGCCGAGGGGTCGGTGTTCATGCCATGCTCGATGACAGGCACCCCCACGCGCCCACCCCACAGTTTGAGTTGGTCGACGGCCGCTGCCCGGAAGGTGTCGCCTGCACCCAACACAACCTTGTAGCCGCGCTTGTGAAACTGTGCCGCCAATTTGCCAATCGTGGTTGTTTTGCCCACGCCATTCACGCCAACCACCATAATCACATACGGGCGTTTGTCCGCAGGCAGGCTAAAATCGTCGCGGTCTGTCGATGCGCCGTCTGCCGATTGACCCTGTGAGAGTAGCCCAGCGATTTCCTCACGGAGGATACGGTCGAGTTCGTCGGTGCCGAGGTATTTGTCGCGGGCTACGCGCTCCTCAATGAGCCGGATAATTTTAACGGTGGTATCGACACCTACGTCCGAGGTGATCAATACTTCTTCGAGGTTGTCGAGCACCTCATCATCAACCTTCGACTTGCCGACAACGGCGCGGCCCAGTTTGGAGAAGAAGCTGTCTTTGGTTTTCTCAAGCCCTTTATCGAGCGTTTCTTTTTTTTCTTTCGAGAAGAGTCCGAATAAGGCCATATTGATTGCGGATTGAGGATTTGGGAACGGTCCGCCGTCGCGGTGCGGATTGATTGCTTAAGCAATAATGAACAGGCGTAAGTGCAACCCCAAATCCGCACCGCGACGGCGGACCGTTCCCAAATCCGAAATTTGATATGCAAAGCTAAAACAAAAAAAGTCCCACCGGGGGACTTTCTGTGTGTGCGCGATAGCCGATGACCGAAAGGACTAGCCTTTCAGAGCATTCTGGATTTCGTCGACAGGAACCATTTCTTCTTTGAAGGTGTAAGCCCCCGTCTTGGGTGACTTAACCGCACGGATAATCTTGGCGAATGCCTTACCGTTGTCCTTCGTTTTGAGGGTTGCAACTACCTTCTTTGCCATTGTATTACGTGTTTAGCGGTGAGTGATGAGTGAGTAGCAGCTTTCGTCTTGCCACTACAGACGAACCACTTACTTAATTTCTTTGTGAAGCGTTACGCGCTTGAGGAACGGGTTGTACTTCTTCCGCTCGATGCGGCTTGGCGTATTCTTGCGGTTCTTTGTTGTAATGTACCGCGACATGCCCGGAGTGCCCGAGGTTTTCTGCTCAGTACATTCCAAAATAACCTGAATTCTATTGCCTTTCTTAGCCATCGCTATGAGATATTTTCTGAATAGGAGCGCAAAGGTACTAATAAGTTTCGGTATCCGCAAGGTAATGAGTTGAGGAAAAATTGCTCGACCAAAAAGTTTCTTTTTAAGGAAACATTTTGTATGTTTGTACCCTAAATAATTCAATTTGTCTATAATCAAACCAATACGAGTTTTTACACTCCCCGAAGCTAGGGAGTATTTAGCTTCACTAGAAGCCCCTGTTCGAAAACAATTCGGTAAAGCCTTTGATAAAGCTCAATTAGGATCGAAAGGAGAATGGTTCAAGAAGATGGTAAATACAGAAGACATCTACGAGTTCAGGGTATCACATGGGACAAACGCTCATCGAATCTTTGCGTTTTGGGATACAACAGGTGATACGGATACACTAATTGTTTGTACGCATGGATTGAACAAAAAAAGTCAAAAAACACAGAAAGCAGCCATAAAGAAAGCGGAGCAATTAAAGAAACAGTATTTCGGTCAGTAAAGTACCTATAGCATAGGTTTCAGAAAATACAGAGTTATTGTAATAAGTACCAATCGAACATTTTATGACGCATTCTGAAACATTATGAAAAATACAATAGAACGTAACGGGTTGATACTAACATCTTTTGAAGATTTAAAAGATGAGTGGTTTGGCCCCAAAGGGACGCCATCACGCGAAGAGTACGAATTTGAGCTTAAACTTGAACTGCTTAGTGAGGCATTGAAACAAACACGCAAAAACCGCCGACTGACTCAGGAAGAACTGGGTCAGTTGGTCGGTGTTGGCAAAGCACAAATCTCCAAACTGGAGAATAATGCCAAAAACGTAACCTTTGATACAGTTATCAAAGTGTTTAACGCTCTCGGTGCCCGAGTGAAATTCAACGTGGAGCTGGACCCGGCTTTTTAGCAACAAAAGTCTCAAAGTTTCCGGCTGTAGCCAACCCGCACCACTTGCGTTTCGTAGTAATCGGTGCTGACGTAGCGAAAGCCCGCGCCCTGCACCTCCCGACGAATGTTCAGGGTGTTGGCCAGATCGGTGGCATTCAAAAACCACTCAGCCTTGCCCTGCTGAACGGTTTTTTTCAGGCCCGCATCAATCGAAAATCGCGTTCCGATGCGGCCCTGCGGCACCAAGTCAGGGGCGAGGTACAGTACCGTCAGTTGGGCTTCAAGTTGTTTGGGCAGGCGAAACAGCCCATTGAATTTGGCATTGCCCGACAGCAGTTGGTCGCGAGCCGCTGTGAAGGTGTTCCGAATTGGGTACAAATTCACGACCGAAAACGCGTCGATGGTGTTTCGGTAGCCATTCAGGTTCACGTTGAGCGTAACCCAGGGCGCGGGTTGGTGCGACACCACCACCTCGAAGCCCGTGTTGCGGCTATCGCCCGCGTTTTGGAAGATGTTGTAAATCAACGTGCTGCCCGGCGTGGCGACGCCCGGCACAATACTGCCGATACGTGTGATGGTAGCCTGCATTTCTTTGTGATACAGAGCCGCATAGAACGAGCCGCCCGCCCAGTTGGTCTTGTAGCCCAATTCGACCGAACTCGTAAACTGCGGTTGTAGGGCCGGGTTGCCTACCTTGATGATTTCGGCATCGTCGTACTTCGGGAAGATGCGAATATCCACCTCGTTGGGGCGGTCAACACGCCGGGTATAAAACACCGACAGCCTGTTTCGGTCGTTAATCTTGTAGGTAAATCGCAGGTTTGGGAAGGGTTGCGAATAGGCGTAGCCATCGCTTTTATAAACAGGGTGGTTCGGGTTTACGTCGTAGTTCAGATTCACATATTCGTAGCGCAAACCGGCCTCAGCCTCCCAATGTTGGCTCTCGTACACGTAGTTGGCGTACAGGGCCGGAATCACCTCGCTGTAGGTGGCCTCCCCGCCCGCGTTGGCATCTATGGGCGAGTTCAAGCCCGGGAAAAACTGCATATTCGTCGGGATAATCCGACGGCGGAGCTTGGCCCCCACCTCCACGCGGCCCGCCCGGAGCGGCTGCACGTAATCAGCGGTGAGGTCGCCCACGTGTTCGTCGGAGAGGAGCTTGAACGAGTCCATACCGGTAGACGTGGGCAGGATGTTCGTGAAAAAATATTTCTCGTCTTCGCGGTGGAAGGTGTAGTTAAAACCGAGATTGAACACTCGACCGGGTTGTTTGAACTTGTGTTGCCAGGCTGCGGTAGCCGTTACGGTCGTTTTCAGTTCGTCTTCCAGAAACTGCCACAGCCGTTGTCGTTCGGTTAGGTTGGCGTTGAGAAACGGTTGGTCGCCCCGGTCGATGATCTTCTCGCTGCTAAACAGCCCCGAAACCGTCAGGGTGTTGTTGGGGTCGATGAACCAGTCAAGGCCCGCCTTGCCGGTGATGATGTTGGTGTTTCGGTTGCGCTTGAGTTGCTGCCTGACTACTTGCCCAGTGTCGTAATAGCGGTCGGCAAACTCGTTTTTGTTAAGCGTTTGGGTGTACAGGTTATCGCCCTGGAAAAACAGATTCACCTTATTCTTGCGGTAGTTCAATGAGATAGAAGGATTGATTTTGGGCGTGGCCCGATACTGCGGACGAATCCCCGGAAAGTTCGCCTGTTTCACCCACAATGCACCTAGGCCCGTTGTCAGGCCAATTTTTCCGTTGAAGCCCTCTTGCTTGTTCTTCTTGTAAATGATGTTGATGATGCCCGCGTTGCCGTTAGCGTCGTATTTGGCCGAAGGGTTGTTGATGATCTCGATCCGGTCGATGGCCGAGGCCGGAATGTTGTCCAGCCCCTCCTGGTTACCAAAGCCGGTAAGGGCTGTTTGCCGTCCGTCGATCAGCACGGCCACGCGGTCGTTGCCGCGCAACAATACCTGTCCCCCATTGTCGACGGTGATGCCGGGCAGGTTTTTCATGGCTTCCAGAGCCGAGCCGCCCGTTTGGCTGATGTTGTCGGCTAGGGTAAATGTTTTCTTGTCCAGCGCGTTGGCAATTCCCTGTTGCTGACCCGTCACCGTTACCTCGCCCAGTTGGGCCGCAGACTCGGTCAGGTCGATCACCCCCAGGTTTAGAAACGAGCTAAGTTGGCCCACCCGCATGGATTGGATGCGGGTCTCGTAACCCACGTAGGAGAGTTTGAGCAGGTAATTGCCGCTTTTGATACCCGCCAGCGTGAACAGACCGGCTTCGTTGGTAATGGCCCCCGTCACGAAACTACTGTCGGTAGGTAGCAACACCGTGACTGTCACAAACGCCAGCGGCATCTTGCGTTTGGTATCCTCGACCGTTCCCGATACGGTCACGGTTTGAGCGAGGGTAAGAGTCGGGAGAACGAACGACAGCAGGAAAAGAACGCTTTTTTTCATCAAGAGTAGCCGCAAGGGGAATGACCTGCAAAGCTATTGAGTTGAGGTAAATACCGGATGAGTGAGATATTAAAAGGAGATAACACCCAAACACACCACCACCTGTTATTTTTGCCCTACAAATGACCGTCACACAATCCATCGACTATACCCCCGGCGCGGGCCTCACGAACGCAACCCCGATGACGTCGGGCGAGTTGCTCCTAACCTCGGAGACTAACCGATACGCGCCCGACGACTTGGGCGAGGGGCAGATGATTCTGAACATGGGGCCGCAACACCCCTCCACGCACGGCGTGTTGCGGCTTGAGGTGATCACCGACGGCGAAATTATCGTTGATGTGGTGCCGCACATGGGCTACCTGCACCGGTGTTTTGAAAAACACGCGCAGTCGCTGCCGTTTAACCAGACGATTCCGTTTGTGGACCGGCTCGATTACCTGGCCGCCATGAACGCCGAACACGTGTTTGTGATGGGCGTGGAGAAGATGCTGGGTATCGCGGGCGACCTCCCCAAACGCATCGAATATATCAGGGTGCTGGTGGCCGAACTGAACCGGATTGCCTCGCACTTTGTCGCTATCGGCACCTACGCCATCGACATTGGGGCCTACACGCCGTTTCTGTACTACATGCGCGACCGTGAGCATATTCAGCGGATGCTCGAATGGGTGAGCGGTGCCCGAATGCTCTACAACTACATCTGGGTTGGGGGCCTGTTCTACGACCTGCCCGTTGGTTTTGAGGAACGTTGCCGCGAACTCGTCACCTACCTCGCGCCCAAATTGAGCGAGTTGGAAGAATTGGTCGTTCACAACGAAATCTTTGTTAAACGTACCGCCAACGTGGGCGTGTTGCCGCTCGACGTGGCCATCAATTACGGCTGCACCGGCCCCGTGTTGCGCGGGTCGGGCCTGCGCTACGACCTGCGCCGGGTCGATGCCTACTCGGTCTACCCCGAACTCGATTTCGAGATTCCGATTGGCACAGGTACGGTGGGGACCGTAGGCGACAGTTGGGACCGCAACTACGTACGCGTTCGGGAGTGCCGCGAGTCGCTGAAGATCATCAGCCAATGCCTCGACCAACTCACCGGCCCGCACAAACGCACCCGCGAATTTGACCCGCACGCCCTATTGCCCAAGAAAATCCGGCCCAAAGCGATGGACGTGTACGTGCGGGGCGAAAGCGCGAAAGGCGAACTGGGTTTCTTTTTCCGCACCGACGGCAAATCCGATGTGCCGGTGCGCTGTAAGTGCCGGGCCTGCTCGTTTCACAACCTCTCGATCCTCTCCGAAATCAGCCGGGGGACCATGATCGCCGACCTGATCGCCATTTTGGGGTCTATTGATATTGTGATGGGGGAAGTTGACAGATAACAGCGAACAGCCAACAGTGAACAGTTTTCAAAAATGCTGGCATCTTTGCATTTAGAACACTGCTCGCTGTTATCTGTTATCTGAAAACATGTCTGATTTCTCCATTTACCTCGGCCTCGGCTTCGACCACATTACCGACCCCGGCGGCTACGACCATATCCTGTTTGTGATTGCCCTGTGCGCCATTTACACCATTCGGCAGTGGCGGCAGGTGCTGATTCTGATTACGGCCTTCACCATTGGACACTCCATCACGCTGGCCCTGGCTACGTTGCGCATTGTGGAGTACAGCACCGACGTTGTCGAACTGCTCATCCCGATCACAATTCTAATCACGGCCATTGTCAACTTTTTCCACGACGAGCGACGGAGTCAGTTCGATGTCGGGAAGCGGGCCGAGCGGCCGTGGTCGCGGTATGGGTTGGCGGTAGTTTTTGGACTGATTCACGGGCTGGGTTTCTCTAACTACCTGCGGAGCCTGTTGGGGCGCGAAATGAGCATTGTGGAGCCGTTGCTGGCGTTCAACATCGGGCTGGAACTGGGGCAATTGGTGATTGTTGCGTTGGTGCTGCTGGTAGCGTGGCTGGCCATCGAGAAGTTAGGATCGAGCAAGCGCACCTGGACGCTCATCGTGTCGGGCATTGTGGCCGGTATGGCCCTGTCGCTTATTTTGAATAACAAACTGGTCGCTGGCGAATAACCATGATCACCCGCCGAACGACCCTCTCCCACAACATCGTGGCCCTTTGCCGGTTAAATTCTTTATCTTGTCCTAAAATGACACGTTTATGATTATCGAACGGACATCCAACGAGGTGATTATTCGTTTGCCAGCTTCGGTAGACGTCACAGGTTTACAACGCCTTGTCGATTATCTGGTATACAAAGAGGCAACAACCAACTCGAAAGCAACTCAGGAGGAGGTTGATGAATTAGCTAGTGAGGTTAAGAAGGGGTGGTGGTCACGCAATAAAGAACGCTTATCTAAATGAAGAAAATTGTTGTTGATACAAACATCATCTTCTCTTGTCTGCTCAATACACAGGGCACTATTGGGGATTTGATTTTCAATTCATCAACGATTTTCACCTTTTATAGTAGTTCCTACATGCGTCAGGAAATACGTAAGCATTGGGACAAACTGAAAAAGATTTCAAAGCTGACCGATTTTGAGTTGGAAACCGCTTACGAGCGACTACTAACTCGTCTTACGTTCATCGACGAAGCGTTGATTCCGGCTTCTGTCTGGCAACAATCGGCCAGTCTGGTTTCCGATATAGACGAAGATGATGTCGATTTCGTCGCGCTAGCAAAATTTCTGAAAGCCGGTCTTTGGACAGGGGATAAGCCTTTATGTACAGGATTGAAGGCTAAACGGTTTAGGCGCATTTACAACACGACAGATCTCGTCAAACTGCGGGAAAAACTTATGAATTAGCCGTTTCACCATGATCACCCGCCGAACGACCCTCTCCCACAACATCGTGGCCTTTTGCCGATTCCTGCGGGAAAACGGCCTCGGCATTGGCCCCGACGAGGAGGCTACGGCCCTGCTGGCCCTGGCACAGATCGACATGGCCGACCGCGAGGGGTTCCGGCTGGCCCTGCGAACGGTGTTGTGCCGACGGGTGCAGGATCAGGCTTCGTTCGACAAGTTGTTTTCGCAGTACTGGAAAGAACTTGAATCGGCGGTCGATTCCAAGATTAAAGACGACCCGAACAAACGCCAACAGCAAAAGCCGAAGCAAGGCCCCGATTTTAACCAGCTTAAATCGTGGCTGTATGGCAACAAACCGAGCAAGGAAACCGAACTCCGCACCTATTCGGTACAGGAAAACCTGAGCCAGAAAGATTTCTCGCTCGTCGCGACCGACGATCTGGCCGAGGTCATGCAGCGTGTGCGGGAGTTGTCGCTCGCGATGGCCCGACGCGCCAACCGACGTTACCGGAAAACCCACTCCGCCCGGCAGTTCGACCTGCCCCGAACGCTCCGCAAAAATCTCCGGCGCGGGGGCGAAATGATCGAACTGGCCTACCGAAAACCCCGCAAAAATCCCCTCAGCGTGGTCGTGCTGGCCGATGTGAGCCAGTCGATGGACCTCTACAGTACGTTCTTGATTCAGTTTTTGTACGCGTTCCAGACGGTCTACCGCAAGATCGACACGTTTGTGTTCAGTACGGGCCTGCACCGCATTACCCCCGCCCTCAAAAACCATCCCTTCGACGAGGCTCTGCGCGAACTCGCTGAGACCACCACTGGCTGGGGGGGCGGCACCCGCATCGGGGCCTCGCTCCAAACCTTCGCCGACGAATATCTGGGACTGGTCAACAACGAAACGCTGGTCATTATTCTGAGCGACGGCTGGGACACAGGCGACATTGACGTGCTGGCCGACTCGCTCGCCCGCATCAAAGCCAGAGCACGCAAACTGGTCTGGCTGAATCCGTTGGCGGGTAATCCGTCGTTTGAGCCGAGCGTGTCGGGGATGGCTGCGGCCATGCCGTTTCTGGATGGGTTCGCGCCCGTTCACAACGTGGAGAGCCTGCGAACGCTCGACAAATGGCTCTGATGCGTTTCGTCGACGCTCATACGCACCGGCTCCACCCGCCCAACACGAACGCGGTTTCGATTCAGAACGTGATCGTGGGGAAAATGGGGTCACCTGTTTCTGAGCTATCTTATTGTTCGATAGGCATTCATCCGTGGTACATCGACGCAGTTGATGAACAAATGGCTTTATTGGGGCAATGGGCCGCATTGCCCAACGTACGGGCCATTGGCGAGTGTGGCCTCGACCGGCTGCGGGGGGCATCTTTACCCAAACAGCAAACCGTTTTCGAAAGGCAAATTGCTCTCAGTGAGACCATTAAAAAGCCCGTTATCATCCACTGCGTTCGGGCTTTTGCAGAAGTGTTAGCAACCCGCAAACGCCTGAAAACCACCCAATCTTGGGTGCTGCACGGCATTAACAACAGGCTGTCGGTTGTAAAACCCCTACTCAACGTGGGTCTGTATGCCTCGTTTGGCGCAGCCCTGCTTCGGCCCAATTCACCTGCCCGGACCATTTTGCAAGCCACTCCCCCCGACCGTATTCTGCTCGAAACCGACGATGCAGATGTATCGATTGAGTTGATTTACGAAGCAGCCGCCGAGTGTTTAAGTTGGTCGATGGAGAGGCTGACGGAGCAGGTTTGGGGGAATGCTCAACGGGTGTTTGGGCTGTAGCGATGGGGCGTCGTATCTTTGCGACTCGTATCTCCGTACTTATCTGACTTTCATGCAAGACCGTTCCTGGTTGTCGCGCACGCAACTGCTCGTGGGCGAGACTGGCATCGACCGCCTGACCCGCGCCCACGTGCTAATTGTGGGCTTAGGAGGGGTTGGTTCGTTTGCCGCCGAATTCATGGCCCGCGCGGGCATCGGCACCCTAACCATTGTCGACGGCGACGTGGTGGACCCCACAAACCGCAATCGCCAACTGCCAGCCCTCGCCACCACCCACGGCCAATCGAAGGCCCAGCTCATGGCTGAACGGCTCCGGGCTATCAACCCAGAACTGGATCTGCGCGTAATTGAAGATTTTATCCGGCCCGGCATGGTACAAGACCTACTCGATGCTGGCCCCTACGATTACGTGATGGACTGCATAGACAGCATTACCCCCAAACTCACCCTGCTTCAAGCGGCCTACGCCCGAAAACTGCCCACTGTGAGTTCGATGGGGGCCGGTGGCAAGCTCGACCCTACGATGCTGCGCGTAACCGACCTGTTCGATACGTGGGAATGCAGCATGGCTCAATATGTGCGCAAACGACTCCGACGACTGTCGGTGGGGCCGGGTATCAAGTCGGTGTTTAGCATTGAGCCAGTGCGCAAGGAGTCGTTGGTGATGACCGACGGCAGCAACTTCAAACGCTCGGCCTACGGCACCATGTCATATTTGCCCGCAGCCTTCGGGGGCACCTGCGCGTCGGTGGTGTTGCGCGATTTGCTGGGCGAGTCTATCCCGCTCGAAGAACGCCCTGATTCCATCAACCTCGCGAAGAAGGCCAAGAAAGAAGAGAAGAAGGGCCGGAAGAAAGCTGGAAATCACTCCTCTGCCAACGTCCGCGAGATGTTCATGCGGTAAACGCCCAATGCCGGGAGTGCAGCGGCAACTAAGCCAATCACAATGGCCGCGCCGAGAATGTACCACTCTTCGGTCAGGATTCCGAAATTGTCCAGATTGTAGTGGTAGCTGCCCTGTACATAGCCAGAAATGGCCCACAGGCTCAGTCGGCTGATGAGCAGGCCAGCTATGAAGCCAATTAAGGCTAGTACTAAGCCTTCCAGCAAAAGCATGAGGAACAGTTGCGCACGGGTGGCCCCCATCGAGAGCATCAGGGCCATCTCGTACCGGCGTTCTTTGAGTGAGTTGTAGAGCGACACGAATACACTAATACCCGCCACCAGAATAATAGCCAAAGCCAGATACTGCAACGTCTCGACGCCCACGCCGAGCAACTCGAACAGGCGGTTTACTTCAATTTGCGGCATGGCAGCCTGAAGTTTAGAGTTGGCGTTAATGCCCCGTGCTAACATCATTCCGAGCGGATTACGAAACTTAATCAACATGCTCGTAATCTCGCGCTCCTCTTCATGTCCGTGGTTTTCGTGCGCTTCTCCTTCATGATCATGCTCTTCCTCAACAGCACCTTCGCTATGCTCTTCGCCCTCATGCTCTTCGTGCTCGTGAATGGCCCACACGCTCGACACGGGCGTTAAAATGAGTTGATCAGCTACGGAGTTGCTGGGGTTTAGAATACCCACCACCTTGTATTTTACGTTATCGTGAACCTCGCCCTCAGCATCCAGCCCGTGCGATCCGGCAAACTGATCACCCAATTTAAGGCCTGTCGCCTGCGCTACCTTCACACCGATAACACACTCAAGATCAGCCCCGAATACCTTACCCTGCGCCACCGTGACTTCAAAATGATCGAGGTATTTTTTGTCCGTGCCCACAATCCGAAACGAACGGTAATTGTCGCCCAGAGCCAGCGGGATGGCCGTTTTGATCATTGGGTTGCGGGTCAGGCGTTCGGCCTCGGCCAGGGGGATGTTGCCCACGGGCGAGTCGATCTGGTAGATGCTCGACAGAATCAGTTGCAATGGGCTTCCCTTCGCGCCCAACACCATGTCGATGCCCCGGATATTTTTCCGAAACTGCTCGTCTAGTTGCTTGTTCAGCAACAGCAGCAACGAGATAATGGCAATACCCAGGGTCATGAGCAGTCCGCTCAGGAAACTGCTCAGGGGCTTGTCGCGGAGGTTACTCCAACTGATTTTGAAGAGGTTCATTTTGTTTTTAACACAGAGTGAACGGAGCTTTAACACAGATTTTTGTCATCCCTCCTTCGTCGGGATGACAAAAATCTGTGTTAAAGCTCACAACGTTAATGAGAAATGATGACTGCTGATACGGAATCGTTTATTCAGATAAAGCCGGTGTGCGTTGGCCCGGTCGGGGCCATGACCCGAATCGAGTGAGACTGTCTGAAACCCCCATTCGCGGGCCTTTTCGATCACAAAGTCGAGCAGGGCCCCGGCATAACCATGTCCACGCGCTTCGGGCAAGGTACTCAGGTCATCAATATACACTGTCTTACCCGAAAACAGCATCGTTTGTCGGCGGTAGGTAATTACGGCGGGCGCGGGTCCATCGCCCGTATCGACAAACGCCACGTCGTACGACTCATTGGCCCGTTGCTCGATAAGAATCGGCAAGGCAGTCTCGTTCGTCAAATGTGGGCGCAGGGCAAGCAGGGCGGGCAGGCAGCGAAGCAAATCGGCTTCGGTTTCGGCAAGGCGAATGGTCATTAGGGGTTGTGGTTTATAAGCGTTCACGAATAGAATCCAAAATGGCCTCGCCACCTACGGCCAACACGTGTTCGGCCAATTGGCGGCCTAGCTGCTCGGCTTGGGCGGGGGGACCAACGAAGGTTTCGCGCAGAAGTTCGGTTCCGTCGAGGCTGATGATGCCGCCGGTTAGCGACACCTCTTCACCCACCCGTGTCGCTAATGCAAACACCGGAATACTGCATCCCCCTTCGAGTCGACGCAGGTAGGCGCGTTCGGCTTTGAGGCAGGTTTCGGTGGGTTCGTGGTTGGTGAGTTTTCGGATGGCATCGAGCTTATCGAGCGGCAGGGTATCGGCGGCTTCGAGGGCCACGCTACCCTGCCCCACGGGGGGCGTAAACTCACGGACAGACAGGTGTTCGGCAATCAGGTCGTCGTATTCCATCCGGTGAACACCCGCGTAGGCCAGCAGGAGCGCGTCGCACTGCCCCTCGTCCATCTTGCGGAGCCGGGTTTGCAGGTTTCCCCGCATATCGACCACCTTGATGTGCGGGCAATAGTGTTTGAGCAACGCCACCCGGCGCGTGGAGGACGTGCCCACCACAAACGCCTGCCCACTGGTGAGCGAGAGCGCGGAGTTACGGCTCACCAGCACATCATTGGCTCCTTCGCGCTCGGTGAACGCAATGATGCCCAAATCGGGCGGCAGCGACGACTGCAAATCTTTGGCACTATGCACGGCTATGTCGATAGTGCCCGCCCGAAGCCCATCTTCCAACTCCTGCGTAAACACGCCCTTACTACCAATTTTGGCCAGCGAGCGGTCCAGAATCTGATCGCCTTTGGTTTCGATCAGGACAAGCTCGGAGGTAAGCCCCCCGGCCCGAAGCAGCGTTTGTATGTATTCGGCCTGCCAAACAGCCAGCCGGCTGGCGCGAGTTCCTAACTTAATATGCATGACGTTGGATATTGGATGTTGGACGTTAGACAGTGTAGTTTGTCCAGCGTTCAGAATCTTTATACTATTTTTCCCCATTTCACTTTCCGTTTGAACGTCGCGAACGAGTCGGTCCCGCGAATGTCGATCCGGTTGAGGTCGTAAACGTTACGGAGGGGCAGCGGGTTAAGTCGGTTCCCGATTCGGAACGCGGCCCGGATGCCCAACCGTTCCAGAGTCTCGTACAACGCCCGGCGTTGCTCGGGGTCTTTCGGGCGACCACCGTACGGATACGCCAACGCGGGTGTCATGGGCAAACTCATTTCGTCAGCTACTCGAACGTTGGCTTCCAGGTCCTGCGCTGCTCTTTCGGGTGAAGCGTGTTTGTAGTTCAGGTGCTGGTGTGAATGAAAGGCCAAGTTTATCCCTCTGTTTACGAGACTTTTAAGTTCGTCGCCCGTCATAATCGCGTCTGTTCCACCGTCCCACTCGTTGGTGCCGCCCACAAAGGCCGTGGGCACAAAAATAACGGCTGGCACCGCAAACTCGTCTAAAACGGGGAGAGCGTGGGTGAGGTTATTTTTATAGGCATCGTCGAAGGTGAGCAGTACAGCACGGGGGTTTATCCGATCCCCTGTGTTGTTCGATAAGGCGCAGAGCACGTCAGGCAGCGACACAAACTGGTAGCCCGCCTGCTGTAGATGGTGCAGGTGCTGACGAAGTTGGACGGTGGTAACGGTCAAAAAATCGGGGTTGGTATCGGCCACTTTATGGTACATCAGCACCCGCAGGCTGGGGCGTTGGCTGTGGAAGATTAGCCACACAAACACCCCAAAAAGCAACGCTACAAAACCCCACATTGGCTTTTATTTATTTTTTTATCTGATGCAAAACAGCCAAAAATACGCCAAAACGACGGATAAACGCTGTTTCTGGCAATTATTCCTGTCAGCTTGGCGTGGTTTTTGGTCCCAAACAAGCAAGGCACGGCATTTGAGTAGTCTTGATTACTTGAACAGTAAACGACAGATACCGATGAGAGGGATAGAAAATGTGTTCAGCGGAACGGGAGGTCAGATTGACCTGCTCAATACGCTCTACGGCGGTTCGAGCATGACAACGATGAATGTAGAGCGCGAAGAAGATCGGCTCGTCATCACGTTGTCGGCCCCCGGCGTCAGTGCCAGTTCATTTAATGTACTGGTCGAAGGAAATAAGTTAGTGCTATACACCTTGCTTGTTGGCACCGCCAATCGGCAGGACGATGACATACTGAACCCCGGTGGTAACTCGCAGCGACTGGCCGTTCCGATGTTTCTGCGTGTGCTCGACATCCCGACGTTTGTGGAGGCCGATCAGATTGAGGCTATCCACGAAGAGAGTCGGGTAGTGGTAGTGTTACCCCTCAAAAATGAAGATCAGTTGCACCGACGCATTGACATTAAAGATCTTTTCTAGGCTCTACCCGGAACCGATTTAGGTTCTGTTTACATACAGGCGTGAGGGCCGTTCTTCCGGGAGCGGCCTTTTTTGTTGCAACTCATGCAGTTTGGCATATTTCACCACGGGATACATAGCCGAAAACAACGACCATACGAACCCCGAATACCCATTTAACAGGTTCATTTTCAGCAAGTATTCTTTCAGAAATGTGAATGGCAACCGCACAATCACCTGCCCTAGCGATGCCCGCTTGCCCCGCCCCTGTAGGTCACGCGCTCCGGCGGTGGTGTAGCGGTTCATCTTCTCAAAATACTCATGTAACGACCCGTAGCTGTCGTGCAGCATATGGTTGGCGAGGGTGGGCACCCGCCCCCCCGCGAGTTCGACGTCTTCATGCACGCGCCGGGTGTTGTAGGTGCCAAACGTCCGATTGAACAACCGTAGGTGGGGCATTTTGAATTCGCCCCCGTGCCGCATGAGTCGTCCCAGAAAAATAAGCGAAATAGGCACCTTGTACCCCGCTACACCTGGCTCCTGCCCCACCCGACTCCTGATTTCATCGCGAAGTTCGGGCGTAACCACCTCGTCGGCATCGACCACGAATACCCAATCGTTTTTGGCCTGTGCCACAGCATAGCCTTTCTGCGTACCAAAGCCGTCGAAGTCGCGATGCAGCACCCGCACTCCCTTCTCCTGGGCAATCGACAGCGTTTGATCGGTACTGCCCGAGTCGACTATAACCACCTCGTCGCACCAGGTTAGGGCGTCGAGTACGGCGGGCAGCAATCGCTCGGAGTTGAGCGTAATCATAACAGCACTAATCGGCATTGGTAATGAACTGAGGGTTATGACACAAAGTTAAGGTAAAAGGGGGTATTGCCTGTAGAGATAACAGAGCATATCGTTCACAAAACGTTGAGTATCAGACAGAGATTTTTTTTGTAGTATATTTCTAAGAACCACATTGCTTCTGAAAAATTCAACCGGCTGATTCCGTAGGGCTTACAAAAAAAGGAGGTTGGCTTTAGACGCACCGCTACGTATAGGGTTGCTTGATGGTGCCTAAAAATCGCTACTTTTGAAGAATCGTGGGTTAGAAAGGGCTTTAACTCGACGATTTCTGGACAAGTTTTTACACGCCTATAACGCATACATCTGCATGGTACAGTCAACCGCAATTGAACCAATCTTAGAAGAAGACAAAAGCCGATTTGTGCTTTTTCCCATTAAGCACTGGGACATTTGGGAGTTTTATAAAACCCACGAAGCCTCGTTTTGGACAGCCGAGGAAATTGACTTGGGGCAGGACCTGAAAGACTGGGCAGGCCTGAACGACGGCGAACGCCATTTTATCTCGCACGTGCTGGCTTTTTTCGCAGCAAGCGACGGGATCGTGAACGAGAATCTGGCGGTCAATTTTCTTTCGGAGGTACAATACGCCGAGGCCAAGTGCTTCTATGGATTCCAGGTAATGATGGAGAATATCCACTCGGAGACCTATTCGTTGCTGATCGACACCTACATTAAAGATTCGAGCGAGAAAGACCGACTTCTCAACGCTATCGACACCATTCCGTGTGTGCAAAAAAAGGCCGAGTGGGCGTTGCGCTGGATCGACAACGGTTCGTTTGCCGAGCGGCTCATTGCCTTCGCGGCCGTGGAAGGGATTTTCTTCTCAGGCTCATTCTGCTCGATCTACTGGCTCAAGAAACGTGGCCTTATGCCCGGTCTGACTTTCTCGAACGAGCTGATCTCACGCGATGAGGGACTGCACCGCGACTTCGCCTGTATGCTCTACACCGACCACATTCAGAATAAACTCGATGAGGGTCAACTGTATCAGATCGTTCGCGACGCCGTAGAAATTGAGCAGGAGTTCGTAACCGACGCGCTGCCTGTTTCGCTTATCGGCATGAACGCGAACCTAATGAAGCAATACATCGAGTTTGTGGCCGACCACCTGCTGACGTCGTTGAACCTGAAGAAGATCTACAATGTGGCAAACCCTTTCGACTTCATGGATATGATCTCGCTACAGGGCAAGACTAACTTCTTCGAGAAGCGCGTGGGCGAGTATCAGCGACCTATGGTTATGGACAAGTTCAAGGCCATGCGGGCCAAAGCCCAACAAGCCGAGTCGGGCGTGGCGATTGAGGAAACTGTGGTGGAGGAGAAGAAAATGTTCTCGATGGAGGAAGATTTTTAGTGAAAGCAGAAGGTGTCTATATGTATGAATAGTAGGGCACGTCGTGGTTATACCAAGAAAACACGGCGTGCTTATTTTTAATTTATTAACTTATTAATAATGAAACACTTAGAATATAAATTATCAAAACACGTAATAGAAAGAGCAACCGAAAGAGCCATCACCGAACTCATGATTCGTGAAATACTTTCTAATCCAGATCAAATAGTAGATGACAAAACTGGCGAAGAAGGCCAAAAAGTTTTCCAGTCGATCATCAATTTCCCAGAGAATAGCACTTATTTAGTACGGGTATTTGTTAATACGCTTAAAGACCCGAACGTTGTAAAGTCAGTTTACAAAACGTTGAAAATAAGTAAATACTATGAAAGTGAACTATGACCGGGAGGTTGATATTCTGTACATTAAGTTGACAGACGCGGCCATTGAAGAGAGCGATGAGGAAAAACCGGGCTTTGTCATAGACTACGATGCCAATGGTTTTGTTGTGGGTATAGAAATTATGAATGCGTCAAAAAGCGTCTCCAAGCCCAATACGGTGGAACTTGCTATAGCTTGATTATTTGTTTGGGAGTTTGAGCCGGAGCCAGAGGTGGTTCCGGTTTTTTTTGTGTGTCACAAACCCATAACTTGACCCCGAAAACCTAAATCTCCTATGTCCGATTTTAAGCCCTACATCCCCGACAATCAGTCGCCTGCCGAGTTCACCCTAAAAGCCGTTATCACAGGTGCCCTGTTTGGGGTTCTGTTTGGGGCGGCAACGGTTTATCTTTCCCTGAAAGCCGGGTTGTCGGTGTCGGCCTCAATTCCGATTGCGGTGCTGGCGATCTCGCTCGGACGGCGGTTTCTGAACACGACCATTCTCGAAAACAATATTATCCAAACTACCGGCTCAGCGGGCGAGAGTATCGCGTCGGGGGTGGTGTTTACGTTGCCGGGGTTCCTGTTCCTGACCGGGGGCATCGGGGCCGATTTTTTCAACTACTGGACGATCCTGACGCTGGCCATTCTGGGTGGACTGGTCGGAACGCTCATGATGATTCCATTACGTCGGTCGCTCATTGTGCAGGAACACGGCACCCTGCCCTACCCCGAAGGCACGGCCTGTGCGTCGGTGCTGATTGCCGGTGAGCGCGGGGGCGACTTTGCCAAAACCGCTTATCAGGGCCTGGGCGTTGCGTTGGTCTATGCGCTGTTGCAAAAGGTGTTGCACGTGATTGCCGAGGTGCCAGTGTGGGCCACGAAACAAACGAACCGCTACTTTCCGTCGGCGCAGGTCTCGGGCGAAATCACGCCGGAGTATTTGGGCGTGGGCTACATTGTCGGGTTTCGGATTTCGGCGGTGTTGGTTGGCGGGGGCATTCTGGCCTGGTTGGGGTTGATTCCGCTGCTGTCGTCGCTGGTTCCGGGCGAAGTGATTGCCGGACAGCTAGTTAAACTTGGCTATCTAACCGATTTACAAACGGCTGGCGGTGGTAGTAGTGGCGGCTGGAATCCCGAAACCAAGACTTTCTCCAACACCGCAGCCGCCGTATATCGGGCCTACATTCGGCAAATCGGGGCCGGTGCCGTTACGGCGGGGGGCTTCATGACGCTGCTGAAAACGATCCCAACCATTGTGTCGTCCTTTAAATCGAGCTTTGGTGGCGGTAAAGGATTGGAGTTAGCCGCTGGCGGAACCACCCGTCGCACGGAGCAGGATTTGAGCATCAAGGTGGTTGTGTTTGGCAGCATCGCGCTGGTCGCTCTGATGCTCGTTTTACCCCAAATTCCGGGCGATTCGCTGTTGACCAAACTCCTGATCGGCGTATTGGTGATTGTATTTGGCTTTTTCTTCGTGACGGTCGCGAGCCGGATTGTGGGGCTGATTGGTTCGTCGTCGTCGCCGGTATCGGGCATGACGATTGCCACCATCATGGGTACCTCGCTCATTTTCATTGCGTTCGGCCTCACGGGGCAGGTTTACGAACCCGCTGTGTTGGTCGTGGGCGGCATGATTTGCATCGCGGCTGCCTCCGCCGGGGCCACCTCGCAGGACCTGAAAACGGGTTATATTGTAGGTGCCACGCCCAAATACCAGCAGATAGCCTTGTTTATTGGGGTGATTGTATCATCAATTGTAATTGGCGCGACGGTCAAAATTCTGGACACGCCCACCCCCGACCTCGTCGCGCAGGGCATCACCCATGCGATTGGCTCCGACAAATTTCCGGCTCCGCAGGGCACGCTCATGGCCACCCTCATCAAGGGCCTGCTCTCGTTCAACCTCGACTGGCAGTTTGTGTTAGTCGGCGCGTTTCTGGCGTTTGTGTTTGAGCTAGTCGGTGTGAGTGCGCTGGCGTTCGCGGTAGGGGTGTATCTACCTCTGTCGACTACCCTGCCCATCTTCGCCGGAGGTCTTGTCAAAGCCATTGTGGATTGGAATGCCAAGCGTACCAACACCGTAGAGGAAGATGCCGATCTGGGCAAAGGCAACCTGTTTGCCACGGGCCTGGTGGCCGGGGGAGCGTTGGCGGGTGTTGGTGTGGCCCTGCTCTCGGTCAACGACGGAATCTTTAATGCGCTGGCCCGCATCTCGCTTGAACACGGTTTGGCGGGTGCGCTGGGCGAAGGCGGCTACATGCTTCTGGGCGCACTGGCGTTTATGGGGCTGGCGTTGTTGTTGGGAAGAGTAGCAATGAAACGGAGCTGATAACCGTCTTGTTTAGTGTAATAAAAGTATTACTATGGAGAGCATTCAAACCTCAACTCTTTACAGATCAGCTTGATGCGCCTATTTGACCGGGGGTTATCAGAAGAACAAATTTTGGAGCTACGTCGTGTTTTGGTAAAGCATTATTCCTCTTTACTGAAGCAAGAGGTAGATCATGTTGTTCAGGAAAAGGGCTACACACAAGCCGACTTTGATAAGATGCTCAATAGCCCTTCCTGATGGTTCGAGTTGTTGTTGACACAAACTGCTTGTTGGCTTCAATTCCGAACCGACTTAAATCAAATTATATGACCCTCCGCTATCCGCTCCTGCTCTTTTTACTGATTGGTTTGCAGGCTACCTACGCTCAAACTACCCTCGCGCCATCCGGCTCCCTCACTGACGTAGCTCTGCTCGAAGGCCACTGGCGCGGCACCTACAACGGCGGCCCTATAGAAGCATCGTGGACAGCCCCCGAAGCGGGCAATATTGTGGGCTACATCCGCATGATGAAAGACAACAAGCCTGCTCTGTACGAGCTATTCGTGTTCGAGCAAAGCGACGCAGGGCCGGTGGCAATGGTGAAGCACTTCAAACCCGGCATGATTGGCGTGGAGGAAAAGGACAAAATGGACCGCTACCGCTTCATCCGGGCCGAGAAAGACCGCACCGTGTTTGAGAAGGAAGACGGGTCCATCCGCATTAACTACGAACGGCGACCTCGAAATCAACTCGTCATTCAGCGAGGCACCCCAAAAGACGGGGCCTGGGCGTTCAGCGATTTGTTTGTATTTGAGAAGGTGCGGTGAGAGTTCAAAAACTGCTTTTCGAACACTGTACCTTGTATGTTCTATTTTTTTCACAAACAATTCAAATTGTTATATTTATTTTGTATATATGGACATTTTCTTTGATGTAAGCTTGGCAGTATCCTATCCTAGTCCTTCCCAGAAAATCCGTGTGCTCAGTGAGCATTGGGCTACCAACAATCTTTACTGCCCATCATGTGGTCACGATATTTTGACGAAGTACCCTAATAACGATCCAGTTAGAGATTTTGGATGTGCAAATTGCCATGTTGATTTTGAACTGAAAAGCAAAAAAGGGGCTATAAAAAATAAAATTAATGATGGAGCTTATGGAACAATGATTACTCGCATAAAAAGTGATGCCAATCCAAACTTCCTCTTTCTAAGCTACACCAATCAGTTGAAGGTAAATGATCTCATTGCCGTACCAAATTATTATTTCACGGAATTCATTATAGAGCAACGTAAACCGTTGAGCTTAACAGCAAAGAGAGCAGGTTGGGTTGGTTGTAACATACTGATCGACCAAATCCCCGAATCTGGCAGAATCTATTTGATCAAAAATAGCTTGGTTCTTAACAAGAAAGAGGTCGTCCATCAGTGGCAACAAACTGTCTTTTTGAAGGACTGTGAGCTACCCAAACGGAGATGGCTCATTGAGATCCTTAAGATAATAGATGAAGTTCCTACAGATTTTTTTAGCTTGCGACAGATGTATCAATTTGAGAATCGTTTGAAAAGCATCTTCCCCAGTAATAATCATATCCAAGAAAAGATTCGTCAGCAATTGCAAATCCTTAGAGATCAAGGGCTGATTGAGTTTAGAGGTAATGGTGTTTACCACAAACTTAATGTGTTTTAAAATGATAGTTGAATCCTTTCACTACTCTTTACGAAATCTATCAGCGCAAGCACAGCAGCAACAGGTGCGACGTGATTTTTCGGGGGCAAAGGAAGAAATTGAGCGGATGGTTTTAGGATGAAAATTTTATTACATAATAAAGCAAACTAATACTCTATTACTTGGTTTGTAACAAGCCACTTAATAGAAAATGGCAACTTTAGAGCTTTCAAGGTAGTTTTGCCTACAAAATGACGTAACTTTGTGCAGATTCTAAGGCAAAACTGCGTCGTTATTGTAACAATCTCTACTAACTTCCAACGCAACTAATGAACACGCAAAACGAAACCGTCGGGCAGAACATCCGGCTGTTTCGCGAGCGGTTGGCTCTTTCCCAAACTGCATTGGCCGATTATTTGGGCGTTTCGCACGCCATGATTAGCCACTACGAAACCGGAAATCGCCCCGTCTCGACCGACCACCTCCAAAAATTAGCCGACCTGTTCGGCATCGATGCCTACGGTCTGTTTGAAACCGACGGGGCGCAGCAACAAGCGAATTTGGCGTTTGCTTTCCGGGCCGATACAATGAATGCCGAAGACCTGACCAGTATTGCGGCATTCCGTCGTATTGTGAACAACTATCTGAAAATGAAAAAACAGTTGAGCCATGTCAGCTAAACTGAAAGGCATGAAACTATCGCTGGAGAAACTAGCCAGCGAGTTTCGGCAAGCTCACGGTTTAAACGACCGGCAACCGATTCGGCTACGGAGCTTGTTGCAGGACTTAAATGTGAAAACGGTTTTTAAACCGTTGAGCGATGGCTTTGCAGGAATGGCGGTTAAAGCCCATTCCGAACGTTTTATGCTGGTGAACAGTGATCAGATATTAGCTCGGCAACATTTCACGATTTGTCACGAGCTTTATCATCTGTTTATCCAAAAGGTTTTTACTTCCCAGATGTGCAATCCGGGACAGTTCAATTACAAAGATTCCGAAGAACTTAATGCCGATTGGTTTGCAGCTTACTTACTTATCCCGCGTGATGGCGTGTTGATGCAAATTGTCGATTGGGATGAGTTGGAAAAAAACCAGATCTCACTGGCTACTATTCTGCACCTTGAACAGTTTTTCTCCTGTTCACGCCAAGCCTTACTCATTCGCTTAGAAGAGATTGGCTTGATAGATCGCGCATATGGAGAACAATTTAAGTCCAATATTAAGCGGTCGGCTATTGAACATGGCTACTCAACCGACTTATACGAAGCGGGTAATCATAACCTGACGCTTGGAGATTATGGTGCGATTGCTCGTCAACTTTATGATACAGAACAAATCTCGGAAAGTCATTATGCCGGACTTTTGTTAGATTTGGGAGTCGATCTGAACGAGTTGACCACCGACTATGTCTAAAACTATTCTTGTTGATGCGGATGTAGTATCACATTTTGTAAGTGCTGGAGAAATCCTTACTCTACCCAAAATCTTCCCTTATCCTGTCAAACTGCTCGATAAGGTTTATGCAGAACTGGAACGTTGGCGTGAACGTAAGCAAGCGGTCGATAACCTGGTCAATTTCAAACTGATTGAGGTGATTCCCTTCCCCGAAAATAACCATGAAATAGTTAAGGAGTTTTTCAGAATCAGAACCAAATTAGACAAGGGCGTAGGCGAGAGTGCTTGTATGGCCGTTGCCCGATACACAAGGGACATCCTGGCAAGCAGTAATCTTCGGGACATCAAATCGTATTGTGAGACACACCAAATTGTGTACTTGACCACAATGGATTTCCTGTGTCACGCATTGACAACAGGCCTTTTCGATGAAACCCGTTGTGACGCGTTTATTGCGGCTGTTCGCAGAAAAGGGCAGAAATTACCTGTGGATGCCATGAGCAAATTTACCTGTCGGGATTTGGCAGGTATTTGAGTTCTCAATTCCCCCTTTCCCTCCCAAAATAAAGCGTTTCCGGCTCGCCCGTGTTGTCTATAGAAAGCAACCACATGGCGAATCAGGATAAGAAGAACAAGAACGCGAAGAAAGTAGCCACGAAAGCACCCAAGGTGCATGGTTCGCCCAAAACGCCCCGGTACGAACAGAACGAGTCAAGCGTAACCGCGCCCGACCTGGCTCCTAAAGCCAAACGTAAGTAATGAACTCTGTCGGCAGTACACCGTGTTGCAACGGTGTACTGCCGATTTGTTTTTAGGCTTGCTCCATATGACTCCCCCCTACTCCATTCCCACCCAGACCCGCATTGGGCACGTACACTTGAAAGTGGCCGATTTGGCCCGTTCAATGGCTTTCTATTGTGATTTATTGGGATTCAACCTCGTTTCGATGTATGGCGACCAAGCTGCATTTATCTCGGCGGGGGGCTACCACTGGAACGCCAGCCCGGCACCACATCGGTTTGAACACCTGGTACAGCAAAGATGCTCCACCGGCACCCGTTCGGTCGGCGGGTTTGTTCCATACGGCCATTGTGTACCCCACGCGCCGGGACTTGGCGGTGGCTTTCAAACGGTTGATCGACGCCAAATACCCCATCACGGGTGCGTCGGATCACGGGGTTTCGGAGGCTATTTACCTCAACGATCCCGACCAGAACGGGGTCGAATTGTACTGGGACCGTCCGCAGGAACAATGGCCGCGCCGAGCCGATGGTAGCCTTGAGATGTATACCCGCTCGCTCGACCTCCACGCCCTGATGCGCGAGACCGATTAGCTATTTTCCGGTCGTCAACTGCTTAATCACTGCCGTTTCTTTGGGGTCGAACACCGAGCCATCGGGGCGGAAAATGTCGTGGAACCAGACTTTGGGTTCCTCGCCACCGGGCATTGGCGTGTCCCAGGCGTAGATCGTGTTGGTTTTGCCCTTCACAAGGCCCCAGTTGATGGCTCCCACTTTGTATTTTTTGAAGACGGGTAAACAGGTCTCGAACGTACTGTTGCGCGTCCGGGCCATGTACTCCGTGCAAATCAAGGGCCGACCAAACTGCTTTTGAAGCTCCAGAATCTGCGCTTCCAGCTTGGCAGCTTCGGCGTAGTTGTGGAACGTAATTACGTCCGACTGCGCAAACATCAACTCGTTCGATTGGGGGTGGTCGTGCCACCAGCCCGCCGTAATGGGTTGGTCGGGACGCACGGACTGCGCCCAAGCGAATGTTTTCGTTAAAAGCGGCACCACGGCGTCCATGTAGCCAGAGTTGCTTGGCTCATTGAACAGATCCCAGGTCATCACCCGCTTGTCTTTTCCGAAGGCCGTTAACACCCCTTTTGTGTATGCTTCAAGGCCGGCCCACGTGCGCGAGTCGAACAGGCGTTTGGTACCCGGCCCGCGTACCCAACCCGAATTGTGTTTTCCCGTGACGGGGTCCATCTGCTTACCCAGCTTCGGGTCGTCGTTCCAGCACGAATCGAACAAGACAAACATGATCTTGATCTTGTGTTTGTCGGCGATTTGCAGAAACTGCTCAATGCGCTTTTTATACGCTTCGGCGTCCTGCTCCCAAACCAAATTGTGCAGAAACACGCGCATCACGTTCATGCCAATGCTCTCGGCATAGCCCAATTCGCGGTCGATGGTGGCCGGGTCGAAGGTTTCGGCCTGCCACATTTCGAGTTGATTAATGGCCGTGCTCGGAATAAAGTTAGCCCCCACCAGAAAGGGCTGCGTTTTGTACCAGTCGTTGGCCTGTTGGGCCGTCCAGCGTTGGGCAAACGTGGGAATAAAGAACAGCAGCGCGAAGCTGAGCGTGACGAAAAGGCGAAGGGTTTTCATGTTGTTGAACGTTGCTACACCCAAAAGGCGACAAAGGCCCCGTTTATCCCCGTGCTGCAACTTGATCAGCCAACAAGGCAATCCCCTCGGCAAAACTGTGCGGGTTGTAGCCCAGCACCGTCCGAGCTTTGTCGATAATGAACCCGGTGCGGGGTGGTCGGCGGGCGGTTTGGGTGAACGTCGAGCCGTCGGCCTGCGTGATAAACGATTTATCGAGGCCGAAATAATCGGCAGTTTGAATGGCCATTTCGTAGGGCGTTAGCACCTCTTTTCCCGAAATGTTGAAGATACCCTCGGCCTGTTGTTTGGCAATAAGCGAACAACCAGCGGCCAGGTCTTCGGCCAGGGTCGGGCTGCGAAACTGATCGGTCACGACCCGGATATTCTTGCCGTCTTCGAGCGATTTTTTCACCCAGAGAATGATATTGCTCCGGCTCATATCGTGGGCAATACCGTACACGAGCACCGTTCGGGCAATCCCCCACCGAACCGGCGAACGGCGAACCACGGTCTCGGCGGCATACTTACTCCAGCCATAAAAGCTGATCGGATTTCCCTCGGCCTGCTCGTCGTAGGGGCCAGCCGCTCCGTCGAAAATAAAATCGGTTGAAACATGACACAGGAATGCGCCGGTTTGGGCGCAGGCCTCTACGATATGCTCCACGGCGGTTACGTTCTGGAGCCAGCAATCATCTTTCTGGAGTTCGCACTTGTCTACGTCGGTCATGGCTGCGCCGTGGATCACCGCGTCGGGTTGGGTCTCGCTTAGCACGTTGAGTACCTGTTGCCGGTTGGTGATGTCCATCGAACGATACGTGTAGCCTTCTGAAAAAGGCAGTCGGTTGTCGCCACGGGCGGTGGCAATGAGGTGGATATCGGGGTCGGGAGCCAGCAAACCCACTAATTTTTGACCTAGCAGGCCGTTGGCACCGGTGATAAGGATACGCATTAAAATTGTACTTTATACTGTTTCACTAATTTTTTCTTCTTGATCCACTCGCCCGACACTGTCATACGGAGGTCTTTGAGCGGGCGGTTGCTTGATGAGCGGGGCTGTTTGGCAACGCTATCAATCACGGCTAAGCCATCCACTACCTGCCCAAACACGGTGTAGTTACCGTCGAGGTGGGGGCTTCCGCCAATCGTTCGGTACACGTCGGTTTGCTCCGGGGTCGGTGGTCGTCCATTCATGCTCTGAATCCGGGCTAGTTGCTGTTGCATACCGGCTTCGTCCCAAGTGCGGCCCTGAACCACATAAAACTGGCATCCGCTCGATGCTTTTTCGGGGTTTCCGTCGTGGGCCGCAGCCAACGCCCCCTTCCGATGAAACAGGGTCGGCACAAACTCAGCAGGGATTTTGTAACCCACATTGCCGCTGCCTAGTGCCTGCCCGGCGGTAGCCGTTCGGGAATTTGGGTCGCCCCCCTGAATCATGAAGGTCTGCATAATGCGATGGAACAATAGACCGTCGTAGAACTTGTCGTTGACGAGCTTGATAAAATTGGCCTTGTGCTTCGGCGTTTGGTCGTGGAGCAGCAACTTCATCGTGCCGAAGTCGGTGGTCATTATGACCAAAAAATCTTTCTTTTTACGCACACGGGCCGAGGGTAGTTGGGCACTTACCAGCGTGGGCAGAACCAGAAAAAAGAGGAGAAAATACTTCATGAAGTGTGTAGGGATACGCGGTTCGGGATAACGTCTTTTAGGCGTTGGTCGTGGGTGACAATAATCAGGCTAGCCCCAATTTGTTCGGACTGTCGACGGAGCAGGTCCAGAACACGGTCGGTATTGGTATCATCAAGACTCGATGTTGGTTCGTCGGCCAGGATAACGCCGGGGCTGTTCATCACGGCGCGGGCAATACTCACGCGCTGTTGTTCGCCCTGACTCAATTGGTGCGTTTTTTTATCGAGCCGGTCCGAGAAACCCAGTTGGTTTGCCAGTTCGCGCGCCCGTTCGCGGTTTTGTGGCTGACTGGCCAAATAATTCGCCAAAATCAGGTTATCCAGCACTGACAACGAACTCACAAAATGCGGTTTCTGGTACACAATACCCACGTGTTTAGCCCGAAAAGCGGCTGTTTCGGCCACGCTCAGGCGCGTCAAGTCGGTGTTGTTCATTGTTACCGAACCCCCTTCGGGCTTCAGCAGCAGGGCCAGCAGGTGCAGCAACGTAGTTTTTCCCGTTCCCGACCGGCCCAATATCAACAGGCTCTCGCGGTCGGCGCAATGCAGGTCGGGAAAGGCGAACCGTTTGTCGGAGCCATAGGCAAATTGGAGTGCTTTAGTTGTTAACATACCTTAACGGGGGGTTGGCATCCGGGCAAAGTTACAAATTCCGCGTAATTTTGGCCCCATGCAACGCATTGCCCTTTTCGCTTCCGGCTCCGGCTCCAACGCCGGAAAAATCGCCGATCACTTTGCGGCCTCTGTCGAGGTCGAGATTTCGCTCGTGCTGACGAACAACCCCAAAGCGGGCGTTATCGACCGGGCGCGGGGGGGCTTCGGTACGGGTCAGATTCATGCTCCCGTGCTGATGTTCGACCGCACAACTTTTTACCAAACCAACCGAATTGTTGAACTACTGCAAAAACAGGAGATTGATTTGATCGTGTTGGCAGGTTTTATGTGGCTCATCCCCGCCCAGTTGGTGCGGGCTTTTCCAAACCGGATCGTGAACATTCACCCGGCCTTATTACCCAAATTTGGCGGCAAAGGCATGTATGGGCATTTTGTGCATGAGGCTGTTGTGGCGGCTGGCGAAACGGAATCGGGGATCACGATCCACTACGTCAACGAACAGTACGACGAGGGGGCCGTTCTGTTTCAGGCTACTTGCCCGGTGGTGTCCACCGACTCCCCCGACGACGTGGCCCGCAAGGTGCAGTTGCTCGAACATGCCCACTATCCAAGGGTTGTGGAGGAGGTGTTGAACCAAATGAAAAATGTACAATGAAGAACGCAAACTGGCTACTCATCGGGCTACTTCTATGCGGCCTTACTAGCTGCTTCCGGCCCGCGATCCCCATTTCGACGGGGCCAAAATACCCGATTGAAATTTTCTATGAGAACGACCGCCCTCCGCGTCCGTATGAGGTATTGCAGGAGATGGAGAGTCGGCGGGAGACGCCCGTTGCCACCCGCCAATATGAGGACGGGCGTATGCTCGAGCGGGGTAACACGATGCAGGACAAGGAGTTACTACTGGCCAAACTATCGCTCGACGCCCAGAAAGCAGGGGCCGACGCCCTCGTGAACGTGCGGTATAAATACTACACCACCAAAACCATGAACGGATATTTGCTGAGCGGGCAGGCCGTGAAATATAGAGCGGAGAATTGATTACTTAATCTCTTCGTAATCAACATAATCACCCCCTTTGTTCGTATTGGGCCGGGGGGGGACATAGTCGACGCGGGTTTCGCCCTCGCGACGGGGCTGGGGGGCCTGCCGACGTTGCTCCTTCACTAACTGCCGACCAACAAGCAGATAAAACAAAAACCGCCGAACGGGTGGCACAAAGGCAATGAGCAGGATAACGATCAGAAGAATCTTAAAAATCATGAGCGTCGTGTTTTCAACCAAATAACGTTGCGAACCTACGATTAGTTTTTTGGATATGAGTCATACGCACTAGGTTTGTAGCCGGGTATGACAACACAGGAGATTTTTGGATATGCGTCGGCCATTGTGGTCGGGTTGGTAATTGGGTTGGCAGGCGGGGGCGGGTCCATCCTGACCGTACCCATTTTTGTGTATGTGTTTGGCATCACGCCCCTGCTGGCAACCACCTATTCGCTATTTGTCGTCGGCACAACCTCGCTCGTGGGGTCCGTCAATCACCTCTGGAAACGGCGCGTCGATTTGCGAACGACGGCAACGTTTGCCCTGCCCTCGTTTCTGTCGGTATACCTCTCGCGCCGGTTTCTGGTGCCCGCCCTCCCCGATCCGCTCGTTCGGTTTGGCGATCTGACTCTGGGCAAAAACGACGCCATTCTGTTCTTTTTCGCCTTTGTGATGGTTATGGCCGCCCGCGCCATGATCCGCAACCAACGCCCCGAACAGGGCGAAGCCCCCGTGCAACGGTCCGACGATGGGCAGCCTCGTTACGTCTTGCTTGGTCTGGATGGGCTGGCCGTTGGCTTGCTTACCGGAACGATTGGGGCCGGGGGCGGCTTCCTGATCGTGCCGATGCTGGTGTTGCTGGCGGGCCTGCCCATGCACCGGGCCGTGGCTACGTCGGTGCTTATCATCGCCGTGAACTCCTTCGTGGGTCTCATCGGCGACCTACAACATACCCGGCTCGACTGGAATTTTCTGCTGCCGTTCACGGGTTTATCTATTGGCGGTGTCTTTTTGGGTATGTATGGGGCACGGTTTGTGGCCCCCGATCAGCTTAAGAAAGGCTTCGGCTGGTTTGTGCTGACCGTGGCCGCATCCATCGTTTTGAAAGAAATCTTATGATTGTCGAACAACTATATACGGGCTGTCTGGCTCAAGGTGCTTATTATATCGAAAGCGACGGTGAAGCCGCCGTGATTGATCCGCTTCGCGAAACGGCTCCGTACATCCGCAAAGCCGAGCGGGCCGACGCACGTATCAAATACGTATTCGAGACGCACTTCCACGCCGATTTTGTGTCGGGCCACATTGACCTTGCCCAGAAAACGGGTGCTAAAATCGTGTATGGACCCAACGCCAGCACAAGCTACAATGCGTACAATGCCGCTGATGGTGAAGAGTTTACACTAGGTCGCGTCAGGATTCGGGTGCTACACACGCCCGGCCACACCCTCGAATCGACTACTTACCTGCTGCTCGATGAGACGGGCAAAGAACACGCCATTTTCACCGGCGACACTCTGTTCATTGGCGACGTGGGTCGCCCCGATCTGGCTATCAAGGGCAATCTGACCGAACGCGATTTGGCCGGGATGCTCTACGACAGCCTGCACACCAAAATTGTGCCTCTGGCAAACGACGTGATCGTGTACCCGGCCCACGGCGCGGGGTCGGCCTGTGGCAAAAATATGAGCAAAGAAACCACCGACACACTGGGCAACCAGAAACGGTTTAACTACGCGCTCCAGGCAAAATCGAAGGAGCAGTTTGTAGAGCAAGTGTTGGACGGACTAACCACGGCCCCGCACTACTTTGCCCAAAACGCCCGGCTCAATAAGGAAGGCTACGAACCCATCGACCGGGTGATGCAGCGTGGCAGTCAACCCCTTTCGCCGAATGCGTTCGAGACTGCTGTGAACGAAACCGGCGGCCGGCGTCCCGGAGCGTTGCTTCTCGACGTACGCGATGCTGCCGATTTTGCGGCTGGCTTCGTACCAAACGCTATCAACATCGGCCTCAACGGCTCCTTTGCCCCGTGGGTGGGCGCACTCATCCCCGATCTAACGCAGCCTATCGCGCTCGTTACGCCCCTCGGCAAGGAACACGAAACCGTGTTGCGGCTCGCCCGCGTTGGCTACGACAATTGCATTGGTTACCTCGACGGCGGATTTGCAGCCTGGCAATCGGCCGATAAAGAAGTGGATACAATTGAGTCGATTTCTGCCGAGGAGTTTGTGCGTCGGCACGCCGGGCAACCCAACGCGCCCGTTGTGGACGTTCGTAAGGAAGCCGAGTTTGAACCCGAACACGTTGCCGGGGCCGAAAACTTGCCCCTCGACACCCTCAACGACCACATGGCAGCTATCCCGCGAAACCAACCGGTCTACGTGCATTGTGCCGGGGGTTACCGCTCCATGGTCGCCAATTCGATTCTGAAAGCCCGTGGCTTCGATAACGTCGTGAACGTTGAGGGCGGCATTGCGGCTATCAAGAAAGCTGCCCCGGAATTGCTTATTTTTGATGAGACAAACGCGCACTAACCATGACAACGGCCCAGATTTTATACGAACAATACCGAGTGCTACCCCCTCGTATTCGGCAGGAGTTAAAAAAAATGATTGTTAAAGAGGCTCCCTTCGCGGAGGAAGATGAGGATGACGAAGACACAGACGACCGGATTCATATTGCTGTTGAACCGCTCAAAGCAGGTCTCCGCGAGTTAAAACAAGTTCTGGCAGGGAAAGCAAAGGCAATGCCTGCTCGCGAAGCATTACGTCAACTCCAGGCAGAGCTAGATAATGAGCATTAACGTAAGCTTGCTCTCGCGATTTAGACGAGACCTGAAAAGGCTTGGCAAGAAGCACCGCACTCTGGTGACAGAGGTCGATCAATTGCTTGATCTTCTTGAATCAGACCCAACTCTTGGCCAAAGCCTGGGTTCTGGCTTATACAAAATCCGATTGGCTAGCCAAAGCAAGGGGAAAGGCAAACGAGGAGGCTTTAGGGTCGTGACGTATTATGTTGAACAAGTAGGTGATGAAGAAGTTGTCTATTTAGTCACGATTTACGACAAGTCAGAACAGGATAGCGTTTCAAAAGACGACCTGCTCGCTATGATCGACGATGCATTTGGCGAATAGTTCAGGCATCAAACCACCGGATTCTCGTCCAACCCCAGCCGGGGTAGAGCCGGGTTCAACACGCGGGGCATAACCTTGATGCGAAATACTTTGGTGCCTGCCACATCGAAATCACAGGAATAAAATTTGCGGAGTTTCACCCCCCTGTACACCGCCGTATAGTTAATCTTCAACGGCCAATTATTCACCAGCAGCTCAGCGGTGATACACTCTACGGCTTTTTTCAAATTAGAAAAGAAAATAACCGTTGGCTCACGTTGCCGCAACGTGTTCAACGAACCGATGTGTTGCATCGTGATTTCGTAAATGACCTTGGTAGATGATTTCACGCTGTTTCGGAGGTATATAGGCTATATCAGAACTATACTGGCAAATTATCACACTATTTTTCAGTCACAAAACTTTTCCTATACGGTCGCCGTTTATCTATCAACTGCCTCACAAAGCAGCAAAAAGCCCGAACAGCAATGTCCGGGCTTTTTTTGGTAGCGCGGTTTTCCTAAACCGCGCATTAGGCGTGAACAATCGATGGTGCGCGGTTTAGGAAAACCGCGTTACTTATACATCACTGCCTCTACGGCCTGCAACGTTTTCTTTACGTTTGGCAGAATCACCTCGATCAGGGTTGGCGCGTAGGGCAATGGCAGGTCCAGGCTGTTCACGCGGACCACGGGCGCATCGAGATAATCGAACGCGTTGCGCTGAATATTGTAGGTCAGTTCCGACGAGATTGCTGCCAGGGGCCACGCTTCCTCAACAACCACACAACGGTTGGTTTTTTTCACCGAATTGATGATCGTTGCATAGTCGATGGGGCGCACCGTGCGTAGGTCGATTACCTCTGCCGACACGCCGTTTTTGGCGAGTTCGTCGGCAGCAGCAAGGGCCACCTTCATGATCTTACCAAACGACACGATAGTCACGTCGTTGCCTTCGCGAACCACTTTGGCCTGACCAATCGGAATCACGTATTCTCCTTCGGGAACCGGCCCTTTGTCGCCGTACATCAACTCCGACTCCATAAAAATAACCGGGTCGTTATCGCGGATCGAGCTTTTCAGGAGTCCTTTAGCATCGGCGGGGTTCGAGGGCACTACCACTTTGAGGCCGGGGGTATTGGCAAACCAGTTCTCGAAGTTCTGCGAGTGTTGGCTCGACAGCATGCCCGCGTTGCCCGTTGGCCCGCGAAACACAATCGGGCACGAATACTGCCCCCCCGACATCGACATCACCTTAGCCGCGCTGTTGATAACCTGGTCGATAGCAACAAGCGAAAAGTTGAACGTCATGAACTCGATAATGGGCCGCAAACCGTTCATGGCCGAACCCACGCCGATGCCAGCAAAGCCCAACTCAGCAATAGGGGTATCCCACACGCGGTCGGGGCCAAACTCATCGAGCATGCCTTGACTCACCTTATACGCACCGTTATATTCGGCCACTTCTTCGCCCATCAGATAAACCTTCGGGTCAAGGCGCATTTCTTCAACCATAGCCTCCCGCAGGGCCTCGCGAAACTGTATTTCTCTCATGATGAATTGAGCGTAGTCTGTTGTGCTTCGAAAAGCGGTCAAAATTAGGCAACAACCGGGGATTCGCCAAGCTAGAGCTTCTCCCGCAGAAAATCGGCCGTGAAGTTCTCACCTGTGGGCAGTTGCGCCATTTGTTCGGGCGTACCCTCAAAGGTTACGTAACCACCCGTATCGCCCCCCTCGGGGCCGAGGTCGATAACGTGGTCAGCCGATTTAATGACCTCCATGTTGTGCTCGATGATGATGACCGAATCGCCCTGATCGACCAGCGCGTTGATGGCTTTGAGCAGTTTGCGGATGTCGTGGAAGTGCAGGCCGGTGGTGGGTTCGTCAAAAATAAACAACGTGCTCCCTTTGTTTGGGTTGCCCTTGCCCAAAAACGACGCCAGTTTCACCCGTTGGGCTTCGCCCCCGGACAGCGTGTTGGCCGACTGACCCAGCCCGATATAACCCAGCCCAACCTCCTGCAACGGCAGGAGCTTCTCGGCCATTTTGGGTTCGGTTTTGCGGAAAAACTCAATGGCCTCATCGACAGTCAGGTCCAGGATATCGGAGATATTTTTCTCGCCTAATGTCACCTCCAGCACCTCCTGCTTAAACCGGCGACCGTTGCAGCCTTCGCATTTCAGGTAAATGTCGGCCATAAACTGCATCTCGACCTTCACTTCGCCCTCACCCTGACACACCTCACACCGGCCCCCATCGACGTTAAACGAGAACTGACTCGGTTTATAACCCCTTGATTTTGATACCTGTTGATCGGCCATTACCTGCCGCAGGTAGTCGTATGCCTTGATGTAGGTCACGGGGTTCGAGCGGCTCGATTTGCCAATTGGGTTTTGGTCGATCATCTCGATGGCCTTAACCCGGTCCAAACTACCCGTTAATTCACTGTAGCGACCTGCCTCTTCGGCAACGTCGCCTTTGGCCCGCGCCAATGCCGGATACAGCACCTTCCGAATGAGCGTACTCTTGCCCGATCCCGACACACCTGTCACAACCGTCAGCGTGTTCAGCGGAAACCGCACGTCCACATATTTCAGGTTGTTCTCGTGCGCCCCTTTTAAGTCCAGAAAATGCGTAGCCTTCCGCCGGAACGACGGCACGGCGATGGTCTCGCGCCCGGTAAGGAAGTCGAGAGTGTGGGACTGAAAGGAGTGAGGAGTGAGCGACCCGTCGGACCGCTCACTCCTCAAAGTTCCCTGAAACACCAAATGCCCCCCGCCCGTGCCAGCTTCGGGTCCGATGTCGATCAGTTGGTCGGCGGCCCGCATCACCTCTTCTTCGTGCTCAACCACAATCACGGTGTTGCCCATGTCGCGCAGGGACTCTAACACGCTAACGAGCCGTTTGGTATCGCGTGGGTGCAGGCCGATGCTTGGCTCGTCGAGAATATACATGGACCCCACCAGAGCCGACCCGAGCGACGTGGCGAGCTTAATGCGTTGATATTCTCCCCCCGACAGGCTGTTCGTAAGCCGGTTCAGGGTGAGGTAGCCCAGCCCAACCCGCTCCATGTAATCGAGCCGGTTTTGGACCTCAACCAGAATCCGGCTGGCGATTTTCTGCTGCATATCGGGCAGTTCGAGCGTGCGAAAATAGGCCGCTACTTCGGTGATGGGTTTCAGTACTAAATCGGTGATCGAAACGCCCGACCCGTCGGCCCGGCCAATTTTCACGTAGTTTGCATCCTTTCGCAGGCGCGACCCCCGGCATTCGGGGCAGGTGGTTTTGCCCCGGTAGCGCGACAGCATCACGCGGTATTGCACCTTAAACGTCTGGCTTTCAACCCACGAAAAGAAATCGTACAGCCCCGAAAAAAACTGGTTACCCGTCCAGAGCAAGTCTTTTTGCTCAGGCGTGAGTTCTTTAAACGGTCGATGAATCGGAAAGTCGAACCGGATGCCATTTTTGAGCAGGGGCTTCAGAAACTCCTCGCTCATTTTTTCGCTGCGCCAGGGCGCGATGGCCCCCTCGAACACGGACAGATTCTTGTCGGGCACGACCAAATCGGGGTCAATACCCAGCACCTTCCCGAAGCCGTCGCACCGGCGGCAGGCTCCGTAGGGGTTGTTGAACGTAAACAGGTTTACGCTCGGCTCCTCAAACGTGATCCCGTCGAGTTCAAACGTATCCGAGAATGTCCGCGATTCATTCCCCCCCTCACTCCCACCAACGATAGTCACCCGGCACACATTGCCGCCCTCATTGAAAGCCGTCTGTACCGAATCGGAGAGTCGATATTGGGTATCTTCGTCGGGTTGACCGTTGTCGTCGAACAACACGGTTCCCCGGTCGATGAGGATTTCGACGTTGGATACTGGATCGGTCCGCCGAAGCGGTTGGACGTTGGACAACTCCGTGTCAACATTATCTAACGTCCAACCGCTTCGGCGGACCGATCCACTATCCAACGTCTCCTCAATCTGCATCACCTCGCCATCCGCCACAATCCGGGTATAGCCCTTTTGGAGGAGAATTTTCAGCTCATAATCAAGCGTGCGCCCCTCGTGGATAATGAGCGGGGTGGTAATCATCACGCGTTGCGGACGACCGTCTTCGCCGGGGCGATGCCCGAAAATATAATTGACCACATCGGTCACGGTGTCGCGTTTTACCACCTGCCCCGACACGGGCGAGTAGGTCACCCCGGCCCGTGCGTAGAGCAGTTTCAGGTAGTCGTAGATTTCGGTACTTGTGCCCACGGTGGAGCGCGGATTACGGGTCGACACTTTTTGCTCAATGGCAATGGCGGGCGACACACCCCGGATGTACTCCACGTCGGGTTTTTCCATCCGGCCCAAAAACTGCCGGGCGTAGCTGCTCAGGCTCTCCACATACATACGCTGTCCCTCGGCAAAGAGCGTGTCGAACGCCAGCGACGATTTGCCCGACCCCGACAGGCCCGTCAGGACAACCAGTTTATTGCGGGGAATAGCAACGTCAATGTTTTTCAGATTGTGTACTTTCGCGCCTTTGATGATAATAAATTGCTTCGGGTCGAGCGAGTCGACCGAAGCCACCGGGCGAGTGGGGGCAGTTGAGTTCATTCAGAAATTTTGTGCAAACCGTATCTAAATGCTAACGGTTTTCATCCGAAACGAGTTTCTTCACTTTATATCAATGACCATCATGCCCGAAGATATCCTCCGCCTTGCCCTTGCCCTGCTGATTGGGGGGCTAATTGGGGCCGAACGCGAGTATCATAGCAAAGCTGCCGGTTTCCGAACCATGATTATGATCTGCGTAGGGTCGGCCCTGTTTACGCTGGCCTCCGGGCGTATTGGCGAAGAGGGCGACCGCATTGCCGCCAACATCGTAAACGGCATCGGTTTTTTGGGAGCGGGTATTATTTTCAAGGAAGAGAGCCGCGTGAAGGGATTAACCACGGCGGCTACCGTTTGGGCCGTGGGTGCGTTGGGCATGTGCATCGGCGCGGGCCATTACGACATCGGCCTCACCGGGGCGGCTGTTATCCTGGGATGCCTTTGGTTGCTGTCGGGAACCTCCAACTGGATCAGCAGCAAAAATCAACAGCGGGAGTATAAAATCGTAACCACGTTCGAACACAAAACTTTAGCCCGATACGAAACGTTTTTTAAAGAATGCGGCCTGTCGCCACATCGGGGCCGTCAGCAGCGTACAGGCAATGAAATGATGGGGCAATGGCGCGTGTACGGCCCCCAAAAAGCGCACGAAAAGTGCATCAAACGACTCCTCAACGACCCCGACGTGAAGGAGTTTGTATTTTAAAATTTCGGGCAGACGTTTTTCGTTAACAAACCATGAATTCTATCCGTCGAATTGTCTTTGCCCTTGCTCTGTTGAGCAGCGGCCTGGCCTATGGCCAAATAACTGAAGACCCCGAAGATCGTGAGCGGGGTAGCACGGGCCGTGACCCTCTGCGCACCCAAACGCCCGAAGGTCGTCCGCTGCCCTTTTTGCAACGACTCCGCTTTGGAGGTGGCATTAGCGCGTTGCAGTTTGGGAATCCGCAAACCATCACGCCGTTCATGATTGGCCTATCGCCTGTTGTGGCGTATCAGGCCTCCGAACGGCTGGTTTTGGGGGTAGGAGCCAATTATTTGTATTCACGGTGGCGGGCCGAAACTACGCAGGGTCGCATTACATTGGCCAAATCCACTCAGTATGGTGGTCGTGGCTTTGGTATGTACGAGGTCGTGCCAAGTCTGGTACCGGGCTTGTACGCTCATGGTGAAGTCGAAAGTACCAGTTTTGAACAGCTTGATTTTACCACTGGTCGATTCGGCAACCGCCAGACTGTAGTGGCTCCCCTAGTGGGCCTGACCTACTCACAACGCATTGGTCGACTGGCGGGCATTAATGTGTCGGCTCTATACAACCTGAATTACACGAATCAGTCGGCGCAGATTTACAGAAGCCCGTTAGTGTTTCGGATTATGTTTTTCTAACAAAGAAATACCCTCTAGCGTAACTATCTGGTTATATGCAACAAACCCCAAAATGAGGCCGCTCATTTTGGGGTTTGTTGCATAACGGTTTACACGCCAAACTTTCGCAGATGATAGAGCAGGCTAACCATGACATAGCGGTTTAGTACCCGGCTCTGTACATCCTCCACAAAAGCATCGCCCGTGTTGCGAACGAGGCTCCGGTTTTGGTTCAACAGGTCGAATGCCTGCACGCGCACCTCCCCTTGCTTGCCTTTTAGAAATTGCTTGCCCAGCGAAGCGTTCCACAAGGCAAACCGCTGGTTGAACCCCGCCGACCGCCCCGTCGTGGCCGTGTACGTCAAATCGCTGTTGAGCACAAGACCCAGCGGAAGTTGCCAATGCAGATCAGCCGTGATTAACTGTGACCAGAAGGCCGCGTTCTGCCGGGGCAGGAGCGAGTATGTAATCCGCTGGTAGGTCAGGTTGGCCCCAATGCCATATTCAATCTTCTCATTGTAAGTCGATTGCAGGCGTACCCCCTGCCCCAGCGTTAGCACGCGCACCTCGTTGGGCTGGTTGTTTATGTAGCTCAGGCTGCGCTCCAGGCCGGTTTGGGTGGTTGCACTTCCGTTCAGTTTCACGGCCCGGAACGTGCGGTTGGCGGCCAACACCCCATTGGCGGCCCAGTATCCACCGGCATTCACGGGCCGAACGATCTGCACGCCCGCCGGGCTGATGTCGGTGGCGGTACCAATCCGGGTGTTGCTCTGATTCAGCCCAAGCAACACGAACAGGCTGCGCGTACCGAGATTCCGGGCACTGTTGTAGGTCAGCGTGGCGGTGTTGTACTGTTCGGGCCGGAGGGTGGGGTTACCCGCCCGGATCAGCAGCGGATTGGCATTGTCGGGCACGGGTTGCAACTGACTTACCGAAGGCGGCCCGATGCGCGACCGATACTGGAACCGCAACGTCCGGCTCCGGGAAAGGGTGTAATTGAACAGGGCGTTGGGCAACAGATAGAGGTACTGTCGGCTCTGGCTGGTGTCGGCAGAGCGGTTCGTGACGCGCAGGTCGGCTTGTTGCACATCCAGCCCGAAGGCATAAGTGTACAGGAGCCGACGCGTTTGCAGAGTTGCGCCTGCCTGATGCGTGGCAAACAAACTCCCGAACCGGTTGCTCAAGGCCAGATTGGGTTGGTCATACTGGCGGGTGGCTTCTCTGAAATCGCTCACGGCGCGTTCGGCCCCGTTCAGGCTGCGGGCGTAGGCATACCGAAACTCCAGCTTGCGGGTAATCGAGAGGGGTTCCGTAAACGACAGGGTCAACGTGTTCTGCTGAACACTATTATCCTGTAAACCAAGTTGATCCAGCCGAATAACCCGCCCCGAATCACTGCCTGAACCGGGTTGAATTCCGTTGAAAAACGTATTCGTAGAGCGATTGAACACCGTAACTGTATTGCCCGACAGAATCGAGTTTAGGTTCAGCGACAATGTGCGCCCTTCGCGCCGGAACTTGCGCATCAGCAGGGCGTTGGTGGTACCACCGAGCCTGTTGCCCGAATCGGTGACCCTTGTTTCGCCCCCATTGAACGGTTGCCCACCGGGCAGAAACGAGCGGCTATCCAACCGATTGTCGAGGCTTGTGTGTTGCCACGACAGGTTTGGCGTGAGCCGGAAACTGGTCAGCGAGTCGAGTTGCCAATCGAGCCGGGCGTTGAACCGGTGTCCCTCTTGCCGGTCGCGGGTATAGGCCGTCTGGTCGGTGGTGAACGAGCCATTGGGCAGGATGTTCTCGCGTTGGCTTCGTTGATCGGTGGTGGTCACGGCCTCGCTCAGGAAATAACTGGCCGCGAGTTCGGCGCGTTTGCCCACTTTGTCGCGGTAGTTCACACCCCCGGCTTTCACCTCGGTGATGTTGGTGGGCATGGGGTCGGGGCCAGCCCCGAAACTGCCTGGACCACCCACCAGCACCGGCCCCATGCCCGCTCCCCCACCCCCAAGCGTAAAATTCTGTTGATTGATGTTGTTTGCCTGTCCAATCAGGGAGAGCTGACGGCCAGAATTAAAGCGGTTCAGGTTCAGTCGCCCCTGGTATCGGCCATCGGTGCCGACTCCCAGGGCGTTCTGACCAAAATAGCCCTTCCGTTTGTCGCGGTTGATGGTGAGGTTGATGGTTCGCTCGCGGTTGCCGTCGTCCATACCCGAAAACTGCGCCTGATCCGACTGTTGGTCATAGAGTTGCACCTTGTCGATCACGTCGGCATTGAGGTTGCGGGTGGCTATTTTGGCATCGTTGCCGAAAAACGGTTTGCCGTCTACCAGCACCCGGCTCACGGTTTGCCCCTGCGCCTTGATGGTGCCATCCCGCGAAACCTCCACCCCCGGCAGTTTTCGGAGCAGGTCTTCCACCACTGCGTTGGGTTGGGTTTTGAACGAGTTGGCGTTAAACTCCAGCGTATCACCCTTCACCCGGACGGGTGCCCGCTCTTGTTGAATCACCACCTCATTCAACACGTTTACCTGCTCACTCAACCGGATGCTGTCCAGCGTCAGCACGGGCGTTTGCCCCGCAACCGTCACCCGGCGCGACGCGTTTCGGTATCCCACAAACGTGACCAGAATCCGGTATGCCCCCGCCGACACGTTCCGCAGTTGAAAACGCCCGTCGCCATCGGTAATAGTGCCCATGACGTAGGCCGAATCCCGCGCCCCCAGCAGCGACACCGAGGCCATTCGCAAGGGCTTACCGCTCACCGAATCCACCGCAACACCCTGAATATCAATTTTCTGTCGGGGCGGCTGCGCCAGCGCGGTGAGCGAAATGAGCAGAAGCAGGCAACATAGAAGACGTTTCATAACGGCCTAATTCTGCTCCATGTTCATCATCATCTTTTGCTGAAAATCGGCGCGGGCCTTCTCGCGAATATCCTTCAGCTTCTCCTCCGTAACGGCTTGAGCCGACCCGCTGGGCGTTACATCTTTCTCCGCTACGCCGTTGTTGGCCACTTTGGTGGCCCGAAACTGCTCCTTGCTGCTCTCAATCATCAGCACAACGCCACGTTCGGGGGTTAGCTGCGGGATGGGCGAGTACGTAATGGGCAGATCGGTCGTGAACCAGACCGTGTAGGTTTCTTTCTGATATGGCACGGTGGCTTTGCGGCACTGGAAACCCGCTATCTTTTTGGTCTGATCGGTCAATTGCCAACCCTCGGCTCGCTTAATGGGCGTTTTGGTGGTGTAGGTTTGGGCTTCTTTGTCTTTGCCAACAGTTAGGTAGGTCAGCATTTGTTGCCCTGCCAGATCAACATAAGAGGTTTCCTCATACGGGCGACCCAACTGCGTGGTTTTTGGTACTCCCCCGCCCCCGCCCGGCCCCATGACCTGCCGGACCATCATTCCACCTCCTCCTTCGACTGTCTCTTTCGCGTACTTGTCCGTAAACGTCACCTTCTGCTGGAACGTCCGCGTATCGGGAATGTCGGTGGGGAAGTTGGGGTCACCCGGCTTAACAGCCTCGCCATTAATCATGATCCGCAGGGCCGACGGATCAATTTTCCTGGCTACTTCGTACGAAATTTGCCCAGAAGTTTGGGCCAAAGTTGGGCTAACGAGGGCGGTTGACAGGCCCAAAAGGAGCATTTTGATTGGTTGATTTTTCATTGGATTGTTTTGGTTTTACTTGGACTGTTTATGTCTCGCCCCGACTAACCCCACCCCAACCCCTCCCCATTAGGGGTGAGGTTTACCCACAAGTCGGAATTTGATTGTAAGTTTCCGTTCTTTGACATTCTGTATCTATCTTTACTATGGCCCTTGACGCTGTCATTG
>RDXN01000025.1 GCA_004292855.1 Cytophagales bacterium
TTCGGTGAATCGGTTCGCTTTCATTTCCCTTTTGTTTACCGTGAAAAGTAAGGTTTTTACTCTATTTTTCACTGGCTCACTTTTAGGGGTTCAAGACAGTCTCGATTGGTGGTGCGCGGATGAGCCACTTCGATGATGATACGGGTCAACTGAGCCGCATTGTCAAACAGAATTACGTCAGGCACCTGATGCCCCGGCCCCTCCCCCAGTGGCGTTTCGGGCAGCGGTTCGAGCGAGATGGCTTTGGTATGATAGAAAAGGACGCCCAACTCGACCGTGAGTTTGCTGATCATGCGCTGATGGTCCAACGGTGAGTTGGTGCCGTCGTCTTCGCGGACCATAAACGGAGCATTGGTGAGAGGCTGGTACATGGTCTGAACTGTTTATAGGTTTGTATCACTTCTTACCATTCGCGAACAACCGCAGGCGAATCTCGGTGAGTCGGCGTTTGGTGTCGAGAGGGAACTCGCCTTTGAGCACCCAATCGTAGAACGAGGGTTCTTTCTTGAGAACATCCAGCACGGCTACGCCTTTATGCTTGCCAAAATTGAAGACCTCTTCTCCTTTGTCGTTGAAAATCATGCGCCCCGCCAGGTCCACGTTTTTGTTCAGGGTGAGGGCGTGCAGGAAATCCACGTCGTTCTGGAACAGCACATCGCGACCGGCTTCGTCTTTGGCGGGTAGGCCACTGTAGCGGGCCACCTGCGCGTTGAGTACCTCGAAGGTTGCGAGGGTATCGGCCTCAGCAGTGTGGGCGTTTTCGAGGTCTTTGTTGCAATAAAACCGATAAGCCGCCGACAAGTTACGAGGCTCCATCAGATGAAAAATCCGTTGCGCGTCGACCATTCGGCGGTTCTTCATGTCGAAGTCGACGTTAGCCCGCAAGAACTCTTCGACCAACAACGGCACGTCGAAGCGATTGATATTGAAACCGGCTAAATCGCACCCATCCAGAAATTGCGCCAACGTCCGGGCAATGCTCTTGAACGGGGGCGCACCAGCTACATCGTCATCGTAAATGCCGTGAATCAGGCTGGATTCAACCGGAATGGGCATCCCCGGATGCACACGATCATTACGAACGATCACCTCACCATTGGGCATTGCTTTCGCCACGCATATATCAATGATACGGTCTTTCGCGATGTTGATGCCGGTGGTTTCGAGGTCAAAAAAAGCCAGTGGCTTCCGAAGTTGCAGTTGATGCGCCATACCTGCAAAGATAGGAACGCGGATTTAACGGATTAGACTGATTAACACGGATTTCTTTTGTCATCCCGAGGAAGGAGGGATCTAATTGTCGCATTCTCAACTCGCTAACTAGCAAAGTAGATACCTCCTTCATCGGACTGGGTGGCCGGAGCCATGACAAAAAATCCGTTTAGACCCGTCTGATCCGTTAAATCCGTGTTCCTATCTCAAACCGTGCCAGCGGTTCTATTCCATTTTCTTCATCAACTTTTCCAAGTCAGCCTTTGGCATGGGGACTTTGGATGGGTTTTGGTCGATCCAGGAGCGGAACGCCTGTTTGATGTCGGCTGTCCATGCCTGATCGATTTGGCCAGGGGTGAACTTGCCCTCGCGGAGCATTTGATGCCCGAAACCGTCAGTGAGAGCGATAAATTCAGATTCTAAAACAACCTTTTCAGCCAGGTGGGCTGGTATAAACACGATGCCCTCTTTTTTTGCCAACACGGCATCACCAGGCATCACAACGGCCCGCCCAATGCGGATGGGGCAGTTGATGCAGGTCATGGTCATGTCCTTTATAAAACTGGGGTCGTAGCCACGCACCCATGCGTTGAAACCAGCAATTTCCTCCAGCCCTTCGAGGTCGCGCACGCTACCATCGAAAATGACGCCGTTTTTCGACTTGGCGAAGATCGAGTTGCCCAAATTGTCGCCAATCAGCGTGCCATCGACAATTTTGCCCATGCCGTCGGCCACATAGATGTCGCCGTTTTGGAGCATGTCGATAGGCCACGAGTTCGTGTTGCCTTTGCGCCCCTGCGTTTTGCCCAACTCTTTGATGGGTTTTTCCATATCGGGGCGGCTCGGCATGTATTGCGCTGTGAGCGCGCGACCTGCCATTGCCTCGCCGGGCCGCATAATCTGCCAGTTTCCTTCAAACTGATTGTTGTAGCCTTCCTTGCGCAGAACGCCCCATGCTTCTTCCAGTGAAATCTCTTTCAACCGTTTCAGCAGCGCATCCGACACCTTCGGGCGACCGTCGGGCGTGCGCTCACCTTTCCATTCTGCGGTATAAAACTGGAGTTGATCTTTTGGGAGTTCAATCTGAGCGTTGGCAATGGTTACAGAGGCAAACAGAAAGGGAAGTAAAGCGGTGATTTTCATGGTTGTAACAGGCGTTTAGAATTTTGGGCAAAAGGCAGTAAATCAGGGCGAACTACTGATTTTTTAGGACATTGGATGTTGGACGCTGGATATTGGATGTTTCTCACGGCTAACGCCCAATATCCGACGTCCAGCGGCTAATATCCAACGTCTTCAATCTTAAATCCCCTCTCCATGCAATCTATTCTTGACCGTTTCAAACTCCCCCCCGGCTTTGTTGATCCCAACCTCGCCCCCCCTGCAACAAGCTTTAACCTCCAAGCTTCAGGCTGTAAGCCGGAACGCCGGACCGCCAATAATCGACGCTCATTTATGCAAAAGTCGATACTGGGTGGGCTGTCACTGGGGCTTACTTTCGACAAGCAGCCGGAGCGGGAGATGGAGTTTATCACGCAGCGCGTTTCGCGTGAGTCCAAACCCTCCGACCTGCGCATCACCGACCTGCGGGTGGCTATCCTGGCGGGCGTACCGTTTACCAGCCCCATTATCCGTATCGATACCAATCAGGGGTTGGTCGGTTGGGGCGAAGTACGCGACGGGGCCTCAGCCAATTACGCGTTGATGCTGAAGTCGCGGTTGCTGGGGAAAAATCCCTGCAACGTGGAGCAGTTGTTCAAGATTATCAAACCCTTTGGCAATCACGGACGCGCTGCCGGGGGCGTGTGCGGGGTCGAGATGGCCCTGTGGGATTTGGCCGGTAAGGCGTACAACGTGCCTGTTTACCAGATGCTCGGCGGCAAATACCGCGACTTTGTACGACTTTACGCCGATACCCCCGAAGGCAAAAGCTACGAGGAATTTGCCCAAAACATGGCTAAGCGACGCGATGCGGGCTATTCGTTCATGAAAATGGACTTTGGCATTGGGATGCTGGCCGGCACAAAAGACACGCTCGTGAACGCCAAGCAGTGGAGCGTTGGGCAGGCGTATCGCGACACGGGTGAAGCTGGTAAAATGGGCAATTATTCCCAGACGCGCCACCCCTTCACGCGTATTCAGGTGACCAAAAAGGGCCTCGACCAATTGGTTGAACACGTGGGGAAGGTGCGCGAAATTGTAGGCTACGAGACTCCATTGGCTGCTGACCACTTCGGGCATTTCGACGTAAATACGTCCATTCAGATTGGGAAAGCGATGGAACCCTTCCGGCTGGCCTGGCTCGAAGATATGGTTCCCTGGTTTTACCACGATCAGTGGAAGCAAATCTCTGATGCCATCGAAACGCCCACACTCACGGGCGAGGATATTTTCGCCAAAGAGGAATTCATCAAACTGATCGACAAACGGGCCGTCGATATGATTCACCCGGATTTGGCATCGTCGGGGGGGATTTTAGAAACCAAAAAAATTGGCGACTACGCAGAGGAAAACGGGATTCCGATGGCCATGCACTTTGCGGGATCGCCTATCTGTATGATGGCCAATGTGCATTGCGCGGCTGCCACCGAAAACTTCGTGGCCCTCGAACACCACGGCGTTGACGTTGATAAATGGGAGGACATCGTGACGGGCCTCAAACCCATTGCCGACAAAGGCTTTGTAAGAGTGCCCGACCGGCCTGGCCTGGGCGTGGAGTTAAACGAGGAAGTCGCCAAGTCGTTCCTCAAAAAAGGCGGCACCTGGTTTGCCCCCACCGACGTCTGGAACACGAAAGATTCGTGGGATCGGGAATGGAGTTGACAGAGATCAGTGAGCAGCCAACAGTGAGCAGTAACGTTGTTCACTGTTTTTTTTAGCGGGTTGCAACGCTTCAAGAAGTTTACTGGTAATGATCATTTGAGAGCGGTAAGCATTCGGTACCAATGCTTTACCAAAACAATCAAAACCAGATTAACTCGATGAAAAAGATTCTCTTAGTGTGCCTGATGGCTACCTCGCTGGTAGGCTTATACAGTTGCAACAGCAATAATTCGGCTGTTGAACCCGAAGACGACGAAATGGGTCAAGCCCGCGTAGGTGCGCAGGCAGCCGGACAGACAAGTGATCGCCGTTTGACGAAAGTTGAGGTAAAAGATTTGCCAGCCGCCGTTACCGCGTACATCGCTAAAAACTACGTGGGTTTTACTGCCGACAAGGCAGGCAAAGATAGCGCGGGCAATTTGACTGTGATTATCAAGCAAAACAACACGCTTAAAGCACTCCAATTTGGTGCCGATGGTGCTTTCAAGCAAGAATTGGCCTTTATGGGCGGGCGGGGCAAAGACCACAACGGTCCCGGTGGTCCTCACGAGCGTGGCCCTAAGAGCTTTACGGCTATCGATGTGGCTGCGTTACCAGCAAAAATCACAAGCTATGTGACAAGTAAATACGCCAGTTCGACGATCAGCGGTGCGGCTCAAAATGCTGAGAAACTGTATGTTGTGTTTGTGAAAACAACATCGGGCAAGGTGTTGCTGGAGTTCAACGCCGACGGTTCGTTTAAACAGGAGATCGTTCGTCCGGGCAAAGGTCGTGGTAGTTTCACCGACATTACAGCGGCTGAATTGCCCAAGACCGTTACGGATTATATCACAAAGACTTACGCAGGCAGCACAATCAACAAGGCCGCCAAGAGCAGCGTAGATGGGGGCTTCCTAGTTTGGATCAAGAAGGCAGATGGCACCAATGTTGGCTTGTCATTCGGGGCCGATGGTGCGTTCAAGCAGGAAATGACTTGCAAAAAGGACAATAAGCCAACCACCTAACGGGTTGACGTTTAGCAGCTAATGATACGTACCGGGCCGGGGCAGCAATGTTCCGGCCCGGTTTTTTATAGCACTCCTGCCACCGCCCCAAATGGCTTCAACGTCACCTCATACACACCCTTGCCAAGCGATTTTAACGTCACCCCCTCTCCGCCGTAGATATTTTGCAGAGTGGTCACTTTGCCGTTTCCAACCGCTTGGGGCAGCATAATCCGCATTGTTTCGGGTTTGTCGCTGAACGAAATCAGAGCCAGCGATGGGTTCGCACTGGCCCCGCGCAAGCCCGAAAAGACCATCCGATTCGTGCAGGTAACGTCGTGCAAGCGCATGGCCCCGCGCACGAAGGCAGGTGTACGCTTGCGTAGCGCGAACAGGCTCTTGTATTGGGCGTAGGTTCGGGGATCGTCGTCGGGATTGTATTTATGGTCGGGGTCGCCCGCGAACGCTTCGCGAATACCGAACAGAGCATGGACAGCCTCGAAGGCCATGAATCGGGGCGTGTATCCGTCGAAATGATAAAACCAGTCGGTATCGTGATTACGGGCGTAAAACACTCGGTTGGCCCCGACGGGCAGGGCCGCAAACACGTTCATCAGGTGGGTTTTGTAATCGGCGGCAGTGTATTGACCCTTCGCCATTTTTTCGAGCAACAGGGTAATGGCTTCCGTTTGGTTGTCGTGGGCGAAGTTGCAGACCGAATAAAACACGGGGCCGAATACCTCACTTAGCAATACGGCGTCGGGCTTCTTTTGGCGCATGGCTGTGAGCATGGCCCGCATGAGTTCGGGGGCTGCCGAGCCGCTGCGGTAGGCCACTTCGCCCCCCGTACTCATGCAACTGGCAAGAGCCGTACGCGCTTTTGTGTTGTTCATCAGCAACAGTCCAAAACCGGCGTCGGGTGCGCTGTGGAAGGTAATCTGTTTGTGTCGGAGCGAGTCGTAGGGAGTGTTGGGAGCTACGAACGTTTTTACAAAAAATGGCCCCGGCACCGAAATAGAGCAGCTTTTAGGGTCGCCTAGGGCCACAGTGGGCACTTGAAACCGGAACCCGTCGAAATGTTCGTTGGCAGGTTTACCTTCTTCGCGGGGCTTGCGCCGGGTGAGCCGCGCGGACCTCTCCACCGCGTTGCGCACGGGCAGCAAGCGTGTGATCGTAGGCGTACGAGCCATTTTGCGGACTTACGCCCATCGTGATGGACAGAGTAGCCCCGCGCCGGTCTTTGTCGACCGCAACCGAATGGCTCAACACCGTAGCCCCGTGTTTGGCGACCAGATACTCACCGTCGATACTAAAATCAAGAGCTGGAAATCCCGACTTAGCTATTTCGTTGGCCGACATACCCAACAGGTTCAATTTGGGCCGTTCCTGCGTCCAGGCCACCCATTCGCCCGTTTTGGCGTCGAACCGAAGTTCGGTGCGTTGATTACCGAAGACAAATTGGTCGTTTGTTTGGGCGAAGTAAACGTCCTGATAAAGCGGGTCGGTCGGTGCAAACGACAGCAGGAAGCAAAGCGAAAGGAGGAGGAGGGGCGTGAGCAGACGTTTCATGGAGTTTTTGTCATTCCGAGGCACGAGGAATCCTACATGTTTATGTATACTGAGTCAAAGATTCCTCGTACCTCGGAATGACAAAGGCTAATAAATCTCCTTTTTCCTGCTCACTCCTTATTTTTGTACCATGAATACCAAACCGTTTATCGTCGGTATCACTGGCGGAAGTGCGTCGGGCAAGACGTCGTTTTTGAAGGAGTTAATGGGGGCTTTTTCACCGGAGGAAATCTGCCTGATTTCGCAGGATAATTACTACCGCGACATGGCGTCGATAGCTGTCGATGCACAGGGCGTTCATAACTTCGATCTGCCCGAAACCATTGACCACCTGCGCTACGCCCAACACATTCAGGAACTTCGTGAGGGCGGTATTGTCGAACAGGTTGAATACACGTTTAATAATCCGACGGTTGTTCCGAAAATCCTGACGTTCAAGCCTGCTCCGATCATTGTTGTGGAGGGGATTTTTGTGTTCTACTTCCGCGAAATCGCTGATCTGCTTGATCTCAAAATCTTTATCGACGCCAAAAACAGCATCAAACTCGAACGACGGGTGAAGCGCGACGCCGAAGAACGCGGCTACGACCTCGACGATGTGATGTATCGCTGGAAATACCACGTCAAACCCACCTACAAGCAGTTTATCAAACCTTACCGGGCCGAGGCCGACATTGTGGTGCCGAACAACGTTCATTACCGCAAAGCCCTCAACGTGGTGATTGCCTATTTGAAAAACGTGGTCGCGCAAACTAGTGTGAGCCAACCTGCCTAGCTCCAAACCGGCTCAACATGCCCGTCGCCACCGTCATTTGCCACACCACACGGATACCCGACTGGCAACCCTGGCCTGGCGGGCCGCCCCCGACCGACGCGCTGACAGTGCTACGGCTCCGTGTTCCAACCGATCCGGCTCAACTCGCCTTCTGGCATCATTTTTTACAATCCTATGAACACGAGCAAGCCGCCCGGTTTCGGCAAGTGACCGATCAACAACGATTTATGGTAGGGCGCGGGTTGTTCCGGCAGGTAGGCGGGTTGCTTCTGGGGCAGGAGCCGCAAGCCGTTGGTATCGAAAAAACGCAATTTGGAAAGCCATTTTTGCCCGATGCGCCAAACTGGTACCTGAACCTGTCGCACTCGGGGGAGTGGGTTGTGCTGGCGGTGGGTCGTTTGCCGGTGGGTATCGACGTGGAGTTTCTAAACCGGAAATTTGCCATTCACGACCTCGTGCCGACAGTTTTAAACGCGCACGAAGAAGCTCGACTCACCAACCATCCCGACCCGCACGGATTCTTCTTTGATTGCTGGACCCGCAAGGAGGCTCTTGTGAAAGCCACGGGTGCGGGCCTGACGGATACGCTCGTGAATGTACCCGCCACAGAAGGTATGCATGTTGTTCAGGATGAGTGGGTTGGCGCAAGCGGCACTTGGTTCGTGCAACCTTTTTTTGTTGATGACCTGTTCCCAGCGGCCCTCGCGTCCGTCTATATGAAAGAGGAAACATCAATTCGTTTTTATGACTATCGGCATTGAGGCACAGCGGTTGTTGCGCCCCCACAAACACGGGATGGACATTGTGGCTGTAGAAACCATCCGCGCCCTCGCCGATCATCCTCAACACGAGTTTGTGGTGTTTGCCAAACCCGACACCGCCCGCGACGGCCTGCCCACGGCCCCCAACATTCGGGTAATCGAGTTGCCGGGTGGCCCGTATCCGGTTTGGGAGCAATATGCCTTGCCCAAAGCTGTCCGCCAACATGGGATCGACCTCTTGCACTGCACGGCCAACACCGCCCCGCTCCGGCCCAATGCCCCGCTCGTGTTGACCCTCCACGACATTATTTTCCTCGAAAAAACCATCGTCGGTGGCAACTGGTATCAGCGGCTCGGCAACCTCTACAGACGCTGGAATGTCCCCCGCGTGGTAAAACGGGCCGACTGTATCGTGACCGTCTCCGACTACGAACGCCAACGCATCATCGACCACCTACGTGTCGATCCGGCGCGGGTCGTTACGGTGCATAACGCCGTGAGTCGGCAGTTTAGGGTGATTGAAGACGCCGACGTGGTGGCGCAGGTGCGAGTGCGGTACAAACTGCCCAACGAGTTTATCTTTTTTCTGGGTAATACCGACCCTAAAAAGAACGTCGTGGGCGTGCTGAAGGCCCTTCTGTTGCTTAAACAACGGGGGCAGTTGACCCTGCCGTTTGTGATGGCCAACGTGTCGCAGGAGTACGTAAATGGCGTGTTGGCGCAGATCGGGGGGCAATCGTTGGCGTCGGACATTCAATTATGCGGCTATATCCCGAACACGGTGCTGCCGGTGGTGTACAACGCGGCCACCGTGTTTTTGTGTCCCTCCTTGCGCGAGAGTTTCGGCCTGCCCATTCTGGAGTCGATGGCCTGTGGAACACCCGTATTGACCGCCAGCACCTCGGCCATGCCCGAAGTTGCCGGTGATGCCGCCCTCTTGGCCAACCCAGCCTCCCCCGACGAGATGGCGACTCAGTTGAACCGGCTCTTAACCGATTCCCCATTGCGGAACCAGTTGCAAGCAAAGGGACTAGAGCGAGCGGCTTTGTTTTCGTGGCAAAATACGGCGAAAAAAATGGTCGGGATTTATGATCGAATTGGTTGATAGAACCGCACCGGCGGACCGGCAGATTATTATGATTTTTATGATAAACAATGATCTTATTTAATCATCAATAGTCCGAGCAGTACTTTAGGTTAGATTTGGTAGAATGACAAAAGGGTCGTAGTGTTGAAATGCCCATTTCTTCACCCCCGACCCATGAGCA
>RDXN01000041.1 GCA_004292855.1 Cytophagales bacterium
AGAGGTGATTAACGAGTTGACGCTTATTTTTGAAGATCGCATCAAACCCCATCGCTTCTACTAAACCAAAGCCTGACACAGTTTAAAAATCACTCCCAGCCATTCTGATTCAATCGAGAAAATCTGTAGTTTTTTACAAGTAAACCCAAAAGCTGAAGTCAACCCGCCGAATTACAGAGAAACATTTGAGAAAGTTGTTGAGAGAGCTTACGAGCGGTCTCACGATTTTAACGATTTCCTTTTCCTGTTAGATGAAAACAGCGTTAAGGAACTTCCCCTAATTAGCGAGGAAGTAAAAGAGAAATTAATTCATGTGTATAGTCGTGATCGGGAGAGTAGCAATGATACAGGCCGGTTGATCTACCGAATGCATAGTTTAGGACTTTTGGAGGATTACAGGATCGACTTTAATAAGAACAATCTATATCATTGCACATTCAAGAAGTTCAAGACCATTGATCCATACATTGAGACTCTTGAAGCCTATCTGCGACGGTACGTATCTGAGAATACAGCAACAGTCAGTATAGCCGCCCTGAAAGCACGCCTTACAAAACCAACGTTGGTTGATAATATTCTGGAATGTCTTTATTTCCTGGCAGAGTTTTCTCACAAAGAAATTGCGAGCAAACGAAAGCGGGCAACTGACGAAATTGAAACTATCCTGAATACCAGTATAACTGAGCCAGATTACGTTAATGACTGGTTCAAGCAAAACCTGTACATCAAGGAGCAGATATTTTTTTACTTCAATGCCAAGTATGCCCGAAGAGGTTTTGAGATTGAGGGCAAACCCTTCTCACTGTTAGACGATTATCAGCAGAAGATATTGGGTTCGTCGGAGATTCTAGATAAATATTTGGCTGTATTTGGGCTTGGTGGAGCGGAGCAGAATAATTACAAACACATGATTGGTTCATGCAAGCGAATTCTCAGATCGTTGAGTCCAACCGATTTAGAAAAAGAATGGCTGCTTCGCTTGCTCAAAGCCTTCTCGATGTATTCGGTTAATAATGTTTCATACATTTCGGAAGCGAATGAAGAACTTGAATCGGGTTTTGATAAATTGTACGGGGACGAAGCGTTTCACAAGAACGATTTTGAACGAATTGAACCCATCTTTGAAAGCTACTTTGCCCGACTACAAACTAACATTTTGGAAGACAATCCGTCATTTAGAGACATCAGGCTTATCCGGGCAAAACTTCTAGTAAAATTGCAGACTCTCGGTATCGAAAATCTGATTAATCGCAACCACCAGCTAACAACAACAGTATATGCCTAACTATGAGGAAGTAATAAAGCAATCGCAGGCTAACGTAAGAGCGTTGAGTGAAAAACTTAAAGACCTTGATAAGTTGTATGCGGATATAGAAGGACGCGAAAAAAAGGCGAATGAACTTCCTGAACTATACAACAGCAAGTTTCAGGAAATTGCAGCCTTGTCGGAAAACTATGCAACTACGCTCGGAGTTGCCACCAAACAGTACCTAGATGGTAACAATACCTTGTTTACCAGTAAATTGAGCGACCTGACGATTAGAACAAAGGAACTTGAAAAGGAAATATCCCGACTGATTGATACAGACCTGACAAAGCTTTTTGTAGACCTGCAAAAAGCTTTTATGGACCGGACGAGAGCAGATTTAGCTATTGAACTCAAACGGTTTGAGAAGGAGTCAACTGGTCTGCAATCCAGAACGGGTGAACTGAAAAAGGAGGTAGAACGATTAGAGCAAGTCGACTTAATAAAGCACTTTGACAAGCTTCAGCGCACACTTGCTGACATTTTTGGGGCCGTCAATGCAATCAACCTTACGTTAACAAACCTTGTTCAAACGCTAACCGGGATAGTTCAATCATTGGGGACCATCCAAACTACTATCGACGTAAATCATAAGGATGCACAACAACGGTTGAGTAGTTTCAGCGAAGCAACCGCTAAACATTTGGCCGATCAAGACAAACAAGCGGCAGAGGATACTGAATTCCTAAAGAGCAAAATGAATACTTTATCAGAAGAAAACGAGTTGATAAAGAAAGAATTAAAGTCAAACAGAACCATATTCCTAGTCGGAATAACTATAATTTTAGCTGCTCTTGTTTACATTGCTATGAAGCAAAATGGAATGGGGTAGAAGTAAATTCAGGCAGGGTTGTGAAGTCGAATGCCCGGCAGGAAATCAAAATCCTGCCGGTTGTATGTCCAGAGAGTCAGGTTGTATTCTGTGGCCGTAGCACCGATGATGGCATCGGCTACAGACATCCGGTTGGTAAACTCGAATTGGTATGCCAGCATTCGTAAGGATATTGCCTTATCAAAATGAATCAGTTTAAAACTACGAATCAGTTCGAGCGTACGGCGTCTCTCCGTTTTTCGCATACCATAATAGATCTCTCCAGCCGTCATACTAGCAATAGCAAACCGCGCAAACCCCAGCCGATCAAACTCTGCCAATACATCGGGTACTTCGCGAAACGCATTGACCACAATGTTGGTGTCACACAAGATTAGCGGTTTCGTTTCCAAGCTGATTCGCGAATTGTTTCAAACGTACGGGTTGGGTCTTTCTCCCAGGCTCCCTTGAATAAATCAGATGGTTTCTCGCCGGGTTTGGCGATGCTCTCTTCAAGGAAGGGGCCTTTTTTGTTTGCGTTGAATTTCTTTTCGCTGGGCGTTTTTGCGTTGGTTCTCACCTTCGCTTTCACGGCTTTGGCAACGGCCCGAAATAAGGGGGCGTATTCTTCGTCGGTTTCAATGATAAGCTGCATCGGGGTTGTGATTATATAGTCAAAGTTCGTCAAATTTTTGGCCGTTACCAAGCTGCCCGACAGTCACTGTCTGCCTACACAGAACTATACCTTCTTCAAAACCAATCATCGCTTTGTAGCCGAGCAATTGCTCGGCTTTTTCGATGGTAGCAAGGCTGTGGCGAATGTCGCCGGGACGTTCGGGGGCGTAGTTGGGTGGGCCGATGTAGCCCGTTGTAGCCTGCACATTGGCCCAGGCCGCGTTGAGCGAAACACATTGGCCGGTGGCTATGTTGAACACCTTGCCCAAAGCGGCTTGATTCTGTGTCGTCAGGGCAAGCAGATTGGCCTGCACCACGTTGGCGACGAAGGTAAAATCGCGCGATTGCTCACCATCGCCGAAGAGGGTAGGGGAGTGCCCAAGCCGGGCGGCTTCGAGCAGGCGCGGGATCAGGGCCGCGTAGGGGCCGTCGGGTCGTTGGCGTGGCCCAAACACGTTGAAATAACGTAGCCCAATTGTTTCCAAGCCATACAGCCGACTCCAAAGCGCGGCTTGCTGTTCGTTGATCTGCTTGGTGAGCGCGTAGGGTGAGAGCGGTTGGCCAGCGCGGTCCTCGCGTTTGGGCAGGTGCGGCTCATCGCCGTAGACTGAGCTTGACGAGGCAAATACCACACGCCGGATTCCCCTTTTTCGAGCCGCTTCCAACATGTTGCCAAAGCCCACCACGTTCACCTGCATGAACCGTTCGGGTTGGGCCAATGAACGAGGTACCGATCCCAGCGCGGCTTGGTGGCACACGTGCGTGATGCCCGCGCAGGCTCGGTCGCAAATAGTCGCGTCGGTAATGCAGCCCTCCAGAATTTCGAGTCGCGGGTTGTTGAGGTGATGAGTCAGATTCGCGCGTTGACCGTTGCTGAAATCATCCAACACGCGCACCAATCCGGCTCCATTAGCCAACAGGGCATCCACCACGTGTGAGCCAATGAATCCCGCCCCACCCGTAACCAGAACCCTATAATTGTCCATCGGCCAAGCCATCGCGCAGACAGCCTTTTACGTCGTACACAATACCACCCAACGCTCGGATACTGCTCTGAAACGACTCATCCAAAAAAGAATCGTGGGCCACGGCCAACACAACCGCGTCGTAGGGGATTAATTTATCCAGCGAGGGCAACAAGGAAAGGCTGTACATGGCCTGCACCTCAGCGGCATCAGCCAAGGGGTCGTACACGTCGGTGGTCAGGCCGAACTCGTTTAGCTCCCGAATCACGTCGAGAACGCGGGAGTTGCGAATGTCGGCGCAGTTTTCTTTGAACGTCAGACCCAAAATCAAGGCCCGTGCGCCCGTGATAGCCCGCCCGCTGCGGGTGAGCAGTTTCACCACCTTACCCGCCACAAACGCGCCCATATTGTCGTTGATCCGCCGACCAGCCAAAATCACCTCCGGGTGGTAGCCCAGCGATTCGGCTTTGTAGGTCAGGTAATATGGGTCCACCCCAATGCAATGCCCTCCCACCAGACCGGGCCGAAATGGCAAGAAATTCCACTTTGTACCGGCTGCTTCGAGTACGGCGTTGGTATCGAGATTCATCCGGTCGAAGATCAGGGCCAACTCATTCACGAAGGCGATGTTGATGTCGCGCTGGCAATTTTCGATCACCTTGGCGGCCTCGGCCACCCGAATGGAGGGGGCGCGATACGTGCCCGCCGGGATGATGGACGCGTAGAGTTGATCGACAAAATCGGCGGTTTCAGGTGTGGAGCCGGACGTTACCTTTCGGATGGTTTCGAGCGTGTGTTGCCGGTCGCCGGGGTTGATGCGTTCGGGCGAGTAGCCGCAGGAAAAATCGACATTGAACCGCAAACCCGACTCCCGCTCTAGAATCGGCACACATTCCTCCTCCGTGCAGCCCGGAAATACGGTTGATTCGTAAATGACCACATCGCCCGGTTTCAGCACCTGCCCTACGGTTCGGGTGGCGGTCAAAATGGGCGTCAGGTCAGGTTGGCGGTGGACGTCGATGGGCGAGGGGACCGTAACTACGTGAACCGTACAAGGTTGTAGATCAGCCAAATTAGAGCTGAACGTCAATAATTTAGCCTCTGTAAGTTGATCAGAACTAACGCTTTGTTTACGGTCATGACCCTGTTGTAGTTCGGCGATGCGGGCGGGGTTTGTATCGAACCCTACTACCGGATACCGTCGCCCAAACGCGACAGCAAGCGGCAATCCAACGTAGCCCAAGCCGATAATGGCAATATGCGGATTATTCATCAGGCTGCAAAGATGCAAACAAGATGTCATCTCGGGCAGGTGATTATCGCCGGACTTCCTGCCCCCACAAAACTAAAGCCCCTACCACCAAACCCGAAATTGCCCCGGCAAGTACAATCAATGCGCGCCGGGGCGACGATTTGCGGTCGGGTACCTGCGCCGGTTCGAGCAGCTCGAAAACGGGCGTAACGGCTTGTGTGTTCAGTTTGGCTTTGGCATACTCATACTGCAATTCCTGAAACAGCCGGTCGTTTGCCTGAAAACGATTTGATAGCCTGCGACTGGATAAACTGGCCGAGGGCAACGAGAAAAACCGGGTTTGGTCCTGCATCGCCAGCATCGACTCCTCCGACTGCCCTGCCTTCTGCCGGGCTTCAGCAAACTGCTGCGCAACGGCCTCTTCGTACTGTCGGGCTTTTCGGGTGCGGTAGTTCTGAACGTTTCGTTTCAGGTAATCGGCGGCAAACTGCGCCACTTGGGCGGCCACTTCTGGGTCGGGCATATCGGCGTTGATCATGAGAATGCCCGTTTTTGCATTCAATTCGGCCCGAATCAGTTTCTGCGTGTGTTCCACTAATTCACGTTGGGGTTTTGTCCAGCGAATGGGTCGGTCGGTGGGAAGAGGAAGCGCATTTATTGAAGCGGGTGCGAACAAGCCCGACTGCTGGGTCAATAACCGAAATAAAGGAATTTGGCGTTGCCCTGACTGCTGAACGGGCTTGTGCAACACCGTGAGTACAAACGGAACCGACGACAGCACCGACGGGTACAAATCCGGACGAATGGCCTCGACCTGCGTTTGTCCGCCAAACTCCACGCCCAACGCTTCGGCCATTTCTTTTGCTGACTGTAGGTTGCCCGTTTGAGTATCCTGATATTCGGGTAGTAGCTTGATCGTGGACGTGTATCGGATCGGCAACAAAAAGGCTGGAATTAAACTGATTATTGCCCCCACTAGAGCTAATCCGGCTAGTTGCCAGCGTTTAATGTAGAGAATTTGCCAAAGGGCAGGTGGTGCTACAAGTGGCTCTCTTTCAATAGTTAAGTTCATGGGTTACAGGTTTTCTGCAACCTACTAAAAAAAGCGATACCTACGGCACCAACTTCAACTCGACGCGCCGGTTGCGATTTTCGCCTGCTGCCGAGTTGTCGCCAATGGGTTTGAAGGCCCCAAAATAGTCGGTCATAATCCGGGCGGCATTGTCTAGTCCGGCTTTGATTAAATACTGCCGCACAGCCTCGACGCGTCGGCGAGATAGAGCCATGTTGTATCGGTCCGACGACCGACGGTCGGCGTGCCCGGCTAATTGCAGGCGGCACTCGGTCTTATTCATTAAGGCCACCACACGGTTGAGGGTTTCGTGGTATTGCGATTTGACAACAGCGGCATCGGTATCGAACTGAATATTGGCAAAAATCTCGGCGCAGGCAATCTCGGCACCCGCCCCGGCTGAATTCACAAACTGCTCAAAATCAATCGACTCCCCCGATCCCGATACCACGCTCCCCGCCGGGGTGTTTGGTTGCCGGTCGAAAAAGTCCGAAACGCCGTCGTTGTCGGAGTCCATCAGCAATTTTGGGTCAATTTCTTTAGGCCGGTTAGCCTTCGCGACGGAGTCGATTTGGGCTATCGACAGCACTTGGGGCGGTTTTACCAACAATTTTGGGTCGGTCCAGCGCAGGTGATACCCGCTCGCACCCGACTCGTAGTTGTACTGCCCATCTGACTTACGAATCCGCTTGGCTCCCGACCCCAGTTTGTACGTAAGCATCAAAGCCCCGTAGCCGTATTTGTCCTTCGCTGACTGCCCCCGTTTCACGTCGGTGCCGTCGAAGCTGCCCCGGCTGCCGGTGGGGTCGAATACGCTCGACGTGACGCCCCCAATGGTAGCATCGAGCCGCTCGGTATTCACGTGGTTCACCCGAAAATCGAGACCCAGATCGAAGCGGGGCGACAGCTCGTAATGTACGGCTACACCCATCGGGATCGACCAGTCGCGCTCGAATCGAGCAGCCCGCACAACACCATCGCCGGGGTTATCTTTGGTATACCGACGAACCCGGTTTGTGCCCAGCTCATAAGCCGTCGACCGGAAGAACGTCACACCAATGCCTGCGTAACCGTCTATTTTCCAGTGCTTCATCTTGTTTGGACCAAGCAACAGACTTTTTAGGTTAAGCGTGCCAATTAACTCGGTGTTGGCATAATCGGCCTTAAAATACGAGTTGTAAATCCGGCGTTTCATGCCCGACAACGTGCCGTAGCTACCGCCCAGTTGCAGCCCGAAGAGGTGCGATAACTGCTTGTTGATGGTTAGCCCACCAAAGTACGTATTGCGCTCACTGTAGCTGTCGCGGTTAGTGACGCCCACGGGGTAAAAATCGTACTCGCGCAGGTCGCCAAAGAACTGTGTGGGGCCACCGTGCAGCGAAATCGACCAGGTATTCAGGCGCGTAGGGCCATCGTACGACGCCGACGAGCGCGACAGGTTTTGCGCGAAAACTGTGACAGAAAACAGGAAAAAAGAGGCTGTAAGTGCAGAAAATTTCATGTCGGGGCGGTTTGATCTACAACCGATTCATTAGCCGCACGACCATCTCATTTTTCCAGGTTACGAAATCGCCTGCTTTAATGTGTGCCCGTGCCTGACGCACCAACCACAAATACAGGGCCAGATTTTGCAAACTCGCAATTTGTGCCCCCAAAATCTCCTCCGACCGAATTAAATGGCGTAAATAAGCCTTCGAGTAAAATTGGCTCGCATAGGTATCGAGGCCGGGGTCGATGGAGCTGAAATCGCGGGTCCAGCGTTCGTTTTTGATGTTGATAATACCCTCCGTCGTAAAAATAAACCCGTGCCGGGCATTGCGCGTGGGCATTACGCAGTCGAACATGTCGACGCCCAACGCAATGGCTTCCAGAATATTAGCGGGTGTGCCAACGCCCATCAGGTAGCGTGGTTTCGAGCGGGGCAGAATCTCGTTGACCACCGCGATTGTTTCGTACATCTGCTCGGCGGGTTCGCCCACGGCAAGGCCACCAATGGCGTTTCCGGTACGCTCTTTACTCGCGATCACCTCTGCCGACTCCCGGCGCAGGTCTTTGTAGGTGCTGCCCTGCACAATCGGAAACAGGTATTGTTTATAGCCGTAGTTGCCCTCGGTGGCATCGAAGCGGGCAATGCAACGGTCGAGCCACCGGTGGGTCATGTGCATCGACCGGCGGGCGTAATCATACTCGCAGGGGTAGGGCGTACACTCGTCGAAGGCCATCATAATGTCGGCCCCGATGGTCCGCTGAATGTCCATCACGCCCTCTGGCGAGAACATATGCTTTGAGCCGTCGATATGCGATTTAAACGTGACGCCCTCCTCTTTTATCTTGCGCGTGTTCGATAGCGAATACACCTGATATCCGCCCGAATCGGTCAAAATAGGCCGTTTCCAGCCATTGAACGCATGAAGGCCACCAGCCCCCTCCAACACGTCGAGGCCGGGGCGCAGGTAAAGGTGGTACGTATTGCCCAGAATAATTTCGGCGTTTATGTCGGTTTCTAACTCCCGCTGATGCACCGCCTTCACGGTTCCGGCGGTGCCAACGGGCATAAAAATGGGCGTTTCGATGGCCCCGTGATCGGTTGTCAGCACCCCCGTTCGGGCTGCCGATGCCGGATCGGTACTGGTAATGTCAAATGTCATAAAAAGTCTAACGAGGGTTTGTGGTTTGAGGTTTCATTGGCTACGCCGTTTCATTGCTACGCCACCGAAACTTCTATCTTTGCAGCATGGACCAACTTGTGCTCGTATTCACCATAGTATACCCATCTTGTGATTGCTATTGTTCTATTCGGCTGGCTGCTGGTTGTCGGTATTCAGCTCGTTATCATCCTGTTTGTGTTTGGGCGGTTGGCATTTGGGCGTCGAGATTCGCCCACACTATCCGACAACCGTTTACCCGCCGTTACGATCATTGTCTGCGCCCGCAACGAGCACATGAACCTACGCGATTTGGTGCCGTTTCTGGCGAGTCAGGACTATCCCGAATTTGAAGTGCTGGTTATGGACGACCGCTCTACCGACGACACCGACCGACTGCTAACGGAACTTGCGGTCGATTACCCGAATGTCCGTACGATCCGTGTCGATAAGGAGTATGACCATGTGACGCCCAAAAAGTATGCGTTGACCATCGCTCTTAAAAAAGCTCTTCACCCGGTGGTCCTGCTCACCGACGCCGACTGCCGACCCACTTCCCGAAACTGGCTTCGCTTGATGATCGCCACCGGGCAGGAAAAGCAAAGAGATGTAGTGCTTGGGTTCTCGCCCTACGTGCGGTATCCGAGCTTCCTCAATTTCATGATTCGTGCCGAAACGCTATCCACCGCCGTGCAATATTTGTCGTTGGCACTGGCGGGTAGGCCCTACATGGGCGTGGGGCGGAATCTCGCCTACAGCAAGGATTTATTCTTTGAAAACAAAGGTTTTTATACCCACATGAACGTGCTTGGGGGCGACGACGACCTGTTCATAAATCAGGTAGCCACGGCTCGCAACACCGCCGTTTCGTTGCATCCTGATACCTTTGTATGGTCGGAACCTAAACATTCGTGGGGTGAGTGGCGCAGGCAGAAACGGCGGCATTTGAACGTTGGTAAGTTTTACAAATGGGGTGATAAAATCAGCTTAGGTGTGATTGCCAGTACGCATATTTTGTCGTGGGTGCTGGCGTTGGTCGTTGGGGCGTTTGTGTTGTGGCTAGCGTTGAGCGGACAACAAAGTCGCCTGCTCAACGATTTACTGCTGGTGGCAACGGGCCTGTTTACGCTACGCTTATTGACGTATTGGCTAGTTGTGGGCCGGTCGAGTTACCGATTGGGACACACGATTCACTGGGCCTTAATGCCGGTTATGGATGTCGTGCTGGCTATTTATTACTCGTTTTCGGGATTACGAATGCTGTTCTCAAAGCGAAAGAAGCAAGTTTGGTAATGAACGTCGATCTAATTTATACATATTTCCCCAATCTAACTCCACAACAACGCGAGCAATTTGCGGCTTTAGGAGAATTGTACAACCACTGGAATGCCCAAATCAATGTGATTTCGAGGCAGGACATGGACGGACTGTATGAGAAGCACGTGCTCCACTCGCTGGGTGTGGCGAAAGTGATCCAATTTAAACCCGGTTCCGAGATTCTGGACGTGGGCACTGGGGGCGGTTTTCCGGGTATTCCGTTGGCTATCCTGTTCCCGCTGGTCGATTTCCATTTGGTCGACAGCATTGGGAAGAAAATTAAGGTGGTGCAAGAGGTAGCTACGGCGTTGGACCTCAAAAACGTGAAAGCTGAACAGGCCCGAGTAGAGCATCTGAACACGACCTACGATTTTGTGGTGAGCCGGGCCGTTACGCGTTTGAGTCCTTTCATGGGCTGGGTGCGCTATAAAATCCGCAAAGCAGGTAACAACGACCTGCGCAACGGCGTTCTTTACCTCAAAGGGGGTGACCTAACCGAAGAACTCGCCGAAGTACCCGACAAGTACCAGATTTTCAACCTCTCCGACTATTTTGCCGGGGAGTTTTTTGAGACCAAAAAAGTGATCTTTGTACCTAAGAAATAATCTGAACTGTGATTACACTGATTGTGGGGATTAAGTATGATTGTATCATGCACATCATAAAAATCAAAAGAATCAGCGTAATCACAGTTCAGACAAGATAACATGAACGAACGATTCAGCAGCAGCACATTTAAAGATCCGATCCGGCAGGACGTGATCGAGTTTAACGACAAAGGCGTTACCTTCAAGGTGAAGAAACTCATTGGGGGAACCGACAACTTTGTTTTCTACTCCGATATTTCGGGCGTCGAGATCGACAACGGCTTGTTCTTCTCTACGATCCGCGTGATTCCGCGCGCCCGCCCCGAAATTATCATCAACAACTTCACCAAAGGCGACGCCCGGCGCGTGAAGGAATTGATTCTGGCCAACGTGCCTGCTAACCGGAATGATCCCTTCGGCGGACCAACGCGATAAAAATTTAGAGAAAGAATTTGCGTTACGTCGAATCTTGCCGTACTTTTGCACCACAATTCGACGGAAACGCCGATTGTAACAGTCCCGAATAGCTCAGTCGGTTAGAGCATCTGACTGTTAATCAGAGGGTCGCTGGTTCGAGCCCAGCTTCGGGAGCCGTCAAGGTATAGCACTTATCAGAAATGGTAAGTGCTTTTTTTATATCCTGTTTAAGGTGATGTGCGGGCTGTCTTTTTCAATCATCATCATTGGCTGAGTTAGTGAACTCAATAAATCAGTTAACTGAGCCACAAATTGCTGATATATTTTTTCTATCTGGCACTCGTGCAGTCCTAAACTATAAACTGGTGAAACTCAAAGCACCTAAATAACATGAAAATACAACGACCCCTTATCCTATCATTGAATTGGTTATTAATGAGTTGGCTTTGGGTAAGCCACGCGGGTTTTGCCCAAACCAAGAAGCCGCTGAATGTGCTATTCATTGCCGTCGATGACCTCAACAACCGCATCGGCTGCTACGGTGATCCGCTGGTAAAGACGCCCAACATCGACCGGCTTGCCAAACGCGGTGTGCGTTTCGAGAGAGCCTACACCCAGTTTCCGCTGTGTAGTCCCAGCCGAACCTCCTTGCTCACCGGCCTGCGACCCGACTCGACCCGCGTTTTTGAACTCGTCACACACTTCCGCAATGTGATTCCGAACGTGGTGACGCTGCCGCAGCACTTCAAGCAAAATGGCTACTTTACGGCTCGCGTCGGCAAGATTTTCCATTATGGCGTTCCGAGCCAGATCGGAACGCCAGGGCTTGACGACCCGATTTCCTGGAACGAGACCGTCAACCCCAAAGGGCGCGACAAAGCCGAGGAAGACAAGATCATCAAACTCACTCCCAACGCCGGACTCGGCAATGCGCTGGCTTATTGGCCTGCCGAGGGCACCGACGACGAGCAAACCGATGGGCTGGTGGCTCACGAAACCATCCAGTTACTCACCAAACATAAAGACGAGCCGTTCTTTCTGGCGATGGGCTTCTACCGGCCCCACTGCCCCTACGTGGCTCCCAAGAAGTATTTCGACCTGTACCCGCTCGACAAAATCGTGCTGCCGACCGAACCCGCCGATGATTCTACCGACGTCTACCGCTATTCCTACAACATGACCCACCGGCCCTACCTCTGGGCCGACCAGCCCGACAAAAAACGCGAAGCCATCCGGGCCTACTACGCCAGCATTACCTTCATGGATGCTCAGCTAGGCAAGGTTCTCGACGCTCTCGACCGGCTCAAACTCACCGACAACACCGTCATCGTGTTCTGGAGCGATCACGGCTATCACCTCGCCGAACACGGGCAGTGGATGAAGCAGACCCTCTACGAACAAGCCACGCGGGTGCCGTTGCTGATTGCTCAACCGGGTAGCCGGGTGGCAGGAAAAAGCAGCCCCCGCACCGTCGAGTTGCTGGATTTGTACCCCACCCTGACCGAGTTGTGCGGCTTACCTACGCCGGGCCACGTGATGGGCGAGAGCCTGGTGCCGTTGCTCAACCAACCCACCCGACCTTGGAACCACGCGGCCTATTCGCAGGTGATGCGCCCCAAAGACAATGTAGTGGGTCGTAGCGTCCGCACAGAGCGATGGCGGTATACCGAATGGAACGGCGGGGCCAACGGGGCCGAACTCTACGACCACCAGCAGGACCCCGGCGAGTTCAAAAACCTGGCTAAACTGCTTGTTCATCAAGTCACTATGGCCGAATTGAAACAACTGCTTCGGCAACCGAAGTGAGTTATCTTGGAGTAAAAAAACCGTATTTTTGCGCTCATGATCCCATCAACTCCCGCTCTTGTTTACCTGGACAATGCCGCCACCACCCGGCTCGACCCCGAAGTGCTCGACGCCATGCTGCCGCTCATGACCGAGCAGTTTGGCAATCCATCGTCTATTCACAGCCACGGGCGTAAGGTTCGGTCGGCTCTGGAGAGGGCGCGCAAAACGGTGGCCTCGCTGCTGAATACATCGCCCGCCGAAATCTTTTTCACATCAGGCGGGACCGAGGCCGACAACACGGCCATTCTGGGGAGTATCGAGACCTACGGCATCACCCATGCCATTAGCTCGCCCCTCGAACACCACGCCGTATTGCACACCCTGCAACACGCAGCCACACGCGGGCAAATTAAACTTGATCTGGTGCAGGTTGGCCCCGATGGCGTGCTTGATCTTGCCCATTTGGAACACTTGCTGAACGATGCAAAAAAGGCCCACCCGGCAGGTTCACTTGTGTCGCTTATGCATGGCAATAACGAGATTGGCAACCTGTTGCCGCTTGAAACGGTGGGGGCTATGTGCCGACAATACGGGGCTGTTTTTCACTCCGATACCGTGCAGACGATGGGCCATTACCGGCATGATCTGCAAAAGCTTCCCATTGATTTTTTGGTGGGAGCCGCTCACAAATTTCACGGTCCCAAAGGCGTCGGATTTTTGTATGCCAACGCCGAAACAAAGGTTAGTCGTGGTGCTATCCACCCATTTATCCACGGTGGCTCACAGGAGCGTAATCAGCGCGGGGGCACCGAAAACGTGTACGGGATTGTAGGCCTAGCTAAGGCCCTCGAAATCGCTTACCGTGAGATGGACGCTCACCGCCAACATATTGAAGGACTAAAACGCCGGATGATTGCGCAACTCCGTGAGAAGATAGAAGACCTTCGTTTCAACGGATCTTCTGCCGACGTAGACAATAGCTTGTACACGGTTCTGAACGTCAGCCTGCCCCCGTCCGACATCAGCGACATGCTGTTGTTCAACCTCGATATTGCCAAAATCTCGGCTTCGGGTGGTTCGGCGTGTTCGAGCGGGTCCGAAATTGGGTCGCACGTGCTGTCGGCGTTACCCGGTCTGGACGCTGGTCGGGGTTATGTTCGGTTCTCGTTTGGCAAATACAACACTGTCGAAGAGATTGACTATGCCGTAGAAACGTTGGCGGGACTGTACCAAAAAGAACCGCAGTTGCGCTAGATAAGGCAATCGAATCCCTAAAGTTTCACTCCTTGGATCAGGATAGACGCCCGAACTGACTGCTCTTTCAGGTGCAGGAATTGTTTACGGCTTTCGTCTTTGCTGAAGGCCAGGAAATCTTCTTCAGTGTCGAATTCTACCAAGTGAATCTCGTACGGTTTTTCGATCTGGCAGTCAATGTAAACCTCGTCGGTGGGTCGTATTCTAGCCAAAAGACGCCCGTTGTACCGACTGATTAGCGGGATGGCAACGTCCTCGAATTGATGAAAAACGGCCTCCTGCCCCTCGTTAACGTAAATCAGTTGCGTGAAATAGATCATCTCATTAGCTTTATTCAATAACCCGAAATAACCGGCTCCAGCGGATTTTGTGCCAGATATCGGCAGGTACGGGGTCGAGCGACATCCAGACAAACACGGCTTTGCCAACCACGTGATCTTCGGGTACGAAGCCCCAATAACGCGAGTCTTCGGAGTTGTGGCGGTTGTCGCCCATCATGAAGTAATAGTCCTGTTTAAAGGTGTATTCTGTCAGGGTTTTACCCCCAACCTGAACGGTTGTGGGCGTCAGAACCACCTGCTCATTGCCTTCATACTCCTTGATGATCGGACCATAAACAGCGATTGTCTGCGCGTTTAGCGCAATTGTCATTCCTTTTTTGGGAATGGTAAGCGGTCCGAAATTATCCCGGTTCCAGGCGTTGGCAGGTGTGCCATAAACGCCCGCACCTGCTTGCCCAACCTGCTCCCGCATTGGCTCGACACTCTTGACCCAATCCAACTTCTTGAACTGAGCCAGCGTTTCGCGGGTCATGTTGACCTGATAGCCCGCTAGCACGTTCGACTTAGTGACCTCATCGAACACCTCAACGGGCTGCCAATTGATAAATGGCCCCTCGGTCGAAACGAAGTCGTTGACGATGTCGTAGCGTCGGAAAAAGCGGTCGTCAAGCACCTCGGTCGTCTTCACGAAATAGAACGTTTGGGCGCGAGTAGGCAGCGGAAGGGCTTTTCCGTTCACCACAACGGCTTCGTCGCGAATCTGTAACACGTCGCCCGGAATACCCACGCACCGTTTGATGTAGTACGTTTTTAGGTCCGACGGGGGTGCCGTTTCGCCGGGTTTGAGGGGCGGGTAGTTGAACACCACCACGTCGCCATTTTTCACGTGCGTGAAACCCGGCAGTCGGTAGCTGGGTAGCTGAATAGCCGAACTATACGACGGAATATCGGTGCCCCAGATTTTCTGATGCGTTAACGGGACTTGTAAGGGCGTTTTGGGAGTCCGAATGCCATAGTGCAGCTTGCTCACGAACAGGAAATCGCCCACCACCAAGCTGCTTTCCATCGAGGGCGTCGGAATAGCGAATGCTTCAAACGTGAAAAATCGAATGAGCGTGGCGGCCACAACAGCAAACGCAACGGAGTCGAACCACTCGCGAAGGGGCGATTTTTTGGGCTTGCCGGAGGTGGGAGCGGAGGTTTTTTTGTTAGACATAGAGACGTCGACTAGAGGGGACGAAGCGAAACTAATAGTCGTGTGGATTAGGGGAAAGGCATTTTACAGGAACGGCGTTTTGCCTAAAGTAACAGGCGTCCTATGGAAACAGGCCCGGTGCCGCATCTGTCTAGAAACAAACGTCTTATGCCTCGCATCACATGGTTTTTGGTAGCGTTGCTTTTTGTGCAAATCGTTAACGGACAGCATGTTTTGGTCGTTGGCGAAGACAGCCTACGCATCAAAACGAACCCATTCATCCTGCGAAATGTGCCTGATTCCGTGCAAAACAAGCTCCCCTGTTGGCTTGATTGTTATCCGAATGATTACGCCAGCCACTGGCTCGTAGACGGTGAGTGTCTTTATCTGACAGCCCTTACATCCTGCTCAGAGAAAAACCGGCAGCGTATGCCTCTTGCTCAGGCGTTCGGCGACCGCGTTGAGAACAACCGCGTGTTGGCCGACTGGTTTGCGGGCGAATTGGTCACGGCGACTGGCACACTCGTTCACGCGGTCTACGAGGAACCGGTTTACGATGTTGAAACGGCTTACCGGTTCGAGAAGGGCCGGTTTGTGGGTCAAACTGTTTACGACAACAGCAAAACCTGCGTGTCGGCTTATGAGAACCCCAAGCTACTTATACCGTTCATTCACAGCCAAATTCAATGGGAGCAATTGCCCGAATTGGACACTGAGCCACCTATACGAGTCATGTTGTCGATCACAACCAACAAGCAAGGCCAACGCATTCGCCTTTTTAACTACGAAGGAACCGTTTGGGGCAACGAGGCCATCCGGGTGGTTTCGCTGTTGTTGCCTTATTGGAGCGTGTACTATCGGCAAGGCGAAGTGCTGGGGCACGCTTACAATATTCCGGTGGTTTTTTCAGAAGAGAACCGGATTAAGTACGCTACTGACCGGTGAACTCTATTTAACTTCGACTAAGCTAGCCGCGTGCCAGCGTTGGGCCACATTCACCGAGTAATCGGCGAAAGCACGAGCGGTTTTGGCATAGATCTCGTGGCCCTGAAACTGGCCGTTTTCGTCCAGATTTTGCGCTGTTTCGTGCGACTCGAATAGCTTGGGAGACACCACCGAATACGAATTGGTGAAGCTAATGAGCTTGTTTACAATGGTTGTCGCGTCGAGCGCAGGCTGTCGCCCGCCCCGGCCCGACGATACGCCCGCAAACGCAAATACTTTGTTGTCGAACAAATGCTTAAACGCCGGGCCACCCAACTGGTGCATCGCGTTATCAAATTGGGGCGTGGTGGTCCAATTATATTCAGGGATGGCAAATATCAGCAGGTCTGAAGCCTCCCAGGCTGAAATAAACGCCTGCTGGAACGTCGTCAGATGGTCGGGGTGTACCGAACCCGTGCCCACAAACGGAATATCGTATTGAGCAAAATCGACCAGATGAACGTCGTGGCCCTGGTCGGTCAATAGATGGTTGAGATAGGTTGCGAACCGTAACGAATTACTGTTTTTACGGGGTGAACTGGCAACTACGGTGATAGTCATGAATCGGTTTCTAAACGCTTTATTCATTAACCACTGGGCATAAGGTTAAGTTTCTACAAAAATGCAAGGCGTAGTTTGTGGAATTCGGGCACATCACTCATCCAACAGACATGCACTATCTGTACATCCTCTGCTTTTTTTCGGTTACGACCTTCGCTCAGGTGCCCACGCACGCCCGGCGCGATTCAGTGCCGCCCCGCCCCGGTATGCCCACGGCCTACCCCCGGAACGATTTTTATCGCCGTCCCGGCGACAATCCCAACGTGGTCCGGGCCACCCTCGACAACATGCCCGTTTGGGGCAGCGATACCTCCTCCGTTCGGATGCCGACACTGGGTGATCAGAAACCCCGCCGGAAGCGCAACTGAGGACGTTGGATCTTGGACGCTGGATATCGGATTTTTTGTCCAAGATCCAACGTCTTTGATCTAACGTCCATATTTTAACGCCTGATCCAGATCGGCGATCAAATCCTCCGCATGTTCGAGGCCAACCGACATTCGGAGCGAGTTGGGTGGAGCCATTGTGTGAATACCCTCGATAGTAGGCCGGTGCTCAATCAGGCTCTCGGTGCCGCCCAAACTCGTGGCGCGGGTGAACAATTTCAAGTTACCACAGACCCGCAGAGCATCCTCGGCTTCGCCCTTCACATCGAACGAGAGCATGGCCCCCGGCCCGTTCATTTGTTGTTTGGCCAACGCGCGTTGGGGGTGGCTATCGAGACCGGGATAATACACGCGCTCCACCCTTGAGTGGCCTTCCAGGAATTCAGCAATGGCTTGTGCCGTAGCTTGTTGTGCCCGAACTCGCACACCCAGCGTGCGCAGTCCGCGCGACAATAACCAGCAATCGAACGGCGACGGAACGGCTCCACCGAGTTGTTGAATTTGCCGCACTCGTGTGGCTAGTTCGTTATTCGCATCCTTGAACACTAAGGCCCCGCCCAACACGTCGGAATGCCCGCCAATGTACTTGGTGGTCGAGTGCATGACGATGTCGCAATTGAGGTCGAGGGGGCGTTGGAGTACGGGCGTGGGCCAGGTGTTGTCGGCCACAACGAGCGCACCGGCTTCGTGGGCCATTTGGGCAATCAGCAATAAATCGGTGAGGGTAAGCAGCGGGTTCGAGGGGGTTTCGACCCAAACAAGCCGCGTGTTTTCGTGGATGGCAGCCTGCACGGCCTGCACGTCGCTCATCTCGACGCGGGTATACGTAAGGCCCCAAGGATGAAACACCTGTTCAAGCAACATGGGCGTACTGAAATAGCACTGACGCGGCATCACCACATGGTCGCCGGGGCGCAGGGCCTGCAACAGGCTCATCGTGGCGGCTTGCCCGGAGCCAAACGCCATGCCCACGGCCCCGCCTTCGAGCGTGGCTAACGCCCCCTCAAACGCGTCGCGGTTGGGGTTGCTGAAACGCGTGTAGCCGTACGGGCCAACGAGTTCGTACGTTTCGGGGTCGCGCTCAAACTTGGTCGAGAGGTGAATGGGCGGAACAACGGCCCCCGTCGTCGGGTCGGTTTGGTGCGTGGCCTGAATGGCAAGGGTGTCGAAGTGCATAATAGGTCATCTTTGCGGCAGAACCACCGAAAGGGCGCGTGGGTTCCGAAGCCAATTTTTTCGTCAATCTATCCAATCATCAACCGTTCTGTTTAGTTTTACGGCAGTTTGTATGCACGCATACTATTCAACCATTATGGCTTCAACCTACCAATCGCTTTCGCTTGACCATATCGACGGTGTTATGACCGTTACGCTCCTCGGCCCCGGCAAGGGCAACGCGATGGGACCGGAGTTCTGGGACGACCTGCCCACCGCAATGGACGAAATCTCGGCTATGCCCGACGTTCGTTGCATCGTGTTTCGGGGCAGTGGCGACCATTTCAGCTACGGTCTCGACGTGGCCCGGATGCTCCCGCGCATTGGCGCGATGGCAAGCGGAAATCCTCTTGCTGCCGAACGCCGTCGGCTCATGGCCCAAATCCGGTTTATGCAGTCGGGTTTTCTGAACATGCACCAATCACCCAAGCCCGTTATTGCGGCTATTCACGGGTGGTGCATTGGCGGGGGCGTCAACATGATTGCCGCTGCCGACATCCGCCTGTGCTCTGCCGACGCCCGGTTTAGTCTGCGCGAAGCCAAGCTCGCCATCACGCCCGACATTGGCGGTTTGCAGTTTCTGCCCCACATTATCGGGCAGGGCTACACCCGCGAATTGGCCCTGACCGCCCGTGATTTCGACGCGACGTTTGCCGAGAAAATAAACCTCGTGAATCACGTCTACGACACGCCGGAGGCTCTTTTTGCCGCTGCCCACCAAATGGCCCGCGACATTGCCGACCTGCCCGCACCCGCCGTGCAGGGAGCCAAAGAGGTGCTTAACTACGGCGTGGGGAAAGACATCGAAGACGGCTTGCAATACGTGGCGGTCTGGAACTCCAGCCAAATGCAATCTGCCGATTTCGGCGAAGCCATGCAGGCCACCGTCGAACGACGCAAAGCAGCATTCAACAAAAAATCAGAACGAGGATATTAAAATCATTGAGTGAATGAGTGATTGAGCGATTGAGTGAAACGTCTTAGGCTGTCGTTTCGCTCGTCACTCAATCACTCATTCACTCATTCACTCAATAAACTATGACATCAGGCATGTTGCGCGAGGACGCGCTGAAAGGAAAAACCATTATTGTAACGGGCGGAGGCACGGGACTGGGTAAGTCGATGACCCGCTATTTTTTACAACTCGGTGCCAACGTCACAATTTGCTCGCGTCGGCAGGCCGTGATCGACCAAACGGCTGAGGAACTCATGGCTGAGACCGGCGGGCAGGTATTGGCCGTGCAGTGCGACGTTCGGAATCCAATGGAAATCGAGAACGTGATTGCCCAAACGGTCGAGAAATTCGGGCGGGTCGATGGCTTACTAAATAACTCGGCGGGTAACTTCATCAGCCCCACCGAACGACTGTCGTACAAGGCATTCGATACGGTTGTCGACATTGTGTTGCGGGGCACGTATTATTTCACGCTCGCCATTGGCAAATACTGGATCGAGAACGGCATTAAAGGTACCGTGTTGAACATCTCAACGACCTATGCCACAACGGGTTCTGGCTACGTAGTGCCGAGCGCGGTGGCTAAAGGCGGTGCCTTGATTATGACCAAATCGCTGGCGGCTGAGTGGGGTAAGTACGGCATCCGGCTTAACGCCATTGCCCCCGGCCCGTTCCCGACCAAAGGAGCCTGGGACCGGCTGTTTCCCGAACCATTGGCGAGCATGATGGACCCCACGAGCCGTATTCCGCTCAAGCGCGTGGGCGAGCATCAGGAGTTAGCTAATCTTGCCGCTTACATGCTCTCCGATTTCTCTGGCTATATGACCGGCGAGTGCATCACCATCGACGGGGGCGAAGTCTTGAGTGCCGGTGAATTCAGCCACCTCGAAAAAGTTACGGACGAGCAGTGGGACATGATCGGCGAGACAATCAAACAAGCCAACCGGGCGAGTAAGAAAGAGGGACAGTGAACAGTGAGCAGATAACAGTGAGCAGATAACAGTGAGGAGTAGATAGCAGTATACGTTAGAAACTGCTGGCTGTTCACTGTTATCTGTTATCTGTTATCTGTTATCTGTTATCTGTTATCTGTTTGGCTGGCCTTGTGAACGTCACGCGTCGGCGGTTGACGAGCTTGACGATGATGTAGAGCAACAACAGGCCGATGAGCACGACGCCAACGAGGGGCAGCAGCACGGCCAAAATGGAGAACCCAAACGAAGCCGCGTTTTCGCCCGTCGCGATAATGGGATTGCCTAAGCCCCCGGTTGTGGCAGTGGAGCCGAGCCGGAGCAGGCTCGTTCCTGCCTGAATGACCCCCGCTGAACCCCCGCCGAGCATGAGACCGAGGCCCCAGTCGAGCACGGGGTTGTCGATTTGAAGGAATGACGTACTCAACACCGTTCCGGCAATGATAGCCGCCGGGCTGGCGATAGTGTCGAGCGCGTTGTCGAGCCAGGGGATGTAGTAGGCCCCCAACTCCACAAGCGTAGCCACGCCGAGCAACAGCAACGAGGGCCATGTGCTGACCCACTCGAAGCCCGACAGTGTGCCGATAATGCCGAGTTTAGTGGCGATTCCTGCCACCAGCATCGGCACAAACACCCGGAAACCACAGCAGGCGGCTAACCCCACGCCCAAACACGCGCTTACGATCCAATCCCAGTTCATGCGTAATAAAGTTTAAAGTTCTTGTGTTGCTGAGCCTGTCGAAGGCCCTCGCGTCAGCAATCTACATAGATGCTATCAAATCATAACTTGAATTTGTACCAGAAAGATGCACATTTCTACCGGTTAGGGTAGGAAAGAGGTTTTCTTTTCGGCTAAATTAGCCTGAATAAACCTAAACAGCCGCTTGCCAATATTTGCCAACAAATACCCGCAACGCCTGTTACTGAGTCAGAAACCTTAAACCCTACAGTCGATTGGATTCGTTTGTACTTACAACGTGTCGGTTACGTCCCTGGCGCGAAGGCGACGAAGAATCACTGGCCCAACAGGCCAGCAATCGGCGTATTTGGAACAACGTCCGCGATTTCTTCCCGTACCCCTACACCATTCGTGACGCCAGCTCGTGGGTGCGCTCCAATAAGTCGTATACGCAGCCTAACAACTTCGCCATCGAGGTGAATGGCAAAGCTATTGGCAATATCGGCTTCACGGTCAAAGACGACATATACCGGTACAACGCCGAGATCGGCTACTGGATTGGCGAGGACTACTGGGGCCGGGGCATTACGTCGGAGATTCTGCCGGTGATGACACGCTATATTTTTGAGCGATTTCAGGTTAATCGACTGTTTGCCTGCGTGTTAGAGGGTAACGTGCCGTCGATGCGCGTGCTCGAAAAAGCGGGTTTCCGGGCCGAGGCTATCCACCGCAAAGCCGCCGTGAAGAACAATCAACACCTCGACGAATACATTTACGCCCTGTTGCGCGAGGAGTTCGTGGCCTTGAACCGCCAACCCGTTCATGTTCAATCGCTGGCGGGTGGTGTCTGAACCGCAGACTTGCTTCCGGCGTGCCCGCGTAGCCTGTTTCGGTTGGTTTTCCCCCCATTTTGCCGTTATTTTGCGGTTATATCACGTCGAGTTTCATGCCGAAAATTATCATTGCCATTGATGGCTATTCGAGTTGCGGGAAAAGTACAACAGCCAAGGCCGTAGCCGCCCGAATGAAGTATGGTTATATCGATACAGGGGCCATGTACCGGGCTGTGAGTTTGTACTTTATTCAGAATCACGTGTCGTTCAGCAATTCCAAAGAGATCGCTGCCGCTCTCAACGATATTCATATCACGTTCAATTTCAACCCCAAAACGGGCCGCAACGAGACTTGCCTGAACGGGTTGAATGTGGAAGAGGAAATTCGAAAAATGTACATTTCCAATTACGTCAGCGAAGTGAGTACCCTGGTAGAGGTTCGCCGGGCGATGGTGGCGCAGCAACAAAAGATGGGCCGTCGGCGGGGGGTAGTTATGGATGGGCGCGACATTGGTACGAAGGTATTCCCCGATGCCGAGGTGAAGGTATTTATGAGTGCCGATACGGGAATCCGGGCCGCCCGCCGACAGCGCGAACTGCTTGAAAAAGGCGAGATGGTGCCCGTTGAAGACATTAAGGCCAACCTCGAAAAGCGGGACCTCATCGACAGCACCCGCGCCGAAAGCCCCCTCTCGCAAGCCGCCGACGCGGTCCCGCTCGATACTACCCACATGACCATCGAGGAACAAGTGGAATGGGTAGTCGAACTCGCCGACCGGCGCATCGCCGAACTCTACCGCGAAGGGTATTTTGAAGGGAAACGATAACGGTTTTTTTTGTCATCCCGTTTTTGTCATCCCGAAGTATGAGGGATCTGCTTCCAATAGTCTCAATTTGAGAGTAGTCGGATTAGATCCCTCATGCTTCGGGATGACAAAAAAACTATTTCTGCAACACCACCTTACCCGTCAGGCGTTTGCTTCCTGCCTGTAAACTAAGCAGATACACCCCCGGTGTTTCGCGCTCCAGATTGAGCGTTTCGTCCTGCTCCGCGCCGGTGCCAACCACCGCCCGGCGACCTACCTCAACACCCCAGCTGTTGGTTACGCGTAACGTGGCGGCTTCTCCGGCCCCCAACCGGAACCGAACCGTAACTTTTCCTGTGGTTGGGTTGGGCAGCACCAATAAAGTTTGTTCGGGTTCTGTTTTGCTCACCGTAGCAAGCCGATACCCGGCGCACCCACTTGTGAACGTGTACGGGTTGGCTTCGACACCCGACTGCCGGGCCTGAATCGTAAAATTAGTGCCGTTGCGTTGCCAGGTCGGAATAATCATCACGTTGTTGGTTGTCCAGCCCTGCAAGCCCGGAATCTGGTACTCAATAGTCGATCCATTGCCACCCGTTTTGTTGATTGTCAGATTACCTGAAGAACAATCTAGGCTGGGAGCAGTGAGAACCAGTGAGCCTCCAGTTGGTGGCGGTGGGGCGGTGGTGTACCTCCGCAACCCGTTGTGTATTGGTAGCTGGGTGCCTGAGTGCCTGATTGTCGGGCTTGCAGGGTAAACTGTGTACCGTTTAGCTGCCACGATGGAACCGTGAAGTTGGGGTTAGTTTCCCAACCGCGCAGACCCGGAATCTGGTACTCGATGCTAGAGCCGTTGCCTCCACTTGTTTGCATGGTCAAAGCCCCTGTTTGGCAATTGTAAGCGGGGGCGATCACCGCAAACCCACCCGATGGGGGAGGGGGTGGTGGGGGCGTACCCGTTGGGCAAGTGGCAGGTTGAAACTCAAATGACCGATAATCGAAAAACGACTCACCCGTGTTGCCATAAAGTTGGAGTTGCGGGCTGTTACCATAGTCTTTCACGTCCCACGTGCTACCGTTATCGCGGTACATACGGTAATGATTGCTGCCGTTGCATTGCGTGTGCCACTTTTGCCCCGTTGCTCCGTTGTACCCGCTCAAACTGAGCCACTCCCCAAAGTTGCCGCTGTTGCTGGTGATGACCCGATTGGTGCCATCCTGCGTGGTAAACTTAAACTGATTGCCGCCCGTATCTTCCACTTTCCAGATTTGATTATTCTGGTTATTGGCGTTTTGCTGTTGAATTGTACCATCGCCCATAACCTGCAACCGCAGTCCATTCTTCTGCACCTTCAGCGTATAGCAATTACCCGATGAAATGGTGTTGCAGGAGGATTGTCCGCAATTGACTTCGACAAGCGCAGCCCGGAAACTGCCTGGAATACAACCGCTTTTTGTGCCGGAGACAAAATACAACTGACTGCCGCCAGACGAAGGTAAAGTGGCTGTGGCAGTAGTGCCACCATTAGAGACGATATTTGGCCCTGACCAGCTATAACTCACTCCGTTGCAACTCTCGCCGTAAGCTCCATTGCAATTGGTGGTAAGCGTAATTTGCCCATTACAATTTGTGCTACCCGTAACCGTGATAGTGTTGAGCGAATAATCGCAGCCCGGAGGACAATCAAGAATCTGTAGCCCCACCGCCCGCCAGGCGGCAGCTACTTTCCTTTGTACGTCTGAACAGGTTCCGTAGGTCGAACCTGCCATTGCCCATGTGGCATCCCGAACATCATTGTAATTGGAGGTGCTGTGCAAATAATACCGCTGTGTTTTGTAAACGAGATCGGCAGCTTCGTCGAATCCAATAAATGAGCTTGTAGAGGTTGGTTCCGCGATTCGATAGAACCAGTGATTCATAATGCCACTGTTGGTGTGTACCTCGCAAAAGTCATTCCCGCCGGGGGGGGCAGGGTGCCGACCACCAATACATGGAGGATTTATAGGCAGTCTATTGGTATAATTGTTAGGTTGCCCAAATAAGGTTGGATTTGATAAACTACGTTCAGTGCCAAAATCATCTCCCCAGTTCCAATTCCAGTTGTTGGGCAACACATAACGTTCTAGGGCTGTTCCCATAATATCGGCTATAGATTCATCAATAGCTCCTGGCTCACCTTCGTAAATGAGGTTTGATGTGTATTCATCAACAGCATGGGCATATTCATGGCCCAGAACATCCGCTGTTACTAGACTTGCACCTCGAAGATTACCAAACCGTATTGTACTATTTGGACTATCCCACTGAGCATTTGCTTCGCGCCAATTTACAAGAACCCGCGGATACCTTCCATTTCCATCAATGCCATTCCGACCATGTTTGGTTTGATAGTACTGATACATTCGTTGAGTAAGCCAATGAGCAGTTGTCGCATTAGGAACTTCGTTGCCCCATGCTAGTCCCGTGCGTTGCACATCAGGATTATTTGCCCACAATTCGGTATTAAATGCATCTATACGGGTATTCAGGGTTGTATTCTGTAAAGCTAGTATATTTACTGTGTTGCCCGGATCTTGGTTACCAACCTGTTGGGTTTCAAACGTGATGGCAGCCTGCCCGTTCAGGTAGCGAGCATAGTTGGGAATGAACGTAGCCGCTATTAATGCTGATTTTGCCGCTGCAATCGACACAGAATTTGCCGCTGCTAACGCCGGCTTCACTGGGTGTGCGTGTGGTTTGTTATGCATCCCGAAGCAATTGGCAAACAGAGGAAGCCGTCGAACAATGGCCCCTGTTGTGGCATCGACGAAGATTCGATAACTCTCCGTTTTAGTTTCTGGCGCGATGTTGAATGCATAGCAAAGCCTAAAATTTTCCTTCACGACATCAGTACTCATAGCAGCAATAACCAGATCACCTTTGGGTTTTTCATTGCCTTTGAAAGTATCAGCTGTAAGTTTCTAGTCGGCAAGCGCAAATTCCAGAGCATCTTTCTCCTTCATAGGCTTATCCACGTCGAGATCTAAATCCTCAACAATTCGCCCATTGGCCGATTCCATACGGTTGCCTTTCGAGTGGAGTAAATACTCAACTCCTTCGACGGGAATGTTCTTGAAAAAAAGCTGGTACCGACGATGGCGAAGCTGTTTATCGTCGGTTTCGTCCTTCTCAGCCTTGAAGCGGTAATGCTTGTTTAGGCCCAGCGTGGTGCTGAATTGATCGAAGAACGTTTCGGGGTTTACACCAGAGGTGTCCTGTCGGAAGAGAATCAGGCCGTGATCTGTGGTGAAGCGCGTGAGTTTGAGGAACGCCTTGTTCTGTTCCCGCAGGTACTTGGGCTTATATTTTCCCTGTGCATGAGCGGATAGACTTGCCCCCCCCCATAACATACCTATCAAGTAGAATACTAAAATGTTTTTCATGTGAATTCGATGTGAAAAGATGAAAAAGATACGTATATGTCACCTAACGATTTTCCTCAATCTTGTCTATATAAATAGACATAGAGGGAATAAATGTGATCGTCTGCCAGCTTGCGTTGTTGAAGAGTTTCCCGGAAACCTTGTACTGATAAGAGTTGCGAGTGTAAACTCCTTTATCTAACTGTCTTAGATTTTGGACCTTTGAAAGACTGAGCTTGCAGATTTGGGCTACAGGTGATTTGGCTTGCCAGATAGTAGGAACGTCTTTACTAAACGTAAGCACTTCCCCTCCATAGTTGATATTAACTGGCATGTCTCTGATGTATTCAATGTAGTCGTACTGATACGAATCAGAGTTGCAGCAACTACCATCGTTGCATGAGATAGGTTTGGGCGGGTCTTTCTGGCAACTTGCCCCCATGCCCAGCCATAGCACTCCCACTATGAGCTGGCGAAATAGAGTGTACTTGTTCATGATTTTTCATTGGTTTTTAATGAAAACTGCAACAAGAATATAGACTTGGTTATGATTTACAAAGAAAAAGTGTAAAATTTTTTATTTGCAATTACTTGTTGAGACTTTATATGTGGAAAATGTTTAATTACGCCTTACTTTTAGTCTATTTATCTTGCTGATATATAGGGTATAAGAAAAATGACTTGAGTAGAAAAATACAAAACGAATGAAAAAGTATTGTTTCCAAAACAGCAACTAATACCACCAACATTCCTCTATGGTTTCCCTCCGTTTTGTCCGTACTTTGCCCAACTATGATAAACCCCTTCACAACCCCCAAACCTGCCCATGACCTCCGCTGATTATCTCGTGGTGGGGGGCGGTATTGCCGGGTCGGTGTTGGCCTGGACATTGGACCAGGCGGGGTGCCGGGTGGTGTTGGCCAACGCGTCGGGGTTGCCGATGGCGTCGGGGGTGGCCGCCGGGATTGTGAACCCCCTCACCGGACGCAAACTCGTCCGTACCTGGCGTGCCGACGATCTGTTTCCCTTCCTGCATCAATTTTACCAAAATCTGGAAACGAAGCTGGGGGCGTCGTTCTTCCACCCCATGCCTATCTACCGGCCTTACCGGTCGCTTGCCGAAAAAACCGACTACGAAACCTTCACGGCCCAACCCGAAGTAGCCCCGTATGTGCTGCAACAAGCTGATGAAGAAAGCCTTAGCCCGTACATCGAAAATTCGTTTGGTGGTCTTACTGTGGGGCAGGGGGGCTGGGTAAGCATTCCAGAGGCTATCAAATCAATAGGCCTTCATTTCTTAGAAAAAGAACAGTTTGTTGTTTCTGAAATTAAGTATAATGAGTTAACAGTCAGTGATAAATCTGTTTGCTGGCAGGATGTTACGTTTAAAAAAGTGCTATTTTGTGATGGACCTCATGCCCGCGAGAATCCGTTTTTTAGCTGGCTTCCGTACAATGTCGTGAAAGGGCAAATTCTGACGGCCCGCGTTGCCCATTATCCTATCCGTCAACTCGTGAATCAGGGCGCGTTTATCTTACCCATCAACGACACTACGATAAGAATTGGGGCCACCTACTCCTGGCACGACCTCGACTGGCAAACATCTGCCGACGGTCGGGCGTTTCTTGAAACAAAGGTGCGGGGGCTACTGAAAATTCCGTATGAGGTGATTGGTCAGTCGGCGGGGATTCGCCCGGCCACCAAAGATCGTCGACCGTTCATCGGCCTGCACCCGCATTACCCGGCAGTTGGTATCTTTGGGGGATTTGGGAGCAAAGGTGTGTCGCTCACGCCCTATCTGGCCCGGCAATTTGCCCGGTTTTTGATCCACAGGGAAGATTTAGACCCCGAAGTGAATATTCAACGATGCCTTTCGTTATTATAGCGCATCTGTAGCGCGGTTGTCCTCAACCGCGTCTGAGTGATACTATTTGACACGCGGTTGAGGACAACCGCGCTACACCCTATGTGCAAGCAGTACTTCGTTTTGTTGTGTCTGTGGGTTGGTATGATGTCTCATGCCGATGCCCAAAATTACCCTTCGCTCGAACAGTTCGGGAAAAACCGGATACAGTACCGGAATTTCAACTGGAAGATTATCCGCACGGCTAATTTCGAGATCTATTTTTATCAGGATGGCAACCCCCTCGCCACCCTCACAGCGCAGTATGCCGAGTCGGAGTTCGACCGCATTACGGAGTTGCTGGGCTACACGCCCTACAACCGCATCAAAATATTTCTGTACAACTCGCCACAGGAACTCGCGCAGAGCAACATCGGCATTAGTGTGACGGGCGAGCTGGACAGTCGGGAAATTGACCTGGCCAAGTCGCGGCTGGAGATTGCGTTCACGGGCGATCAGGTCACGTTTAAAAAGCGGCTCATTCATGACGTGTCGATGCTGTTTATTTACGACATGCTCTACGGCGGTAGCCTGAAAGATGCCCTCCAAAGCTCGTTGCTGCTCACGCTGCCCGACTGGTTTATGCCCGGCATTGCGTCGTACATTGCCGAGGGGTACAGCATTGACCTCGACGACTACATGCGTGATGCCTCCCTCAGCCGAACCATGCGCAAACCCAACCTCTTGCAGGGCCGCGAGGCCGAGCGCGTGGGGCACTCGATCTGGAACTACATTGCCCAAAAATACGGTCGCGACAATATCTCTAACATTCTGAATCTCACGCGAATCATTCGCAACGAGCAAAGCAGTATTCAAAGCACACTGGGCGTTCCGTATGGCCGTTTCCTGCGCGAGTGGCGCGAATATTACGCCACGATGGCCAAGAATACGCCCTCGTCAGGTGGCACCGCCGACGATGCTGTTATTCCCGTCCGAGGAACGGCCCGCGACCATATTCTGAACGACGTAAAAATCAGCCCCGACAAGCAATTGATTGCGTTTTCGTCGGTCAACGATGGCAAGTTTACCGTCGAGATTTACAACACAGCGACCAAAAAACGGTTTTCTGTGTTGCAGGGTGGCTACCGGCTCGATGGGCACGCAACCGTGACGGCTACGCCCCTTGTGGCCTGGCAAAAAGATAATAATCTCGTGGTTGTGACCGACGAAAACGGGCGGTCGTTGCTCTACGTCTTCACCGATCTGGGCAGTCGTCGGCCCAAGCAACGGTCGCGGCAGGTAATCAACGGCCTCACACAGATCGTGAGCATCGACGCGTCGGACGATGGCGGGAGTTTGGTGATGAGTGCCGACCGGCGCGGCCAAAACGATTTGTTCCTGTACAGCATCAACCGGGGTAGCTACGCCCAACTTACCAACGACCTCTACGACGACCGTTATCCGACGTTTGTGGGGCGCGGTACAAGCAATATTGTGTTTGCCTCGAACCGCACTATCGACACGCTCGGGGTTGATAAAGGTTCCTACCGAACTGTCCGCGACCGATATGCCTTGTTCCGGCACACGGGCGGGGCACGAGCAACCTCTGTTACGCGCTTGACCGACACGCTCACCAACGCCACCAACCCGATTTCTGCCGGCGAAAATACGGTGTACTTTTTGGGAACAGCGAGCGGTATTCAGAACCTTTATCGGCTTTCGGTGGGCGACAGCACCTCGGCCTCGACCATCAATCAGGTTACGGCGTTCCCAACCAGTATCCGGCAGTACGACCTTATTCCGGCCAACGGTGCCTTCGTGTACAGTGCCATCAAGAATGGGGAAATCTACATTGGCTATAAGTCGCAGTTGGCCTTGAATACCTCGCTTTCGATGGGGCCAACCGGACGTAACACGCTGCTTGGCCTGACAAACGTTGCCCCCAAACCCGTGCAGGCAACGTCGGCCACAACGGCAATCGACTCGACGCAGGCAGGGGCTACCGCACCCGCTACCTCGACCACGACCGCCCAACCGGGACGTTTGGTTTTGCAACCGGGCGAGGTCGATACGGATAATTATCAGTTTGATCCAGAGGTGGTTAAGGCGGCAGAGTTTCGCCAACGCCGGACCAACAGCACGGGCGTTCCGCTGGCTTCGGCCACATCGCCTATTCTGCGAAACCGTCGGCGGGAGAATATCACCATTCGCGGACCGTTCGATTATCGGGGCTTGTTCATTGCCAACGATGCCAGCTCGTCGTGGCGAGTCGACCCGGTACGTAGCCCGGCGTTTGGTTTCTCGCAGAACATCACGATGAACGACCTGCTCGAAAACCACATCATCAAGGCGGGTATGTTTGTCACGACTAACCTGCGCAACAGCGACCTGTTTGCAGAGTATCAGAATCTGACCAATCGGATTGATTTTGGGGTTCGGGTCGACCGGCAAACCCTCTACTACGAGAGCAGTAGCTTCCTGAACCAGAAATACCGGTATAACCGTATAGCCCTGTCGGCCTCTTACCCGATCTCGGTAACGTCGCGGTTTATGGTTTCGCCGTTTTACGCGCTTACCCGCCGGATCGAGCTGCTCAACGTGGGCGAACCCGACCGGACATCGGACTACGCGGGTCTGCGCGGGGAGTTTGTGTACGACAACTCGAAAATCAACGGCATGAACATGATCGAGGGCACCCGTGCCAAAGTTCGGTTCGAGAACTATGCGGGTATCCGGTCGTCGGCAGAGAGTTTCCGCCGGTTAACGGTTGATATCCGGCATTACCAGAAACTTCACCGCGACCTGATGTTGGCCGTTCGGTTGTCGGTGAGTCAATCGGGTGGGCCTGCGCCCAAGCAGAGTACGCTGGGAGGTATGGAAAATTGGATTGGGTTGCGGAAGGAAGAAATCGTGACAAACCCGCTGTTGGTTCCTAACCCTCTCAGTACGAACCGCGATGATTATCGGGATTTGTTTTTTCTGGATGTTGCCACCAACCTGCGGGGTTTCAATCTGGGTAAACTAACGGGTAACAGCCATATGCTGCTCAACGCTGAGTTGCGCTTACCTTTGGTAAAATATCTCTACCGGGGCAACATAACGTCGAACTTCCTGCGTAATCTGCAACTCGTGGCGTTCTCTGATATTGGCACGGCCTGGTCGGGGCGGGGGCCTTTTAATCGTCAGAACAATTTGAATACAACCCGTATTGGTTTCGACCCATTGAACGATGGGTCAGGAAGGCTTCCATCGTTCGGGGCTGTTGTGACCAATTTCAAGAACCCATTTTTGATTGGTTATGGGGTTGGTGCCCGCACCATGTTGCTGGGTTATTACGTGAAATTTGACTACGGTTGGGGCTTAGAAGACAAGGTTGTTAACCGGGCAATTCCGTATTTAACGCTCGGTTACGACTTCTGATTTAGGAGGTGCATTTCAATCTTGTGTGCAGTAACGGGACTTGTGCAAAATGAGCCTTTACCCCCGCCCTAAAGGCGGTCGGCCGCTGCCGGGCCTGCTGGCGCGAGAAAGATCCCGCATCGGCGGTCCGAGCCGGAGGTCATTTTGCGCCAGCGGGCCCGGCAGCGGCCGACCGCCTTTAGGGCGGGGGATAGAGACTAGCCATACGAGACCGAAATGCACCCAATTTAAGTGTTAATTTAAGATAAAATAAAAACCCCTCTGTCGTTACAGAGGGGTTTTTTGTTTATAAAACGCCTACTGAAAAATTGGTTAAAAAAGGGCATTTTTAACGGGGGGATGCTATATTTGTTCCGTTAATTAGTTCATGTGTATGTGTGTATGAGCTACTGACAACTCCTTCGACATATTCTCTCTCTTTCGTAATTCGCTGTCCTGTAAGGTCGTTGACCATACTGTTTTTGTATTATTGTTTGTTCAGATAATCAAGTGTCTAGTTTGCGGGGGTCTATTTGGCATAGTTTTCGCTAAACAGGCGCAGTTCTAAACAAAACGTTTTTGATGTCGGAAACGCTCGCAAACCACAGATTGCAGGAAATTATTGAGTAGGTAAATAGCAGTTAATCTGCTAATTATCAGGAATTTACGTCTGATATCCTTATTTTGAATGTTAAGGTATTGGTTTTGGCATAGTTTTAGATACTTCTGAGGAAGCGAAAAATGCCTTTACCAACGATTTTATCAGATCGAAACAGAACCCTGTTTTGGTCTGCGTGTGGTGGTATTGACGCGCTAATGTGTTCTGCCCCCAAATCAAGTTGCAGATGAACGTTTTATCTACCTTTAAGACCGAGCCTGACGGAGCCTCACGTCCTCAGTCTGTCCGTTGTGAACCGACTACTTTACCGGGCCGTATTGGTCAATGGGTTCTGGTGGTTGCTCAACTCATCCGAACCCTGGGCATGGTGGCCCGTTCGTGGGTCGATGCTGCTTCGCCCCCTGACCAATTTGCCAGTGGGGGACCGGCACCAACAAGGGGTCGGAGAACACATCTGCCAACCACCTCGCGCTACGCCTTTGGGATGCGCGTTGACCCCCCCGACCGAATTTCAAGTACGCTTACCAGTTTAATACCCATTTATCATAATTTATCAAGTTTTCCAATGAATGAGCAACCTTTACTGAAGAACAGCCTCGCTCTGATCCGAATGCTCTGGCAGCATTGTGTTCAGGGGCTTCCGTTCGGCAGCAAGGCAGATTCGGTCTGTTGGGCTGAGGACCGAGACAGGTTCGCCAGTAGCCCGCCCCCCCGACGATCTGCTGCGCAACGAAGCGGAAGCAGACCAAGGGAATGGGCACTGACGGGTGGCCTTCTGGCTTCCTTTACCCTGTCTTTGCTGTCATTTGGGGCCATAGCGCAGTCGGCTGACGTATCAGTCGACGCCCAGATCAGCAACCCCAATCCCGCCTTGAACGGCACCGTTACGTACACCGTGACTGTGGTTAACAGTGCCACAACAGCGGCCTCGAACGTGCTCGTTAAGGTAGCACTGCCCGCAGGTTACGTGAACGCGACGGGCTATGTGGCATCTACTGGAGCACCCAGCTACTCGGCTTCGTCGGGCAACTGGGCCATTGCGTCGTTAGCAGCCAGCAGTTCGGCTACCCTGCAAATCACCGCTACCATACTGGAGCGGGGTGTTGCATTTATGACCGCCGAGGTCATAGCCTCCGGCACACCCGACGCCGACTCGAACCCGAACAACGGGAGCTATCTGGAGGACGATCTGGATAATGCCTGTTTCTCGGTTCCGCTGTTGTACTACTCGGGCGATGAATACACTGTGTCGGCACCTGCCGGCTTTTCGGGTGTTCAATACTACAAGGATGGCAATTTAGTGGGTAGTGCCAGCGTACCCGCCACCGAGGCTTCACTCGATGGCAGTGGTAATCTGGTTATCAAAAGTGTAGGTACGTATTCGGTGCAGGCTTCGCTTAGCGGATGCCAGGCAACCAATTGCTGTAATATAATCGTCGTGCCAGGGCCATTGGCCAGTCTGGGCGACTATGTGTGGTTAGACAATAACAAAGACGGTCAGCAAGGTACGGCAGCTCTTGAGCCACCCGTGCAGGGCGTGACCGTTCAACTGTATCAGCCAGGTAGCACGTCGGCTCTGTCGACAACCGTTACCGGTTCTGATGGAAAGTATTTGTTTTCGAACCTGATTCCGGGTGAGTATTATGTGGTGTTCACGGCCCCTAACGGCATGACCTACACCTCGCCCAACTCAGGCACTGATGCGACAGATAGCGATGCCGACGCCGTAACAGGCCGGACGCAGACCTACACGCTCGCCGGTGGTGACCAGAACCTAACAGTCGACGCGGGTCTGATTCCGCTACCGGCTTCGCTGGGCGACTATGTTTGGTTAGACAATAATGGTAACGGCGTTCAGGACCCCGGCGAATCGGGTGTGCAGGGCGTAACTGTAACGCTATATAGTAATGGAAGTGCAGTAGCCACGACAACCACGTCGGCTTCGGGCTTATACTCGTTTACGGGCTTGGCACCGGGCGACTATCAGGTGGTCTTTACGGCTCCTGTCGGTACAACCTTCACGCAGCCCAACGGCACGACTAACACGGCGCAGGACTCGAACGTGACCAGCACAACAGGTCAGTTGGGTGGCACAAGCATCGTAAGCCTGACGGCCGGTCAAAACAACCCGACGATTGACGCGGGCTTGATTCCGCTCAAGGCCAGCCTGGGTGACTATGTTTGGTACGACAACAACAGTGATGGTCAGCAAGGGCCAGCCGCTCAGGAGCCACCGGTTCCGGGCGTAGTGGCTCAGTTGTACCAGCCGGGTACGCCCACGCCGATTGCTTCGACCACGACCAACACCTCAGGCTTCTATAGCTTCACGGGTCTGGACCCAGGTCAGTACTATGTGGTCTTCACGGCTCCTAACGGTTCGACCTTCACGACACCAAACTCAGGCACTGACACGAGCGATAGTGACGTGGCTAGCTTGACGGGCCAACTGGGATCGACAGGTATCTACTCGCTCACGGCAGGGGAGAACAACCCAACCGTCGACGCGGGCTTGATTCCGTTGAAGGCTTCACTGGGCAACTATGTGTGGTTGGATACGAACAAGAACGGCACACAGGACCCCACCGAAACAGGTGTGGCCAACGTGACGGTGACTTTGTTCAGCAACGGCTCGGCCTTGGCAACGCAGACCACTTCGACTTCGGGTACGTATTTGTTTACGAATCTGGATCCGGGTCAGTACTCGGTAGTCTTCACGGCACCGGGCGGTATGACCTTCACTACGCCAAACTCTTCGACTGTAAGCGACGCATTGGACTCAGACGCAGCTAGCTTTACGGGCCAAAGCGGTTCGACGGGTGTGTACTCGTTGACGGCCGGTGAGCAAAACCTGACGGTTGACGCAGGCTTGATTCCTGTATCGGCTTCGTTGGGTGATTATGTGTGGCTCGACAACAACGGCAACGGCGTACAAGATCCGGGCGAACCGGGTGTACCTGCCGTAACTGTAACGCTATATAGTAATGGAAGTGCAGTAGCTACGACAACGACTTCGGCATCGGGCTTGTACTCGTTTACGGGCTTGGCACCGGGCAACTACCAGGTGGTCTTCACGGCTCCTGTCGGTACAACCTTCACACAGCCCAACGGCACCACGAACACGGCTACCGACTCGAATGTGAATAGCTTCACGGGTCAGTTGGGTGGCACGAGCATCGTGAGCCTTTCGGCAGGAGAGAACAACCCCACGATTGACGCGGGCTTGATTCCGCTCAAGGCCAGCCTGGGTGACTATGTTTGGTACGACAACAACAGTGATGGTCAGCAAGGGCCAGCCGCCCAGGAGCCACCGGTTCCGGGTGTGGTAGCGCAGTTGTATCAGCCGGGTACACCAACCCCACTGGCGTCAACGACGACCAACTCATCGGGCTTCTATAGTTTCACGGGTCTTGATCCGGGTCAGTACTATGTGGTCTTCACGGCTCCTAACGGCTCGACCTTCACGCAAGGCTTGCAGGGCAACACGGGCACTGACTCGAACGTCAACAGTTTGACAGGACAGATGGGCAGCACGCCGGTTGTCAGCCTGACGGCAGGTCAGCATGATCCAACGATTGACGCGGGCTTGATTCCGTTGAAGGCTTCACTGGGCAACTATGTGTGGTTGGATACGAACAAGAACGGCACGCAGGACCCCACCGAAACAGGTGTGGCCAACGTGACGGTGACTTTGTTCAGCAACGGCTCGGCTCTGGCAACGCAGACAACCTCGGCTTCGGGTACGTATTTGTTTACGAACCTCGATCCGGGTCAGTACTCGGTAGTCTTCACGGCACCGGGCGGTATGACCTTCACCACGGGCAACGCACCTGGCGTGAGCGACGCACTGGATTCAGACGCGGCAAGCTTCACAGGTCAGAGCGGTTCGACGGGTGTGTACTCACTCACGGCGGGTGAGCAAAACCTGACGGTTGACGCAGGCTTGATTCCGCTACCAGCTTCACTGGGCGACTTTGTATGGTCGGACAACAATGGCAACGGCGTTCAGGACCCCGGCGAGTCGGGTGTACCGGGCGTTACAGTGAGCCTATATAATAACGGAACGCTGGTAGCAACTACTACTACGAACGGTTCGGGTGGTTACAGCTTCACAGGCCTGACTCCAGGTGATTACCAGGTGGTCTTCACCGCTCCTGTGGGCATGACCTTCAGTCCGCCAAATGGTACGACCAACACGGCTAACGACTCGAACGTGACCAGCACAACAGGTCAGTTGGGTGGTACGAGCATTGTGAGCCTGACGGCTGGTCAGAATAACCCAACTATCGACGCAGGTCTGATTCCGTTGAAAGCGTCACTGGGTAACTATGTGTGGTTGGATACGAATAAGAATGGTACGCAGGATACGGGTGAGGCACCAGTTGCGGGTGTGACGGTAACCTTGTTCAGCAACGGCTCGGCCATTGCCACGCAGGTAACGTCGGCTTCGGGCTTGTACTTGTTCACGAACCTCGATCCGGGTCAGTACTCGGTGGTGTTCACGGCTCCGAACGGACACACGTTCACAACACCAAACGCTTCGGGTGTAAGCGACGCACTGGACTCCGACGCGGCTAGCTTCACGGGCCAGAACGGTTCAACGGGTGTATACAGCCTCTCGGCAGGTGAGCAAAACCTGACAGTTGACGCGGGCTTGATTCCGCTGCCGGCTTCACTGGGCGACTATGTATGGCTCGACCAGAATGGCAACGGTGTTCAAGATCCGGGCGAGAACGGAGTGTCGGGCATTGGTGTAACGTTGTATGATGCTGCCAGCGGAACCGTTGTGGGCACCATGACGACGAGCAGCACTGGTTTCTACAGCTTCACGGGTCTGAACCCAGGTAGCTACTACGTGGTGTTCACCGGACCAGCCGGCACAACTTACACGACGCCAAACGGTACGACCAACACCGCTCAGGATTCGAACGTAACCAGCACAACGGGTGGCACAGGCCGCACGGGCGTTGTTAGCCTGACAGCAGGTGAAAACAACCCAACTATCGACGCAGGTATCCTGCCAGTGGTTGCTTCTCTGGGCGACTATGTTTGGTTAGATATGAACCAGGACGGTCAGCAAGGGCCAGCCGCTCAGGAGCCACCGGTTCCGGGTGTGTTAGTTCAACTGTACGTGCCGGGTGGTGCTACGCCAATTGCATCGACAACAACAAATACGTCGGGCTTCTACAGCTTCACGGGCTTAGCTCCGGGCAGCTATCAGGTAGTCTTCACGGCTCCTCCGGGAACGACATTCACGCAGGGCTTGCAGGGTAACCCCGCAACCGACTCGAACGTGAATAGCCTGACGGGTCAGCGTGGTGGCACAGCAGTGGTAAGCCTGTCTGCTAACGAGAACAACCCAACGATTGACGCGGGTCTGATTCCGCTCAAGGCGAGCCTGGGTAACTACGTATGGCAAGACACGAACGGCAACGGTCAGCAAGACCCAAGCGAAATGGGTGTGTCAGGTGTAACGGTAACCTTGTTTAGCAACGGCTCGGCCATCGCTACGCAAACAACCTCAACATCGGGTACATATCTGTTCACGAACCTCGATCCGGGTCAGTACTCGGTGGTGTTTACGACGCCAAACGGCTACACGTTCACAACACCGAACGCTACGGGCGTAAACGACGCACAAGACTCAGACGCAGCTAGCTTCACAGGTCAGAGCGGTTCAACGGGTGTGTACTCGCTGACGGCGGGTGAGCAGAACCTGACGGTTGATGCCGGTCTGGTGCCACAGCCAGCTTCGTTGGGTAACTACGTATGGAATGATACGAATGGAAACGGTATTCAGGACCCAACCGAAACGGGGGTTCCGAGCGTAACCGTAACCTTATATAGTAATGGTGTTGTTGTTGGCACGCAGGTGACCAATGCAACGGGTGGCTACCTGTTCACGGGTCTGATGCCAGGCAACTACTCGGTGGTCTTCACGGCCCCGGCTGGTATGACGTTCACGCAGCCTAACGGCACAACGAACACGGCTACTGACTCGAACGTGAATAGCACAACGGGTCAACTGGGTGGTACGAGCGTCGTTAGCCTGTCGGCTGGCGAAGTGAACACCACGATTGACGCTGGTCTGATTCCAGTTCAGGCTTCACTAGGCGACTACGTCTGGAGCGACACGAACGGAAACGGTATTCAGGACCCAACCGAAGTGGGTGTGCCGGGTGTGACGGTAACGCTGTATAACGCAGTAACCAACGCACCACTCTCGGTAACGACAACGTCGGCAACGGGTGGTTACCTGTTCACGGGTCTGACACCAGGAAGCTACTATGTGGTGTTCACGACACCAACTGGCTTCACGCTGACAGCTCAAAACGCGACAACCAATACCGCTACCGATAGCAATGCGAACCCAACAACGGGCCGTACGAACACGGTAACGCTGGTGGGTGGCGAAAGCAACTTGACAATCGACGCGGGTCTGGTGCCAAACGCACCACCTGTAACGTGCCCTGGTGCTGCAACGCTCGTTGTGAGCAATGCGAACATCTGCGAAGGTGCCGTGGCAACGATCACCGCAACTGGTCCTGCCGGTTCAACCATCCGTATTTACCTGACTCCAACGGGAGCAAACGGGCTGGTTGGTACAATGGCAAGCGGAGCATCGCTGACGGTTCAGCCAAGCACAACAACGGTGTACTACGCCGAAGTAGTAGGTGCTGAGGTTGTGGCCAACTGCCCACGTACGCCAGTAGCGGTTGAGGTAACGCGCAAGCCGCCAACGCCAACGTGCCCGGAGCGTCTGACGGTATGTATTGGTCGCACAACGATCAACCTGACAACGGTTTACTCCAGCACAACGACTGGCTCGAACACGTTCGAGTGGCGCACAGGCTTGCAGCCAACCTCTCCGCTGGTGTCTAACGTCACGGCGGCTGGTCAGGGCAAGTACTACCTGTTCGAGCGTTCGGCCAACGGCTGCTACAGCAACCCGGCTATTCTGACCATCGACGGTGAAAACTGCGATTGCCGGAACCCAGCCACGATTGCACTCGGCCCAGGCCGGTCAGTTTGCGAAGGTGCGCCAGTTGTTCTGGTGGCAACCCTCGGTGGTGGCGCAACGAGCGTAACCTGGACCTCAACCGGATCGGGGACGTTTGTAACGGCTGGCCTGAGCGCGACCTATACGCCTTCAGCGGCTGATGCCAACAATGAATTTGTAACAATTACAGGTACGACCAACGACCCCGACGGCGCGGGTGTTTGCACCACTGCGTCAAGCAACGTGGTTGTCGACATCAACGAGCGGCCTGAGGCTCCGGTGGGCGTTGCCTGCGACGATGAACTGGTTTGCCAGGGTCAGAGCACCAAGTTGATTGGTTTCTCGGCTCAGGGTGCCCGCATCAACTGGTATGGCCCGAACAACACGTTCCTGGGTCAGACGGCAAGTGCTGGTAAACTGACGGTAACACCAACGGGTACGACAGTGTACTACGCCGAAGCTGTAAGTGAAGACGGTTGCGTAAGCGCGACTCGCTCATCAGTAACGGTAGTGGTAGGTCAGTGCAAAGCTGATCTGGCTGTAACGGCAGTTGTAACGCCGGGTGGTACGTACAGTGTCGGTCAAACGGTAACGTACGTAATCACGGCCTGCAACAACGGCCCCGCAACGGGCGAGAATGTAGCGGTGAGCTTCCCGCTGCCATCGTCAGTCGAATACGTAAGCAACACACCGGGCCAGGGTACGTATAACCCAGCCACGGGTTCGTGGAGCCTCGGCACCATGCCAAGCGGTACGTGTAAGAACCTGTTCGTTGAAGTAGTCATTCGCGGCACGGGTACGATCTCAGCTACGGCAGTGATCACCGGCACGAACGACGACCCAACCAAGCCAGGTAACAACTCGGCGGTGGTTAGCTTCCCAGTTCCAGAAGCTCCTTGCAACGTTGCGCCACCGCACATTACCTGTGCTATTACAGACATCTGTGTAGGCGAGCGGACAACGCTCAACGCCGAAGGATGTGCGGGTAACGTGGTATGGTCGAACGGTCAATCGGGTACAGCGATCAGCGTGTCGCCACGGGTAACAACTACGTACACGGCTAGCTGTGTGGTAGGACGTTGCACGAGCACAGCCTCGAACGCCATCACGATTCGTCTGAACAACCCAGTTAAGCCAACCATTATGGCCAGCACGAACAGCGTGTGTGCCGGTGGTGTGGTTAGCCTCACGGCTACGGGTTGCGAAGGCGGTGCGATCCTCTGGTCGACAGGGGCAACGGGTTCGGTTATCTCGACAACGATCAACGGTCGTACGACCATCACGGCGAACTGCCGCATTGGCAACTGCCTGAGCGAGCCAGCCGAGAAGATCATTGACCTGAGCAACGACATTCCGAAGCCAACCGTAACATGCAGCACAACGGTGATCTGCCCAGGCGAGAGCGTGGAGTTAAGCACGGTTTGCGCAGTTGGAACACCATTGTGGAGCACGGGGGCAACCACCGCTCGCATCACGGTGTACCCAACCGACGGTAACAATAGCTACAATGTAAGCTGCGTAAACGGCTCATGCCGCAGTGCGCAGTCGGACAACTACGTGATTCGGATTATTCGGCCAACGGTGCCGGTTGTAACGGCAAGCAGCAGCACGATCTGTGCAGGCAGCAGCGTTACGCTCACCGCCAGCGGCTGCGCCGAGGGTACGATTCAGTGGAGCACCCGCACAACGGGCAACACCCTGATCGTGAACCCAATAACGAACATCAGCTACTTCGCAACCTGCAAAGTGCGCGAGTGTATCAGCGAGGCATCAGCACCAGTAGCCCTGGTTGTTGTGAACCCAACGCCACCATCGGTACGTCGTCCGAGCAAGCCAATTGTTTGCTCAGGTGAAAGCGTAACGCTGACTGCCGATGGATGTGCCGCCGGAACGATTGTTTGGAACACGGGTCAGACCGGATCAAGCATCGTGATTATGCCAACCGAAACGAAGACCTACTCGGCCTCTTGCCAGATTGGCTCATGCCGCTCAGCAGGATCGAACGGTGAGGTTGTAACGGTGAACACAACGCCAGGTGCTGCGCCAATGGTAACAGCATCGAGCACGGTAACCTGCGGAACAGAGCCAATCACCCTGACAGCAACGGGCTGCGCAAGCGGCACGGTGATCTGGTCGGATGGTCAGACTGGCTCAGTCGTAACGGTAACGCCAACGGCCACAATGAACGAGTTCTACGCTGTGTGCCGCTCAACAACGGCCTGCGGAACGGCTCGCTCAAACACGATTCGCGTACGGATCACAACGGTGCCAACACCAACCGTGATTTGCAGTGAGTCGGTGATTTGCCCAGGCGAAGCGGTTGAACTGACCGCTCAGAATTGCACCGGCACGCCGATGTGGAGCACGGGCGAAAGCACCGCAACCATCACGGTTCGGCCACAGGTAACAACCGGTTACTCGCTGACGTGCAAGAGTGGTGCTTGTGTAAGCGCAGGCTCGAACGTCTACACGATCACGGTGATCAAGCCAGCGGCTCCAACAGTAACGGCTTCGGCCACACTGGTTCAGCCCGGTCAGAGCGTAACGCTCACGGCCAACTGCTCGGTGGGTACGCCAGTTTGGAGTAACAACGCAACGACCAACTCGATTGTGGTGTCGGTAACGGGCACACAAAGCTTCCAGGCGTTCTGTAAGTATCGTACCTGCCTGAGCGAAGGCTCAACAGGCATCACGGTAACAACCGACGCTGGTTGCCAGGTAGCACCGGGCACACTCCGCACGGAGTCGGGCACGATCTGCGCCGGTGGCTCGAACACCGTAACCATCACGGCCATCCCGAACGGTGGACAAGTGGTTCCGACCGGCTACTCAGTATTGTATGTCCTGACGAAGGGCACCGACCTGATTATCCAGAAGACAAGCACAACGCCTGGCTTCGTAGTCAATGCCGAGAACGCAACGTATCGCGTTCACACGCTCGTCTACAACGCCAACGCGACAGACCCGAACTTCCTCGACCTGTCGGTGGTACAGCCGGGCACAACGCCAGCAAGCGCGGTACTGAGCCTGATCGCATCTCGCAAGATTTGCGCGGCTCTCGACGCAACGGGTGTACCAGTGCAGGTGAAAGTAGTGGCTCCGCCAACAATTGTTGGACCGTCGCTCACGATCTGTGCAGGCTCATCGGTAACGCTGACGGCCCAGGGTTGCGAAGGCGGAACCATCCGCTGGATGAGCGGTCAAACGGGTAACATACTCGTACTGAACGCGGTGACAGAAATGGTTTGGCAGAATGCAACCTGCACGATTGACGGTTGCACCAGCAAACCATCGGAGAGCTACGACATCGACGTGATCGTGCCACGCGCTCCAACGGTAACTTGCGACAAGCCAACGATCTGTATCGGTGAGCAAACGACGCTACAAGCTGTAGGTTGCGCTGGTGGTACGTTCCAGTGGGAGTCGGGCGAAACAACCGCTTCGATCACGGTAACGCCAACGGTAACGGCTAATACCTACCGCGTACGTTGCCAGTACGGTGCGTGCTTCAGCGACTACTCGCCAGCCTGCAAGGTGAACGTGGGTGGTCCAAATGCACCAACGATCAGCATCCAGTCGTCGGGTTCAACAGTCGTGACCAACGCAACTAACTGCTTCGGTGCGCCGATCACGCTGGTTGCTACGGGTTGCCCCGCTGGTGCCTACGCAATCTGGTCGAACGGCGACGCGGGCAACCGCATCACGGTAAGCCCATCGCGGAGCATTACCTACACGGCACAGTGCTGCACATCGAACAACTGCAAGAGTTCGCTCTCGAACATCGTGACGATCTCAGTAGGTCCGAAGATTGTGCCGCCAGTAACGCGTGACCTGACCAATACATGTCCGTTCCAGACGGTGAACCTGGCAGGCGGTGTAACCTCAACCCCAACCACAACGGGTGGTGTGATTGAGTACTACACAAGCAGCACACCGAAAGCGGATGATCGGGTGTCGAACCCAGGAGCTGTTGGTCGCTCAGGTGCCTACTACGCATTCGAGAAAACAACGAGTGGTTGCTACAGCCTCGGCTCAGTAATCAACGTTCGGATCTCGGCTTGCGAAGGTCAGGCAGTACCATGCGACAAGAACCCGCTGACGGCCAACGCCGGACGCGACGATAAGATTTGTGCTGCTAAAGCGTACAAACTGAGTGGCTCGACAACGGGCGAAGGTGTGAGCGTACAATGGACGACCTCGGGAACGGGTAAGTTCGATGATCCGTTCGCAGCCAACGCTACGTACCTGCCATCGGAGGAGGACGTGAAAGCAGGTAAAGTAACGCTGACTTTAGCCGCCCGGGTGCCAAACAGCACCTGTGGCGACGCTAAAGACGGCATGGAGTTGACAATCGAAGGCGTGAAAGAAACACCAACCATCCGCACCATTGGCTCAGTCAATGCGTGCGCCGGTGACTCGGTGATCCTAGAAGCCTCGGCAGGCGATAGCTACATGTGGAGCAACCGCGCAACAGGTAACCGTATCGTTGTAAAAACGAGCGGTACCTATAGTGTGCAGGCGTTCGACAAGGCAGGCTGTAGCTCACTCAAGTCTAACGAAGTAGTGGTAACGGTAGGTGAGTCGTCAAAGGCTCCCTACGTAACCAACCTGCGCAACACCTGCCCCGCCACAACGGTCGACCTGACAAAGGCGATCAGCGAGGCAGCCGCAGCCGGTACGACCTACGCATTCCGTATGGGAACATCGCCAACCTCAGGGTTGGTGATGCGTCCCGACGCGGTGGGCGAGGGCACCTACTACGCCTTCCGTAGCAACGCTGCGGGTTGCGTAAGTGCCCCGGCTGCTATCGAAGTAAAGGTATTCAACTGCGCTACCGACACGGCTCGTGCTGACCTGGCGATCACCAAGACGGCCAGCAAAACAGCTCTGAACCGGGGTGAGGTAATTACCTACACGATTTCGGTACAGAACAAAGGACCAAAGGCTGCCTCGAACGTAAATGTTCGCGACATTCTGCCCGCTGGTCTGGAGTTGGTGCCGGGTGCCAATGGCAACTACAACGTGAGCAACGGAGCCGTAACGAAGTGGTGGGGTGTAGTGGCAGCGAATGCCACCGAGACCATCACGTTCCAGGCCCGCGCTACCAAGAAGGGTGAGATTGTGAACACGGCAGAGATTACCTACGCCGATCAGCAGGACCCCGACATGACCAACAACAAGTCGAGCGTAACGGTAACCGATACCTCATCGGCCCGCCCCGGTCGCGTTGGTTTGGCAAAGGCGGTAACAAGCCAGAAAATGGTGGGTACCGACACGTTTGACGTAGAGTATGCGTTCCGCTTGACTAACTACGGCGACACCGACCTGACCAATGTTCAGGTAACGGACGACCTGAAGGCGGTATTCGGCTCGCACACAATCAGCGAAGTGGCCGTTGCAACGACCGACGCTGATAACTTCAAGCTGACGTTCAACCCGGCATTCCTGACGGGCGACTCGAAAATGTTCGACGGCAAGGGTACGCTGAAAGCTTCGGCAACAACGTACTTCTTCCTGAGCGCACGGGTGAAACTCGACGCAGCCAACGCAAACCGTACGTTCTCGAACTCGGCAACGGCTTCGGCAACTTCAGACGGTGTAACCACGGAAGATGCTTCGGTCAATGGTGCCGATGCTGACCCCGATGGCGACGGTAACCCGAACAACAACGCGGGTTCTACGGTCTTCACCCTCGAAGAGAAGCAGGCTCCGGTGAATCCGATTGGTGTGGCACTCGCTGTAACATCGACCGAGAAACAGCCCGACAATTCATACAACGTGGGCTTCCAGGTTGTGGTGAAGAACTTCGGTGAGAAAGGTCTGGAGAATGTATCGTTGATGGATAGCCTGTCGAAAGCCTTCCCGACCCCCGCTAGCTTCTCGCTGGTGAGCGGTCCAACGGCCAACGCCGGTAGCAGCTTGCAGGTGAACACGGGCTTCAACGGTACCACGAACACGAACATCCTCGCGCCCGGTAGCACACTCGCAACCGGCAAGAGCGACACGATTCGTTACGTGATCAACGTGACGCCAAACGGCAATAATGGTCCGTTCTACAGCTCGATCACGGGCACGGCAACGGTAGCCAGCACGAGCGTAACGGTAACCGACCGCTCGAACGTTGGTGTTGACCCGGCCCCGGCTGGCAACATGCAAACGCCCGTCCGGTTCGATTTGCCCGAAGCTCTGTTGGGTGTAGCCAAGTCGGTGGGAACGCCGGTGATGGTGGAGCCGGGTATCTACGACGTAGCCTACACGATCAAGCTGACCAACCTCGGTACGGCTGATCTGAAAAAGGTTCAGATTGTTGATAACCTGTCGAATACCTTCAACCGGGGTGCATTGATCGTCGACAACCGCGTGAAGGTAACCGCCGACGCCGGTCTGAAAGTCGACTCGCTGTACTCAGGTCAGGGTCTGATGACCAAGATTCTGGTCGACACGCTCAGCACACTGCCTAAAGGCGCAAGCCGGTCGGTGAGCTTCAAGGTTCGCGTAAACGTGAAGAATGCCGATTCGCTGACGTTCTATAACTCAGCCGTTGGTATGGCCTACACGCCGGGTGGTGTGATGGTTGCCGATACGTCGACAGCCGGTGCTAACCCCGACCCGAACAACAACCTCGATCCGCGTACGGCCAACAACCCGACGCCCGTGGTGCTGAACAGCGTAGGCAACAGCTACATTGGTCTGGCATTGGCCGTGAAAGACACGCTCATGAAAGCCGATGGCAGCTACGATGTCTCGTTTATTGCGGTGGTGAAAAACTTCGGTACGGCTCCAATGACCAACGTTTCGGTTACGGATACGCTCGCGAAAGTATTTACTGACGCTAATGGCTCTTCATTCCGCGTAGTTGGCACACCAATTGCTTCTCGTAATAGTGGACTCATGGCGAACACAGGGTTCGATGGTTCATCGGATGTTCGCCTGATTCTGCCACAGAGCAGTTCGCTGGCAGGAGGCCGCACCGACACGCTGACGTTCATGGTCAACGTCCGGTCGAATGGACTCACGTCAACGTTCCTTAACTCGGCGTACGCTACTGCCCTTGCTGATGGGGTAACGGTGCGGGACATTTCAACGAATGGCCTCAACCCTGACCCAAGCGGCAACCGCAACCCAACCGACGCAGCCGAAAGCGAAGCAACCCCAGTGGTACTTGGCGCATCGGATCAGGCGGTGTTCATCCCCGAAGGCTTCTCGCCAAACGGTGACGGCATCAACGATGTGTTCACAATTCGGGGTGCGGAGAGTCAGGCAGTCAAATTGGAAGTCTTCAACCGTTGGGGCCACACGGTCTACAAGAGCGACGACTACAAGAACGACTGGAGCGGAACGTCGAACACGGGCGTCCTGAAGGGTAACACCGCAGGCCTACCCGACGGAACGTACTTCTACCGCGTGCAACTGGAAAGTGGTCGGACCTACGTACGATTCATGACGATTAACCGATAATTCCAATGTCGAACACGATTTCAACCAAACTTTGGGCAATCGTGCTGCTGCTAGCCTCCTGGGCTGGCGGCAGCCGGGCCTGGGCACAGCAGGACAAGCAGTTCTCCCAGTACATGTTCAACATGCTGGCTCTGAACCCTGCCTATGCCGGAAGCCGCGATGTGCTCAGTGCCACGGCCATGTACCGCAGTCAGTGGGTCGGTCTGGAAGGTGCCCCTCAAACCGGCACGTTCACGATTGACATGCCGCTGAACCGCGAACGGGTTGGCATTGGTCTGCAACTCTACAACGACCGTATTGGTCTGTTCAACGAGACGGGTGCTGTGGCTTCCTATGCCTTTCGGATTAAGATGGGGCAGCGCACCACGCTCGCTCTGGGCTTACAGGGCGGTGTTACCAACTTGGCCGCTCGCCTGACCGAGGTGCAACTGATTCCGGCGGGTGTTTCGGCCGACCCGGCTTTTGCCAACAACATCAACAAGATGTTGCCCAACTTCGGCACGGGTATTTACCTCAGCAACGATAAGTCGTATTTGAGCCTTTCGGTGCCGCGTCTGCTAAAGAACCGCCTGACTGACTTCGATTCGGGTATCAACCGGGCCGTAGTTCGTCGGCACGCCTACGCAGCCGCCGGGTTTGTACTCAATGTGAGTCCGGCTCTGAAACTGAAACCGTCTGTGTTGGTGAAGTATGCCGAAGGTGCCCCGCTGGGTTTCGACGGTAACATGAACCTCTGGATCAACGACCGCGTGGCCCTGGGCGTTTCGCTCCGCAAGAACCAGTTCTACTCGTTCACTCAATACACCAACGATGCCGTTGTAGGCATGGTGGAGTTGCAGATGACCGATCAGTTCCGGTTGGGTTACGCCTACGACCGCACCGTGAGCCGCCTGGGACAGATTGCCCCAAGCTCGCACGAGATTATGTTGCGGTATGAATTCGGATTTGGTAAAAACAAGATCCTGACGCCCCGTTATTTCTAATTTCGGCCCAGTTTTTGCAACACCGAGGGTATATTCTTTACTGAATATACCCTTTTTTATGATACGAACTATCTCACATTCTTTGTGCCTTTGGCTGGGCATTCTGGCGGCTCCGGCGTTTGGACAAACCCTTGTAAAACAGGCCGACCGGCAGTTCGATATGCTGGCCTACGCCAAAGCCGCCACGCTGTATGAGCAGGCTCTGCAAACGGGCGATGCCCCGTCGAAGGAAGAAGCCCGCGCAGCCCGCGCCAAACTGGGTTACAGCTACCGGCAGGTACGCGACATGCAGGGGGCCGAGCGCGTGTACCGCGAACTCATTGCCGACGGCGATCTTCCCACCGAGTATGCACAGTGCTACCTGTACTACGCGCAGGCCCTCGCCAGCAACGGAAAGTACCGCGAAGCGCAGGAGGCCTACGACAAATACAACGCTGTACAGAAAGACGATACGCGCAGCCCGATGTTCTCCAAACTCTACCGCGACGTGAGTGTATTGTCGCGCAATGCGGGTAGCTACAAGGTCGATTTTCTGAATATCAACACCAACAAAGCCGAGTTTAGCCCCATGTTGTACAAAGACGGGCTGGTGTTCGTGTCGTCGCAGGGCAACGAGGGCAACGCTACCAAGCGGGTGTTCAACTGGAACAACACACCCTTTCTGGACCTTTACTACATGCCCGAACGCAAAGGCGTAAAGGCCGTACGAACAGCTAGTTTGGGGGGTGCCAAAGCCGTGAAAGAACCCCGTGGCCGCAAACCCGAACGCTCGCTCGGCAAAGACGACTACACCGCAAGCACCTCCAACGACTCGCGCACGGTGGGTTACTTCGGGAGTGTGAACATGAACGAGGGTCTGGGCTACGAAGACAAACCCCTGACCGAGTCGGACCGGTTTTCGCAGTCGCTCAATACCAAATACCACGAAGGCCCTGCCACCTTTACCAAGGACGGTTCACGGGTAATTTTCACCCGCAACAACTACACCGATGGCAAATACCGGGTGTCGTCGGATGGGGTGAACAAACTGAAATTGTACACGGCTCAGCAGACCAGCGGTAACTGGGGCGAGCCGGAGGAGATGGTGTTCAACAGCAACGAATACTCGACCGGACACCCCGCGTTGGCCGCAGGCCGCAACGGCGAGGCCGATCAGTTGCTCTATTTTGCGTCGGATATGCCTGGTGGTTACGGTGGCACCGATATTTACGTGTCGCAGTGGGAGAAAGACAAATGGGGAAAACCCGTTAATCTCGGCCCGGCGGTGAACACCAAAGGCAATGAGCTATTCCCGTTCATCGACGAGAAAAACAACCTGTACTTCTCGTCTGACGGACAGGCAGGCCTTGGCGACCTCGATATTTTCTACGCGGCCCTGAACGACGACATGCAGTCGGCCAAGGCGGTGCTGAACCTGGGCGAACCGATTAATTCGAACAAAGATGATTTCGGGATTGTGACCGATGGCGAGCGCAAGGGCGGCTACTTCAGCAGCAACCGGCGCAACGGCGGTGCCGACGACGATATTTACCGATTCAAGCGTGAAGGACCTCTCTACCCTTGCCGCGAACTGACCGTTGTGGTGGTCGATGCGCAATCGAAAACCCCGTTGGCCAATGCCGTTTTGGCGGTCGAAAACGCCGACAATGCCACCGACAGCCGCGAACTCAAAACCGATGCCGAGGGCAATGTGAAGATGTGCCTGGATGCCGAAAACGAGTTCCGGTTTCGGGCCAATACAGACGGTTACCTCGAAAATAAAATTGGTTTCTCGACCCGTGGTTTGCAGGACGATTCGCCCTCGCGGCTCGAAATTCCACTCGTGAAACCACAGGTTGTTGAGGCACTCCCGGCGGCTCCCGTTCTGGGCACCAACCAACTCCGGGGCCGCGTAACGACCCAAACCGACAAGAAACCCATTGCGGGCGTAAAAGTGGTATTGCGCAACAACTGCGATAGTACGAAGCAGGAAGCTACTACGGGCGAAGACGGCTATTACACCTTTATGACCAAAGCGGGTTGCGACTACACTCTCGAAGCCGAAAAAGACAACCTCGGCACGATGGGCGGCAAAATAAACAAAGAGGGCATTGGCTCCCCCGATCTGGTGATGTTCAAGAAAGGCGACGTGATCAAAGTCGACAATATTTATTACGACCTCAACAAGTTTGCGATCCGGCCCGATGCGGCTACTGAAATGAGCAAGTTGGTTGAGCTGATGAAGAAATATCCAAAGATGCGTATCGAAATGCGGTCGCACACCGATAGCCGCGCCACCACGCTCTACAACCGGACCCTCTCCACATCCCGCGCAAAAGCTGCCGTGACCTACCTGAAATCGAAGGGCATCAAGCCTACGCGGTTGGTAGCCAAAGGATATGGCGAAGACATGCCCGTGAACAAGTGCAAAGACGGGGTGAAATGCACGGAAGAAGAGTATCAACAAAACCGCCGAACCGAGATCAAGATTCTGGCGATTGAGTAAGGGTGCCATGCACGCAAAGGCACGAAGGGTTTAGGGCTGGTGTTCAGTCGTTGACGCTTCGTGCCTTTGTCGTATACGTTAGTTTTTGCGTGAGAGACTTTTCATTCTTAATTTACGCCATCATTGGCCTGCTATCATGCTCAAAACACACTGCCTCACCGTTCTTCTACTGCTCAGTCTGCTGGCTTCCCTAACGAGAGTTCAGGCGCAGAAAGAGGTGTTGTACTATCAATACCAACTAAACCCAATGACCATTAACCCGGCCTACACGGGTAACCGCGAGAGTTTTCACTTGACGGCCCTGTTCCGGCGGAGGATGTTCAACTTTGGGGGGGGACAAGGACAGGGTTTAGGGCAGGGTGGCTTACGTGGGGGGGGCGGCTCGCCCGTCACGCAGAGTTTGGCAATGGACGGGGCTGTAGCCAACGGCAAGCTCGGTATCGGTTTGCAGGCCCTGAACGACCGCATGGGTATTAATTCTCCAACCAGTATATTGGTCAGTGCAGCGTACTGGACTGAGTTGCCCAACGAGGCCAGTGTGTCGATTGGTGTCGTAGGAGGTGCCTCTTTTATGAATATACCGGATGGAACGGGTCTTGTCAACAGAACGCTGCCGAGTGCAGGTGTGGGGTTATACTACCAGTCTGATACCTTTTTTGGGGGCGTGTCGATGCCCGAACTGTATAGCAAAGGCTATGAACTTTCAGGGCGTTTCTTATACACACCTCCTAAGCCATTGTTCGTTCAACTGGGCACCAAACTCCAGCCGCTCGACGATCTTATGATCTACCCGTCGGTGCTGGTCACGCAGGCGAAAGGCCGCAAACTGGGTACTGATTTCAACGCGAAGGCCTGGTATATGGAAAAAATAGGTATTGGGTTGTCATACCGGCGAAACAGTTTGGGTTACCAACCGTTGAATTACCTACAAGTGTCGGCAGAATACCAGATTTCTGAACCATTCCGGGTGGGACTAACCTACAATACCAAAACGCCGGAAGCGTTCGTCAACGTAGCGGGCACCGGGCAATCAGCAATTGAGCTTTTGTTCCGATACACACCAAACTTAGAAGGGTTTACGTTTTGAAATCGCACCACGCTTTTCACTGGATGAACGACGCACCGACGGCCCCCACCGCTACCATTCAAAACTTGTATATTCCCAACGATCTGGAGCGGGAGTTTCCGTTGGCTCCGTATTTTGTTCAGCAATACGGCCAATACCCAAACTACGTTTATTTCAGCGACGATTTTCGGCCCACGGTCCGCGAACTGTTTGAATCGCGTGGGTTTGTGGGGGTAAACAATTCGTTTCGGCTCAACGAAACGGGCTGGCACCGAGCCGAGCAGATTTACCATCACCCCGACGGTGTATTGCTCAAAATTGAAATTCTGGGTGACCGGTTCTGCCGCCTACAGGGCCTCTACCGCGACGAAACCACGATGCAGGCCCTGCTCGATGGTATCTACGAACACAAATACGTTCACGAGGATAATCAGACCCATATTTACCTGATTCAAAGTGGTTTGGGAGGTTTGCATACGGAACGCGTGGAGATTACCCCCCCCAATATCGACGTTGAACTGCACTACAACGACGATTTTCCGCCCGTACACGAGAAGTTGGTGACCCTGTTGCAAACGCCCAAATCGAAGGGGTTGGTGTTGCTGCACGGTGAGCCGGGTACGGGCAAAACCACGTACATCAAGCTGCTGAGTTCGCTGGTCAAGAAGGACATGCTCATTTTGCCGCCCTACATGACCAACTTCCTCACCGCCCCGGAGTTTATCCCGTTTTTGATCGACCACCGCGAGTCGGTGTTGATTATCGAAGATGCCGAGCGGATTCTGCAATCGCGTGAGGCCGGGGGCGATACCAACAGCGTCTCGAACATCCTGAACCTGACCGATGGTCTCCTCGCCGACTGTATGCACATTCAGGTGATTGCCACCTTCAACGCTAACAAGAGCCTGCTCGACAAGGCCCTGCTTCGGCGCGGTCGCCTGATGGTCGACTATGCGTTTGGCAAACTCGCCAGCCCCAAAGCCAACCGCCTGCTCGAATCGCTCGGCCACACCCACCGCACCGCCGAGGCCATGACCCTCGCGGACATTTTCAACCTCGAAGACCAAACCGTAGCCGGTGAGCGGGGTGATGGAGCGAAGGTTGGGTTTTAAGCAAAGCTCATCAAGAGAAACAGAGCAGGGATTCGACAAGGGGCTGGTGAAGCGGCACGGCTGCCCCAGTCACGGCATTGCCCTCACGCCCGACGAGCGAGAAATCTGGATTTGCGACGGGACCAATCACCGCCTGCACGTATTCGACAACACGGTGATGCCACCCATCCAACGCACCACCATCCAAACCCGCGACATGCCCGGCTGGATCTCGTTCAGCTTCGAGGGTAAACACGCCTTTTCCGCCACCGGCGAAATCATCGACACACGCACCCGCCGAATCATTGCCACCCTCGAAGATGCCAGCTTCAACAGCGTACAAAGCGAAAAAATGGTGGAGATTCACCTATCCGGCAACCGGCCCGTCCGGGCGGGAGATCAGTTCGGGCTGGGGCAAGTAGGGGCGGTGGCGGGGAAATAGATAGTAACCTGAATCACCTCATGCTAAAGGTATCTAATCAGGCACCTTTATCTATATTTGCCTGTTCCCACTGTAACACTAAATCCGATGCCCATTTTTGATGTTTTTGATGGAATCGCTATTCATGTTTTCCCCCGCGAACACTTGCCGCCCCATTGCCATGTCTGGTATGCCGAGTACGAAGCGTTGATTAATATTCGAACTCTTGACGTTTTTGTGGGCTGGTTGCCAGCCAAACAGTTGAAGAAAGCAATTGCTTACATAAGCGTAGCAGAGAATCAGCAAGACTTACTGGAGACGTTTTATACACTGAATCCTCACATCAAACGAATCTGAACACGTATGAGTAATCGACAGAAACAACCCCTTCCCCGGATAGTCAAGATTCTGGCGATGGAACCCTACAAGATCACGCTTCTTTGGACGAATGAAGAGGTACGAGAGCTTGATTTTGAACCCCTGTTCGCGCTCTGGAAAGAACAAAACGATAGTCGTCTCTATCCGCTTTTCGACTATGCCGTATTTAAGGAAGTGGCTGTATCGTCTGTCCGCACACTTCATTGGCCCTCCGTGCCTATCCAGCTAACGTTGCGAAACCGAATCATTGAAGGGCCACTGGACCTTGACCCGGACGAACTTTACCGCCAAAGTACCCTGCTACGGAAGGCCGAACCGTTGGCCGTGGGTGATATTCTGCGGAAAGCTCGCCTGAAAGCGGGTTTGTCGCAAATTGAGGTAGCGGTGAAAAGCGGTACTTCGCGCAACTACATCTCCCGAATCGAAAACGGTAAGTCCGATATTCAACTCGAAACGCTGAACAAGATTGTGCAATTAGGTATCGGCAAGCAAATCAGGCTGGAGATTGGTTGAGAATCGTTTTTCTACCAACGCGGTGGCTACCGACGCTACGCTGTTTAATCCCTCCGGGATGGCTTGCCGCACAAGATTGAAATGCACCCCTCATAAATTAGACAGTTTACTCGATAAGTGGCTGTAAATGAATGCTTCATCAAATCCTAGTGAATTGCGAATGTCTTGTTTTGCCTCTTTCGTTATGATGATCTTGGAAATCAATCCTTCACAAATCGAGAGTTGTTCAATAGGGATGTGGCTGTACGAAATGGGAGCAACAAAAAACTTTCCCATTTGATGCGTCAAATTTCTTAACCCCGGAAACTCCTTCCCAAGTGAACTTGACACAACAGGCGTAATCATCATTGGCTCTGGCAGGTTGTACGGATCAGTATCTTGCAATTCTTCCCATGTACGGTGATTCCAGAATACGGGTATGCTAAAGAGCGCACCATCTTTTTCAAAATTATTCGTGGCAAAATACATGGCTGTGAGGTTATCAATAGACCAGTCAATCAGCCTTGTGGGGCAGCCTAAATGTTGCAATTGGATTAAACGATACCAGTCCTGCTGATGTCCTACTCGCGATAGCTTATGCAGCGGTTCTGTATGGGCGGCTTCAAATTTATTGATCCGATCCCGCTCAAATATCTCTCTGTCGGGACAGGTTTTGAAATCCGTTAATCGACTGAGGGACGAGATTATCTTCTAGGACGCATCCTCCTGCCTGCGAAACACAAGGGTGTTTCCGATAAAATTCCAGCGGAGTTGTCCGATCAACTCCACAAGCTCTTCGTGCGAGTTGACAGTGTATAAATTTGGCATTTTAGTTTTGAGAGTTGATTGGTCATTCTTCAAAATATTCTGTACCAGAAACATCGATAAAAAAGCCCATACTATTATTCTCCACATAAGACAATCCTTTCTCGAAGCGAAATACCCGCTCATACTTACAGGGTATAATAACCTCTCCATTTATGTCAACATACCCCCATTTACCATTTTTAACTATACTAGCTTTGTCTTCAGAAAACTGACTTTTGTCAAAATACTGGCTATCGTATTCAAAAGGAACAATAGTCCTTCCTGTCTTGTCAATTAATCCCCATTTACCGTCCTTTTCCACTCTTGCCAATCCTGACAGTCCTTGTGAAAAAGGATAGGCAAGTCTATAGTCAAAGGGTATAACAACTGTCCCCTGCTTGTCAATGAAACCGAATTTGTTATCTTTTTGCACAGCCGCTAATCCTTCAGAAAAAGGCTGTGTATAATCATATTGAAAAGGTATAATAACAACTCCTGCCTTGTTAATAAATCCCGATTTACCATTGATTTTCACGCCTGCTAACCCTTCCGAGAATTTTTTTGCACCATCGTAAACAAAGGGTATGACAACTTCTCCAAATTCATCGATAAAGCCATATTTATCATCTCTTTTTAAACTCGCCATTTTATCCGAGATCCTATCTTCAGAAAACCTATCACGTTCATCTTCTAAAGAAGTAACAACCGTCCCATTCTTGTCAATAAATTCCCAACTGTTGTTTCTTTTTGCAATCGCTAATCCATTCTTAAAGAAAGAGATATACTCATATTGAGGTTTAATGACTATTTTCCCATTTGTATCAACACAACCCCATTTTCCATTCTCTTGTACATTTACTAAGCCTTCCGAAAACAGCCAAACCTGCTCATACTGAAAAGGTATAACAAGCGTTCCGTGCCTGTTTATAAATCCCCATTTTTCATTCTTTTTTGCTATTGATAGCCCTTTGTCGAAGGGTTCCACGTCCTCATATTCAAGGGGTATCACAACAACCCCGTATCTGTCAACAAAGCCCCATTTATCATCCTTCCTCACCCTTGCCAACCCTCCCTCCGAAAAAAGTTTTACATCGTCATATTCGAAGGGAATAACCGTTACCCCTTGTGCATTAAGGCATCCCCACTTACCATCCTTTTTCACACTCGCCCTTCCCTCTTGAAAAAACCAATCTAAGTCGTAGACACAATCAATTACAATCTTCTTGTTTCTGTCGCAAAAGCCCCATTTATTTCCTTTTCTGTAGGGTATTAGGTCAGGTGGCTCGTTATACTGGATTGTTTTCTGAACCTGTGGCTTTGCTAAATCGCGTATTGTGAAAATCAGCGGCTTCTTTAACGCACCCTCCAACTCTGCCAAGAGAGTTCGGTGAATGGGTTTACCCTTGTCGTATATGTCCGCAAAAAGTTTGCTTTGCCGGGGCGCGTTGATGTCATCAGGGCAGGCGAGGAGTGCGTCGGTTGGGGAATATACGGAAGGCCAATCAGGAAAACAGGCTAACGTTTGAAGTTCAAGTTGCAGCAGCAACAGACTAAAATCATCCAGATACAGATTGAAATCGCTTAATTGACGACGTGTGTGCCGGTAGGGAGGTGTTCCCGTTTCAGTGGCCTCCTCACCAGCGAATGCTGGTACATAGAAACCATCGTAATCAACCAGTGCCAGATGTCCATCAGCCCGAACCATGATATTATCTGGTTTCAGGTCTCCGTGAGCCATATTCTGATTCAGCATCCACTCGGCCAATAGAACAAAACGAAAGGCCAGAAAACCGAGAGCAGAGCGGTCGGCGCGGGTGCAACAGTCCCGCACATACTCCCCCAGCGTTTGGCCTTCTACCCAGGGCATCATCACCACGTCGAATTCTTGGCGGGTGCAGTGGGCGCAGTCAACCCAGAGTTCGTCGGGGTGGTAGGTCATGGGGAGCAGGTAGGGTGAGGGATTGTCGGCAATCCACTCGCCAATGAGCCGGAGCCGCCGGGCGCGGTCGGGTACGTCGCGGAGGAAACATTTCAGGGCCATGTGGTTGCCGGTGCGGGTGTCTTCCATTTTGAAGACAACGGCAAAGTTGCCGCTGCTAAAAAAGGGGTGGCCGTTGGGTTTCCGCACGGGCCGGAGGTAGTTCAGGGTGGCGAGGGTGTCGGCGGCACCTTCAAGGGAGGAGATGTAGTCGGTAATGGAGGGGTACATTATTCAGCAGCAGGTAGTTAACAGTAGGCAGTGAACAGTAGGATTTTGTAGTAGAAATTGTCCCGTAGGGGCATAACAATGCAATGTCGGTAGAAAAGGGCACATATCAACGTGTCGGTTGGTCGTCCCGTAGGTCGGACGGCCGCTGCCGACGGAACAATGCAATGTCGGTTGGTGAACGGGCATTTGGTGGCGGGGTCTCATTAACCGACACGTTGTTGTTTCGTCCCCTACGGGACGTTGCGAATGTGGGGATTACCACTTTATATCGACAGCTACCGACACGTTGTTGTTTCGTCCCCTACGGGACGATGTGTTTAACGGGGGGGACTACTGACGCAGTTGCTACTGACGCTACGCTGTTATGTCCCGATGGGACGAGGGGACGGTGAGACGCGCTTTATTCGGGTTCTTTGAACAGGAAACGCTCGTCGTATTCTATCTCGAACGCGTCCAAGAACCGGCGGTATTCTTCCAGAAACGTGCTTCTGTGGTGATACTTCTCCTGATTTTCAATGTACGTAATGACGGCGGGCAATTGGCTTTTTCCGTAACTAAACCGAAGCGTCGGACCGTGCCCATACCCCTCTTGCCAATTAAAATGAGCGGGGGTTTTCCGGTTTTCGTTAATCCATCTTGAAGAGTCCTGTTTAAGGTTTTTCATCAAGTCGGAGAGAGACTGCGTGGGACGCATCCCAATCAGAAGATGAACATGATCTGGCATTCCATTGATGACCAACAATTTATGGCCGTAATTGTGGATAATGCCAGTCATGTAGGCATAGAGTTCGTATTTCCAGATGGACGCGATGACCGCGTCGCGGTATTTGACCGCAAACACCAGTTGGAGGTGAATTTGGGTATAGGTGTTCGGCATTCGGCAGGATTCAGTTTAGGTCTAGCAAGATAATAAAATCAGACACGTAAATCATTGTCCCATTGGGACATAACAGCACCGCGTCGGTAGAAGACGACAGATGTCACCATGCGCAATCATCGTCCCGTAGGGGACGGAATAATGTAATGTCGGTTGGCGGTGGGCATTTGTTGACGGGGCGTAATTAACCGACACGTTGTTGTTCCGTCCCCTACGGGACGGTGAAAACGCGGGATGGCATCTGCCGTTTTCTACCGACGCTGCGCTGTTCCGTCCCTACGGGACGGGTGGTAAACCATCAATCAGCACCATTGTGTAATCGTCGGGGCCGAGGAGGTTTTGGGCAGCAAGGGCGCGGGTGTAGGCCATAAACGCCGGGCGGCTTCGGAGGGCGCGGGCGAGGGGTGCCCACACGTCGCGGCCAAAGCGGTGGTGGGGTTGCCAGTGCGCGAGGTGTGTGGCCGCCCGGTTGCCGAGGGCGGTGGGTTGGCTGGCAAGGCGTTGGAGCGTATCGGAGGGGCCGGTGAGGGCGTCGTAGGCCATCAGCACGTATTGGGCCAACGTGTCGGACAATAGAGCATACCGTTGCCCGTGTCGACCGGGCAATTGGCCGGTCTGAAAGCCGTTTGGGTTGGGCGCGTTGTTCCAGTTGAGCAGGTACGGGCCAGAGGTAAACACGTGTAAATCAGACAAAGACGAGCGTAGCCCGGTTCGTCTGTGCTATGCCAGGGCCACCGCATCGCCGTAGGTGGCCCAGTGGGCGCAGTCGCCGACAAGGTGCAGGGTCGCGAGCGTCGCGTAGGAACCCTCCGACAGGAACTTGTTTAGTTTGAGCGGGTCCGAAGCCGCCTGTTGTTGGTAGGTCTCGTAGAACGGCTCCCAAATGCGGTCGAGCCAAGCCGAAAAATCGGGGAAGTCAGCGAAGGGTTCGGCAGGGACGTGGTTCACCAGATACGTAGCCCATTCGCCTGCGTAGATACCCCCGCCCCCGGCTCCGTCGGCAACGGCCCAAACGGGGACGTCGGACGTGAGACGGAACGCGTCTTCGTTGTCGGGGTAGGTCGGCTCCTCTTTGCCGAGGGTTTGGTCCCGCGTTCTCATGGTTCCGGTTGCAGCTTACTGCCAACCCCGGCGGTAGCCGTTGTGGGCGTACCGATATTCATAAACTTTACCAGCGCGGCCACGTCAGCATTGAAGCTCATCCCCACGTAACGCCGGGCGAGGTCTTCCCGACGCAGGTCGGCAATGGCGAGGTGATAACTCGCGGGCATCTCGCTCGACAAATCGTAGAGCAGCCGGGCGTAGGCGTCGGGCGGCAGTTCGTCGGCGCGGCTTGGGAACAGGGTGGGCGAACCGGCAGCCCCTGATAAATGGACGTTGAGCAACAGCACATGCCCGTCGGTGGTGCAGCGTTGTTTGATGCGAGTCGTTATCGTAAGCAGGGCGTCGTCTTTGGCGTCGGTGGCCGCTCCGTCGGTGATGTTGATCACGGTGGGCGGGTAACAGTCAAGCCCCCGGTGTGTAGCCAGCCACGTGTCGAGCAGGGTTTCAGCGAGTTCAAATGCCTTTTTCATGGGCGTTCGACCCGCGCACACGGGTTCGAGCTAGTAGGGGCGTTGTTCGGTTCGTTTCACAATTTGCCCGCGAATACGGTTCTCAACCTCAACAGGGGTAAAGGCTTTCGGATTCGTATAGAGGTCGTCGGGCGAGACCCAGTTTTGGCCCGCGAGGTTGCCTTCCCAAAGCAAACTAGCCTCGTCGCCCCCATACCCAATCAGGGCAATGTCGTAGTATCGGCGCACCTCGTTGCCTTTCACGCAGCGGTTCACCAATTCATAAACCGTTTGGTTAACAACCCGTGCCACAGCATCGGCTTTGGTGCAGGTTACGCCGTCATACACAATCGGTTCGCCCATCGACCCCGATTGGTCGATCAGGAATAAAAACGCGGTGGGCGACGACCGGGTGATCAAGGCCGTGTACGGATTCGCCTTGACGGTTGTCTGACGGGCTTCCTGTAGGTTTTGGTGCAGGATGTTGGCGGGGACTGTGTTTGTAGCGGTGGGTACTAGAGTTGTCATAACGCGCAAGTTAACGCTTCTTTCTGTTTCGACAACTCTTCGCGCAAGGCCATGAGTCGCTCGTGAATATCGCCCTCGGCAGTCATCCACCCATAGGCTTCGTCTTGTTCGATGGTCTCGATTTGGGCCAGCAATTGGGCTTTTAGAGCCAGCAGACGAGCCAGCCGTTTTTCCAGAAGAGTCCGGTCCGTGATCGTTTCGAGAGCTGTATCGAACACGCGGCCCTCGTCCAGATCGGCCATCAATTGCCGGAGTGTGGTGAGATCTTTTTGGGCATAAGCCGTGTTCAGACGAGCCATAAACGCGGTGGCCTGTTGACAACGTGCCGGGTCGTTTATGAATCGGTCGGGGTGGGCCTGAGCAGCGGCCTTGCGAAACAGTCGGCGGAGTTCGGTTTGATCGTCGTTATTTAGGTCGGGAAGAGGATTGGCAACGGCATCAGCCACATGCCGGTACGTTTGTTCAGATGCAGAGCGAAGGTTTTCGGCTCGTTCGGCATCCGAGCGTCGGCCCGATTGCATGGCTTCACGCTCGGCTATTCTGGCTTTCAAATCGGCAATGTCTGTGAGTAAATCACCGAGATGAACGCGGATTAGGTGCTGATACTGAGTCAATACGCCCTCGCGCTGCTGTTTTTGTTCTTCCAACACGGCAATTTCAACCTCCAGCGTTCGGATGCGAACGCGGAGCAGTCCCAGCGACGGGTTAAGGACAAGTGCCGTTGAAAGCGGTTCCGGTTGCGGGGGTTCGGGTTCACAAATAGGCCGGGACAGCCGCACAAGTTCGGCCAACTCCTGCCGGAATGGGGCCGTGTCGATCCCGTCTGTCTGAGTCAACACAATCAGGTTTTCGCGGTTCCGGTTGGCGGCCCGGTATGTCCAGTTGTACGACCCCAGCAACAGCGTTTCGCCATCGATCACGCAAAACTTGTGGTGCATGGTCCCGCCCGTATCGTCTCTGAAGTAATAAGCCCGACCGCCCAGGCGGGTAAATTCGGGCCATTCGAACGGCGTTTGGTGGTTGATAAGGTCGTCGTTCAGTACCAGCGTTACGGTGGTTCCGGTACGAAGCCGTTGCAGCAGCAGGTCAAAAATAGCTTCGTCGGTAAACCAGGCAACGGCGGCTTCGATGCTCTGAGCCGCCTGTTGCAGGTTTTTAAGAAGAACCGGACGAATGTCGCGGAGGTGGGGTTGAGGCACTTGCGATCACTTGATATACCGGAAATCCTCGTCTCCTTTCAAGTTCAACAACACGGCATACATCAGGTCGATTACACCCTGCACGTCGTCTTTGTGGACGGTCTCGACGGTCGTGTGCATGTACTTGAGCGGGAGCGAAATCAGCGCGGAAGCTACGCCCTCGGCGGCATACGCAAAGGCGTCGGTGTCGGTGCCGGTTGAGCGACTCACGGCCTGCCGCTGGAACTTAATCTCCTTTTGCTGGGCCACGTCGATCATAAAATCGAGCACGTTGTTCTGCACGGCGGGACCGTAGCACAGCACCGGCCCTTCGCCACATTTGAGGTCACCCTGTTCTTTTTTGTCGTATTTGGGCGATTGGGTGTCGTGCGTAACGTCGGTGCAGATGGCGAGGTCGGGTTTGAGCCGCCGGGCGATCATCTCGGCCCCGCGCAGGCCAATTTCCTCCTGCACCGCATTGACGATGTACAGCGTAAACGGCAACTCGACGTTGTTTTCTTTCAGCCGACGCGCTACCTCGGCAATCATGAAGCCGCCCATCCGGTTGTCCAACGCCCGGCCCACGTAGAAGCGGTTGTTCATCTCGGTGAGGCCATCGACAAACGTACAGACGGTGCCCACGTGAATGCCCATCTCTTCAACTTCGGCTTTGGTGGCGGCCCCCACGTCGATAAACAAATCTTTCACCTGCGGGGCGGTGTCTTTGGCGAGGTCGCGCACGTGGATGGCGGGCCACCCAAACACCCCCTGCCGAACGCCCTGCTTCGTGTGCAGGTTCACCCGCATAGAGGGGGCAATGAGGGCATCGGAGCCACCGTTGCGCCGAACGTACAGGTAGCCATCGTCGGAGATGTAATTGACGAACCACGAGATCTCGTCGGAGTGGGCTTCGATCACCACGCTGTAGCCTTTTCCGGCCCCGATGATACCCACCGCCGTGCCGTAGGTATCGACCAAATATTCGTCGATGTAGGGTTTGAGATAGTTGAGCCAAATCTGCTGCCCCGACGACTCGAAGCCGGTTGGGGAGGCATTGTTAAGGTACTCGTACAGAAACTGGTTGCTTTGCTCGGTCATTGTGGGGTACTGAAATAGGTGTCTAAAAATGTTTTGAGTGGTTGCAGGGTGGACTGCGTTGGGGTAAGGTTCCAGTGCTCTTCATTCAAGAAATCGCGCTCACGTACATGGCCAACTTTCTTGCGTTGGGTCTCTGAGTGCGCAAGCAGGGCCTCCATGTAGGCATAAATTTTGCCTTTCCGGTTAGGCAAATAGTACTTACCCGCCCCTTCGCCCGTCAGACAACGCTCGTACGCTTGCCAACAATCGAAAAAGGGTTGGTGCCTAGGGTTGTAAACCTGCTCCAGAATGCTCTCCAAATCACCGGACAGGTTGTTGTTCGGCCACAGGAAGAAGTCAAATTGATGAGTTTGGGCAAGCAAGGCTACGTCCTGATGTCGTTGGGCGGGGTTGTGGTCGGCATCCAGAATGACAACACTTTTAACCTCATCAATTTGATTGGCTATAAAACTGGGACCGTTCTTGTCAAGTGCTTCTGCAAAACGATTCTCAAGATTGTCTTTGCCATCCAGCACATCCACTAAGTCATCAGGAAGCACAGTATTGTACCAGCATTTAACAATATCCTGTAGAAACTTACGGTCGCTTGGACCTTCAACGTAGAATCTTACTTCCATACCTGAAAACCTTTCCGCTTGCCACCCCGCGTTTCGATACCATTCTCAAGAGAGAAATTTAACTGCTCAAAGTTGTAGGTAACAGCCTTTACCTCGCCTTCTTTATTCTCAATCAGCGAGATATTCCGGGCGTCTTTCTGGTAGTGTTGCATCTCTGGATCTTCAAGGGCTTCGACAAACGCCTGCTGGCATTCGAGACTGTGGGTCGTGGCAAAAAGCTGAACTTTGTATTGGTCACAAAGCCGGATAACGGTTTTCCAATAATCGACCAGCCGCGTAAAGTGAATGCCGGAACCAATTTCATCAACCATCAGGCGTTTGCCTTTGGCTAGAACGACTTCGATTAGGAAGCGCACAAATTTTACAGTTCCGTCACCGTAACGATTGATGGGTATTATGTCATTGTTGTCCAGCAGGGTCACGCACAATGTTTCACGTGTCGGACTAAATCGATGCACCCGTGTGTCTTCAAGATTTGGAATGAATTTCCGTAAGTTTTCGTCAAACTCCCTTCTAGCCAGCTTGTCTGAGTTAATGTACTGGTAAAAATTGTCAATTATGTCTTGTGAGAAACCTAAGTTGACTGGAAGGAAAGGAATGTTCAGCTTGAAAATATCAGAGCGTGAAGTCTCAAAGTAAGCACCTACGCCGTTTCCGTTTTTCGTTTGCTCATTCATTATCACTATCCAATCATCTGGATAGTTAGGTGGAGCATTCTTGCGAATAGTTTGCTGAGTAATGGGGTCCAAATGCTTAAAATCTGAAAGCCTTAGGGAATAAGATTTGAAGAGATTTTGAATTTGAAACTGAATTTTGAGTGGGCTGTCTAATACCTTAAAGATATAAGACCAAAATTCAGTGTTTTTGCCTGTTTTCCCGTCTATTGCTTCGCCATGTTTGAAATCAAACACTTTACGGAAGCCAACTGAACCCAAAAAATTCACCATCAACTGATCCAAATCCTCATCAAACAGCAACGCTTCCAGCACCGAGGTTTTGCCCACGTTGTTGTCGCCCACGATCAGGTTGAACTGCCCGAGGTTGCTCATCTCGAACGAGTCGAAGCGTTTGAAGTTCTCGATTTTAAAATAGGTCAGATGCGATCCGACGTTCGGCTGGGGTTCCATGTGCGTAGCGCGTTGGCGAGGAGCGGCCCACGTGGGTGCGTCTCGTGTTCAAATCAACGAAAAAAACGGGAAAACGTTACGATGTAGTGCCGGCGGTCCGTCGCTACGGTAGTATCCGGCACAGCCGTAAGAAGCTGTTTGAGTTAGCGATTTGAGGCTGTAAGGAGTGGATTTTGGTTGGTAACGAGACGCTTTTTGCAGGTCGTAGCCATAGCTACGGCCCAAAAAAGTGCCGATGTTAGCGGCCAAAAGCCGCCCTTGCAGCCTCAAATCGCTAACTCAAACAGCTTCTAAGGCTAATGCAACTAGCCCCTCAGAAAAGCTAGCTTGTCTAAAACTGGACCCGTTAGCCTTGCGGCTGTACCGGATACTATCCGGTACTACGGATCGCCGGTACAACGTCAAAACTTTACCCCCGCTCGTACATCAAATCCCTCCGCCACATTAAGCTTGGCGCGGAGACCGATGCCGAGTTGGTAGCGGTTACGGAAGGTGTAGAGCAGTTGGTATCGCTGAAACACTGGTGAACCAAGTAGGGCGGTTGGCTGTAGCACATTGTAGCCAACGTGGGTGGCGAACACGTACCGGCCTAGCCAGAGTTCGTAACCGCCAAGCAGCCCTAATTGTCTGTAGTTATCAGATAATCCCTCGCGCTGGAGTTGCAGGCGCAGGTAGCCATCGTCGACAAATTCAAGCCCGCCTGTGAGCGCGTGGAAACGGCTCAAGCGGTAACCCGCTGTTGTGGTGAGGCCCCACGACCAACCCGCTTGTTCGGGCAATGTAGCCGTTTGGGGGAGCGTGCGAACCGAGCCAAATGCCGACAGTCGGGCGGTGAAGCGGTTACTAAGTCGAGGCCGGGGCCAGCCGGTGGGGTCGGGGAGGGGCAGGGCGCGCGGGATGTAGGTAAGGCCCAACCCGGCGGTGGGGTAGTTCATGCCCCGGTTGGGTTGCCGGATGCCCCCGTTCGAGATGTGGTTGTAATGACCCCATGCCGACACCTGCCAATGCGGACTCATCCGATAATGCACCCCCGCCGACAGGGCCAGCAAACCGCTGATGGGTGACCCGAAAAACGTATTGCGGGGATTGGTCTGTGCGTCGTAGATGCGGGTCAGGCAGGCCAGCCCCGCCGTGGCCCGCACCGATCCGAACAACCGACCGCGTGGGCGAATCAGTGGCTCGAAAAAGCCACCTGCACCGATGGTTCGGCCTAGTTCGGTGGGGTTGTTGAAGGCGGCATAGTTCAGGTACGCCCCCACGCGGGCCACGCAGTTGCAGCGTTCATAGGCCACCCGCGTGAGGGCCATTCGACTGTAATTCAACTCAATGGCAACAGGTCTATTTTGAGCGAAAGGCTCCAGATCGGGTGCGTGAGGAATAATGAACCCCGTGTGAACCTGAACCCCCACCTGCCGCTGAACGGAATCAGGTGAGGGAGTTTGCAGCAGGGTCGAAATAACCAAAGCTGAGAACATAACGGAACAGGTGCGATAGGTGGACGAACGACAGAACCGTTCTGCCCTTTCAACGCGCCAACCCCCGTTTGTGTTTTAGATCATTAAAAAGCAACTTTATAGCTCAATATTGGGAGCAGGCCCAACTGGTAATTGTATCGGATGTTGCCCGTGTTGGCGTCGTAGTTCTGGCTAAATACATTCTTATTGTTCGTCGCGTTCTGAATATCAAGCGAGAGTGTACGAGTCGAACGGGGGCGGTTGCGTTTCCAGCTAAACCGGATATCGGTGCGGAAATAATCGGGCAGGGCTTCGCCGTAGGCCCGGTCGTTGTAAAACACAGCCCGTTTTTGTTGGCGCGAGGCCGTCATGTTCAGGGGTGTGGTGCGGTAGCCACCGAAAAAATTTAGCTTGATATTCAGACCAATAACATCGTCGCGGCCCGGTCGAGACTGCCCTACGCTCCACTCCTTGCCCGCCAGAAAACTCGTGGCATACCGACCATCCCAGCGGTTGCTGCGCCACACCCTGTCCGACGCTTGATACTGCGACCAATAGAGCGACGATGACCACAGAAAATACGCGTTTCGGTACATGAACTGTTCCAGCGTTAGCTCGGCCCCGTAGTTACGACCCAGTCCGCCGTTGCGCAGGGCTGCTTCACTTTGGCCAGTCATGGTGTTGATGAGGGCGAATGTGTTGATAGCCGTTGCACTGATCGGAATGCCCGACAGAGCCTGGTAATAGGCCTCGGTTTTCAGGCGTAGGGGGCGTTCGTCGGGGCCGGTGTTGAACGAATAATCGTAGGCCAGCACGAGATGTTGCGCCCGCGTGAAGCCGAGGTTGCGGTTGGGCGAGGTGAGGGCCGCGTCGGAGGGGCCGAGGGCCACGAAATAGGTTGCCGGGTTCTGGGTTTGACTGTGTTGACCATAGCCAACACTCACCGACTGGTTGGGCCGGAACGCCCAGCGGATGCTCCCGCGTGGCTCCAAGACTTCCGAGCCATTCAGGGCCAGTCGTAGGTAATGCAGGCCCGCGTTGAACGTCAGTTGGTCGTTTAGCCGGTAGTTCCACTGGCCGAAAGCTTGTAGCGTTTGGGTTGATTGATCGGCTATTCGGACGCTGGTAACCAGCCGTTTAAGGGTTCCGTTGTAGCTCTGCTGGTTCAGGTTGTAGGTAATATTCGTGCCGATGACGCCCGCCCGTAGCGTGTGCCGGGCCGAAAATTTGTAGGTCAATGTACTCGACGCAATCGTTTTCTGAATGCTATACGACTCCCGGTCGCGGGGCGAAAGCTCCAGGGTTTTGGTCAAATAATCGTTGTCGAAGCCATTCCGAAAGCCCGACGCCGATACGACCGTTTTCAGGTACGCCCGTTTGCCGACGTTCATCGAGTGGGTTAAGCCCACGGCCCCGGTGTTGCTGTAAAACCGATCCTGATACCGGTCCGACTCGCTTTTCCAGCGGGTGCTGTCGCGTTGGGCTGCGGTTTCCTGACCACTCAAACCACCAAACCCAAACAGGGTAATCGTACCCGCCTTCCGCGTAGGTAGATACACATTGAACGAGAAATCCTGAAACGTCGTCACGCCCGTTCCCACGTTCAGCCCCAACCGCGACATCAGGCCCAGCGTCGAATACCGATAATTAAACAAATACGACCCCTTGTAGCCCTTCGCAAACGGCCCCTCGCTCGACACGTCGATGCCCAGAAACCCCAGTTGCACCGTGTGCTCGCGTTTGGCGTTGTTGCCCCGGCGCAGTTTCAGATCGAACACCCCCGACAGGGCGTTGCCGTACTCGGCGGGGAACGCTCCGGTCATAAAATCGGAGTTGGCCAGGAGTTGCGCACTCAAAATCGAGATACCGCCCGACGCCGTGCCGACCTCAGCAAAGTGGTTGGGGTTCGGAATTTCGACCCCTTCCATGCGCCAAAGCAGGCCCGTTGGGGTGTTGCCTCGGATCACGATCACGTTGCTGTCATCGCCCCCGCCCACTACCCCGGCGTAGGCCGTTGCCATGCGGGCGGGGTCGTTGAGGGCGGCAGCAAATCGTGCGGTTTCTTCCACCGAAAATGTCCGGGCCGACACTGTCGCCATCTCGTTGAGAGGTTTGTCTTTTTCAACGGTTGCCTTCACGACCACCTCGTTCAGTTGCGCCACCGATTCTTGGAGGGCTATCGTTAGCACCAGTTCTTTGCCCGTGTCGAGGGTGATGTTGGTGAGCATGGCGTCTTTGTAGCCCACAAACGAAACCTTAAGGGTATGCCGCCCCACGGGTACATCGGTTAGGCGAAAACTGCCATCGGGTTCGGTAATGAGGCCACGCACGGGCGATACGCTCACGAGAGCTACCGTTGCGCCGGGAATGGGGGTTTGCAAACTCTGGTCGACTACGGTGCCGCGAATGGTTTGCGTAAGCGACCGTTGGGCGACACAGTGGACAGTGAGCAGCCAACAGAGAACAGTGAGCAGTAGCGGTCCGAGTGCGGCACCACCGACGATTCGGGTGCGAATAGATAGGAGAAAATCTGGGGTCAGGCTGGTAAAAGCGCGAACGATGGTCATAAAAAAATCCGGTTAACGTCGGCTAATGACCACCAAAGTTAACCGGACCCCTACGAGCAAACCAATAAGAATGGCTCTAATTCGTCAATCGCAGGCCTACTTGCCACCCTACCCACCCTGCCCAGCCGTCTGGAGTAAACGGTAAGCTACCCACCGTTGGGCGGTCTCGAATGAGCAGCTTTGTGTTTGCCAGTGCGTTATAACTTAGATTGTTCGAGAAGAAAACCAACGACGGCCCAACGCCTATGGCCAACCGTCCAAATCGCTTTTCGAGGGTGGGCGTACCCCGTAGCAGTATCGAGGGGCCAGTGCTGACGGTGACTTCGTTCATGGCGTTGTTCCAAACCACATGCCCGCTTCCCTCGACCGTGAAGGCCCATGTGCGCCCCAGCCGAACGCCCGTCCCGACGCCATAGCCTGCCTGCCACACCTGATTGCCTATGCCATCGGAGGGGAGTAGCCCCACGCTCACCAGATTATAAAACAACCGCACCCCCGACCGGAACGTTACGTTCAGCGGGAAGGTCTCGTTGGCAGCTACCTCGAACCGTCGGTAGCCGTTTTTCCGAACCACGCTCCACAGGCCAATCGGAATCGAATTTGATGAGTCAGCAAAATTGAACGGTGCAATCTGCAAACCATTGCGCACTGTGCGGGCGTGGTTAATAAACCCGGCTGCTTGAATGCCATAGGTCAGGTTGCGGGTTCGGTTGGAGAAACCAGCCAGTTGTATAAACCGGGTGGCGTTGCCGAGGGTTCGGTTCGAGAAACCAGCCGCCTGAATCGCGTTTATGGCATCGCCCCGCACCCGGTTGGAGAAACCCGCTGCCTGAATGCCCCGGAGGTCGCGACCCACAAAGTTGGCGAACCCAGCTAATTGAATGCCGCGCACATCGGCGCGAATGTTGTTGCTAAAGCCGCCTACTTCCAGCCCCGTCAAGCCAAGCGCGGTTCCGGCCACTACGTTGACAGAGAAATGGTTAATCACGTGGTTGCTTAGTCGATGATTGGTGCCCACATACGGAAAGAGCGAGAGTTGAAACGGGCGGTAAAGCGTATCGGCATCCAGATTTTGGCGGTGAATGAGTTGGCGAGCAGCCTGATATGTTTCGTTCAAGGCGTCGCGGGTTTGCTCCCAAACGGTTGGCTTTGGTGCCGCGCTCGAATCAACTACCGTTGCGACACTCGTGGTAGACGAATGTAAACGTGGCTGAATCGTGTCTTGCGAAACGGTAGCCGATTCGACCCGGCGTGTTGTATCGACCGAGTTAGTTTTTGGCAATTCAGCAGGTCGGATGGTATCGGCAGATAGCTTGGGTAGGGGAGGTTTTTGGGCAACCGCAACAGTCGTAAACGCCACTGCGGATGCGGTTGCAGGAAGAGCAGGCACCGGTACCGGACGCAGTCGCACATCGACCGTGCGCGACTGCCGCGAAGCAACCGACACCGATTCGGCCACGTAGAGCCGTTTCCGTACCTCCACTCGTGCGTTGGTAGGCAGGTCGCGAGCCAGTTTCAGCCGGTAGTAGCCATACGGGTTGCTGACGGTAGAGGCTAGCGATGTTCGCTCGTAAATACTTACAGCAGCAATGCGTTGGCCTGTGGTTTGGTCGGTAACGTAGCCATCCAGAAAGAAATGAGTGGGAGCTTTATGGGCCTCACCTTCGCCCAGCAGCAACACGTGATTGCCGCGCACTTTCCAATTAACAGCTTGCCCCTCGAACACCTGCCCCAACACGATCCGAACGGGTTGCCGAACCGCCCGTACACTCACCGTCCGGGTATCGTTGACCACCGCCGGGTTGTACGAAAAAGTAAAGTCGGCCTGCTGCGAGAGCTGCCGTAGCACCTCACTCACCCGCTCGTTCCGCACCTCCACCGACACCACCCGGTCGAGCGGGGACGCTGGTTGGGACAGAGAACAGTGAACAATGAACAGCGAGCAGTGAACAATGAGCAGTGAACAACGAGCGGTGAATAGGGAGAATAGCTGGGGCAGGGTAATACTCTGTTTATTCCAAATTGACATATTGCGCCCCATAAGTTTCAGTTTCATGCCATTACTGTTATCTGTTCGCTGCTCTCTATTCACTGTTCGTTGTTATCTGTTCACTGCCCACACCCCTCCCCGGTCAGCACGAACCCTTTTTCGGTGCGCTTTACGCTCAGGCTCAACGTTTCGGCTACCACACCCAGAACCGTCTCGACGGGTTCGTTCTCGAAGGTGGCTGTCAGACGGCAATTCTGTAGGCGCGAAGCCGCCAGATTGATGTCGGTTTGGTAGTAGTTGCTCAGCGTGGCCACCACACTCGACAAGGTCTGGTTCGTAAAATGGAGATGTTTGGTGCTGTAAGCCAGTGTGTTAACGTCAAATCGGGGGAGCCGTCGGAGCGTATCGGCCACCGCATCGACGGTAGCCTCCTGCCCCGGTACAAGGGCCACTTCCTGTTGCCGTTTGCGAACGAGTACCCGCCCGGTTTTGACCGATACGCGAACGGCCCGGTCGTAGGCGCGTACGCCAAAGGAGGTGCCTACCACCCGCACGTCGGTGTCCTGTGCGTGGATGATAAACGGCTGACTCTTATTTGGCTTCACGTCGAAGAACCCCTCGCCGGTCAGCGTCACCTCGCGGGTTTGGCCTGTGAACGTGTCCGGGTATCGGAGCGAGCTTCGACGGTTTAGCAACACCGTTGAGCCGTCGGGCAGCGTAATCTGGCGGGTTTGTGTGGTAGTGGTTTGCGTCAAAAAGGTCGTAGAGGTTGGGGCAATAGCGTCTGGGGTTTGGAACAAACGATATACAAGAAAAGATAACGTACTCACGAGCAGAACCGTAGCGGCAACCCGCGCCCATACGAGCCAACGCAGGCGTTCGGGCCGGGCAAGCGGGCGAATCTCTGGTTCGGGAATCGCTTCGCTATCGGGCCGGTGCATCTGTGCCCGGACCTGTTGCCAGGCTCGGTCGGTATCATAGGTTCCGGGCTGTGAGGATATCAACCGGGGGCGTGTGCCAGCCGCCTGCCAAATCCGCTCGAGACGAGCCAACTCGGCGGGGTGGTCGGGGTTCTCGGCCAGCCACCGACGAACGGCAGCCGCTTCCTCGGCTGTGGCCTCCCCGGCGATGTATTTGCCAATCAGTTCGTCAGTCATAACTTTTTTAGACACGGAGTTTTTTTGTCATCCCGAGGCACGAGGGATCTAATTGATTAACGCCCAACTTGAGAGTGGGTTAACTAGATCCCTCGTGCCTGGGGATGACAAAAAACTCCGTGTATCTCTGTGTCTCAAAACCCATTTAAAATCAACCACAATCCCAGAAACTCCGCTAGTTCAACCCGCAGAATCCGCAGGGCTTTGCCAATCTGATTCTCCACCGTTTTGGCCGAAATACCCAGTCGGTCGGCAATCTCCCCGTAGCGCAACTCCTCAAACCGACTCAGATAAAACACCCGTCGACACTGTTCGGGCAGGCTTTTCATGGCCAGTTCAATGCGTTCGCTCAGCTCCTGACCGGCGAGAGTGTCGGCGGGAGAGAGCGTTGCGTCTTCGCCCACGTACTGCACGTGTTGCCGGTGATCGTTGCGAATAGAAAGGTGTTTAATCCGGTTCAGGCAGCGGTTGTGTACCGACCGGAACAGGTACGATTTGAGCGAGGTGCTAATCAGAATGGTTTCGCGCCGTTCCCAAAATGTTGTGAACAGGGCCTGCACTTCTTCTTCGGCCTCATCGTGGTCGCGCAGCAGCGTGTAGGCATACCCGCACAGCGCGTCGTAGTGTTCGCGGAATACGCCCTCGAACACCCGTTCGCTGCCGTCGCGTATGGCATCGAGCGTTTGCTGATCTGTCACCTGTGCCGATTGTCGAATGGTCTCCTGCAAAGCTACACCGTTTCTGGTTTCGCTCTAATGACCACTGAGGGAAGGATTACCCCTATGTTGGATTGAGAAAAATTTTGCACATACCTTGCTCTTGCAGATTAGAACTTCAACTTCTAATCTGCAAGTATGAGCTACTGTCAGCTTTCGCTGGAAAGCACTGGGATGGAAGCACTTGAACCAGATACCTTTACGCTGACGGCATCACGCAAACGTCATCGTAATCCAGCCCACCAGCAGAGCCAGCCCGAAGATGATGAGGAAGCCAATCAGAAATGTGCGGCCTACTGAGCCGCTGGGTTTTTGTGCAGGCATGTTGACTTTTATTGATGTTGACGAAGATACGACTGGGCTATTTCCTCTGGCATTGATTGTGTAGGGCGGTTTTCCAAAGCCGCCCGAATTAATTGCTGACGCATATGGGCGGTTTTGGAAAACCACCCTACAACGGAATATTCCCGTGCTTCTTCCGGGGCAGCGTGGCCACTTTGTTTTCGAGCATTTTGAAGGCTCGAATCAGCTTGTGGCGGGTCTCGTGGGGGTAGATTACCTCGTCGATGTAGCCCCGGTGCGCGGCCCGGTAAGGGTTGGCAAACTTGTCGGTGTATTCCTGTACCTTCTCCTGGAGCTTGGCCTGCGGATCGTCGGACTCGGCGATTTCGCGTTTGAAGATTATCTCGGCGGCACCACCTGCGCCCATCACGGCGATCTCTGCCGTGGGCCAGGCGTAGTTCAGGTCGGCCCCGATGTGCTTGGAGTTCATCACGTCGTAGGCACCGCCGTAGGCTTTGCGGGTGATGACCGTTACGCGCGGCACCGTGGCCTCGCAGAAGGCGTAAAGCAACTTGGCTCCGTTTGTAATGATGCCGTTCCACTCCTGATCGGTGCCGGGCAGGAACCCCGGAACATCTTCGAGCACGAGCAGCGGGATGTTAAACGAGTCGCAGAAGCGCACAAACCGGGCGGCTTTGGTGCTGGCGTTGATGTCGAGAACCCCCGCCAGAACCGCCGGTTGGTTGCCCACCACGCCAATGCTGCGGCCCGCCATTCGGGCGAAGCCCACCACAATGTTCTCGGCAAAATTCTTGTGAACTTCCATGAAACTATCAGCATCCACCAGGGCCTCGATCACCTCGCGCATGTCGTAAGGCTGGTTCGGGTTGTCGGGGATGATCGTGTCCAGAGCCGGGCGCATCTCGTCCTGACCACCCTCGTACGGGAGCATGAGTGCGTCGTCCTCGCAGTTTTGGGGCATGTAGCTCAACAACTGCTTGATATGCTCGATGCAGGCCACCTCGTTGGCGCAGGCAAAGTGGGTCACGCCCGACTTGGTGCTGTGGGTACTGGCCCCGCCTAACTCCTCCGACGTAACGGTTTCGTGGGTTACGGTTTTCACCACGTTTGGCCCCGTCACAAACATATAGCTCGTGTTTTCGACCATCAGGATAAAATCGGTGATGGCAGGCGAATACACGGCCCCACCCGCACACGGCCCCATGATGGCCGAAATCTGCGGCACCACGCCCGATGCCCGCGTGTTGCGGTAAAAAATATCGGCATAACCCGCCAACGACAGCACCCCCTCCTGAATCCGGGCACCGCCCGAGTCGTTCAACCCAACGATGGGTGCCCCGTTTTGCAGGGCCAAATCCATGAGCTTGCAGATTTTCTCGGCGTGCGTTTCCGACAACGCTCCGCCGAACACCGTGAAATCCTGCGCGTACACATACACCAACCGACCGGCCACCGTTCCGTAGCCCGTTACGACCCCGTCGCCGAGGTAATATTCTTTGTCGAGGCCGAAATCTTTGGTGCGGTGCATTACAAACTTGCCCATCTCCTCAAACGAACCCTCGTCGAGCAGCAGCGCGATGCGTTCGCGGGCGGTGAGTTTGCCTTTTTTATGTTGAGCGTCGATGCGTTTCTGTCCCCCACCCAACAGGGCTTCGGCATTTTTATGGTCTAAGACTTCGGTTTTGGTTGATTTGCTGCTCATGGATAAATTGGTATACCTCGCCTGCAAAGATAAATTTTCTACCTTGATTCCAACCCTTTGTGTATCTTTTGACTCTTCGTTGTACATCAAACTCGTCTCGTGCTATGCCTTCTTTACGAAACTCATTCCCAGTCCTATTGTTGGGGGCTTGGTTGTTGCTCGATGGGTGCAACCACAACCAGGTCGATCCCCCGACTGCCAACGACACCCGCGAGGTATATCGCCCTATTTACAGCTCGTACGAGGCCGTCCGAACGATTCAGACGCAGGCTCCCCGCGCTATCCGGCAGGCTGGAAAAATATACATCAAAGACGGATTCCTGTTCGTGAACGAGATAGGAGCCGGTATCCACATCGTCGACAATCGCAAGCCCGACAAACCCGTAAAACTGTCGTTTATCAGTATTCCCGGTGCCCGCGAACTCGCCATTAAAGACAGCATTCTCTATGCCGACAATGCGGTTGATCTGGTGGCCCTCAACGTGGCTAATCCGCAAAATGTCCGGCTGATGAAGCGCATCGAAAATGCCTATCCAAAATCGAGTTACCCACCCCAGCGCAACGTCCGGTTCGAGTGTCCCGACTCCGGGAAAGGCCTTGTTGTGGGTTGGATAAAATCGGAAGACAAAGACGTAAACTGCTGGCGATAAACCCTGAACGAACATGAAACCATTACTCTATTTTCTGATAATCCTGGCGGGCGGCTGCTCTGATGGCGGCATCGGTGCGAAAAGCAACGACTCGGCCGGGGCCAGTGCCGGGGCCGGTACGGGCGGCTCAATGGCCCGCTTCACGGTGGCCGGTAACACACTCTACCTGGTGAGCAGCACCACCTTGCGGGCCTACGACGTGAAGGACAGCCGTAACCCTATTCCCGGCCAGGAAACAAAACTGGGCTTTGGCGTCGAGACGATTTTTCCGTACGGCAAGAACCTGTTTATCGGCACCCAAACCGGCATGATTATCTACGATGCCTCGCGTGAGGGCGACCCGCGACACCTATCTACTTACTCGCACATCCGTAGTTGCGACCCGGTGGTGGTGCAGGGAAATCTGGCCTACGTCACTCTTCGCAACGGAACTCCCTGCGGTGGGGGCATAAATGTGCTCGAAGTCATTGATGTGAGCGATCTTAGAGCACCCAAAATCCTCAAGTCGTTTCCCATGCAAAGCCCGCACGGCCTGGGTGTCGATGGTAATGTGCTGTTTGTGTGCGAGGGCGATTCAGGGCTTAAACTTTTCGACCTGACCGACCCCATCAATCCCAAACTGCTCCAACACTTGCAAGACGTGCGTTCCTACGACGTGATTCCGAGCCGCGACCTGCTCATCGTGACGGGGAAAGATGGCATTTATCAGTACAGCTATGCCGACCGCAAAACCCTGAAGTTGTTGAGCACCTTACCTGTTGAGCCGCCCGTATGAGATACCTACCTCGCTTGGTTGTCATTGGCCTGATCTGGCTAAGTAGCTCACCCGCGTGGGCGCAACTGCCCACAACCGACACCTTCGACCGGGCCGAACCCCGCACCGACACCCTGCGCGTTCGGGGTATGCGCCATGCGCCCGGTTGGGTGGTGAAACTGAATCCATTGGCATTGTTCGACGTTGAGGGACTCTACCGCGTCGACGTGGAGCGGATGCTTGGGGGACCCTTTAGTGTGCAGGGTGGATTGGGATACGGTAGTAGTTTCATGCAGCTATTTCGAACAAACAACAGTCGGACCGACGACCGCGAAGCCTGGCGAGCGCAAGTGGAAGGACGGGTTTATGTGCAACGCGTTCGTGAAGCAAGCCGCTGGCAACCCAACCGGCTCATCATCCACAAACCGCTCGACAGATACCTGGCGTTGGAGGTGTTCTACAAACAGGTAGCCGGGTCGTTTTCGGGTACCCTGTCGCGCGGTTGCGAAACCGGAAACTGTCAGTTTTTTGAACGCTACACAGCGCAGGCATTCCGCTATGTGTTGGGAACGCACCTAAAATACGGACAACAATCGGCCATCCGGCTATCCGGCAACAATAACCGGCTCCTGATCGACTATTACGTAGGGTTGGGTATGCGTTGGCGTTGGTTTGAACAACGGGGCGTCCCTAATCGGGATGATGCTCAAGCAGCGTGGCCCAACACGTTTGGTAGTGATCCAACATCGTCGTGGGGTACGCAGGCCGGGCGTTTTCCAAGCCTTGCGCTGGGTGTTCAGGTAGGTTACGCGTTCTAAACAGCTATGAAACAGATCTTTCTTCTTCTCCTCGTTCTGCCCGCGTTGGCCTCGGCGCAGGATTCGCTCTCGTTCGAGGCACCGGTTAACCCCCGGCCTGTGGTTATGCGGCAAAGTCCGGTGATTAAAATTGCCCCCCTCAGCCTGATCGACCTCGATGCGACAATACAGGCGGCTGTTGAGATTCCACTGCGGCAACGCCTGAGCATCCAGCAGGAAATTGGGGTCGGATGGCCCCGGCTAGGGTTGGCTAACTATCAGAAAGAGCTAACAACGGCCCAAAAAAACACCCTCCGATCCCGAACAGAGATTCGCTACTACTTCAGCCCCGAACTGTTGCGGAAGGGTTTAGAGAAATCATCGACCAATGGGTTCTATGCCGCCGGGGAGGTACTTGTTAAACGAATGAACGTGAAAGGTTGGCGGAACGCGGCCAGTACACAACGACATATCTACGGCCTGCACGCTAAAATCGGTTATCAGGGTGTTCTTTCTTCCAAACATCCGCAGTTTGTGGTCGATGTATACGTGGGTGCGGGTTTCCGGGTGGTGAGCGTGCGGCAGGTGAGTGGGTCGCCGGTTGGGCCGAATAATTTTGTTCACAACACGGGTCTCTTTGCTTATAACGAACCCCGGTCACGCTTTGACCCCATCGACCGACTTTTGCATAAACCTAGTATGGCGGCAGGTGTTAAACTCGGCTGGATGATTAACTCAGGCCAGAAAGTGAAGAGAAAGTAGCTGGTAAGCCTTCTCAGCTGTGTCAGAACAAAGCCCCATCGGGGCGACATGTCGATAGAAGCCGCTAGTATACCATCCTGGCTCAAGCCCCAGCGGGGCGATATGTTTGGAGGGTAGCTTTTAACATATCGCCCCGCCGGAGCTTTGCCCTGACACAAGGGATTTATTTTCTATTGACATGCCGCCCCTACAGGGCTAGTATGAGTTCCTTAAACCAATAAACAATCAAAATAATAGACTAAGTAGTTTTATCCATACTAATTGACCGTACGGCTCGTTTCTGAGGAAACAAGTGAAGTAATTGTCATGAAAAAAACTGTCCTGGCCTATGTGGCCTCCCTGATGTGTTTCGCGGTCGCGTGTCAGTCCGATGGAGAAAAAAATCTGGCTCAGCAGCCCACACCTGTAACCTCATCCATCGCCAAAGATGTCAACGACGCACCCGTTGGCACAAGCGGCTCAACCGAAACCGGCAGTGCCCGATTAGCCACCACGCAGCAACAGCAGGAGGTGTTGACGTACCTGAATCAGGCCCGATCGAAGGCCTGTCAGTGTGGCACCAAGCTGTACCCCGCCACCACGCCCCTGGCCCTCAATGCCAAACTCAACGCGGCCTCCGACAAACACGCACTCGACATGGCCACCTACAATTATTTCAGCCATACAGGTCGCGACGGTTCGCGGCCCTGGGATCGCATGACCCGCGAGGGGTACGTATGGCGCAATGCCGGTGAGAACATTGCCGCCGGTTACGCCACCACCCGCGCCGTGGTCGATGGCTGGCTTCGGTCGCCCGGTCATTGTGCCAACATCATGAACCCGAACTTCAAAGAAGTTGGTGTAGGGTATGCCTATGGAGCCAGCACCCCCTACAAACACTACTGGGTCAACAACTTCGGAACCCAGCGGTAATAAAAAAAGCGGCCATCAGGCCGCTTTTTTTATTGATACTGCACATACAACACCTTGGGCGTGAGGGCCAGAACCTCGTCGGGGGTCATCAGGTGGGGCGATTTGTGCTTAGAATTCATGTCTACTTTCTTCAGGTCATTCTTGTAGAATAACTTGAAACCGGTGTATTGCACGGGTTCTTTCACGATGTAATCGCGGTACGAATCCATTTTCAGCGACGGTGGTCCCCAACCATCCATGTGCATCACAATCTGCACATTGGGGTTCAGTTTAATATTCTTGTAGTTCTTGATCATGCCCTGTGTGAAGCGGTGAACCACCAAAATCTTGGGAGGCAGGTTATTTTTCTTCGCAACGTCGGCCAGGAAATTCACCGCCTGATTCACATCGGCTGCATCGTAGCTACCAATTTTTGTGCCCGGTCTGGCCCCTGTTTTCATCGAAAACTCCGGGTCAATGCCGAGGTGAACATAAGGCAGTTCCAGGTACTGACGCATGTATTCCAGTTCGGGGCCGAGCGGAGCCAGACCTATCTGAATATCCAGAAAGCAAATAGAATTATGTTCGGCCGCCCACCGGATCACTTTCCGAATGGTTTTGTCGCTCATCCGCATCCGGTAGTAACCGTCTTTGCCAGGTGCGCCCTGCGCCGAGGTGGCCACTAAGTGCAAGGCCGTCTGAACCGGCACCGAATCAGCGTTGGCCCACTCCTTAGCCTGATTGTCTAACCGGCGAAGCATATCTTCTCTGGGATACTCGCCCAACGCACCCATTTTTTTGGAGTGTGGATTGCCGTAATAAGCAATGATTCGCTTATTGGGCATAATGGCTCCCGTAATCTTGGGGCCAATCTGGCGGAGCGAATCCAGGGGCGACATGGGTTCGCCGGTGCTGGCCTGCGTCGAATCGGTGGTGGCCGACGAGGTAGCCGTGGGCGCGGCAACAGCCGCTTGTTGGGTCGAGTCCGGGCGGGTGGTGCCTGCCTCGGTGGGCTTGGAATTCGACTGGCATCCGGCTAAGAAAACGGTAGTGAGCAGGGATGCAGCTAGGGTCATTTTGGACATAATGCCGAAAATTACGAACCTCAGACAATTATATCTAAGGGCTTACTGGATTAAATTGAATTAATACTAAAAATCGACCTCGCCCAACCCTTCACGAATCACCTCCACGTCTTGCCCCACCGCCCGAATAATGGTCGAGGCCACATTACCCCCATATCCCCCGTCGATTACGATATCAACCTGATGCTGAAACCGTTCAAAAATGATTTCGGGGTCCGTCGGGTACTCCACAATCTCGTCTTCGTCGCGAATGGTGGTTGTAATAATGGGGTTACCAAGCTCTCGGACGATGTGTCGGGGAATCGCGTGGTCGGGCACGCGGATGCCGACCGTTTTTTTATTCGTGTTCAACAACTTCGGCACGTGGTTATTCGCGTCGAGGATAAACGTGTAAGGACCGGGCAACACTCGCTTCATCAATTTAAATGCCACATTATCCACACGGGCGTAGTCGGCAATGTGGCTAAGGTCGTAACAGATGAATGAGAAGTCATTTTTTTGGGGTTTAATGCCTTTTATACGGGCCACCCGCTCTACAGCACGGGCATTGTGAATGTCGCAGCCCATGCCGTAAATCGTGTCGGTTGGGTAGATAATGACGGCTCCCTCGCGCAACGCCGACACGACGTGCTGAATTTTGCGTTCCTCCGGGTTTTGGGGATGAATGTGAATGTATTCGGCTGGCATACCTTTTTACTAACCGCCAATAGCGTGCCACTGTTTGTGGCGAAGTCGGGCATACTGCTGGTAAAGCCCATTTACGGGCAAATGTAGCCTATTTAAGATCAACACACTCGATGTAAGTAGTCCCGGTTTCTCCAGATGCCTGAGCAGGTCGCCAAACTGCCGGGCCAACTCGAACTGTTCGGCGTAAAACGCCTTGCGCAGAAATTGCCGCACGCGGGCAGCGAGCGCGTGATACTCGTCGGGGGTTTGGCAGCGGTCGAACGCCTTGTAACATACGTTGAGCGTTGAAGCCAGCAGGCGGTTGTGCGGCTCAATTACCTGCATCGAGAGCGAGTTGGCGAGTTGACGTTTGTGCGTCAGCACTTCATCAATATAGGCATAGGCATACTGCCGGGCCGAGCGCACCCAAAAATCGAAGTCTTCGTAATCGAGCGATTCGTCGTAGCCACCTAGCTCGTCGAGTACCGCCCGGCGCATCATCATGGTAGGCGTGCAGATGTAGTAGCGTTCCAAAATCTCGCGGAACACCCATCCGGCAGGCACCGCTCCAATAGCCCGCCCGCCGGGGTCAGTCGCGTAGTGATACCCCACCAAACGACCTTGTGGACTAATATAGGCTGCATTGGAGAACACAACGGCGTAGTCGGGGGGGAGTTGCTCAAACCGCTCCACTTGCCGGGCAATCCGGTGGGGTAACAACACATCGTCGGCAGAGAGGTCGATTATGTATTGCCCCCGCGCCAGTTGTAATCCCTGATTGAACGCCCGGCACAGACCCTCGTTGCGATTATTCTGTATGAATGTAACAGATGGGTTTTGATCGACAAACGTTTTAATCCGTTCCGCGCTCCGGTCGACACTATTATTGTCGATCACAATTAGTTGTACATTTGGGTATTGTTGGGCCGCCACCGAAGCGAGCGCATCGACCACATACAGCTCATGATTATAACACGTGCAGACAACCGTTACCCAGGGCTTTATCTGATTCAGATAAGGCCCCATCGGCACAGTGATCAACGGGTTGGTAACCGAGTGCATAGCGTAGCATAAAACAACAGAAACAAAGGTCAACGATTGACCAATTTAGGGTCGAAAAATTTGAGGGAACGGACAGAAAAAAAAATTTCGGCAAAAATCCCAAAAAGTTGGCACGGTTTTTACTGTATAATAGTCAGATGGCTTCCTGAATAGTATTTACAGCCTCACAGGAAGTATTCATCAATCACATTTTATGGGTTAGGGTTTGCAAACACCATTCTGCCAGATCAGAATGGTGTTTGTTGGTTTTAGGGGTTTCCAGAGGGTTTTAAAGCCATTTTTGGCCTATTTTACTCATTTCAAGTGATCTCAAGCGACTATGAGCAGGAATACGGAAACTCATTAGTTCGTTGTCTTGGCCACTTTGCTCGGATTCTTCTCTCCCTCCAGATTATACAGCGAAACGTTCATTTCGAAGCCTAAGACTACTAAAAGAGCAATTAAGTTTATCCAAACCATTAAAGCAATCAGTGTGCCAATTGATCCATACACCTTATTATAAGATCCAAAATTTGATAGATAGAAAGAAAATATCAACGTAGTTAGAACTATTAATATGGAAGCTGCGATTGATCCGGGGGTCACGAAGGTCCACTTCATATTCACATCGGGACCGTATTTATAGATCACACTGATTACCCCCATGAAAACCCCGAATACTAACAGATACCGAACAACAGTCAGCAGGTAAGCAAAAACCGGATTATCGAACACGCCAAATTGCAATAGATAGTCAGTCACGATGCCCCCAACCAGCAGCACCACAATAGCCAAAATAATCGCAACCCCCAACGTTGCGGTCAGGCCGAGGGCAATCAGGCGAATTTTGAAGAACCCGCGTCGGTCAGGGGTTTGGTGCGAAACACGGAACGCGTTCATCAGGGCCACCATGCCATTGGTAGCGGCATAGATCGTAGCCAGAAAACCGAACGACAGCACCCCGCCCCGTTCCCGACTTATGATGTCGCGGATGGTATTATCGACGCTCTCGAATGTGCCTGCCGGAATAGCCTGTTGCAGGAGGCCCATGATTTGCGGCTGCAAATCGGGGATGGGAATAAACGGGATGAGGGTAAACAGAAAGATGATAGCCGGAAACACCGCCAAAAATAGGTTGAAAGCCACCGCAGATGCCCGCTCGCTCAGGTCATTGCCCGATACCTTGTCGATCATCTTTTTCACGAACTCATACCAGGTAATAACCCTGGAGTCGAACGGGTGATGATCCCGCATCCAGACACGTGCGCCCGACAGGACTGGCAAACTCATTATTTTCTCAAACATGACGTTGGACGTTGGTACAAGGAGGTTAGATATTGGACCGGGCTGTTCTGGCAGACGGGTCCAATATCCAACGTCTAATGTCCAAAATCAAACTACTGGCTCAAAGAAAGGTTTCAAAGCCCGAAGCAACGGTTCGGGAGCTGCGCAAAGCCGCCCGTTGGCGCGTTGTTGGAACACCAGGGTGGTTTCGCCGGTGTGAAGCAACTCGCCCGCTTGGTTGTGGATAGCGTACTGAAAAATGATACGTGCTTTGGGCAATGTCGGGATCGTTACAGTTACGAGCAACAGGTCGTCGTAGCGGGCGGGTTGGAGGTAACGGGAGTGATTTTCGTACACGGGCATCATCACGCCCGCAGCCTCCATTTCTTTATAATGAAACCCCAGCGTCCGCAAGGCCTCTACCCGCCCGATCTCGTAGAACCGGGCATAATTGCCGTAATACACGTAGCCCATTTGGTCGGTATCGGCGTAGCGCACGCGAATGTCGGGGATGGTTATAGTAAACATAGTAGGCAGTAGGCAGTGGCAGTAGGCAGTGGCAGTGGCAGTAGGCAGTAGGCAGTGGCAGTAGGCAGTTTTCGTGCGTCAGCCCTGCTTGCTGCTACTGCCAACTGCTTGCTGCTTGCTGCTACTGCCAACTGCTACTTCATAATCTTCCGTTCGGTAAGGGCCTTTTGGTACAGGCGGGCGTTGGCCATGTGTTCGGAGAGGGTTTTCGAGAATGTGTGGTAGCCGTTGAAGCGGGCATCGACCACAAAGAACAGGTAATCGTGCTGTTCGGCGTTCAACACGGCGTTGATGGCCGAGATTGAAGGGAGGTTGATAGGGCCGGGGGGCAGGCCCGTGTATCGGTATGTGTTGTAGGGTGAGTCGACGGTGAGTTGGCGGTTAAGCAGCCGCCGGATACCGAAGTCGCGCAGGGCAAAGATTACCGTAGGGTCAGCTTCGAGCTTTATATTCTGGCGCAGGCGGTTCAAGTACACACCCGCCACACGGGGTTGCTCATCGGTTTTGTTGGTTTCGCCCTGCACAATCGACGCGAGCGTTTGCACTTCGGACTGGCTCAGGTTTAACGCTTTGGCCTTCTGCTGACGTTCGGGCGTCCAGAATTTCTTGTATTCTGAGGCCATCCGGTCGAGCAATGCTTTGGGCTTAATGGTCCAGAACATCTCGTAGCTGTTCGGGATAAACATACAAACGACCGTGTTCGTATCGAACCCATACTCGCGACACACGGCGGGGTCGTCGAGGTACTTGCCGAGCGAGTCGGGGCCAAACGCAAACCGCGCACCAAGCCGTTGGGCCAAATCCTGCCGAAGCCGAATGTTGTTGAACGTTACCGTGAGCGGGTCCTGACTACCGCTACGCAATTTTTTGATGGTCTCGTAATTACCCATGTCGGGCTTGAGTTCGTAGCGGCCCACTTTCACGTTCTGATCGTATTTCATGAGCTTCGACAAAAACCGAAACGATTTCTCGTCGTTGAGCATGTTGTTCTTTTTCAACGAGTCGACAACAGCCAGGAACGTAGTGCCCTTCGGGATAAGCAACGCAAAGGGTTTTTCGCCTTTCAGGTTCAGGTTGGGGGTGCGGAAAACCTGCCAGAAATAAAACGAAAACGTAACGGTAATAACCGAGATAGCAAGGAAGAGGCCGATTTTTAAATTCTGCGACATGGGGTTGGTGCTGGAGCCGAGGTCTATCGCGGCAACCGTGTTTCAAGGCGCAAAAGTACGGAGTTCCACGCGTAAACCGAACGAGACCCAACGGTTTAAACCGGGGTTAAATTCGATTACCTTAATTTTATTTTAACCATTTTTTGCAACGCTTTCGCATGTGTGTGCGTAGCTTTGGCTCCATATTCTTTAAGTAACTCATTGGTACTTATGGGCCTAATAATCAGCCCTTTTTGCGGTTCAAACTTCTAAGTATACACGATGACTAACCAAACAGTACCCACTACATCAAAAGGCCCGTTGTCGGGGCTGGCTTCCTTTTTTAATCGCAAGATTTTGCGCACCGACCGGTCCCGCTGGAATTACCAATATGACAAAGGCCTATGGGACGGCCTTGAAAACCTGAATGAACTGGCTCGGTTCAGCGTATTGGCCGGTTATGTGCAGTTTATGAAGCCCAATAATCCGGCTATTTTGGAAATTGGTTGTGGAGAAGGTGTTTTGGCTCAACGCATCGGTGGGCAGCACTACGGCTCGTTTCTGGGCACCGACGTAGCCGACGCAGCCATTGAACGCGCCAATAGTCGGTTTGGCGATGATAAAACATCATTCGAGGCTGTTGATATGAACGATTTCGAAAGTGATCAGACATTCGACGTTATCATTTTCAACGAGGCTATTTATTACCTCAAACCTATGGTCGACAAATTGGTGTTTCAGTATGCGCCCCTGCTGAAGCCCGACGGCTTGCTCATCATCTCGATGAACACGGGTCGCCACGCCGACAGCGACGAGAAATGGGAGCAGATTGAGAAGGGATTCGCCGTGGTCGACAGCACGTTTGTAGAAACCGACAAGAACGGCTGGAAGATAAAAGTGCTGCGCCCGCTGTAATTATAACGCTGCCAACTTGCTGGAGTGTCAGCAATTTTTATTAATAGTTAGAAACAAAAAAGCCCCCGTTGATTGCTCAACGGGGGCTTTACTTATATAGACCAACCTGCTTACAAAGCAGCCTGTAGTTTCTGCTCCAGAACGTTCTTGGGAACCGCGCCAATCACCTTGTCGATCATCTGGCCGTTTTTGAAAACCATCAGGGTGGGGATGCTGCGAATTCCAAATTGCTGAGGAATTTTGGCGTTTTGGTCAACGTCCATTTTGGCAACAACGGCTTTGCCATCGAATTCGCTGGCTAGTTGCTCTACAACGGGGCCGATCATTTTACAGGGACCACACCACTCGGCCCAAAAATCTACTAGTACGGGTTTGTCGGAGTTGATTAACTCGTTAAAGTTAGCGTCAGTTGCTTCAAAGGCCATCGATCCTGCTGCCATGACTTAAATGTGTTTGTATTGGTTGACTAATTGTACTAGCATAAACGAGAAGAAAGGCATTAAGTTCCAATAGCTGAGCCTGGCAGTGGTGTCGTCTCCCTAAACGAGATGGCACCTCTAATTGCATTGTTGAATGTGCTAAATTTGCCCTTTCATACAACCTGAGATACATGCCCATTAACGGATTTTTGTTTGATTTAGACGGGGTTATCGTCGACACCGCCGTGTTTCATTACCAGGCCTGGCGACGGATGGCCAACCAGTTAGGCTTCGATATTTCGCACGAGTTCAACGAAACGCTCAAAGGCATCAGCCGGATGGACTCACTTAACCTGATTCTGGCTCACGGGGGTATGTCGCTCTCCGACGACCGCAAACTCGAACTGGCAACCCAGAAAAATGAGTGGTATCTGGAACTGGTGAGTCAGATGACGCCCGACGATATTTTGCCTGGTGTAACGGGGTTTTTCCACGACTTGAAAAAGGCCGACCATGCCGACGGACCGATCACCTGTGCTCTCGGTTCGGTGAGTAAAAACGCCCGGCTTATTCTGGAGCGCGTGGGTATGATCAACGATTTCGACGCCATCATCGACGGTACCAAAATAACCAATAGCAAACCCCACCCCGAAGTGTTTTTGAAGGGAGCCGCCGAACTGGGCCTCGATCCCGCACAATGCGTGGTGTTTGAAGACGCCGTTGCGGGTGTCGAGGCAGCCAAGCGGGGAGGCATGTTTGCCCTCGGTATCGGCTCGCCCGACGTGCTCACGCAGGCGGACCTTGTCGTACCTTCGCTTGAACATATTACCGTTACCGAACTGCTCGCGGCTGTTGAACGGGCGCGGGGGATTGGATACTAATATCATGAATAAACTAGCCACCGCTACCGACTTACAAGCCCGCCTGACGCACGTGCTCGACACCATCGAACGCGAGTTTCAGCCCCTGACCGACGCGCAACTCCGCACCAAACCCGCCAACGGCGGCTGGAGCATTGTGGAGTGTTTACAGCACCTGAACCTGGCCGAACGCTACTACGTCCGGCAACTCCAGCACAAGGTCGACAAGGTCGGGTTTATGCAGCACAACCCGAACGATCAGGAGTTGGAGTCGAACTTGTTGGGTCGGCTGACGCTCCGGTTTCTGGACCCAACATCGACCACGAAACTGCCCGCGCCGGGGATGGTGCGGCCACGGGCGGCTGCTGACCTGAACGTGGCGGAGGTGATGGCGAGTTTTCTCGAACTCCAAACCCTGCAACGCGACCTGCTGGGGCGACTGGTGTATCTGGACTGGAATGGTCAGAAAGTCATGACACCGTTTGGCAAATGGATCAAAATGCGGCTTGGCGATGTCGTGCAGATGCTCGTGGTCCATACCGAACGCCACCTGGCGCAGGCCATGCGGGTAAAAGCGGGGTTATCTTTGTAAAAACGAAAGACGATGGCTTTTAGAACGAATCAAACACTGAGCGACATACTGAAAAAATACACAATTCGGTATGAACAGAAGGCTTTGCCAGATTATAAGCCGGTTTTGGCTCCAGACAGATTGCATGAGGAGATTGCCTTCACGGTTGATCGTGTTTATTACAAAATTTCAGAGTCTGCAGTCTGCGAGAATATTATTTATCCTGTTCTTAAAGAAGCCTGGAAGCCATTCTCCGATTCGTTGGCTATTTGGAGTCACCCAACTGTTTCGCTGAACGACGAATTGACGGGCGTGCCAGATTATGTTATCGGCAAGCAATCGAAGTTGGGTATCGTTGTTTTCGACAGTCCATTTGTTGCTGTTGTTGAAGCAAAGCGGGATGATTTTTTTAACGGTTGGGCGCAGTGTGTTCTAGAAATGTACACGATTCAGCAACTTAATGGAGATGGTAAACCCGTTTTTGGTATTGTGTCGAACGGAGATATTTGGCAAATAGGTAAACTGGACGAATCGGTTTTTGTAGAATACTCGTCCTCGTTTGATATTGACCGTTTAAATGAGCTTTTTGGTGCGCTCACCTACGTACTCGAAACCTGCAAACGAATTTATAACCTGTGAAACAATACATTAAAAACGACCCCTGGAACATTGTTGAGGAGGGGTTTCACCGCGAGTACAACGAGATCACCGAGAGCCTCATGAGCCTGGGTAATGGCCGGATGGGCGGGCGCGGCAATTTTGAAGAGAAATTTTCGGGTAAAACCCTGCCGGGTAACTACGTGGCGGGGGTGTATTACCCCGACAAAACCCGTGTGGGCTGGTGGAAAAACGGCTACCCCGAATACTTCGCCAAAGTGCTCAACGCCACCAACTGGATTGGTATCGACGTTGATATCGAGTACGAAACCCTCGACCTGAATACGGCCGAGGTGCGCGATTTCCGGCGGGTGCTCAACATGCAGGCGGGCTATCTCGAACGCTCGTGTGTGGCTGTGCTCAAGAGCGGCAAAGAGTTGAAGATCGTGAGCAAGCGGTTTTGCTCTATTGTCGACGATGAGGCCGGGGTGATTCGCTACGCCGTTACGCCCCTGAATTTCGACGCCAAGATCACCATCACACCCTACCTCGACGGGGCCATTCGTAACAAAGACGCCAACTACGACGAGACATTTTGGGACGAGGTGCGCAAGGAAACCGGCTATGGCGAGGCATACATTGAGCTTCGGACACGCAAAACGGGCTTCCACGTAGCTACGGGCATGTGTATCGAGATTGAGCAGGACGGTGTGAAAGTCGATTATCAGTCGCAGCCGATCAAGTACGAGAAATACGTGGCCAACCGCATCACGCTCGACTGTCGGCAGGGGCAGGAAACGGTGGTGTATAAATATGCCGTCAATCTATCGTCCCTAAATTATGATAGCGACGAACTGGTGAAACAGGCCCGGCAGTATACTCAGCGGGTGTCGCGGAAGGGGTACGAGAAAATACTGTTTGAGCAGGGGCAGGCCTGGGCCGATAAGTGGAAAATGAACGATATCCTGATTGAAGGCGATGACTCCGCCCAACAGGGTATACGGTTCAATATTTTCCAATTGAACCAGACCTATACCGGCGAAGACGAACGGCTCAACATCGGTCCCAAAGGTTTCACAGGCGAAAAATACGGCGGCTCAACCTATTGGGACACCGAAGCGTACTGCCTGCCGTTTTACCTCGCCACTGCCGATCAGAAAGTGGCCCGTAACCTGCTGGTGTATCGGTACAAACACCTGCAAAAGGCCATCGAAAACGCCCGCAAACTGGGCTTCAAGGCCGGGGCCGCGCTCTATCCGATGGTAACGATGAACGGCGAGGAGTGCCACAACGAGTGGGAAATCACGTTCGAGGAAATCCACCGGAACGGGGCCATTGCCTACGCCATTTACGACTACGTGCGCCACACCGGCGATGAGCAGTATCTGGCTGAGTATGGTCTGGAGGTGCTGATTGCTATCAGCCGGTTCTGGAGTCAGCGCGTGAACTGGTCGAAGGCTAAAGAACAGTATGTGATGCTGGGTGTGACGGGGCCGAACGAATACGAGAACAACGTCAATAACAACTGGTACACGAACTACATTGCCGCCTGGACGCTCCGCTACACGATGGAGGCCGTGGAGAAAGTAAAGGCCCTCGACCCCGAACGCTACGCCGACCTATGCGACCGCATTCGGTTTCAGGAGAAAAAAGAGATTGAAAAAGCCACGCACATTGTGGAGAATATGCACTTCCCCTACGACGAGGAGCGGCAGGTGTTTTTGCAGCAAAGCGATTTCCTCGACAAAGACCTGATGCCCGTCTCGGACATCCCGAAGGGGCAGCGACCCCTGAACCAAAACTGGTCGTGGGACCGGATTCTGCGCTCGTGCTTCATTAAACAGGCCGACGTGTTGCAGGGACTGTACTTCTTCGAGGACGATTTCGATACCGACACGCTCCGGCGCAACTTCGACTTCTACGAGCCAATGACCGTTCATGAGTCGTCGCTCTCGCCCTGCGTGCATTCGATTCAGGCATCGGTGCTGGGTATGAAAGAAAAAGCCTACGAGATGTATCTCCGCACGGCCCGGCTCGACCTCGACGACTACAACAACGACACCGAAGACGGCTGCCACATCACCTCGATGGCCGGTACGTGGCTAGCCGTGGTGAAAGGTTTCGGCGGGATGCGCGTGAGCAAAACGGGCGAGCTTTCGTTTGCGCCCTACTGCCCCGACGGCTGGCAGTCGCTGGCATTCAAGATTCGTTTTAAGGGCGCGTTAGTGCAGGTCACGACCACGCAACAAGATGTAACAGTCGAGAATTTCTCAGGGCAATCTATCACGTTAGCTGTTTACGGACAGGCTGTTACGGTAGCGGGCGGAAGCCGGGAAGTGGTGGCTCTGTAGCTTGTCGATTTTTACAACTAGTTGTAAATAGCACGGGTAGCGATAGACCAGATTTTGGCGTATTTTTACCCGTGCTATTTTTTTTGAGCATGCGTTACTCGACATCGAACGATTATGAACGACAACATTATCTACATGGGCGTCAACGCACCACGCGTTCATCAGGCTATTATTGGTCAGTTAGTTACAGGCTTGACGAACCTCTATCGTGATCGCAAAACAACCCTCATGGCTTATCCCGAAGCCATGATCGATCAGAGCCGGACCAGTCCGGTCCCCGATATTCTACTGGCCGACCCTGAGACTGAACTAACGGCTGTGCTGATTGAAATTACGCACACACAGGGCGTGAAAAAAGACACCATAAAGCTCAAAGAACTAATGACTGAATACGACGTGCCGGAGGGGTTTGTGTATGATTATAAACTCGACCTTTGGCATCGCTATGAACTCCACAATTTGGATGTTGATCAGTCGTCGGCGTATTGCAAAACCATTGGTTGCTCGTTGAGCGATTTCCTATTTTAATGACCGTATCCCTCTCCTTCCGACGCGCTACCGACGCCGACCCTCTCTGGGCCATTATCCAACCCATTATTGCTGCTGGCGATACCTATGCCTTCGCGCCCGACACCCCCAAAGACGAGATGCTGGCGTTTTGGTTTAGTCCGGGCGTAACGGCCTACGTGGCCGAACAGAAGGGGGAGATCGTCGGGACGTTTTTTATGAAACCGAACCAGCCGGGCCTGGGTTCGCACGTGGCCAACGCGGGCTATATGGTTCACCCGGACCACAACGGCAAAGGCATTGGCCGACAGATGGGCTTGTTTTCGCTGGACGAAGCCCGGCGATTGGGCTACCGGGCTATGCAGTTCAATATTGTCGTGAAAACCAACGAGCGGGCCGTTCGGCTTTGGCAATCGCTGGGGTTTCGGATCGTGGGTGAGTTGCCCGGAGCGTACCGACACGCCCGCCTGGGCTACGTCGACGCCTACGTGATGCACCAATCGCTGCTACAACCCATCACCTTCCGCACCGCTACTCCCGCCGACGCCGACCGAATCGCCGAGTTGCACACCCGTTCCTGGCAGACTACCTACCGGGGCATCATGACCGATTCGTACCTAGACCACGACGTTCAGGCCGAGCGACTGGCCGTTTGGCGGGATCGGTTCACCCAAATGCCCCCCAACCGGCAGGTGATCCTGGCCGAAGCGAGTGGTCAACTCGTTGGCTTTGCGTGCGTTATGCTGGACGAAGACCCCATTCACGGTGCCCTGCTCGACAACCTCCATGCCGACCCCGCACACAAGGGCCGGGGCATTGGGGCGCAACTGATGCAACAAACCGCCCGCTGGGTGCAGGAGCAGGCCCCAACGTCGCCCCTGCATTTGTGGGTTTATGTAGAAAACAAAGCCGCTGTCGGTTTCTACAACCGAATGGGCGGTACGAACCACGAACAGGTTCAGGGCGAAAACGGCCCGATATTCCGGTATGTGTGGCCCGATGTGGGGGTGTTGGCGAACGGGCTAGTGTAGGGGTTTTTGCAAACTACCCGCTTGCCCTCGACCATCGGTGCCTTCGATGGTTAGAACAGGTTGCCGAACCACGTCGGAGTTGAAAAACCGGATAACTGCCCGACCTTGCTTATCTGTTCTCAGGGCGGGGTTCCAGTACAGCGTAGCCCGGCGGTCGGGCTGTTGGGTGGTTTCGGATACGCTGTAGTTGGGTTCATAAAATACGCGCTCAACGCTGTACCCATACCATTTCTGCATAGGCCTGGCATCTAACGTTGAAATGGTTCGCTCAATGCCGCGTTTGGTCAAGATGTTGACTACTTTAGTCATTGGCGAAGCATTCGTTCCACCCAGCATCGAGACAAGCGTTATATCGCTAATCACATCAATACGATCTATATCCTGCGCCCGCACCAGTTCGAGGGGGGGATCGCGAATGCCATCGACTAAAATAACGGCACTACCCTCAACACGCCCTGCGAGTAATTCGCCTACCGACAGATACGTTTGCATGCTCTTGTCGGAAGCTACCTCAATAATTCGGTTAGGTTTGCCGAGGTACAGGCTGGTGCGTGGGTCGTTCTGAAGTCGGTCGGGCAGCTTAGCTTTAACCTCAACGGCCTGAAGCTGAATGCCGCCTTTGCCTAATTGGCGGGAAAGCAGGCTATTTTCGATTAGTTGGGCGGCTATCGCCATCGGCACACTGGGTTGGGTAAACAAAGGTTGTGGCTGAACCGTCGGGGCGAAGCGGTCGAGAGCCAGCCGAATGTCGCGCCCTTTGCTGTCGGTCGACAGGATTCGTACTGAGTCGGTTAGGGCGGTGGTGAGGGTAAACCGACCCGTTGCATCGGTTTGGGTGATCCACACGCGCAGGCCCGATTTGTCCCAGGTAGTTAGTTTTAGCATCTCGTTCAAAACGGGAGCGTTTTTCGAGGAATAGGCCGTCCCGGTTAATGGAAGTCCTTTTTCGGGTTCGTGCGTAAGCGAGTTAGATGCTTCATTTGGTTGAACGAACCGTCGCCAACCCTGCGTGAGCATCAGGTAGTCGGTGTAGAGTCGGGCTTTAGTCGAATCGCCTATCGAACCGTCGAAGTACGCGTTGGGTTGTTCCACATACCCTTTCAAGTCGGAGGTTAACAACAGATAGGCGGGCAACGAGGGCGATACAGACCCGTCTGTGTCCTGCGCGGCATCGGTCACGGCAACCGAAAAATCGGCTTCGATAGGTTTCCCCTGCGCATTGGTTACGGTTACGGTCAGTTGGTTGGGGCTGCGCGGTTGGGCGTTCGTAACCGATGTGGCGTTCAGGCGAAGGTGTTGCTTGCGGTCCACAAACACCAATCGCTCGCGAATGGGTTGTTGGTTCTCAACCAACGTTATCTGCAGAATGCCACTTTCGGGCAAACTACTGTACGGAATTTCGATCAGTTGTCTGTCTGCTTCGATGGCCGTCAGGCGGGTTTCGCTGAGGACTTGCCCGCGTAGTTGAGCAACTAGTTTCAGGTCCGGGTTCGTCGTTTTAGGGGGCGTAACCCAGACTTTAATGGTTTGAGGTCGCGTAACAGGATCAACCAATAAGCTGGCACCGTCGGGCAAAACGGGTGGCAAAGGAATGACTTTTGTCTCGCCCCGATAGGTGATTTTAGCGCGGTAGGTTTGCCCCGCCTGCGGCAACAAACTTACGGCTCCCATGCCCCGATAGGCCGTTTTGAAATCCGTTATGATTTCGCCCCGGTCGGTCTCGATGATCCCCTCAACAGCAACGCCCCGCCCGGTCTCATCAATCGCCTTGAACGCCAGTTTACTAACCGCCCCCGCCACCCATTGACCACCTTCGGGAAAAAACTGAACCGCAACCCCCGGCGCAGGTGCGGGCTGCCCGGCAGACTGAATCGGGCTAATGACCGTAATGAATTTTCGGAAAAAGAATGCCTCGTCGTCATTTCGCATCAGGTTCGTATAGGCGGCAAGTTGGTAGTTGCCTTGCTCCTGTTGGCGCGGAATAGCCAGCCACCCCGATCCGTTTCCCGCCTGTAGGGGCCATTTCGTTTCGATTACTACCGACGAACTACGTTGCAGGGTCACGTGAACGAGTTCGCTCACAGTGCTGGGGTGATGCGTGGTGGCATCGAAAAGCGAGGCCCGAAACCAGATTGTGTCGCCCGCAACGTATTGAGCGCGGTCGCTGTGGAGATATACTTTTTCCTGGCTGATCGAGGCTGTTGATTGAGCGAACAAACTGCCCGGCAGCAGGAGCCAGACCGTGATAAGTAGCCAACGTTTTTCGATGGCCCAAATTTGTGAAGGCATTTTACAAGGGGGTGGTTCGATGAATGACGTTTGATACGGATAAGTAATTGTACTCGGTAGACAACTATTTTGTAACGTTTGTTTGAAATCACTCCGTCATCAATCGACAAAAGCTGCCTTAACCAGAGTGGCATTTTTCTTGTTGTGCTTTTCTGGGTAGTATTGTCTTCTGAACTAAATCTAAACCGAATTATACGATGCGTTGGCTGGGAGGTCGCGAAAGCGAGAATGTAGAAGATCGCCGGGGAGGTGGCGGAGGTGGCGGCAGAATTATCGGCGGGGGCATTGGCACCGTCGTGATTGCCGTGATTGTGTATTTGCTGGGGGGCGATCCTTCGCAGTTTTTGGGGCAAAGTAATGCACTCGAAAGCCCCACAATGCCGGGTGCGCAGGCCCCCGCCGGTGCCCAACCCGACGATCAGGCGGCTAAATTTACGAAGGTTGTGCTGGGTTCCACCGAGGACATCTGGACCAAATTGCTGGCAAAAGAAGGGATGCAGTATCGCCCACCCACGCTGGTTTTATTCCGCAATCGGACCGAGTCGGGTTGTGGAACGGCCTCGGCGGCTTCGGGGCCGTTCTATTGCCCAGGCGATAAGAAACTGTATATCGACCTATCGTTTTACGATGAACTGCAAAACCGATTCCGTGCGCCCGGCGAGGGGGCTATGGCCTACGTGATTGCCCACGAAGTAGCTCATTATATTCAGGACGAGATGGGAATCATGGACAAAGTTCACAGTATGCAGCAGCGCGTGGGCGAAAAGCAAGCGAACCAGATTTCGGTACGATTGGAGTTGCAGGCCGATTTTCTGGCCGGCGTGTGGGCGCGTAATAACAACATGATTGAACCGAAAGACATTGAAGCGGCCCTGCGGGCGGCCAATGCCATTGGCGACGACCGGATTCAGAAAGAGACACAAGGCTACGTGGTGCCCGACGGCTTCACCCACGGCACCTCGGCGCAGCGGGTATATTGGTTTAAAAAAGGCTACCAAACCGGCGATATTAATCAGGGCGACACCTTTAACAGCCGCGAAGATGCCAATTTGCAGTAGTTTATTTTTGTCATCCCGACGAAGGAGGGATCTAGCTCGCTGTCTCTAAAGTTGACTCTAGACGGAGTAGATCCCTCCTTCGTCGGGATGACAAAAAAGCGCGATGTAGCAACCATGCGCTATAAATCGTTTAATAACAAAAAAGCCCCGATGGAATCTGAAAAGACCATCGGGGCTTTACTGGTTGCGGAGGGGCCAACGACTAGGCGCGGGCCGACACATTTCCACCATAAGGCATCGACATTCGGGCTAGACTCTCAAAAACATCGGCGTTTACGTTGATGAATCGGACTAAACGCTCTCCCGAAAAAATACTAATTTTTGATTGGCCTCCAAAAAATAGACCACTTCCATTTTTTAAACGAATGGACTGCATGCTAGTTGAGTTTCGTTAATAATCAGCACGTTGATTCTAATTAACTTCTGTGCCATTGTCAGATAAAGAACAGATTATGGATTCAGAAAAATTCGCCCTTCTTGTTTTTATGCTAAAAGTGCCCTCTAAATAGCAGTGAAAACGGTTAGACTGCCAAAGATTCTTGCTTGCGTCATAAGAAAAATGTATTCCCTTGAAGGTCTACAGGGCAACCTAAAACATCTCCCGGCCTGGGGAGTTAAACAAGGAGTAGCGTACAAAACACTCAACACTATGAATGCAGAAGCAGGAAAAACGGCCCTAATTACGGGTGCTTCCAGCGGTATTGGTCAGGAATTGGCCAAACTGTTTGCCAAAGACGGATACAACCTTGTGATGCTCTCACGCGATGGAGAGAAACTGACTCAACTAGCTCTGGAGTTTGAGGAAGATTACGGCATCCAAACAACAGTCATCAGTAAAGACCTGTCGCAGGAGAACGTGGCTCAGGAAGTATACGACGAGGTTACGAGCAAAGGCATCACGGTCAACGTGTTGGTAAACGACGCGGGCGTTTCGACCTACGGCAAGTTTGCCACCGAAACCGATTGGGAGCGCGAGAAATCGATGATCCATCTCAACGTGCTCACCCTGACGCACATGACCAAGTTGTTTTTGAAGGATATGGTGGCCCGCGACGAAGGCAAAATTCTGCAGTTGGCCTCGCTCGTGTCGATCACGCCGTTCCCGTTACAGGCTGTCTATGCCGCCACAAAAGCCTACGTGTACAATTTCACGCAGTCGCTCAACAATGAGCTGGAGGGCACCAACGTGACCATGACGGCCCTATTGCCCAACGGAACCGAAACCAACTTCTTCCGCGAGGCTGGTGCGCCCCCGCTCAACGTCGAAAAAATGCTTGACGACCCGGCGGTTGTGGCCAAAGACGGGTACGACGCGCTCATGACCGGCAAGCGCAAGGTAGTTCCTGGTGGCCTGAAAAATAAGTCCTTTGAGGTGATGGCCTACGTGGCTCCGCAGGAAACGCTGGCAAGTATGATGCGCCATTTTAACACCCCGCAGGACGAGCAAAAGCAGCAGGAAGAAAACAAAACACCAGGTTGGGTGCTGGGCTTGGGCATTGCGGCTGCCGTAGTGGCCGGGGTGGCTCTTGTTACGGCCTGGAATCAAGCCGACACGCTCACGAAGGCGCGGTATCGCTACAAAGGCTATCGCGCCAAGCAAAAAGCTAATGGCCTGCTCGACGACGTGAAAGATGCACTTGTTGATACGTGGGACACCGTGAAGAAGCAGAGCGTTGACACCAAAGAATCGGTGGCTGATGGCTGGGATACACTCAAGTCGAAGGCTAAAACGGCAACTGCCTAATCGGCTATGAACACCAACCGGTTATGGCGCATCGCTACGGCGGTGTTCGCCGTTGGCAGTATCGTTTATACGGCTCGTTCGAGCAGTCGATCCCGGCGCGATAGCATTCAGGATAACTCGAAGCAGGAGTACGACGTCCCGGTAGAATACTCCGAAGTGTTTGAGAAAAATCTGATCATTCCGGCAGGCTGGGCGTTTGGGGTGGTGTGGAGTACGGTCTATTCGGGTTTGACGGCCTTGTTGGTCCATCAGGCACTACCGGCGCAGGAACACAATCCGCGCTATCAGAAAGCGTTGCCGTGGTGGTGGAGTAGTTTCGCGCTGAACGCCTTGTTTGGGCGGTTCTTCTCGGAGTCGGACGAGCGGGCCATCGTTGCCTCGGACCTGGTTACGAAACTGAATCTGCCCTCGGCGTTGGCCCTGCATCACGCACTCGAAATTGGCAAAACCGACGTGCCTGCGGCCGAACGGTATTTGCGTATTCCGGTCAGTCTTTACAGCGGCTGGCTTACGGCGGCAACGGTCGTAGGGACCCCCGACACCCTGCTGACGGCCAATATGTGGGAGCGCGACAACGAGCGCGATATGCCCCTTTCGGCGGGGATTCTGGGCGCAACGGGTGTGGTGGGCTACGTGGTAGCGCGGCAACTCAACGACCCCTGGTATATGGTTCCGTTTATTGCGGGCTTTGGTGGGGTTGCTTCGCGCCACTGGAATAAGCCCGGTAAAGAAGTATTGGCTTTCACGGCGGCTGCATTGGCGGCTACGTATGTGGGTCTGGCCGCTTATTGGGTGCCTAAAAAGACGTTCCGACCTTACGAGCGTAGCGTCCGGGATGCTGATTACGAGATTGTTCTGGATGAGTCGGATCTTGATGGATCAATTTATTCGGGGCAGCACCACGAAACCCAAGTTGCCCGCGAGCGGCAGGAAGCGGTAGCAGAGTTCAGCTAACAGTAAGCAGCCAACAGGGAGCAGAGTTGTACGATTTTGTGCGTTGTTGGCTGCCTTTTTGCGTTATGACCGACGAGCCATGCGTTGGGCCAACACACTCGCCACAATCAGTTGGAGGGCGTGGTAGATCATGATGGGTAACAGGGCAACCCCTGCCGCGCTACCCGCAAAAAGTACTTTGGCCATTACGCTCCCCTGCACGAGCGACTTTTTGGACCCGCAAAACAGGGCCGTAATCTCGTCGGGGCGGCTGAACCGCAACCCCCGGCAAATGAGTAGAATCAGCCCGTACACCCCAAAAAACAGGAGGAGCATGCCGGCAGAGAGAACTAGCAAATCGACTGCCGAATAACTCCGAAACAGGTTCAGTGCGAACGATTCGCAGAATGAGGTGTAGACAATAAGCAGGATTGTGATTTGATCGAACAGGCGCAGGGGTGTTTTGTAGCGGTCGGCCCACGCCCCGAACCGTTTGTTAAGCAGGACGCCCAGCACAACCGGCACAACGACCTGCACGGCGAGTTTGAGGACTACGCCCCCCAAATCGAACGAGTCAGGGCTATTTTGCAGGATTAAGCTCATCCAGAGGGGCGTCAGGAACACCCCGATCAGGCTCGAAATGCTGGCGTTGAAAATGGCCGCAGGCAGGTTGCCCCCCGCAATGGACACCATCACCACCGACGAAGAAACCGTGGAAGGCAGGGCCGCCAGAAAGAAAACACCTACCCACAGCAACTCGGTTTCGGGCGTGACGAGCAACGTACGCGCCCCCAACACCAGGGCCGGAAACACCACAAACGTGACCCCGTGAATGAGCAAATGCAGTCGATAGTTGCTCAGGCCCGCCTTGAGTTTGTCGAGATTGAGCTTCAGGCCGTAAAAAAAGAAGATCAGCGACACCCCGTAGTTGGTTAGTGCCGATAAGGATAACGGCCCCTCGATCAAACCGGGTTCGGGCCAAACACGAGCCAGCGCGATCATGCCCAGAAGGGCGAAAATGAACCAGTCGAGACCGAAACGGGCGAGCATAGTTGGGTATTAAGATACTGAGGATTAGGGTGAAACGAGCTTCATCAGAATGCCACACGTGTAACCCATGTAGGTGCCCACGGCGTAGCCCATAATGGCCATCAGCACACCCACGGGGGCCAACGCCGGGTGAAACGCAGCCGACACGATGGGTGCAGTGGCCGGTCCGCCGATGCATGACATGCTGCCCACCGCCATAAAAAAGTAGGGTGCCCGCAACAGCCGACACACGCCAACCATGATCAGAATGTGGAACAGCAGCCAGATAAATCCAACCAGAATAAGGCCGGGTTGTTCGGCAATGGCCAGAATATCGGCTTTGAGGCCGATGGTGGCGATCATCACGTACAGAAACACCGTAGCGATTTTGGTGGCCCCGGCCCCTTCGAGCCGCCGGGCGCGGGTAAACGAAAGCCCGATACCGATGGCCGTTGCCAGACTCACGATCCAGAAAAAGGGCGCGTTCAGGCTGAACTGTTTGAGGGCGGGGTAATTGGCGTCGACGTAGGGGGCCAACACGTCGGCGAGGGCGTGGGCGATGGCGGTGGCCCCGAAACCAATGGCAAGCAGGGTGATGAAATCCGACACGGTCGGGATGCGTCGGGCGGCTTCGGTTTGGGCAATCACCCGTGCTTTCACGTCCTCAATGGCCGAGGTGTCGGCTCCGAGCCAGCGGTCGATGGTTTTTGAGTGGTTCACGCCGTAGATCAACGCGCCTAGCCAGAGGTTTGCCACGAAAATATCGACCGTCACGAAGGCCGAAAACAGTCGGTCGCTTGGCTCGAACACTTCTTTGAGGGCCGTTTGGTTGGCCCCGCCCCCAATCCAGGTGCCGGCCAGAGTCGCCATGCCGCGCCAAACGGCTTCCGGTCCCTGCCCGCCCACAAGCTCAGGAGCGACCTGCGCCAGCAACCAGATCGCCAACGGACCACCCAGCATGATGCTGATAGCCGAAGCCGCAAATAACAACACCGACGCCCGCCCCAACCGCCGAAAGGCCCCAAAATCGACACTCAACGTGAACAGCACCAGACTCGCCGGGAGCAGATACCGCGACACCACCGGGTACAGCCCGCTGTTGGCTCCGTCGACCAAGCCGCTGGTATTGAGTAGCGAGGGTAGAAAATAACAGAGTAGCGTGGCCGGGACGATGGTATAAAAGCGTTGCCAAAACGGGCGTTGGTTCTCGGACGTTTGAAAGACAAAGGCCAAAATGACCAGAAGAATGCCGAGTACAACGGCGTCGTTGGTAATCATGCGGGTTGGAATTTAGACAAAACTGCACATTCCAACCGGTCAGAGCAAACGGAATGCTAAGCCTATATTGACAAGTAAACGGATTTTTCTAATCTTTGTCATCACACACACTTTTCACTTGCATGAAACACCTCTTCACCACCCTACTCGTTGCGGGCCTTTGCTCGCCCGCCTTTGCCCAGTCCGAAACCAAGTCGCTTGCCCTCCCCCGGAGTCCTATTGTTGTGAAAGTCTCTGCCCAGCCGGGATGGTACGGTTCTGACCGTGTTGTGCAGGTTGGGGTCGAATATGCGGTCGGACGACGTTTGGCTTTTCAGCACGAGTTGGGTTACGGTTCACCCGGTATGCAGGACTATAATTATTACTGGAGTTGGCCTGCCCCAGAAATTCTCCAATTGCGTAACGAAGTACGACTCTATACGCGCAACTACAGACGGAATCGTACAATACATGTCAAGTCTGATTATCCCCTGGGCAATTATTGGGCACTTGAGTTACTGACTCGCCGGTCTGAGCGCGTTCAGCCTGAGATGATTAATACGGGCGATCTGAATGGAGATAACGAGCACATACACCGAAGACTGGGTCTGTTGCGAGCTGTTCGGTCAGTGTATGCCGGACATATAAAAGCAGGGCGGCAGTTTCCGTTGTTTCAAAAAAACAACAAACCCGCCCGCTTGCTGCTTGATGCCCACCTTGGGATTGGTTTACGGGTAGCCGTTGTGAAAGAACACCGGAAGCTATCGACCGCGAGTCAGTACACACCTAACATCTTTCTGTGGCCTAATCAATTTGATCCGGGTATCTGGCCTGCACCGAGTTTTACGGCTGGGCTAAAATTGGGGTTTGCGCTATAATTTTCATAACTGACTTATAATCAACGTTTCTATGCGCCCGCTTATCCTGCTGCTCCTGACAACCTCCCTGGCCTTTGGGCAGGACTCGACCATTGCCTACAAGCATCGGTACATTTTCAAACTTGACCCTAGTGCCCTGGTCGACTTAGACCGGACGGTGCAGGTAGGTTTAGAATTCCCGATTAACCACCGGACGAGTTGGCAAACCACAGTAGGTTACGGCTGGACCGGGTTGGCATGGAGCAAACTGAAAGAATTTGATCAGTCAGAGGTTTGGCGTGTGCGTAACGAAGTACGGTTTTATACGGGCCGCTATCGAACTAATCGGTCTAGCGGCATTGCTATCAAGGCCATGCCTCCTTTGGGAAACTACTGGGCGGTAGAACTGCTTGCTAAGCAGATCAATATTCGGGATAAGGTGTTGCAGATGAAGCAAATTGACAACCAGACCACTACCTATTCCACGGCTTCGTTCCTTCGGCAACGCTATGCGTTGGGCGGGCATATAAAAATTGGTCGGCAAATAGCAGTTCCGGCTGCTGACAAAAGCCCTGACCGACTGCTTTACGACGTGTTTATAGGCGTTGGTCTACGCTACGTGCGTGTTACGAGGCAGGACCCCCAAGCTCGATACCCCGATGTTATGCCTGGCGTTCTTTCGCGGTTTGTCCCGGGTAATTATGTGCTGCCGAGTTTGGTCGCAGGCATCAAAATGGGGTTCGCGCTCTGAAAGTTTGCCCGTCCGTTCCAACCCTTTGACTCAAATGGGAGTCCCTCTAAAAACCACATTATATGCGTTCCCTCTTCCTGCTTCTATTCACAACTTCTCTCGCCTTCGGGCAAGACTCAACCATTGCGTACAAACACCGCTACGCACTCAAATTCGACATTGGTGCCCTAATTGACATAGACCGAACTGTGCAGGTTGGCCTGGAGTTTCCGATTAGCCGCCGAACGAGTTGGCAAACTACGCTGGGTTACGGCTGGAATGGCTTAATGAGCGGGGAGCTTCGTGATTTCGACGACGCTAAAATCTTGCGTATGCGCAATGAGGTACGGTTTTACACAGGACGATATCGCACTAACCGATATCGCGGAATCGCTTTCAGGACGGTGCCACCCCTGGGCAATTATTGGGCGTTGGAGTTGCTGACGAAGCAAATCAATTACCGAGATGAGCGTGAGATCAATTACAGTTATGGAACAGGTTTTATAAAGCAAACGAACTACACAGCTCGACAACGGTACGTCATGGGTTTGCATGTGAAAGCAGGTCGCCAGTTTGCACTGCCCCGCGCCGACAAAAGTCCCGACCGTCTGTTGATCGATATATTTGCCGGAGCAGGTATTCGATATATTAATGTGGTTGGACGGGACGTGCCAACCCGCAATGAAGATGTCAGAATGGGTATGTACGACCGGTTTGAACTGGGCGCAGTTGGCATTATTCCCAGTCTTACGCTTGGCGTGAAAGTAGGGTTCGCATTGTAGCATCTAGCCCCGTCGGGGCGACATGTTGATAGAAATGGTTTGCCCGTTGGCAGGACCAAAGCCCCATCGGGGCGATATGTGAAAGAGGTTACCCTTCTTCACATGCCGCCCCGATGGGGCTTTGGCTAATGCGTTTGTGCTGATGAATGCTATTGACATATCGCCCCGATGGGGCTTTGGTCCTGCCAACGGGCTGTGTCCACACAGCCCGTTGATGCGTCATTACCCAAAAACACCTTCATATTCCTCCGCTTTGAAACCTAACGCGACAATGCGCCCGTCTTTTTCAATCAATGGTCGGCGGATAACGGAGGGCTTGGCGAGCATGAGCGCAATAGCTTCTTCAGCGTCGGTGGGGCGGTCGGGTTCGGGGATCTGACGCCAGGTAGCCCCGGCCCGGTTCACAAGCTCGTGCCAGGGGCGTTGCGTGAGCCACCGGTCGAGGGTGGGGCGGTCGATGCCTGCCTTTTTGTAGTCGTGAAACTGGTAGTCGACGCCCCGCTCGGCGAGCCACGTGCGGGCTTTCTTAACGGTGTCGCAGTTGGGTATGGCGAAGAGCGTGTACATGCGCGTGTTATTGTCCAAAGCGCAAAGATACGATCAACGCCAGCCGCCCCCCAACGCCCGGTAGGCATTCACCACAGCGTGTAGCTGCTGCATTTTGGTTTCGACCAGGTCGAACCGCGATTCGAGGGCGTCGCGTTGGGTCAACAAGACCTCCATGTAATCGGCGCGGGCCGATTTGAACAGGGTATTCGAGATGTTGGTGGACTGGATCAGGGCCTGCACTTGCCGCGACTTTAAATCATAACTTTTTTGCAGGTTCTGGATGCTGGCTAACTGGTTTGCTACCTCCACGTAGGCGTTCAGCACGGTCCGTTCGTAGCTGTACACGGCCTGCGTTTGTCGGGAATTGGAGCTGTAATACAAGGCCGTGATGGCGTTTTTGTTGATGAGAGGCCGAGTCAATCCACCCATCAGCGAAAACAACAACGACTGGGGCGACAACAACAGAGCTGGGTTGTACGAATTGAATCCTACGGCTGCCGACAGGTTCAGCGATGGCAGGAAATTGGCTCGCGCCACCTGCACGTCGAGCTGGGCGGCTTCGAGTTCGCGCTCGGCCTGCCGGATGTCGGGCCGGTTTTGCAGGATTTGAGCGGGCAGGCCCGCCGATACAACCTGGGGCACCAACGCACCAAAATCCCCCGTACTCCGCACCACCGGTTGCGGGAACCGACCCACCAGGAAGTTAATCCGGTTTTCGGTTTCGGTGATTCGTTGCTGAATGTCGTATTGCATACTCTGGGTCCGTAACACCTGCGCTTCGAACCGGCGCACGGCCAACTCCGTTACCCGCGCCGACTCTTTTTCCAGCCGTACAATGTTCAGCGCGTTGGTCTGAATATCGATGTTGCGTTTCAGAATATCGAGTTGGCTGTCCAGAGCCAGCAACTCGTAGTACGAATTGGCAATTTCGGAGACCAGGTTCGTCACCGTAAAATTCCGCCCCTCCACCGACGCCAGATACCGGGCCGCAGCCGACCGTTTGGCATTGCGCAACTTGTTCCAGATGTCGACCTGCCACGACACTTCGGCGGCCACCAGGAAATCGGGGAGGGGGTTGGGAAACTCCCGACCGGGTCGAACGTCGGTACTCCGTTCGAGGGCACCGAACCGGGTGTACTCCCCCACTTTATCAACCCCTGCCCCTGCCCGTAGCCCCACAAAAGGCTTGTACTCACCGGCTCTGGCCTGCACTTCATTTTGCGCAATCTGGATTTCCTGCTGCGTAATGTTCAATTCCTGGTTGTTGTGCAGGGCTGTGTCGATCAGGGCCACCAAGTTGGGGTCGGTGAAAAACTCGGCCCACCGGAATGCCCCCGTGTTAACGGAGTCGGACCCGGCGTTGAAGCTTACCGGAACGCGCCGGTTTTCGGTTCGTTCGATCAGGGTTGGCGTTTTGCACGAGCTGGCCGCCAACGTTATACAGACGGCTCCGAGGCCGATATAAAGGCGTTTATTAAACATGGTCTGGAGTTTCTTCGTAGATTAAATGTTCACTCAGCGGCTCTTCGTCCTCATCATTGATCAGATGCCGACCATCGGCCAAACTACCAAAGATGTAGTAAAGACCGGGAATGATGATGACCCCGAAAATGGTGCCGAACAACATACCGCCCAGGGCCGAGGCACCGATGGTTCGGTTACCGATAGCACCAGCACCCGTGGCAATGATGAGCGGAATCAGACCCGCCACGAACGCAAACGAAGTCATCAGGATGGGCCGGAAACGGACTCTCGCCCCTTCGATGGCGGCCTCAAAAAGAGTAGATCCCTGCTGCCGTTTCTGCACGGCAAACTCCACGATCAACACGGCGTTTTTACCCAGCAAACCCACGAGCATGATGAGGCCAATCTGGGCGTAGATGTTGTTTTCCAGCCCCATCATCTTGAGCATAAAAAACGACCCGAACACCCCCACCGGCAGCGAGAACACCACCGCCAACGGAATAATAAAGCTCTCGTACTGAGCCGCTAATACCAAATACACGAACGCCACCACAATCAGGAACACATACAGCGACTCGTTGCCCCGGATCGACTCGTCGTACGACAGACCCTCAAACGCGATGTCGTAGCCTTTGGGCAAGGTTTTCGACACTTCGCGGATGGCCTCGATGGCGTCGGCGGTGGTGTAGCCCTTCGCCGGAAGCCCCTGAATGGCTGCCGAGTTATAGAGGTTGAAGCGGGTAATCTCGTTTGGTCCCTGCCCTTTTTTGAGCGTCATAAAGGCCGAGTACGGCACCATTTCGCCCGCGTCGTTCTTCACAAACAGCTTCAAGAGGTCGGTGGGGAGCCGCCGGAAACTGGGGTCCGACTGTACGTAGACCTTGAAAAACTGGTTGAACTTAATGAAGCCCTGCTCGTAGGTGGAGCCGATCAGGATGTTCAGGTTGTCCATCGCCTTGCCAATCGACACGCCCTTTTGCATGGCTAGTTTGTTGTCGATTTCCAGTTCGTACTGGGGGTAGTTGGCGGCAAAAAACGTAAACAGGCCGGTCAGTTCTTTGCGCTTACCCAGGGCTTCCATAAACTGCTTGTTGATTTCATCGAACTCGGTATAGTCGGTGTCGCTGTTTTTGTCGAGCAAACGCATTGAGAAACCGCCCGACGTACCGAATCCGGGAATGGCCGGTGGTTCGAAAAACTCGACCGTAGCCCCCAAACCGCGCGATTTTTCTTCGAGTTCTTCCATGATCTCCTTCACGTTCTTGTCGCGGTCCGACCAGGGTTTGAGGTTGATCAAACAGGTACCTGCGTTAGACCCCCGCCCTTCGGTCATGATTTCGTACCCCGCCAACGACGAGATGGATTCGATGCCCGGAACGCCTTTGCAGATGTCCTGAAGGCGACGCGACACCTGATTCGTTTTTTCGAGCGTCGAACCCGGAGGTGTCTGGATGATGGCGTAAATTGTGCTTTGGTCCTCGTTCGGGATAAATCCGGCGGGTAGCACCTTGTTCTCGTAGGCAATGCCCAGACAGAACGCCCCCAGCACGACGAACGTAACCACCCGCCGATTCACGATGAGCCGCAACAGCCCCACGTAACGCCCGGTCAGTTTGTCGAAACCCCGGTTGAAACTGTCGAGCGCGCGGGTCAGCGGGTTTTTCTTCCGCTCGTGGCCGTTGTGATTTTTCAAGAGCATGGCGCACAATACCGGCGTGAGCGTGAGAGCGATGAGGGCCGAAATCACAATCGAACTGGCCATCGTGATCGAAAACTGCCGGTAGAACGTCCCGACTGGCCCCGACATAAACGAGATCGGCAGGAACACCGACACCATCACCAGCGTAATGGCGATAATGGCCCCGCTAATTTCGCCCAGCACTTTCCGCACGGCGTTGAACGGCGACAAGTGTGGCTCTTCCTCCATTTTGGCGTGAACGGCCTCGACCACCACAATCGCGTCGTCGACCACAATACCGATGGCCAGCACCAGTGCGAAGAGCGTAATGAGGTTGATGGACAACCCAAAGAACTGAATGACGAAGAAGGCCCCAATGAGCGATACAGGCACCGCCAAAATCGGGATGAGCGTTGACCGCCAGTCGCCGAGGAATATAAACACCACCAGGGCCACCAGCAAAAAGGCGTCGCGCAGGGTGTGCGTCACTTGTTCGATGGACGCATCCAGAAACTGCGATACGTCGTAGCTGATCTTATAATCGACGCCGGGCGGGAACGAGGCTTTCATGGTTTCGAGCTTGGCCTTCACGTCTTCGATTACCTCGCGGGCATTGGAACCGTAGTTTTGGCGCAACACGATAGCCGCCGACGCCTGCCCGTCGAGGTTGGAATAAATATCGAAAAACTCGCTGCCTAACTCCACGTGGGCAATGTCGCGCAGGTGGATGCTTTCGCCTTCCGAGTTGGCCCGGATAATAATGCCCTCATACTCTTCGGGTTTGTTGTAGCGGCCTTTGTAGGTCAGCACGTACTCCAGCGACTGGGCCTCAATGCCGGAGCTTTGCCCGATCCGCCCCGGACGACCAATAATGCTCTGCTCGCCGAGGGCTTTCATCACCTCCTCGGTCGAGATATTGTAGGCCCGCATCCGGTCGGGGTTGAGCCACACGCGCATGGCGTACCGGCGGCTACCCAGAATCTGCGCACGGGCCACCCCCTTGGTCCGCTGGATTTCGGGGATCATCTTCACCGTGGCGTAGTTGAACAAAAACTTCTCATCGATGCTCTTGGCCTTCGAGTACAGGTTGACGTACATCAACATACTCGGCTGGATAGGTGTAATGATAACGCCCTCACGCTGAACCAGTTCGGGCAGTAGGGGCATCACCTGATCGACGCGGGTTTTCACCCGGATCACGGCATCGTTGGGGTCGGTGCCGGGTTCAAAAATGATACGAAGGGTGGCCTCACCCGCGCTCGTGGCATCGGTGGCAATGTAGCGCATGTCCTGCACGCCGTTGATGGCCTGTTCGAGGGTAATCAGGGTCGATTTAACCAGCACGTCGGCACTGGAACCGGGGTAGGCAATAAAGATATTGACCGTGGTGGGCGCAATGTCGGGGAATTGCGAAACGGGTAACTGCCGGATGGCCAGTACGCCCACGAAAATAATCATGACCGATATGACAATGGCGAATACGGGTCGGCGAATGAATTTGGCAAACATAACGTGAGTGATTCAGGGTGATGGGTCTCTATTCCGCGTACAGACTCAGGTGCGATAAAACCGATTTGGGCTGCTCGAAGGTGTAGTGAATTTTCTCGTTTTCCTTCACCTGACGCAGGCCTTCCAGCAGAATCCGGTCGGTTTTGGCCAGGCCCGACTTCACGGCGAACACATGGGGCATTTCGGCGGCAATCGTGATTTCGCGCGAGTGGATTACGTCGTTCTTGTCGAGTACATACACGTACTTCTTATCCAATACCTCGAAGGTGGCTTTCTGCGGAATGAGCAAGGCGTTTTTGAGGGGAGCCGTCATCCGAATAGAACCGGTTTCGCCATGACGTAGCAGCCCTTTGGGATTGGGGAAGGTGGCCCGGAAGGCGATGTTGCCGGTTTCGTTGTTAAAATCGGCCTCAATGGTCTGCACCACGCCGGGGTAGTTGAACAGTTCGTTGTTCGCCATCACCAGATTGACGTTCGTCTGGTTGTTCTCGTGGTGCATTTTGTAGTCGAGGTATTCGGCTTCTGGCACGTTGAAATACACCCACATTTTGCTGTTGTCGGAGAGGGTCGTGAGCAAATCACCCTCGTTGACGAGGCTCCCCAGCCGAACCTGAAAATGGTCCATGATGCCGCTGAACGGGGCCTTGATTTGGGTAAACTGCAAGTGGGTTTGGGCTAGCGAAACCTCGGCGTTGGCCTTGTCGAACTTAGCTTTGGCCAGAGCCAACTCGTTTTTTGAGACAATGTTGCTGTCGGCCAGGCGTTTGGTGTTCTGCAACTCGATGCCCACGTAGTTAGCCTCTGCCTGCGACTTTTGCAGTTCGGCATTATAGAGCGCGGGCATAATCTGAAACATCATCTGCCCCTGCCGAACGGACTGCCCCTCATCCACGAAAATCTTCTGGAGGTATCCTTTTTCGAGTGCCCGCAACTCAATGTGCTGGATGGCGTGAATCTGACAGACGTAGTCTTTGATAACGAGCGTATCTTTCTGGAGCGGACTCGTAATCAAATACTTGATACCCTCTTTTTTGTGTTCTTCCGCTTTGGTTGTACACCCTATTGGGCTTACCAGAGCGCACAGGCTGAAGAAGAGGAGGGTTCTTTGGGCAACGATGTCGAGTAGCATAACAGTTAGTTTTTACCGATAGGCAAAACTAAACCCCTACCGGATGGGCAGGGGCTAAAATGGGGCGAAACGGGCATTCTTACGGCTCAAACGGACAAGCCCGCAGCTCAACAGACGGCAGGATGTTACCGCTGTTCGAGCCAGCGCATAAAATCGGTGGCTTTAGCCTTGCTGATAATGACCGGTTCGGGCGTGGCCAGGCGCAGGCGCACCAGCAGTTTGCGGTTGAAATACGGCTCCAGTTCTTTAACAGCTTCAAACCGGATAATGAATTGCCGGTTGGCACGGTAAAATTGCGCAGCGTTGAGTTGACTTTCGAGTTCATCCAGCGTGTAATCGACGGGGTATTTCTCGCCCGATGCCTTTTGGAGCCATACAACCTCGTGTTCAGTATAGAAAAAGGCCACATCGTCGACCAGTACCGGAAAATATTTACCTTTCTGATTCACCAGAAACGAGGAGCGAGTTTGCGGTTTAAGCTGACTCAGCAACCGCTGGAGGGGTTCGTTTAGGTCGGGTGGGGCGGGAGCAGGTTGGGCTGCGCCCGGCTCATTCGCAACCTGAAAATGGTTCTGTAGGGTGTCGAACCGGGCCAAACTGTTCGCAATAGCTTTTCGGTCAAAGGGTTTGAGCACGTAGGCGATGCCGTTGGCGGTGAAAGCCTGCATGGCGTATTCATCAAAAGCCGTACAGAAAATAACCGGGCACCGCACGGGCACCTGCTCGAACACCTCAAAACTCAGCCCGTCGGCCAGTTGAATGTCCGAAAAGATTAATTGTGGGCTAGGGTGTCCTTCCAAATACTCAACGGCCTCCTCAACGGTTTCGAGTACGGCCAGAATTTGCACATCGGGTAAAATGTCGCGCAGGTAGTGCTGAAGCTCCTCGGCTGTAATCAGCTCATCTTCCAGAATCAAAACGTTCATGGGTTGCCGGAACAAGGGGTAAAACAACGGTAAAAAACTGGTCGTCCTGCTCTACGGTAGGCGTCTGTCCGCAGAGGTATTCGTAGCGTCGGCTCAGGTTTTGCAGCCCCACATGGTTCTCGCTGTGCATCGACTGTTTAGGCTGTAAGTTATTGCGAAAATAGACCTGACCCTCGGCCTCGGTCACGCTCACGATCAGTTTGCGGCTGCGGGTCAGCACGTTATGCTTTACACAGTTTTCCATCAGCATCTGAAACGTCAGCGGGGGCAGGACCGTCCGGCCCGTTTCGGCAGAGAGATCGACGGTGAGTTCGATAGCGTCGCGAAATCGGTTTTTGAGCATGTAGTAGTACGCATCGAGAATAAGTAATTCATCGGTCATCGTCACGGCTTCTTTGGCCGAACTGAGCAGAATGTAGCGGTACACCTCGGCTAGTTTGATGAGGTATTCTTCGGCGTCTTCGTTACGGGTACGGATCATTCCCTTCAGGATATTCAGGCTGTTGAATAGAAAGTGCGGATTCACTTGCTGTTTCAGCACTTCGTATCGCGCCTGAAAGTTCTCTTCGGTCAATCGGGTAATTACGCTCATAGCCTTTTGTTGCGCCAATGCCTGCCGAACCCCCCAGGTTGTGATGAGGGAAAAGGCAACGATAATCAAGCCACGCACCTGCATCACGCCCACAATGTCGTTCATGCCGACGCTCTCCATGTGCATAGCCAAATCGAGGGCCGTCCAGATCCCCATCAGTCCCTCGCTGAACACCAGGCAAAGCACCACCTGAATAACCAGATCGTAGGTCGGATTGAACCACCGATATACCGGCCACAATGTTTGCCGACTGTTGACGTAAATATTGAATAACCAGACCAGAATGGTAAACACGAAGGCCAGCACAAACGAAAATGCAGCAGCCTTCGGCTCCGGCCTGATGTCGATTACTTCGTAAAACAACAGCGAGATCACCGCCATAAACAAGCCGGTCGCTACTGCCGCCCGAATCAGGATTTTCCGAACCTCCTGGTTGAGCGTCGGACCCGCCCAATCCGTTCTATCGTCCTCGATCAAAGCCGTAAATGGATTGCTGGTTGGTGCCTCATTTGGTTGGCGTTCGCCGGGAAAGGTAGGGGTACTCATGGGGGAATGCGTAAAAAAACGGGGTGAAGCAGGCCGGTTGCGCTATCAATCGACCGTTTTGCGAGATAAAATGTTTGGGGTAGCACGTGTTGGTTGCCAGGCAAGCAACGATGTACCAAGTTGACTCTTCTTGTACAACTATGTTTATGTTGACCAAATTTACGCAATTTTCACAATTGTATTAGCTAATTTTACGTGAAATTAGCTAATATATGATTTCACGGTTGCTGATGGGGTCTATTCAGACACGGCTTGCCTCGTCTGATAAAATTATTGTGCTGTTCGGACCCCGGCAGGTTGGAAAGACAACACTTGTGCGGCTGTTGCTTCAGGAACTGCCTTACCGGTCGCTGTCTATTAACGCCGACGAATTGGTCTATCAGACGGTGCTCTCGTCCCGCAATTTAGCGCAGATTCGGTTGTTGGTTGAAGGCTACGACTTACTGTTTATCGACGAAGCGCAACGCGTTCCAGATATTGGTATTAACCTTAAAATCCTGCACGACGCCTTACCTGATCTGAAAATTATTGCCACTGGCTCATCGTCATTTGAGTTGGCTAATCGTACCAAAGAACCCCTAACCGGGCGAACCTGGACATACGAATTGTTTCCTATTTCGATGAGTGAACTGCGCCAACAACAAAACGCCTTTGAACTGCGCCAACGACTAGACGAATTTCTCCGCTTCGGCACCTATCCCGATACCCTAAACCAACGCAACGAAACGGACAAACGCCTGTACCTGCGCGAACTGTCGTCGGCTTATCTCTACAAAGATATTCTGGAGATGACCAGTATTCGCCACGCTGATAAACTGCGAAAATTGTTGCAGTTGCTGGCTTTTCAAGTTGGTTCGGAGGTGTCGCTCAACGAGTTAGGAAACACGTTAGGTATGAGTAAAGACACCGTTAATACGTACATTGATTTGTTAGAAAAGGCGTTTGTTATTTTCAGGCTGTCGGGCTTTAGTCGTAACCTCCGTAAAGAGGTCAGTAAAATGGACAAAATTTATTTTCACGACCTCGGCATCCGTAATGTATTGATCGACAATTTTCAGCCGTTGAGTTTGCGAAATGATGTTGGTGCATTGTGGGAGAATTTTTTGGTAGTTGAGCGTCGGAAGCGTAACGCCTATGCCCAACAACCTGCCAATGTGTATTTCTGGCGCACGTATACTGGAGCCGAATTGGATTATGTTGAAGAACGCGACGGCCAATTGGCGGGGTTTGAGTTCAAGTTTGCCCGCTCGAACGTCAAACAGCCCGCTTCCTGGGCGGCCACCTACCCTGGATCAAGCTATGCAGTTATCAACAACGATAATTTTTGGGAGTTTGTAGTCTGAAACCTCTCTATTCTCGGCCCAGCACCACCTAATGAGGAAAGTTCTGCTCCTATACCGTTGCCTCTGGCAAATTTTGGCACTAACACTTGTCGCAAATCTCACCCACGCTCAATCATTTGGCGGGCAGCGGGTGTTCCCGTTTCTGAACCTGCCCACCCATGCGCGGGTGGCGGCTCTAGGTGGGCAGGTGGCCTCCGCAACCCGGCCCGATGGGGTCTACTTCCAGAACAACCCGGCCCTTTTAGATTCAATGCCTAACAACCAGTTGGGCATCAGCTTTATGCCGTATCTGGCAGCGGCCAAATACTACACCGTCCAATACGGACTACCCATAAAAAGTGAAAGTTCGCGATGGGCGGTGGGTCTGCAATACCTCAGCTACGGCCAATTCGACCTGACCGACCCGCAGGGCAACACCCTCGGCACGTTCACAGCCAACGACTATGCTCTCGGCCTCACCCACGCCCGTACGGAGGGGAATTTCTCGCTCGGTGCTACGGTGAAAGCCGTTGGTTCAGCCATCGAGACCTACTCGGCCTTTGGCCTTATGGCCGACTTTGGGGCCGTTTTTCGGCACCCCAAACGCGAACTAACGGTGGGCCTGACGGCCAAAAACGCGGGCTTCCTGCTCCGCAATTTCGGCCCTTCCCGCGAAGCCGAGCTTCCGTTCGACTTGCAGGCGGGTGTCACGTTCAAGCCGCGTTACGCGCCCGTTCGCCTGACGCTCACAGCCTACCAACTGCACCGATTCGATATTGTCTACAACGACCCAACTCTCAACGTCACCTACGACCTCAACGGCAACGCCATCCCCCGCCGAATTGGCCTAGCCAACAAACTGGCGCATCACCTGATCGTGGGGGCCGAGTTTCTGTTTAGCCGCAATGTACACGTGATGGTGGCCTACAACCACCGCCAACGGCAGGAGGGACGATTGCTCACGGGATCGCGCACGGCGGGGTTGTCGTTCGGGGCCTCGGTGGGGGCAAGAGCGTTTCAACTCACCTACGCCCGCTTCGTGTACGCGCCTGTAGCTGGGGGCAGCAGTCAGCTCTCACTACGCATTGATTTGAGCCGGTTGTTGTAAAATCTCAAAACGAGTTGAACCACCTGGGGACTTCTCGGAGGTAGAAATCAGGTGGTTGGTGCCCCGGCATATCGCTCTCGCCGGAGAAGTCGGGGGAATACAGAGTAAATCGTACGGTGCTTGTGCAGTTTACGTATTCGACACTCTCACCATACGGTTCGATGTCCAGAATCGTAAAGGTTGAGCGGCAGGCATATTTGCTTCGCCAAAACGCGTTTTGCGCCTTGCCGAAGTCGCCCGATTTTGGCTCCTGACCCTCGAAATGTTCGTCTTGTGTGCTGAAAAACGTCCAAACCGCCGGGGCACCGGAGCAGTTCAACGGTTTGTTTCCCGACTCGAACCAATAAGGACGGTTGGCGGCAACAGGGGCAATGGCCCTAAATCGGTTGCCCAAAAAACAACCCACAACGGCGGTCATGTCGCCACCCCACGAGTGCCCGGTCGCGAAAATCCGGGCCGTGTCGATGGCGTACTTTTTTATCATCCAGTCGAGGAGTTCACCTACGAAATGGATATCTTCCATACCAGCGGCTGCGCCCCCATGAGGCCCTAACAACCAACCGCCGTTGGTCGATTTCCAGTCGGCAAAATACCTCCATTTGGGGTCGGGATAAACGAAAATTGCATTGGACATATTCGCTTCCAGCCCGTCGTCGTTCCAGCCATCGCCCACAAACGCTTTCATGGCTTTACCCCGCGTATCAGTTCCCGGAAAGACCACCACAAGTTTGTGCTTTTTTGTTCTGGAATAAGTTGGCGGGAGCGACACGAAAAAACTGCGTTTGTTGCCCGCCTTCGCCGAAAACTGAACTGTCAGTTGACCTTTTAAGTTTGAAAAAGCCAGTTGCCCGACTAGTTCCAGATAGCTCAGCAGGAATAGGCTTGCCAGGAGTGAAATTCGATAGTTCATCTAATTCGTGTATATGGTGGTTATTACCCGATGACTCTACTTCAATAATTGTCAAATCGGTTCGGAGAGGTCACGCGTTGCTCCAGCCAAAGTGCAGCCAATAACCCCAGACCAACCCCCCACAGAATGAGGGCAGCTCCGTGCAAGGCAACCTCAAACGAATGGCTGTACAACGCCCGGAACCACGACAACGCAACGGCATCCAGAAGGGCCGCTGTCAAAGTTACGACCATGATGGGACGTACCAACTGGTTATAAGACACGTTGAGAAATAGCTTCGTAATGAACAGAAAGGCTCCCGTAACCGGAAACGCTACCCCGTATATTACGATAAGCATAGAGTTGTTTTCGGTAAAAATGGCCGTTCCGCCAAACCGAACAATGAGGGCAGCAGCGAACCAAAATGCTACGCCGAGGGCTACAGATAGGAGCAGTTGGGAGTTTTTCATGGCTAATCAGATTTGTTTTGGGCCAAACCTAACAAGCCGAACCCGAACGGATTAAACGCTACCGTACAACAGCGTCCGGCGAATCTCATTGTGTTGAAAGGCATTGACCATTTGTTTCAACTCGTCGAGATAGCCCACGAGCCAATCATAGGTAAGGGTTTCCTCCGTGATTTGCAGGTAGAAATTTTCAAGGCTCAAATTGAGCACTACCTGCGCTAGTGCCGAATTGTCGGGTAGGCCGAGCATGTCCGCCCAAATTGGCAGAATGGCCTCGCCCACCTGTTTTGTCGATTGCTTGATACACTGCTGAAAAGCCGAAATATGCCGATACACACGCAGTTGCCGGTTAAATAGCAAATCCTGTTTGTAGGTGAGTAACAGATTCACCAAGTCCGGGACGACAGCGCGGCAGAGCCGTTCCTGCTCGGCAATAACGTTGATTTGTTCGGAATGGTAGGTCAGCAACACTTCCGTGAACACCTCAAGGTCGGCGAAATGATGGTAAAATGACGACTTGCTTTTACCAACCCGACGCGCAATCACCTCCACTTTAAGCCCACTTGGGCCGTGTTGCGCAAACAGGTCGTAACCAACCTCAATCCACGGACGTCTGGTGTCAGTTGTCATTGTGAACGTTCGGTCTTACTCCCCCACAAACAGCAATTTAGCCTCGCCCCCCAACTCGATCTGATCGTCGGGCGAGAGCAGGTAGCCGATGCCGGGCAGATCGGCGCGGTCGACGGTGTCGTTGGCGCGGAGAATCTTCGTTTTGTTGTTGTTGGCAGGCAGGCCCCCGGCGTCGGCAAACAGGCGGTACTGGCGTTTGGCCGCGTCGTAGCGGATCGTGGCGTGTTGGCGGCTGACGGTCAGGTTGGCCTCGCCCCGTTGTGGGTCAAAATCCGGCTCACTGCTGTCGATAAAGGCAATGTCGTTCGTACGCACTCGCCCCGACGCTGTTTGCACCATCCGGCCCCGCCCGATGCGGTACTCGGTTTGTACGTTGGGGTCGAGCAGGTAGCTCGTCTGTACGGTTTGTCCGGTGAGTGTGCGGAGCAAAGCCCGCAGGGGTTTTTCGGTTTCGGGACGGATTACCTGCAAGCCTAAATCACCCTGTTGGTAGGCACAGATGTCGGGTAGGGTGTCGGCAGTGAACCGCCAGTTGAAGGCCCAATCGGGGGCAAGCCGGATGTAGTGATTCGCCAGATGTCGGCCTAACTCCGCCCGAAAATGGCCGGGTTGCGCGGCATACAGGGCTACGTTCAGGCGGTCTTCGTCGGCTTTGTCGTCGGCACGAAGCCAAAGGGTGATGCCCGTAGGCAGGCTTTCGGTCTCGCTCGTGTAGGCCGACAGGCTTTCTACGATAAACCGGAACAGCACATCACGTTGCTGCGGAGTTTGCGGCAGGGCCGACCGCGCCGGTTGCGACTCGGCAGGGGCTGTGGGGGGCGTTTCGGCGGGGGGCGTTCCCAGGCCAAACAGGTTTTTCAGGTTGTCGATCAGGGGCATAGTGTCGTTGCTTTTTACCACAGAGTGAAAGGAGTTCTGGCACAGAGTTTCACAGAGTAACTAGCTCCACCCTTTAACTCATTTAGTTCAACCCAAGTCCGTGAAACTCTGTGCCAGAACTCCTTTCACTCTGTGGTTAAACGTTAAAAACTCAAAAACTCCCCAAATACCCCCGCTCCTTCAAAATAGGGGCAATGGTTGTGTTGGCGAGTCGGACGGCGTCGGCGGATGATTTGGTTAGTTCGATGCGTACGCAGGTAACGGTGTGTGAGCGACCCGCACCGGCGGACCGGTCGGGCGTGGGTGCAAAGAAAACGTACCACCCATCGTTTTGTTTCTCGCCCTGAACGATCCGCTCCGGCGTGCCGGTCTTACCCGCCACCTTGCTTACCTCGATCTTGGCCCGCCCGCCGGGGTTCGACTGTTCGATCATGAAATCGCGCAGTCGATTGGCGTAGATGGGGTCGCGGGCAACGGGGATACCTTTCGCCAGGGGTACTCGCCCGCCCGCCCGACGTACCACGTAGCGCGAGGGCTGCATAACGCCCCCGTTTGCAATGGCACCGGCCATCCGCGCGAGCGCGACGGGCGTGGAGGCCAACTGCCCCTGCCCCCAGGCCAGTCCCGAAAACTCGCTTCGGTAACGGCGGGGGTAGCGCAGGTCCTGATACAACTTCCGGCGAACCACAAACGACGAATCGTGCCAGTGTTGCAGGATTTTGGCCCGGTCGTTGGCCGTGTGCGTGTCGTTGAATGAGTAGCCGCCCACGTAGTCGATGTTCATGCCGGTGGCCAGATAGAGGTTCGCCAGTTCGTTGTCGAGTGCGTGGTCGTTGGCCATGCGGATGAAATACACGTTGCTCGACCGGACAATGGCCTGCCGCATATCGACGCGGCCCCCGCAGGGTTCGCTTTCGGCCACGCCCCGCCGGATAATCTCGCCACAACTGATGGGCAGGCTCACGTCGGCCCCGGCGATGCCGAGTTTATTCAGGGCCGCCGTGGCTGTGATGATTTTGGCCGTTGAGCCGGGTGCCGTGGGGTAGGTGAGGGCCAGGTCGCGCTCGGTGGTCAGGTAGGGCAGTTTGAGCCGTTCGCGGTCGGGGAGGGCCAGTTCGTCGGGCTTTTGCAGGTTGGGCAACGGGTGCAGGGCCGACGTAATCACCTCCCCCGAAGCCGCATCCAATACCACCACCGATACTCGTTTGTCGCTAAACTCCGATCCGGCCAGCGCGTTTTGTAGGGCCACCTGTAAGCTCGCGTCGACGCTCAGATTCAGGTTGCGATTGCGGGCGCGGTACTCCTGCACCACCGCCCCATCCACGCCCGACCGGATGGCCGGAGCCAGTTCGCGGTAGTCGTAGAGAGGCAGAGTAAGTTCGCGGTTCACGGCTTTGGTGAAGCGGTCGGGGCGGTAGCGCGTGCTGACGAGCGTGTTTTGGCGGGGGTGATTGTCGAAGCCCCGCAAATCGCTCAGGTGCGAAGCCTCAGCGAAGTAGCCGTTTTGCTGTGCCCAGAATAGCCGCGTGTTGGCATCGCCCACCCAGTAAAACAGGTGCTCGCCGAATGGATAAAACCGCTTCACACGCTTGCTCATCAGGTTCGTCAACTCGCCGGGGTCCAGACCGGCCTCGCGGAGTTGGGCCATATGCCGACGCACCGTATCGGGCGAACTCGTGGCTAATACCTGTCCCTTGCGGTCGAACAGCGTACCCGCCGACAGTACCTCGGTCAGGCGATTAATACGCGGATTGTAGCTGTACACGGGCAAACCGTCGCGGCTCATCACCCGACTTGGCCGCACGATGTACGACTGCCAGCGCACCAGGGCCACCTCGCCCGCCCGACCAATCAGAATCAACGAGCCAATCAGAAAACCGGCAATGCCCGTTGCCAAAACGGGGTCGTACTGTTTCTCCAGATAATCGTGTTGCAAAGCCTCGCCGGGCCGCGTCGAGACGGCAAACACCACGCCCATCGCCGTGAGGTTGATGATGAGCGACACCTTACCGTAGCTCAGAAACGGCACCGAAATGCCCGTGAGCGGCAACAGCCCCAGCGAACCGCCTGCAATCAATAAAAATTGCACACCCGTTGCCAACGCGATACCCGCACACAAATAAAAGCTGAACGGCTGGCCCGCCCTCCGCGCATGCAGCAGCGTCCGGTGGAGCAACATGAACAGGAGCAAACAGACCGCTACCAGCCCCGCCCAACCAAGTTCTTCGGCCAGGCTCGGCAACACCATGTCGGTGTGGGCGGCAGGCATGGCCGTTGCGTAACCCTTGCCGAGACCCTGCCCCGTCCAGCCGCCCGTGGCGAGCGTCCAGAGACTGTGCGCGAGGTGATCCCCGCCGTACACATCGTTGTTCCAGGGACTGAGCCACATGGCCTTGCGGTCGGCCAGGCGGTCGCCAACCACCGGGATCTGGTCACCAAAGGCAAACGCGGCCATGACCATCACGAGCAGCACCGGCCCTTCGGCAACGAGGGCCAGCCAGCCCAGAGCCGTTGTGGAGCGGGCATGTCCGCGTACGATGAGCAACAACAAGGCCCCCGCCAGACCCACCAACGTGGCCGGGATGAGCGGTAGAAAGAAGAGAGCCACGCCGTAGATCAGACCCGTAATAAGCGTGATACCCAGCGTTTGGCGGGCCAGTGTGTAGAACAACAGGAACGTAAAACCGATTACGAGGGCCGGTCCCATGTCGCCCAGAAGCAGGTACAGAACCATCAACCCACCCACGCCGATGAACACGCCCGCGCTTACCCGCCACCGCCAGCGCAGGTCGGGCAGGGTGCGGAGTTGCTCTTCGTTGGCGGCAAAAAAACCAGCCAGAAACAGCAGCAACAGATATTTAGTCAACTCGCTCGGCTGAAACAACAGACCGCCGAGGTTGAGGTTTACACGAACGCCACTGCCCTCCGGCCCTGTTCCGAACAGGAGCGTAAGGCCCGCCAGTGCGAAAGCCAGCACGAGCCATGTCCAGCCCGTAAGCCGGAACGTAGCGCGTTTGCCCAGGTTCACGAGCGGGTCGAACCACCAGCGGGTGTAGAATTTACCAATGTTCAGTTGGGAAATAAGGCCCATTCCCAAAAGCCCTAATCCGACGCCCAACACCGTTTGTCCACCATAAAACGTATCCTGTAACGGGTCTTGAATCGCCAGCAACGTAACGAGCGAGAGGCCCGTGAGCAGCATCAGAATGGGCAGTAACAGCGGGTCGGGGTGGAACCGACGTAACGTCCAGAAAATGTGTAACAGCCAGAACGTCAGCAGAAACAGCACCACATTCAGGGCGAAGGCCATGCGAAATTGGCCGGGCGTACGGACACTAAACGCCCGGTCTTCTTTCAACTGTCCGTAGGCCAGCGGGCCAATGAGCCGTAGCGAGTGCGGGCGACCTGCAAACGACACTTCCATCGACTCGTCGAAGGCGCGGTCGCCCCGGCGACTGCCAAATTCGAGGCCCGGCTTGAGCGGCAACACGCTGTAGGAACCACCCGCCCGGAGGCCGCTGAACACAAATCGTCCCTCGGTATCGGTGCGGGCGTAGGTGAGCGAATCGGCGGGGTCTTCATCGCGTAGGGCCGGGCCGCGTTCGGCCGGGCGGTGGCGTTTTAGCTGCACCAGCACGTCGGGGAGGGGCCGGGGTTCGGGAACGTTGTCGAGCACCTGCCCCGTAATGGACAAACCGCCCGCACCCACCGCCGAGGGGTAGGGGCGGGGGTTGCTCAACTCCCGGTTGTACAACAGCGAATCGAACCCGATCAACTGCCGCGACACCCGCAACCGACTCTTGAAGTTATTTCCGCCAATTGGTGATTCCCACCGTAGGGGTGTCTGCACGGAAAAGGCCCGCTTGTTGATAGCTCCCAGGTTGTCGGGTGCCCCTTCTTGACGAAGTTTTGCGGGCAACGAATCAGCAATGAGCGTAATGTCGCGGGGGTCGGTGAGGTAATTACCCTGCCGCAGCAGCCGCGCAACAGCCCCTGATGGCAGACCTGGTTGCAGGTTAAGCCGGTTGCCGGTGGCGTAGGCGCGTTGGGCCTCGACCAACACGGGTTGCCGGTTTAGGTACAATCGCCCGAACAAGAGCAACAGCACAACCGTTGCCGCGAATAATAAACCGTGTTCGGAGGAGGGAAGGGAGGGTTTCATTTTTAAAGTACGCTAGTTGAAACTATGCCCTTTAGGGCAAGAATTTATTTGCTACTCACTTTTGATAGCTTTGCCAGATGAAGCAGCAACGGT
>RDXN01000026.1 GCA_004292855.1 Cytophagales bacterium
AAACTGGGCTGGTTTCTGACGAATTTTGAGATAATCCATCCACAAAGTTGGGGTCGCGTGCGTTCAAGAAACACTTTTACTGTTCAAAATCTCTATTGTAAAACCATATACATTTCAGCGGTTGGTACGGGGAGTTAACCGGGCATTGAAAGTGCAGTTTATGGCCAACAGCCTGACCGATAATACTGCCATCTACCTAAAAATTGGCCGGTCTATCCAACGGTTCCATTTCGACAAGATGGATTATATCGAAGCGTTTGGTGTCTATTCTAAAATCTGGCAAAACGGGCGGGCAACTATCGTTAATGAGCCGATCTCCGCGCTTGAAGCTCACCTGCCTTCCCAACGGTTTATGCGCATCCACAAATCGTATATCGTCGGGCTGGGTAGTTTGGATAGCTACAGCCACTCTACCATAACCGTTGGTGGCAATAAAGTGCCACTTGGAGCCTCGTACCGGCCTAAGTTTGAGGGTTTTTTGCAGTTGCTCTCCTCTAAGGAAAAGGAAGAGAATTAACCCATCAAGTCCTGCGCTATGCTGGTACAAATCACCCCCGATTTGACCTCACAACTGGTCGGAACATTCGTGTTTGGAGCCGTTTGGATGGGGTTTGTATCACTAGTTGCCTATTTCCTGTTCTACCGGCGCGACCGCCTGTACCAATGGGCCGTGCTGTCGGTTTTGGGGCTATTCGGCACCTGGACACTCGCGTGGTTCTACAAAATTCTTAGCCTTGTGTTCGTGAATGAGTGGAGTTACGCGGTCTTTCAGTTTGGCGAAATGAACCTGCTGGTGGGTTTGTCCGGGTTTATCTATACGCGATTTAGTACCACGGCGAGTGCGCGTTTTCGTTGGATTTTCGGAGGAGGATGCCTGCTACTTTTGGTGGGTATTTTAGCGATGACGCTCCAATCAAAAGAACTGATGGTGCTTTTTCGGCTCGGTCGCATAGGTATTCAGATCAACCTGCTCCTGATTTGCTGGGGGGCCATAACCAACCAATCAGACAAAACGAGTGGCTGGCTTATGGGGGTGAGTCTGCTGATTGTTTTGTTTTTGGAGAGCCAAATGCTATGGGCCTATGGGGCGCATCCGGGATTTGCCTTGTTTGTGCCAATGCCCATTTGGGTACCGTTTGGCTCGTCGGCTGCTCATCTGCTCACCATCATTGTTCAGCTTGCTCGCTACCATTCAACCACAAGGCGGCAACTTACCAGTAGAACCGAAGAGGTTGTCCGACTTTTGGAGGACAAGCGTGTCCTTCTCGAACAGCAAAACGCACGGTTGGTGGAGGAAGTAAGTAAACGCACGGCCGACCTTGAACGCTCCAATTTGGCCAAAGTAAAACTGTTCTCCATTATTAGTCATGACCTGCGCAGTCCGTTGGTTTCATTGCGTAATTCACTCAATCTGGTTCATCAAAAAAACCTCTCCCAAAACGATTTTGCAGACTTAGTCCAGCGAATTACTCAGCATATTCAACGACTCAGCAGTAGCCTCGACAATTTGTTACAATGGTCCATGTCGCAGTTGGACGAGATTCGGTCAAGGCCCGCCCCCCTGGAATTGCGGGAAACGATTGACGATATTCTGGAACTCGCCGAAGAGGCAACCCAACAGAAAGGATTGTTTGTCTTTAATAACGTACCGTACGAGCTGCTCGCTTTTGCGGATGAAAATCAGGTTCGGACTATCTTACGCAACCTGATCGACAATGCCATTAAGTTTACACCAATTGGTGGTCACCTCTCGATTAGGGCTGAGCACGATTCAGAATCGGTCACGGTTTGTGTAGAGGATAGTGGCACGGGCATGACCGCGCAACAACTTTCAACCTTGTTCAGCGCGGCTGCATCTCGGCGGGGCACCAACGGCGAGCAAGGAATTGGCTTGGGTATGCGGCTTTGCTTCGACCTTGCCCAACGCAACGGCGGCTCGCTCGCCGTAGAGAGTGCGCCGGGCGAGGGTACCTGTGTCCGGCTCACATTACCGCTAGCACTCGATTTGGCCGAGCAGGTAGTTTAAGGATTATACAACTATGCACAGCGCGACAACTCCTCTTTTTGAACAGATCGTTTCTGCTATAGAACCGCACTTGGGCACCTTTTTATTAGGAGCAGTTTGGGCAAGTTTTCTGCTACTGGTCTGCTATTCTGCGTTTTATAGACCCGACAAAGTTTTCCAATGGGCTACCTTGGCTATGGGAGGGTTTGTAGGTCAGTGGACGTTAACTTGGATCACTAAACTTATTGATAGTCAACCACTTCCTGTTTGGGTCAATATCCTGTTTATTGTTTGTGAGACGTGCCTGGGCATCGGCTATCTGGGCGTATTATATAGCTGGCTTCGGTCTACAAAGACATTGCGTTTCAAGCAAATCTGTTCAATTACAGGTGTGGCTTTCGGCTTTGGTATACTTGCTTGTTTGTACCAATCAATAGCCTTGTTGTCCGTTTTTAAACTTGGTGTATTGGTTGTATTGGTCGATATGGCCTACGTGAATTACATTGGTTATAAACAGAAAATAAAGCTTTCTCTGCTCATATTGGGCTGTATGAGTGTACTAATAGTTGTACAAGGATATTTAAATTACAAATACATAACCATAGACCTATTCGCTGTCTCATTGCCTATATCGCCGTTTGTTGCGAGTATAATTAACCTCCTTGTGCTGGTTGTTTTTATTGGTCACCTAGCGATTTACAATCAAATTACCCGCCGACGGCTGGCAAAGCGAGAAAGACAGTTGATTCAGTTGGAACGCGAGAAGCGACTTATTCTGGAAGAACAAAATGAGTTACTGAGTTTGCAGGTTACTCAACGAACAACCGAGTTGGTTCGGTCTAATATGGCAAAGGTTAAGCTGTTTTCGATCATCAGCCACGACCTGCGTAGTCCGCTGGTTTCGCTACGTGATTCGCTCAATCTGGTTCATCAAAAAAACCTCTCCCAAAACGATTTTTCAGACTTAGTCCAGCGAATTACTCAACATATTCATCGACTTAGCAGTAGTCTCGACAATTTATTACAATGGTCAATGTCGCAGTTGAACGAGATTCGGTCGAGGCCTGCCCCGCTGGAAATGCGCGAAACGATTGACGACATTCTGGAACTCGCTCACGAGGCCACTCGCCAAAAACAGTTGCGGGTAACTAATCTGGTACCCGTTGAGCTAATGGCTTTCGCCGACGAGTATCAGGTGCAAACCATTCTGCGCAACCTGATCGACAATGCCATTAAGTTCACCCCTGAATATGGGCATATCCAGATCCTGTCGGAGTCGTGTCAGAAATGGGCTACATTATCCGTCACCGACAATGGGGCGGGTATCCCCCCCCAACAATTAGCCACGTTGTTTGGTGATCTCACCTCGCGAAGGGGCACAAAAGGCGAACGCGGCATGGGGCTTGGCCTGAACTTGTGTATGGATTTGGCCAAGCGCAACGGTGGCACCCTGACGGTAGATAGTACGCCTGGTGTTGGCACCCGCGTGCGGCTGACGTTGCCACTGGCCCTCGATTTGGTGGAGCAAGCGGCTTGACGGAAAATTGTCAGAGAACCGAAAAATTAACAAAATGGCAAACCAAACAAACAAGTTAAGCAGCGAAGTAACTGCCTTCCTCGACGGGCAAAATCACCCCCTAAGAGAAGAAATTGAGCAGTTTCGGAATTGTATATTGACTGCAAACACCGATTTAACAGAAATAATAAAATGGAATAATCCAAATTATTGCTTCGAGGGCAAAGACAGAATTACAATGCGAATTCAGCCACCTAAACAGTTGCAACTCATATTTCATTGTGGTGCAAAAGTTCAGGAAGAACCCAAAGAGAAATTGATTAAGGAGTTCTTTGACATGCTGACTTGGAAAACCAACGATAGGGCAATAGCAACGTTCAACGATATGGAAGCTATTAAAAATGGGCAGTCCGACTTAACGAAAATTGTAAACGAATGGATAAAAGTAACAAGTCGCTGAGAGCAAGGGTTGGTCATAAAAAGCCCCACCAAGTTACCTCGGCGGGGCTTACCATAAAATAAAATAGGGCGGTCACGTGGGACCGCCCCTGCATTATTTCACTTCCTCATACGGTACATCCGACACGTCGCCATCGGTGGGTTGGCCTTGGCCGTTACCGTTGGGGGAGCCGTTTGGTTGGCCACCAGCGAAACCGTCCATTGGGTTGGCTCCGTCGGCACCTTGCGTGGCGTTGTAGATGTCCTGCGAGGCCGTGTTCCAGGCGTTGTTAAGCCCTTCCAGAGCCGTGTCGATGGCGGCAGCGTCGCGGGAGCCGTGGGCGGTGCGCAACAGACCGAGGGCGTCTTCGATGGCCTGCTTGTTGGCAGGGGTCAGCTTGTCGCCGTAGTCTTTCAGTTGCTTCTCCGTCTGGAAAATCATCGAGTCAGCCGCGTTGACTTTTTCCACTTTCTCACGCTCGGCTTTGTCGGCGGCTTCGTTGGCTTTGGCCTCGTCGCGCATCCGGTTGATCTCGGCGTCGGTAAGGCCGCTCGATGCCTCGATACGGATTTTTTGCTCTTTGCCGGTGCCTTTGTCGCGGGCCGTTACGTTCAGAATACCGTTGGCGTCCACGTCGAACGTTACCTCAATTTGGGGCACACCACGTTGCGCGGGCGGAATGTCGGACAGGATAAACCGGCCCAACTGACGGTTCTGCTGCGCCATCGGACGCTCGCCCTGCAACACGTTGATCTCTACGCTCGGCTGATTGTCCGATGCCGTTGAGAACGTTTCGGTTTTCTTGCTCGGGATGGTCGTGTTGGCCTCCACCATTTTGGTGAACACCCCGCCCATCGTTTCGATACCCAATGAAAGCGGGATCACGTCGAGCAGAAGCACATCTTTCACTTCGCCCGTTAACACACCGCCCTGAATAGCAGCACCAACGGCTACAGCTTCGTCGGGGTTGACGGCTTTGGATGGCTTACGGCCAAACAGTTTCTCAACTTCCTCCTGCACTTTCGGAATCCGGGTTGAACCACCTACCAGAATCACTTCTTCAATTTGGCTGGCGTTCAGGCCTGAGTTTTTCAGGGCACGGCGGCACGGTTCCAGGCTCCGCTGAATGAGCGAATCGGCCAATTGCTCGAATTTCGCGCGGCTCAACGAGCGCACCAGGTGCTTCGGAATACCATCTACCGGCATGATGTACGGCAGGTTGATCTCCGTCGATGAGGAGCTTGACAGCTCGATCTTGGCTTTCTCGGCGGCTTCTTTCAACCGTTGCAGAGCCATTGGGTCCTTGCGAAGGTCGATACGCTCGTCGTTCAAAAACTCCTCGGCCAACCAGTTGATAATCACCTGATCGAAGTCGTCGCCACCCAAGTGGGTATCGCCATCGGTCGATTTTACTTCAAAAACACCGTCGCCGAGTTCGAGAATCGAGATATCGAATGTACCACCACCGAGGTCGAACACGGCGATTTTCATGTCCTTATCGGTCTTGTCGAGACCGTAGGCCAAGGCAGCCGCTGTTGGTTCGTTGATGATCCGCTTCACGTCGAGACCGGCAATCTGACCAGCTTCTTTGGTAGCCTGACGCTCGGCGTCGTTAAAGTAAGCGGGCACCGTGATCACGGCCTCGGTTACGGTTTGCCCCAGATAATCTTCGGCAGTCTGCTTCATTTTCTGAAGCACCAGAGCCGAAAGTTCCTGCGGGGTATATTGCCGGTCGCCAATTTTAACGCGGGGTGTGTCGTTCGGACCACGCTCTACGTCGTAGGCAACCGTTTTCAATTCGTTTTGCACCTCACCAAACCGCTTACCCATGAAGCGTTTGATCGAAGAAATCGTATGTTTCGGGTTGGTGATCGCCTGACGTTTGGCCGGGTCACCTACCTTACGCTCGCCGTTGCCGTTGTCCATGAATGCCACCACCGATGGAGTGGTCCGACGACCTTCGCTGTTGGGGATCACGACCGGCTCGTTGCCTTCCATTACGGCCACGCACGAGTTGGTTGTTCCTAAGTCAATGCCAATAATCTTGCCCATATCCTGGTTTAGTTATGTCGTATTCTGTTTGAAGTTCTGACAGATATCCTCCCTATTGCAAGCCATATGCCAGCCTGAAACAGGGCGTTTTTTTGTGACAGATTGACAGAACAAAGGGAGTAAGTGGGCAAAGTTGGCAGGGTCATGTCAGTTGTGCCGGATAGTATCCGGCACGGATGCGCAGCAGCCGAAACTTTGCAGATAGCTATTGGCCTTACGGCCATGCCGGATATACCGTAGCGACGGACCGCCCGCACTACATCCAGTCTACCCCCTTCCGCAACAACCCCAACGTCCGTTCCTCCTCCGAGCCGGGTTCGGGCTGCACGTTGTAGGCCCAGTTGGCCTGCGGGGGCATACTCATCAGGATCGACTCGGTGCGCCCATCGGTTTCGAGGCCAAACTTGGTGCCCCGGTCCCATACCAGATTAAACTCCACGTAGCGGCCCCGGCGCAGGAGTTGCCAGTTTTTCTCGCGCTCACCAAAAGGCAAATCGCGGTTCTGGTTCATGAAATGGGTGTAGATGGGCGCGAAAGCATTGCCTACGTCCTGCACAAAGGCAAACAATTCCTCTTTGTGTTGGTCATTTTGCGGGCGCAGATTATCGAAAAAGATGCCGCCGATACCACGCGTTTCCTTGCGGTGGGGGATATAAAAATAATCGTCGGCCCAAGGCTTGAAACGGGCGTGATAGTCGGGGTTGTGCCGGTCGCAAACGGCTTTAAGTTGCGCGTGGAACCAACGGGCGTCGTCATCGACCACGTAATGGGGCGTCAGGTCGATGCCCCCCCCGAACCACTTGTGGCCACTGCTCATCTCAAAATACCGGACGTTCATGTGGATAATCGGCACACGGGGGTTGTGCGGATGCAACACGATAGACACGCCTGTGGCGAAGAACTCCGCCGGCTCGGTCAGGCCCAGTTGCCGGAGGGTGCCTTCAGTGGCCTCGCCATGCACGGCCGAGAAGCCCACGCCCCCTTTTTCGATCACGGCCCCGTCCGTCAGGATGCGCGAGCGGCCCCCTCCCCCACCCGGTCGCTCCCAGTGGTCTTCAATAAACCGCGCCCCTCCGTCGGCAGCTTCAAGAGCTGCACAAATACGATCTTGCAATCCCTGGAACCAGGCTTGTATGTGTTCTTTAGTCATTGTTTCAATGCCGTTGGCGTTTCATTGGCTGCGCCGTTTCATTGCTTCGCGTTTCAGGTCTCAAATTTATTAACACACCCTCCTGAAACCTGAAATCGCTCCGGCGCACCGGCCGAAGGCATTGAAACGCGAAGCAATGAAACTTGAAACGCCAAAAGTAAGCCTCAATTCACTTTCAACGTAAACCTCGCCGGGCGGGGCTTGTCGATCATGAGCAAAAGGCCCTGCTCGGTGAGTTGGCGGAGGAGTTTGTTGGCCCGGTAGTCGGAAATGTTCACAAGCTTGGCCATGCGGTCGGCGGTGATGTGCTCGTTTTTGCGCAGGAACTGGAGCAGCGTTTTCACGTTGGGCGATTGGAACAAAGCTCTATCGGCGGGTTCCTGCTCCAGAATGAGCTTGTTGGTGGGCACCGATTTGTCTTTGGCCCGAACGTAGATCGTCCGTTTACCACCATCGTCAACGGCGTAATGGGGCTTGTGGGCACTCTCGGGCACGTCGATCACAATCACGGGCTTCCCTTCGGCTGTAACAATCTGATAGCTAACCAACAGGGGCGGCTCCACCAAAAAATCGGTGGCTTGTTCGATCTTGCGCATCTCGTGCATTTCGGACACGATCCCACTTATCTTTCCATCGTCGTCGACGCCAATTAGCAGTGTACCTCCGCCAGTGTTGGCAAAAGCGCAGAGCGTACGGGCAATTCGGGCCGCCGTTGAGATAGTACTTTTGAATTCAAGGCGGGAACCTTCGCCCTGGGCAATCAGGCTGGGGAGTTTAGGCGTCATGTTAGGCTAACGAAACGGGCGGCAAGATATTCGTTTCAATCGACACCGACAACGTCGCTCCGTCGTTCGAGCAGGAGCGTGTCGCGCCAAACGCCGAGGTGTTTTCCAATGCGTTCTCGGTAGCCGACCTGCCGGAATCCAGCCGCCAAATGCAACGCCACACTCGCTTTGTTTTCCGGGAAGATACCCGCCTGCAAGGTCCAGAGGCCGTTTTGTTCGCTTTGGCGAATCAGTTCATCCAACAACAATCGGCCTACGCCCTGCCCACGGAACTCCGCCCCAATGTAGAGGCTCACCTCGGCCACGCCCCCATACACGCATCGCCCCGACACAGCCGTGAGTAACGCGTAACCCGCCACACGACCGTCCTGTTCTGCCACGATTTGAGGAGCAGCCAGGTAGTTCGTGGCCATTTTTTCGGGCGATGGGGCTGCGGTTTCCATCGTGGCATGGCCCGTGTCGATGCCTTCTTGGTAAATGGCCGCAATGGTTGGCCAATCCAGGGGTTGTACGGTTCGGAGGATCATAGGCTCACGAATTATAACATTTTCGCAAAAACGTCTTCCGTTTTGGGAAATCAATCTTGAGTCTTTTACTTTTCATATCAAAGTACTTTTAAACTCTAAACTATGTCAAGCATTAATACTCACTCTCATTTGTTCTACGACAAAATCTCACGGCTTTATCCTCTGATTGAGGTTTTTCTCAGGCCGCAAAAGCGTGCTTTAATTCATCGCGTAAACTGTTTGCTAGCGGGAAATCTTCTGGAAATTGGTGTTGGAGATGGTGCTCACTTGCATCTTTATAGAAACCACCACATCACTGGCATTGATACGTCAGAAGGAATGCTTAAAGTCGCAACAGAACGAAAGATAAAAAACGTTTTGTTGATTCGGATGGATGGTGAAGCATTACTGTTTCAGCAAGAGCAGTTTGATTATATTGTTTTATCACACGTAATCGCAGTGGTGAACAACCCCGAACAATTATTTAACGAAGTCTTTCGCGTGTTAAAACCCAACGGACGAGTGTTCATTCTCAATCACTTCACTCCCAATAACTGGCTAAAATATGTAGACCATACTTTCGCTTTTTTTTCAAAAAAACTTCATTTCAAATCGGTTCTTCACAGCCACGAGATAACGTCGAGAAAAAAATTCAAGCTCCTAGATGAAGTTCCTCTGGGGTTAGCCTCCTATTTCAAACTTCTAATTCTTCAATAGTCCGAGCAGTTGTTTAGGTTAGTTAAGCCGCCCTAGCCGACCAGAACTGCCAACTGGCTGCGTCGGGCTTATTTATCAACACTCGGCTTTC
>RDXN01000077.1 GCA_004292855.1 Cytophagales bacterium
TTTCGTCGAGAAACGACTGCTCGGCGAAGGCCAGGAAATTGGTGATGGGTGCCCGCCAGGCCCAGGTCGTCACGGGCGATTTGAGGTCCTGCGAGTCGACGAGCAGGTTCGGAACGGCCCCCGCCGGGAAATTGTCTTCGCGCACGGGGCTACCCGCGTTCAGACCCACGCCCCGCAACTTGTAGCCGATCAGGTTGTTCTGCGCGTCGAGCGCGGCCTCGAACCGGTAACGGCAGCAGGGCCGGTAACTGCCCCCACTCATGTCGTCTTCGCGGGTCCAGATCACCTTGACGGGCACCTTCGCCAGGTTCGATATCTCGGCGGCTTCCACCGCAAAATCGGCCTGTAAACGTCGACCAAAGCCCCCACCCATGCGGGTCATCTGCACGCTCACGGTGTCGGGCGACACGCCGAGGAGTTTGGCGTTGGGGGAAGATGGCGGGTTGAACGTCCATCGGGGTTAGGAAGCCAATGTAGTGATGGTTAAAGGAAGTGAAATGTAGTGATTCTCCGCGACTTATACTTACCAGGCTGTACGTCGTCTAATCCATCGCACCCGATTTGCCGTTTTTTTGTTAGGGTGGAAAACGTAATTTTGAAACAAATACAGAAAGCGATGGGACCAGAATTCAAACCCAGCAGCGACCGGGCCATTGCCTGGGCAAAAGCCGCAACGGAACGCAAGCGGAAAGAGGAAAAGCGTATGGTGGAGGATTTCAAAACGAATCCGAGGACGCAGGCCATAGTTAATGAGCTATTCAAACGAACACCCGTGAAAGATGGCTACGGAAAGCTACCCGTTTAATAGTTCAGATAGCGAATAGCACACCTATCTTTTTACTACGGAATATGGTTTAGCCTATCAGGTGAATTTTGTTCCGAGTGGCTATTTGTTCCCGAACGAACCTGACTTTGGGCAGCATGTCTTTGAGATGCTCATCAAGTTGGTTGCCAATCTTTCCGACAAGCCCGCTCCACCTGATCTCCGTATTCCACCAACGATGGCGGCTATTTTCAAGCAGTTTTTGGATGCTCAAAATAAGCGGGCTATTGTTTTATCTGTGATTCGTCGGATGGTCGGCAACGCAGTAGAGCGCGTAAATTCGATGGCTGGTTTTACGAGTTCAGGGGTGTAACTTATCTCAAATTAGATGGGGGCATCATGGATAAGGAAGGCATCATGTACCATACGGCCATCATTCTCCGGGGCGATAACCCTGACAAGATTCACGTTTTTGAAGCTTTCGATAGGTTAATAGCCCAGTCGAATGACAAATCATGAGACCCGAGCGCGAACGAAAACGTAATTTTGAAACAAATAAAGGAAGCGATGGAACCAGAATTCAAACCCAGTAATGAGCGGGCTGTTGCCTGGGCAAGAGCCGCGATGGAGCGCAAGCGGGCCGAACAGAAAAAAATGGCTGAAGAGTATAAAACCAATTACAAGCTACAGGCGGCTGTCGCCAAACTGAGAGAAAAACGTCTGGAGGAGAAGAATAGATTGACTACCGACAAACCATGAGACCCGAGCGCGAACGAAAGTTGATCGCCCGCTTCTGGTGGCTGGGTGGCCTCGGCGGGCTGTTGCTCGGTAGTGGGCTGGCAACGCTGCTACACGGATCGCACCTCAAAGACGCGGGCGACTCCACCTGGTTCTGGGTCAGTACGGGCGGCTTTGCCCTCATCATGACCGGTATTGGTTCCATCGGCCACGCCAACCGGTTTCGCACCCTGGCCGACGTGTACAGGATCTTGCGGGATAGTCAGGAACAATCAAAGCAAAGGTAAAATACCTCACAATCGGATCAGCGTTCGGGTGGCGGTTGCCGGTTTGTTGAAACCGAGTTCGAAGAAATTTTCTACCTCAATCTGATTTCCTTTTCGCTGGAAGGCGTAATCAGTGCTGCCACTGAAACTGGACAATAGATTGATCACATCAATTCGGCCACTTCTGTCACCACTGGTGATAAATTCATATTTGTAGAGTCCACTTCCAATTTTAGGAACCAAGTAGCCCCCCGCATTGATCTCACGGCCCCGCTTAACCGTAAGAGTTTTGGGAAGACTATTTCCCTTGTGGTCGAGATTGAAAATCAGAGTGTCTTTTTGGGCCGAAGTTTCGATCCATACTCCCGTTAACTCATCGTCGGGCAATACATTCGTTTGCGAGTTGCAGGCGCATACGCCCAGACTCAGCATAATCAGAAGGATGTGTTTCATAACCGTTTTTTTTACAAGATTCGTTTGACCGTTGAACGGTTGGAATCAGCACAAAAAAAGTACCGAATTTTGGGTCGGTACTTTTTTTGTGCTGATTGGTAGAACCAGTTTATGCCGATTCTTACTTCTTACCCTTCTTTGGCTTTTCCTCTTTTGGAGCTTCTGCCTTCTTCGCTTTCGGCTTCACCTCTTTCACGGCTTCGCCAACTTCTACTTTAGCTTCCGCCTTTTCTGGCTGAACGCCAACCGGTCCCGCGCCACTCACCGACCCACGCACAAACGTGCCCCAGGTGAGGTTGTCTTTGCCTTTCTGCACGCGCTTGGCCCGCTCGATGGCCATGTTGGCCGCAGCCTCCACCACCCAGTCGAAGTTGGCCTGACCAACCGAATTTACGTCGGCGTCGGGGGCGGGGTTGCAGAAGTCGATGGCGATGGGGATACCGTCGCGCACGGCAAATTCGACCGTATTGAAATCGTAGCCGAGGCCGTGATTGAGCTTCAACACGTAGTCGTGCATGGTGGCGAGGAGCTTCTTGCCCGCGTCGCCGGTCGTTTGCATCTCGGCGGCATAGCGCAGGTGATGCGGGTTGCGCGGCTCGTACGGCATAATCCTAACGTCTTTCCCGCCAATGCAGTAGCACCGGAAATAGTCGGTAAAGTCGATGGCTTCCTGGTAGAGCATTACGAGTTGGGCCGTCTCGTCGTAGGCCTTGAACATCTCGTGTGGGTTGTCCACTTTATAGACGCTCTTCCAGCCACCACCCGCGTGGGGTTTCATGAAGGCCGGGAACCCGATGTGGGCAAAAATACCGTCCCAATCCATGTGGCCGAGGTTCCGAAACGAGTTGTGGTTCGTATCGTCGGGGCGGTCTTTGGAGGGCAGCAAAATGGTCTTCGGAACGGGGACGCCTAACTGAATAGCCAACGCATTATTGAAAAACTTCTCGTCGGCGGCCCACCAGAACGGGTTGTTCACGACGGCGGTGCCAGTGAGGGCCGCATTTTTCAGAAACGCCTTATAGAACGGAACGTCCTGCGAAATCCGGTCAATAATCACGGCGTAATCCGTCGGGACGCTCTGCTCCACGCGGTCGATATGGACGAACTCGGCTTTGAAATCGCTCTGCTTTTCGTTCACCCGGTCCACAAAGGCTTGCGGGAACGTGTTTTCCTGACCAAACAGGATGCCAATTTTTTTCATTTGAGGTGTTGAATTTTAGGTTGTTATGAATGATTAATTACAAAAGTGCCTTTAAATGGTGTTCCATGTGCCCCACGTAATCCTGAATGAGCCACGAGAGCGTGTGGGGAGGGCCATCGCTGCCCTTGACGAGTACTTTGCGTTGCCGGGCCATGTCGGGCAGGTCGCGGACTACGTAGATGATTTGCCGGTTCAGGGCCTGCCAGAGCCGGAGCAAATGTTCGGCGGGGAGGTTCTGGTAGGCGTTCACCATCACCAGCTCATTTTGCCGGTACGACACAAACGTGTAGGGTTCGGGGCCAAACTGAGCCTCGGTAAACCGCTTGAGGTTGTTCAGAGCCGAATCGACCAGATGGCCGAGCAACTCTTTTTTCGACCATTTGCGGGGCGATTTCTGTTGCCATTCAGCTTCGGAAAGGCCAGACAATTGCGCCGGAACTTCTTCGATGTACTGGGTCAGTCGCCCAACGGCGTTTTCGAGTGTCGACTCGGCAGGGGTATAGTTAAGGGTAGGCCACATAAAGATTTAGGTTGTTAAATCATGTTCAGATACCGGGGGAACATGCTGCGCCAAACGGGCCAGTCGTGTTCGCCCCAGGGCACTACGTCGAGCCAGTGGGGAATGTTTTTATTACCCAGAATGCCCGCCATCTGGACGTTGGAGCCTTTGCAGAAATCGTGTTCCGACGTTCCCAGCACAATATTCATCCGGTAGAACTCGTCGTTGTGGGCGTTCGGGATATAGTCGGGCGGGTTGTTGTAATACACGTTGTCGTCGTAGTAGCCGCTCATAAACGAGCGGATGTCGAAGGCCGCGCCCATCGAGAACAGGTGCCCCACCTGATCGGGGTGGCGGAAGGCGAAGTTTAGAGCCTGAAACCCACCAAAACTGCAACCGGCCACACCGATTTTGCCCGTGCTGGTCTCGCGCTGAATAGACGGGACGAGTTCTTCGCACAGAAACTTGTCGTATAGCACATGGTTCCAGATGCGCGCGCCGGGGTGCAGGTGTTTGCCATACCAGCTATCGCGGTCAATGCTGTCGATGCAGTACAGTTTCACGCGACCGCTGTTGATGTGGCCACTCACGGCGTCGGTCAGCTTAAAATCGCGGGCCTCAAAAAAGCGGCCCATCGTGGTCGGAAACACCAGCACGGGGTAACCCCAGTTGCCGTACACAAGCATCTCGATGTTGCGGCCCAGGTGGTGCGAGTAGTAGGTACGATATTCTTCGTGCAAAGCGTTGGTCGGTTGGTTGAACGGGGGAAATTAGTTAAAATCGGATAAATTGCCCGACGTCAGGCCCCGAACCACCTAAAAAAGTCATTATTTTGCCCCTTGTGAATCTCCTGTTGATGCTTATTTCTCTGCTTATGGCCGATCCCACCCCGGCAGGTTCGACCCCCTCCGTTGCGGTTGTCCGCGACGATTCGCTCTATTCCGTACCACTCTCCCGGACCGTCCGGCTCGACATTTTATTACCCCCCGGCTACGACAAAACCGCCATCACGTACCCGCTGTTGTTGCTCAACGACGGGCAGGACATCCCCCGGCTTCGCCTGACCGACGTACTCGATTCGCTCTACGACCAACAGGCCATTCGCCCGTTTGTGCTCGTGGCCATGCACGCCAACGCCGACCGCATTCAGGAGTATGGCACGGCGGCCCAACCCGACTACATGAAGCGAGGCAGTAAGGCAGCCCTCTACACCGATTTCGTGCTGACCGAACTGTTGCCCTATATTCACAAACACTACCGAGTCACCAGCGATCCTGCCGAAACGGCCTTTGCGGGCTTCTCGTTGGGTGGGTTGTCGGCATTCGATATTGCGTTTCATCACCCCGACAGGTTCGGTAAGGCGGGTGTATTTTCGGGGTCGTTCTGGTGGCGGAGCAAGAAATTCAACTCGGCCTACGACGACGAGACCGACCGCATCATGCACGACCTCGTGCGCAAAGGCAAACACAACCCTAGCCAACGGTTCTGGTTCCAGACGGGCACGCTCGACGAGGACAGCGACCGCAACAACAACGGCGTGATCGACTCTATTGACGATACGCTTGATCTGATCAGGGAACTGGAAAAGAAAGGGTATATCCGTGACAATCAAGGCGTCCGATACGTCGAAGTAGAGGGCGGTCACCACGACCCCGAAACATGGGGTCGGGTGATGCCCGATTTCCTTACGTGGGCGTTTGGCCCGAAATAAACCACCACTTGTATGCTCCGTTCATTGTTGTTCTTTTGTTTAACCGGACCGGCCTTCGCCAACTGCCCCTCCGATACTATCCCGGCCAAGGTCGGGAAGCGCGAACTCGTCTGGTTCGATGAATTCGACGGGAGTACCCTGGGTAAGCCCGGCCAAACCCGCCCCGACGCAGCCCGCCCCGACACCGCCCGCTGGGGCTACGACGTGGGTGGCGGTGGCTTCGGCAACAACGAGCTTCAGTTTTACACAAACGACCGCCCCGAAAACGCCCGTGTCGAGAACGGTCGACTGGTGATCGAGGCCCGTAAAGAGACGTTCGAGAACCGAGGCTACACCTCGGCCAAGCTTCGCACCAAAGGCAAGGTGGAATGGAAACACGGACGGTTCGAGATTCGGGCGAAGTTGCCCGCCGGACGCGGCACCTGGCCCGCTATCTGGATGCTGGCCGGAACCGACCCGTTCGTGTGGCCCGACGATGGCGAAATCGACATTATGGAACACGTGGGTTTCGACCCCGGCGTGGTGCATGGAACCGTCCATACGCAGGCCTACAATCACGTCAAGAAAACGCAGCAGGGAGCGCAAATTACGATTGCCGACGCCAGCACAACGTTTCATACCTACGCCGTCGACTGGACCACGAAGCAGATTGATTTCCTGGTGGATGGTAAACTTTACTTCACCTTCGACAAGGAGTCATACGGCAAACGCTACGAGCAATGGCCGTTCGATCAGTCGTTCTACCTCATCCTGAACCTCGCCGTGGGCGGTAATTGGGGTGGCCAAAAGGGGGTCGACGAGGCTATCTGGCCTCAACGCATGGAGGTCGACTGGGTACGGGTTTACCAGTAAAACACGAAGCTAATAACACAACTATTTACGACCATTCCCAATGAAGACCTTACTAAATACATTCCTGATTGCCACACTTGTAGCGTGCAAAGGGGGCAACTCCGTGGCCCCAACCCCCACACCATTGCCGCCCGTAGTGGTAACACCACCCGCGCCCGCTGTACTAAAACTGGTTTGGGCCGACGAGTTCGAGACGCCGGGCCTGCCCGACCCGACCAAGTGGGCCTACGATGTGGGCGGCAACGGTTGGGGCAACAATGAGCTTCAGTTTTACACCGAAAAACGCCTGGAGAACGCCCGTGTTGAAAATGGTAAGCTGGTGATCGAAGCCCGCAAAGAAGATTATCAGGCTCGGAAATACACCTCGGCCCGTCTCCTGACGGCAGGCAAAAAAACCTGGAAATACGGGCGTATCGAGGTGATGGCCAAGCTCCCCAAGGGCGTTGGTACATGGCCCGCGATTTGGATGCTGGGCGAGAATATCGGTACGGCGGGCTGGCCCAAATGTGGCGAAATCGACATTATGGAACACGTGGGCTACGAAGAGGGCGTTGTGCATGGCACGGTCCACACGCTGGACTATAACCACTCGAAAAACACCCAGAAAGAAGGCAAAACAACCATCGCCAACGTAACGACCGAGTTCCACCTCTATTCAATGGAGTGGACCGATAAGCAGATTGAGTTTATGGTCGATAAGCAGGTTTTCTACACCGTGCAACGCTCGGTATTGGGCGGCAGCGAGGCACAGTGGCCGTTCGATCAACCCTTTTTCTTGATCCTGAACATCGCCGTGGGTGGCAACTGGGGTGGCCTCAAAGGCATTGACGACAGCATTTGGCCCCAGCGCATGGAGGTCGATTACGTGCGGGTGTATCAGTAGGAGGGTAGTCACATGATTATGGGATGGCGGGGTGTGGGGGTTATAAATAAATTTGACCCATCAAAATCTACGTTATATGGAAGCCACCATTAATCAGGGAGACTACGTCTTATTTCCACCCACATCAGAAAAGTGGAAAGAGCTGTATAAAACAGGTAGAATATTTACTTATCACTCGCAGACGCTTGCCCGAATTTTAAACCTCCCCAGTAGCGAACCAAAATCAGAAGCCGACTGGACTTGGGCATTTGAGGATCATGCTGAGGTTATAGCCGCTAATCTGAGCGAAGTTAACCAATTACACTTCCTGCGATTGTTGAACAGGATTGGAGAAACGGCTTCCTTTTCGGCGTTGTTTTCCGATCTGGAGATGCGCGATTTCAAGCGTTATCGTTTGGGTGGGTCGGGTAATGGAAATCAGGATTGGCTACTGAAATGGCACATTGATCCGCTCAATCAGATGCAGACCCAACCCCCTCAAATTGCCATTGAAGGGCGCAAAGAATTTATACGCGACATTCCCGCCTTGCCTCCTTCGTCGCTAAAGATTAGATACGCTCAACAGATTGTCCATTTGAGTCGTCCAATACCATCAATGCCAGGTTCTATCGACCCCATCATGGAAATCTGGATGAAGCAAAAAGGCTCGATGGAATCACTCTTTGAATTCATTGACGATTTGCCACTGAACTGTATCAATAAACACGGACAAGACTCGCTACGGGTAGCAGGAGAGAACGCAGGAACTGAGAGTAACGTTTTTTGTCGTTGTGTGAGTTTGGAATATCCGGCTAAACGTCGAATCAAAGAAGAGGGTTTTTATGGTGCCAATATCCGGTTCAATATGGCTTTGAGCAGCCCGGTCGTATTGAATTTGAAAAAAGGCGATGTCTTGTTCATTTCAGAGTCTTTTACCTATCAGGGCATAAAGTTCCCGGTTATCTATGACTTGGCGGTTTACTTTGTTACCAAATGGCTTGAGGATAAAGGAGTCATCGTATTGTTCTCGGCAGGGGGGAGCAAAACGGTTGGTCAAAACATTGACACTCTACTGAATGATCTTGCCCGACAATATCAGGTAGCTAATTTGCCTGGAATTATTGTAGGTGGTGTTGATTCAACAGGTCGGCAGTTTCAGAGTAACTATGGGAACGCTGTCACCTGTTACGCCAGCCCCCCCGCTTCGCAGCCTGACTTTGACGAATCTTCGGGAGCAACGGCAGTCATAGCAGGAATGGCTGTTCGTGCGCAGAATTATGCCCGTACCCGCCGAAAACAGTTTCTAACTCCGGCTGAGTTAAAGGCTATCTTCCGTTTTAATGGCCGACAAGTAGCTGTAGAAACCAGTAAGACGACTTTTTTTGCCGCGTCCTTACCTAATTGGGAATTAGTACGGCAAGCCATTGATCAGCTCATACCCGTATAGTTTAACTTTCAATCACGTTTCAACTATGGCCTTACCAAACACTACAGATGATGCCCAGCAAGCGGCTTTTGATTTTTTCACAAACTATGCTGGAAAGCCAGACTCAACAGGCAGCCACCATAAGAAACTGGCTGAGCTGACAAAAGGACCAGGAAGGTTGCCCGATTTTCTGGCCTACCTGCGTAACTTTCTCAACCATGCCAGAGAGACTCAGGGACTTACTGACTGTCAGCCCTTACCCAAACCGATCAGCCTGACCATCAGCAAAAAAGCAATTCTGAGAACACTACAGTATTTTGAACGAAGCAGATGTCTGAATGTGAAAATCTGTTTTGGTTTGGATGCCTGTCTGCTACCTCAGTTGGTGGTTTCAGGTTCATTCTGCTGCCCGGACAATCAGTCGCCATCGGTTGGTTTTGTGGAGAATCTATACCGTAAAACAATCAGCGATGGAAGAGGGGGGCGGAAAACAGTTGGGCATTATGTGCTCAATTTCACTCAACAACTATCGCCAAGTGCGGCCAGGATGTCTTTAAAACGCTTTGCCGACGCCGTCATTACGGGGCTGAATAAGCCCGAAGATGCCGACTTACGCGGTTACGCGCTGGATATTCAGACGTTTCGACTGTTGCTAACCGATAAGCAATACTTAGGGAGAGCCAGTACCATTCTGATCCGGATGGGGATGAACAATGACGGCCTTGACCCTACCATTCCCAGCCATTCTGGTCGCACCCGGATTATGATGCTTCAGTTTATTGATGCTCAAGCTCAAGCAGGAACTGCATTCTATATGTGCAGCAGCCATGTTAAGGATGATTCTGATCCAGGCGATTGCCCACCTCGTCAGCCCTGCAATGCCACTATTAGCTGATACCAAGAGTGACCCCGTACGATAGTATAGACTGGATGTTGTACTTATTTCTAGCCATTACCGTATGGGCCGTAGCAGTAGAACCATCTGAGTGGTGTGTGGTAAACTTGTTTCGATAGTGTGTGTCAAGGGGGCCAAGCTTATCACATACCACTTAGATTGACAGTAGAGAGCATTAGTTAGAAGAGCCAACTATCTTTTCTGTATGCATGACAATGGCCGAAGCATCCGGTGAATGTTCATCCAGGCAACCTTGTGATCTGTAAATCTCTAGCAGGCAGTTATGAGCGTATATGATTTCATAGATTTTATTGGCTACCTCTGTGTTGCAGCTATACTTCTACCCATAGGTTTTGGATCGAACTATTGGCGTGAACTTTCAGATCGCGAACAAAAGCTTGTCTTATTTTTGGTGGCGTTGCTTTTACTGGAAATCATATCAATAATTCTACGATTCAATCTCGTAAGAAACCATTTCCTGTATTATTTCAAAACGTGGTCTGTATTGTGGATTAGCGCAGTTTATTTTAGGTCAATAGACAAATTGAGACGTTGGTCAACAATTATAGCTGGTCTACTGGCTGTTTCTGTACTGGTGGAAGTGTATGTCTGGGTTGGTTTTAACCATATTAATACAATCACAAGAACTCTGGCCTGGTTACTATTGAGTTTATGCGGCTTTGCTGGATTGATACAACTATTAAACCAACCATCCGAGAAATCACTGCGACAACAACCAGCATTTTATTACTATAGCGGTTTTTTCACAATAGGTTTTTTTTCAGCTAATACCTCTTTGTTTAGTAATTACTTTATCGAAACATCTCTTGACTTATACTATTTCTTTGATACTCTTAAAGGAATAATGAGTGCCGTTGGATATGGGGTGTTTACGTGGGGGTTTTTTCAGCACAGTAGATTGTTTCGATCACAAAAAGCCTTATGAGTCGCTGGTTCCTAATGGTTTGGTTGCTGAGTATATACGTGACTGGTAACTCTCAATCGGTTGATATAACCAATGCTAAGTCGATCAATAAGCCTTTTGTAGAAGCAATGCAATCGAAATTTAAGCAAGGCGATTCTGTACTTTACTTAGAATATAGGCATAATAATGCCATTATCTCTTTTTCAACAAGATCGCCCAATCCTTTATATTCATATCGAGTTGGGGCATTGTTTGAACAAACGATCACCACTTGTGATAGCTTTATAGTATTACCCAACTTGCCTAATGGGGAACTACTTTTTGAAGTCCGTGACGCCCGTCAGCCTACAGAAAAACCCGCCCGCCTTAAAATTATTGTCGAAGCCCCCCTTTGGCTCCGGTGGTGGTTTCTGCCAATGATGTTTCTGTACGGACTCGTTTTTGTCAGTGCCTTACTGTACCTCTTCTACCGTTACCGCATCCGCCAGTTCCTGCGCCTGCAACAAACCCGCGACCGTATTGCCCGCGACCTCCACGACGATATGGGCAGCTACCTCAGTTCCATCAGCATCCTGAGCCGCTCTGCGGCCCTCAACACCACCCGCGACCCCGACCGTGCCCAACAGTCGATTGAGCGCATCGGCCAAACGGCCCGGCAGGTGATGGGGGCCATGAGCGACATTGTCTGGAGCATCAACCCCGACCACGACTCGATGGAGAAGGTCGTGGCCCGCATGCGCGACGTGGCCAACGAACTCTTTGCCGACACCGGAACCACCGTCAGCCTCGACGCCGACCCGACGGTGCTATCCCTGAGCCTGCCCCTCGAAAAACGGCACGATTTTTTTCTGATTTTCAAGGAAGCCCTCACCAACACCGCCCGCTACGCCGAGGCCACGCAGGTACGCGTCCGGCTGCAACGCGAGGGCGCGACGCTGCTCCTAATCATTCAAGACAATGGGCGCGGTTTCGACGTGGCCCGTCCCAAAGCCAGCAGTGGGGGCGGTAACGGCCTGAAAAACATGCACAAACGCGCCGAGAATATCGGCGGCACCTTACAGATCAACTCGGTCGCGGGGCAGGGAACGACGGTAACGTTGGTTGTTTAGGTAAAAATGGAACGCGGATTAACTGGATAGGGCTGATTTACACGGATTATTTGGTTTGATTAACACTGAAAATCTGTGTAAATCAGCCCAATCAGCTTAATCCGCGTTCCATTCCGTCCCATGAATATGGGATCAATCTGTACCCATTCACGCCGTACTTTTGCATCATCTTATCCATTTCGCCCCATGATTCGCATCCTGCTGTTTGAAGATAACGAACCCCTGCGCGAGGCCCTATCGGTGATGGTTTCCGATACGGACGGGTTTAAGCTCGTGGGGGCTTTTGGCGACTGCCTGCGGGCCAACGATCAGGTGTTCCAACTCCAGCCCGACGTAGTGCTGATGGACATCGACTTGCCCGGTCGGGATGGGATTCAGGCCGTAACGAGTCTGCACCGGGAGTTCCCGAATGTGGAGGTGCTGATGTTGACCGTGTTCGACGACGACGACCGGGTGTTTCGCGCCTTGTGTGCGGGGGCATCAGGGTACTTGCTCAAACAGACTCCACCAGATCAGATTATTAGAGCCATTCAGGACGTGTATGCGGGGGGCGCGCCCATGTCGCCGAGCATTGCCCGCAAAGTGATTGCCACTTTCCCGGCCCGCGCCACCCAAACCGCCGATTTAGACCAACTCACGAGCCGCGAAGCTCAGGTGCTGCATTATCTGACGCAGGGCTTAAGTTACAAACTCGTAGCGGCTGAACTGGGCATCAGCATCGAGACCGTCCGAACCCACATCAAGCGGATTTACGAGAAACTGCACGTGCATTCCGTTACGGAAGCGGTGGCGAAGTATCGCCCTTGACAACCGTTTATTGAACCGAGAGGAGACCCTCCTGCACGGCATAAACTACAGGTCGAGTCAGTTCGTTGGCCGGATAAACCAATTCCATGCGGGTTCCCTTACCCGGTCTGCTGTCGATTTGCAATTGACTGCCCATTTGAGCTGCTCGTTTGCGCAAACTACTCATCCCCAGCCCACTCGTAAGTTGATCCGGGTCGAAACCCTGCCCGTCGTCGGTGATGCACAGGCGTAGGGTGTTCGTGGTTTGGGTTAGCTCGAGCCGCACGTGTTGGGCGTTTGCGTGGCGAACAATGTTGTTCAGGCACTCTTTAGCAATCAAGTACAGGTCGCGCCGTTGGCGACTGCTGAGGAAGAGCGGCTCGCCCGCATCGGGTAGTTGAATAGCCAGATGGATAGGCGTGCCATCGAATAGGGCATGGGCTGTTTCGCCAATGCGCAGACCTACGTTTTGCAATGATTCGCTGTTGGAGTTGAGGCTCCAGACAATCTCGCGCATGGAATCCATGACCTGCCGGGCCGTTTCGCTGATGGTGTTTAGCCGTTGGCGGGCGCGGTGGTCGGGCGGCAGAAGTTGGGCCGTTACCTGCCCCATAATACTAATGCTGGAGAGCTGCGACCCCATTTCGTCGTGGAGATCGCGGGCAATTTCGTCCCGAAGGGCGTTGAGCCGGATCTGCTTGGCTTCGTTCTCTCGCAGTTGGGAAATTAACTGAGCCTGGAAAGACAGTTTATCCCGCTCGGTTTGGCGATTCTGCACCGAAATGCCCATTGTGTAACACAAAACCTCCAGCAATACGCCGATCTGCATATAGGTTAATGGGTGCCCAAATGCGCTTGGTCCTGCGTTGGCAAACGAAGCCGGGTAGATGGCATAGGCGAGAGTGACGGTGCTGAAGGCGATGAACACGCCCGTGCCAGCGATGAAATAGGGCAACACCGGGTGCCGTAGTTTGGCTAGTCGGGGGAGAATCAGGAAGGTGCAGGTGACCATGTAGAGTCTGGATACCCCGTGGGTCCATCGGATCAGGTCGGGGCTGGCATGAAGGGTATATAGGCCAACGGAGAGCACCCCGCTAAGACCCAGTACCCAAGTCATCGATTGTAGGGTTCGATAGCTCCACTCGTCGTTTTGCCGAATTTGCATGAGCACGGTTGCGAACTGAATATAAAACAGAAACACCACCGACTCAACACCGGTATCCCAGCCGGTTACCTGCCCGCCCGCTTCGGCCCGGATGTGCAGATAGAGAAGCATGGTGCTCATATACAGCGCGTAGAAAATGAAGAGCCGGTGCCGGTGAACCACATAGCTGAATAGGGCATACAAAATCATCATCAGCAGCATGCCGTCGAGCAGCATGCGTAGAGTGGCATAGTCGGGGAGAAGCATAGGCGTGGATTATGTTTTTTGCCTTAGTCGTTGCAATACCAAAACATACAAACAAATCGCCCGGAAACTTGGGAAGACTTTTCCGTTCCAGTAAGCGGTAGGTATGTGGCCCTGGTTTAGGCAGTTGCTAGTCACATGATCGTGGTATTTCGGGGGAGTTGGTAGGGAAAGACCTTTGTGGTGTTCAAGTCGGGCAAATTCCCGACTGCTTACCAGACTATAATCCCCATGTGCCATGAAAACGATTCGCTCACTTCCACTTTTATTGACTCTAAGTGCTGGTCTGATCCTAAGTCTCCAAAACTGCAAGAGGAGAGAGCCAGAGCCGGTAACACCAATAGTCGTTACCACGATGCCGACTATGAACGCCAACGCCCCCGTGGCCAGCGATCTCACCCCGACTTCGGCCCGCATCACTGCCACCATCGACGGTAATGGTGGGGCCACCATTAACCAGCACGGTGTGGTGTACAGTAAAACCAACTTAACACCGACTCTGGCTGACGGCAAAGTTGAAATTGGCTCAACCAATGGACCTTTTCCACTTTTGGCAGGAGCTACCCTGACAGGACTGGAAGCCAACACCTCGTATTATGCGCGGGCCTACGCTACCAACGATAAAGGCACGGCCTACAGCTCTGCTATTACATTCAAAACCGCTTTGCCTGCGCCTACGTACACCTTCGCCACCCATGTTACAGGTAGTACAAATATTCTGGGTAACACATCAACTATATCTACAGCCGCTCTGAACAACAATGCCAATGCCATCCTGATTATTACGGCCAATTGGGAGGGCGGTAATGTTTACAACAAAAATCCGGTTGGTGTTTACTATACAGGTGGGCAATGGCGTGTTTTTAACCAAAACCTCACAGCCATGCCGACCGGGTTGAAATACAATCTGCTCATCACCAACCCTACCGATCAGGCTTTTAAGCATGTAGCGACAGCCGCTAACAGCAGTGGTAACACCACCATTCTGGACCACCCGTTGCTCAACGACAAACCCGGTGCAAGACTACTCGTCACCCAACGATGGAACGGCACCTACAACAACAGTGCCGTAGGGGTTTGGTATTCAAGTGGACGGTGGCGGATTTTTAACCAGACTTTCAGCCGCCCCATCGTTCCAGGAGCCGAGTTTAACGTTGTAATCGACAATGGCATTTTCACGACTGAAGCACAGGCGGGTAAAATCACGGGGAACCATTTCCTGATCGAACCAGCCGTTCCTGCTTCCACTTCCTACGTGTTTCTGACCCACTATTGGACTTCGGTTTATAACACCCAGGAGGTGGGTGTCTGGAAACCCAGTACCTGGTCTATATATAATCAGGATAATTCGGTCAATATGCCAGTCGGCTCAAAATTTTTCGTTCTAACGCGCTGATACGGGTGCTATCAGGACTGGAATGTAGCATACGCGCTACGTGCCGCTGGTTTATGCAGGACGGGGCAGAGGCTTGTCGAATCTGCCCCAAAATCAATACGGATAACATTGTGCTTAATAAAAATCAGACAAACTCATGACAACAACATCCAAACCAAACCCCTTCGAGGGGTGCTGGCAAACCCAATGGAGCGATTGCGGAACCGGCAAGAACTACGTCGGCAGTGCAAGGCTGGCTCTCAAACCTGATGCTGCCAACCCAAAGCAACTCACCGGAGCCTGGACGGGTACTGCCGACGATGCTACCGGTTTCCGGCACTGCGGATTCCTGATCGGAACCCAAACTGGTGCTGTGCTGAAAGGCACGTGGTACGAAGTCCTGTACAAAAATAATCTGACCTGTCCGGTGCTGAGTTACGTCGGCACGTTTCAGTTTACGCTAAAAGCCAATACTACCTTCGATGGTATCTGGACGCAGAAAGGCCGTGAATGTACGGAGAAGGAGACCCTACTCTGGAACGGAACCCGCGTTGGCTAATCAACAACCTGCCTGCTTTCGGGTGGGCTGGTTTTTTACTTTATGACGATGAAACAAACTCTACTTCTGCTGCTCCTTTTCGTAGCCCGATTCGGGCAGGCTCAAAGCAATCTGATAGTCCGAACGCCCGCTACGAGTACACCCAGTTCGTTCAACACCATTTTTGGGATCGGTGCTGGTCTAAATATTTCCGGCACAGGTAGTAGTGGCACCAGCAACGTTGTAGTGGGGTATCAGTCGGGTTTTACCCTATCGTCCGGGCGCGACAATGTGCTGATGGGCCGGGGAACTGGTTATTTCCTGTCCACCGGCGATGAAAATACCTTCATTGGGTCGGGGGCGGGCCTGAACACGTCTACTGCCGACTACAACACCTTCATAGGCTCTAATGCCGGTACACAAAATCAGGCGGGCTACTCTAATTCATTTTTGGGGCATGGGGCTGGGAATGGGACCACAACCGGCTTTGAGAACACGTATGTGGGTACAGGGGCAGGCTCAACCAATACGGTGGGGCGGTTCAACACGCTGATCGGTGCGTTTGCTGGGGCAGCTAGCAGCAACGGCTCTGGACTGGGGAATGTATTTTCGGGTCACTACACGGGCTATCGAACAACCTCCGGGTCAAGCAATGTCTACCTGGGTGTCAAGGCGGGTTATCAGAACCAGAACGGCAGCCGGAACATTGCCATCGGCGACTCAGCGGGGTATAACAATACCATGTCGAACAACGTGTTTGTGGGCAGCAAATCGGGCTATGCCAATACGTCGGGTAGTCTGAACACGTTCTTGGGCTATCAGGCCGGGTATGCTAACACCACCGGAGTCCGTAATACAGTAGTCGGCTTCGGGGCGGGCAACTCAGCAACAAACGCAGGCGACAACACCATGCTGGGCTACAACGCCGGGCTGGTCAATACGGCAAGTGGTAATACATTCATCGGGTCGGAAGCGGGCCGGACCAACACGTCGGGTATCGGCAACAGTTTTGTGGGTATGCAGGCCGGGTATTTCAACGGAGCCGGTGTGTTCAACACCTTTCTGGGCGGGTATGCGGGCCACTACAACTCGATGGGCAGCGATAACACCTTTCTGGGGTCAGAGGCCGGAAACAACAACAATACGGGTTCGGCCAATACGTTTGTGGGGCGACAGGCGGGTCAGAATAACACAACGGGCTATCTGAACACCTTCATGGGGCATCAGGCCGCTAGTGCAAACTCGACTGGATTTTTCAACGTGGTGCTGGGCAGTTTTGCCGGTAATCGGAATACCACCGGCTTTTGTAATGCACTCATTGGCCAATCGGCGGGCTACCAAAACACCACGGGGATCAACAACATTGCTCTGGGGCCACGCGCCGGATACCACAATCAGAGGGGCAGTTTCAACGTTGCCCTCGGCGACTCGGCGGGGTTTGCCAACGGGGGGTCAGGCAATGTGTTCGTGGGCAGCAAAGCGGGCCTTTCCAACCTAACCGGAGAGTACAATACGGCGGTTGGGTTCGAGGCTCGAATGGGTCGCCAAAACCTGACCAATGCCACCGCCATTGGCGAACAAGCCCGCGTGTCGGTTTCCAACGCCGTTGTGCTCGGCGACCCGGATAACAGTAGCATGGTCGTGGGTATCGGCACCGATTCGCCCCAGTTTCCGCTCGACGTGCGGGGCATCATCAACATTCGCGGGGCGGGGGGTAAACTCAAATTCACCCATTTGCTCAACCCCAACTTCTCGCCCGATGGCACCGATCAGATGCTCACCGTGAACGCCCGGGGCGAGGTAGTCTTGACACGCTACCGGCTGCGCGTGGGCGACACCGACGACTGGGCCGACCGCGTTTTTCAACCCAATTACCAACTCCGCCCTCTGAACGAGGTGGCTCATTTTGTCCAGAAGAACCGCCACTTGCCCGGTTTGCCGAGTGCCGAGGAGGTGGCTACATCGGGAGTCGATGCTGCCGCGCTGACGGTGAAACTGCTGGAAAAAATCGAGGAGTTGACGTTGTACGTGATTGAGCAGGATAAGAAAATGCAGGCGTTAACTCGCAAAAAATCAGATAAATAGCGGCCTTCAGTTCCTCTTTTTATCCCATGATTGTGGTATTTCAGCACACGCAGCAAGGGCAGACCTTTGTACAAGTCTCGTCAGGCTTTCCAGACTATTATCCAAAAACATCATGAAAACAATTCGCCTACTTCCCCTTGCAATATGGGATGCTGGCCCGGATGCGGCTGGTGATGCCGCGAGTAAGTGGTTGGTTATCAGATTTTTCACTGACCGCTTGCTCACTCGTTCCGCCCCGGCGTTACGGTTTAGTTTATTTTCCCGACTCAATCAGTAGAAAATAACGCAAACCACAACATCAATGCCATGAAACACGTTTTCCACGTCCGTTTGTCCCGGCTATGGCTGGGAGCCGCTTGTTGGTTGCTCACCGCTAATTCGGTTTGGGCGCAACTGCCACTCACCAACCAACCCGCCAATCCGGCACCGGGCACCACTCGCCCAACCCTGACTCATGCGCGGGTAGCCGCCGGAAAACTCTATTTTCAGGCTACCTCGCTCGTTGGTACAAACGCTGAGTTGGCCGTAACTGATGGCACGGCGGCTGGTACGTCGCTGCTCCGAAGCATCACGCCCGTACCCCGACAAGTGCTCGACCCACGCGGCTTTACAGAGTTCAACGGGCTGGTTTATTTCTCGGCAAACGATGGCATCAACGGGCGCGAACTATGGGTAACCGACGGTACCAACGCCGGTACGCGACTGGTGCGCAACATTCGCCCTGGTGTAGATAACAGCGATCCGGGGCAGTTCGCCGTGGTGAATGGCAAACTGTATTTCGTAGCCAGTAGCACTGGATTCAGTGCTGATTTGTGGGTGAGCGATGGTACCTCGGCAGGCACTCAACGCCTGACCGATGCACTTGGCATTCCGACGGGTGGGGCCGTTCAGGGGATAGTGGCAGCGGGCAATAAGCTCTTCTATGACACCCAAAGCAACGATTTGTGGGTGACCGACGGCACTGCTGCCGGCACCCGCTTCCTGAAAGGCGGGCCGCTCATTCCGGCTGTTCCCGATGGCCCCCGTTATTTTGCCTCGATCTCTCAACTCACCAACTACGACGGGCTGCTGCTGTTCCGGGGTAACGTTATCTCGACGTTTGAAGACGAACCCTGGTTTAGTGATGGCACGCCCGAAGGTACCCACGTTATCGACATTGTGCCGGGTGCGCTAGGCTCCTTTCCAGCCCCTCCGTTTGTGTATTTCAACGGACTAATGTTTTTCGTAACGGGCCTGCCAACACCCACGCTTCGGGCTACCGATGGCACGCTGGCCGGAACACGGACCATTAAAGTGGGGTACGCCAAAAACATGACCCAATTTAACGGGAAGCTGTATTTTACGATCAATGGGGTCAATTTGTGGTCGACCGACGGTACAGAAGCGGGCACGCAGCTTATTCTGACGGGTTCCATTTCCGATTTGTTTGTTTCCAACAACAAACTCTACCTGCTTACTACCCCGACGTTTCCGAGTACGGGACACATTCTTCAGGAGAGCGATGGCACCACGGCGGGCACAAAAGTGGTGCCGGTGCAGACAACCCTGTTCGGACGAACCATCAATGCGGTGAACCTCAACGATAACGTGATTTTCACGAGTGGCAACGATTTCTCGTCCGACGTTCAGCTCTTTAAACTCACCCCCCCGGCCCCGCCAACGGTGGTCTCGTTTCCCGACCGGACGGGTACGGTGGGTGTGTATTATTTTCAGAGTATTGCGGCCATCGTGCCATCGTCCGGGCCAGTTTCCTACAAAATGGAGGGTCTGCCCCCCGGTCTGGCATTCAGTGGTGGATCGGGCGGGCTGATTGGCGGAATCCCCACCACGGCGGGGGTCTATTCCATCACGTATTCGGTGGCCAATATGTTCGGCATCACGATTGGGATTAGCTATTTCAACTTCGTCATCAATGCAGCAGGCGGGGGCAGTGCCGCTTTCGCGCTGTCGGCTCCCCTCTACAACTGCGCAACGGGCGGGTTTACGCTGCAAACGGGCGGGGGCAACGGCTCCCTCATCGACTACCAGATTCCGGGCATCACCGACTGGACCGCCAACCCCAGCGGGACCATTCCGACGCACATTCGGCAGGATGCCAACAGTATGCCGCTGCTCTTGCGGGCGCGGCAGGGAAGCAATGTGGTGAGTATGACATTCAACTTCGTAACGGCCTGTAGCGGGTCGGGTGGGGGGGCGTTGCAAGTCCTGGCTCCCACGTACAACTGTAGCACTGGCGCGATCACCTTCAACACGAGCGGGGGCAACGGCTCACCCATTACCTTCTCGGCTCCGGGCATTCAACGAGCATCGGCCACGAGCAACACCGGCATCGTTGAACCGGGGCTTCGCTTCGACCCCAAACCCATTCTCATCACGGCCATGCAGTCGGGGGTGAGTGTCGGTTACACCTTTAACCCGATCTGCGGAGGGGCACGACAAGCGTCGGACGGGGGTAATGACTTGGTGGTTCGGGTGATGGGCAACCCCACCACGAGCGATCAGGTGGAGGTCGAAGTAAGCGGGGCGGCTGGTCGGTCGATGCGGTTGTCGCTGATAGATACACAAGGTCGGCTTTTGTCGGAGGAGACCATCGAGCAACCCGCCCCCACCGAACGCCGGACGCTCCGACTTGCCAGCAATGCGGGGGTGTATCTGTTGCAGGTGGGCACCCCTACGCAGAGCCGGACAGTGAAGATTATCCGCTAAACAAAACCAGTGTGTATTAACAAAATTTCACCCCTGTGTTGTTTGCGGCTTCCGCCATCTCTGCGACTAACTGACAGTAGCCCCGTAACATCGAGGTAATACCAATAACCTGCTCTCCGATTCCAGACACCCATTTGATTCAAACTAATTCCGTATCCTCAAACCAACTACTCTGATGCCAATCTCACTTGATTCCACAGCGATTAACCCCGCCGACCCTCAATTTCAGCCCATGATGGCCGATTTGCAGGGGAACATCCTCAAAGGGCACGGTCGCGACCACACCATCAACCTGTTTATCAAATTCAGGGCGGGGCGGCAGGCCCTCGTAAAAGACTGGATAGCCGCCTTTAGCCGGGTATTTGTTGCCTCGGCCAAAAAACAGATGGAGCAGACCGACTACTTCAAAACGCACCGGATTTCGGGCGGGATGTTCTGCAACCTGTTTCTGACCAACAATGGTTATGCCTATCTGGGTGTTCCGGCAGAGAAACGACCAACTAGCCCGGCTTTCCGTAACGGTATGAAAGCCTCCGGTCCGGCCCTCCACGACCCGCACCCCAGTAAATGGGACGCTGGCTACGACGCCGACATTCATGCCATGATCCTCATTGCCGACGACAGCCCCCAACTCGTGCGTGCCCTGAAACGGGCCATTATCCTGTCGTTGCAGAACCTCGCCATTCCGCTGCGCGAGGAGGCCGGTAAGGTAATTCGCAACAAAACGGGCAACGGTATCGAGCACAACGGCTATGCCGACGGCGTGAGTCAGCCCTTGTTTTTCAAAAAGGACCTCGACGACGAAGCCGCACAACTGAGTTTCGAGGGTGGACACTCGGTTTGGAACCCGGAGGCCCCCCTCAAACTGGCCCTAGTGAAAGATCCCGGTGGCCGCACCGCCGACAGCTACGGCAGCTATTTCGTGTACCGTAAGCTGGAGCAGAACGTGAAATTGTTCAAACAAAAAGAAGAAGAACTGGCCGACGCGCTGGGCTACACGAACGAGGCCGACCGCGAGCGCGTGGGTGCCCTGGTGGTGGGGCGGTTTGAAGACGGCACACCCGTAACCAACCACAACGATGCACAGGACCCTGCGAAGGATAAGATCTCGAATAACTTTACGTACCGCACCAACGATAACGACGGTCTGAAATGCCCATTTCAGGGGCACGTTCGCAAAACAAACCCCCGCACCGACCACCCCGTTTTCGTGACCGACGATGCCGCCGGTGATGCGTTCAATAAATCGAAGCGGATTGTGCGCCGGGGTATTCCGTTTGAAGACAAGCCCCGCGTGATGACCCCCGATGGCGAACTCGATCCGAACTACTTTCCGACGGGCGGGGTGGGACTCATTTTCATGTGCTTCGTGGCCGACATTGCCGGGCAGTTTGAATTTATGCAGCAGTCATGGGCCAACAATGAGGGTTTCGTGAACGATAATGTGGGCATCGACCCCGTGATTGGGCAGCACCCCGGCTCGTTTATCGACCAAACCTGGAACAAAAACTGGAATGACCAATCGCCTAACCCGGCACATGTAAAATTCGGGTTTGCCGATGCCGTAACCATGAAAGGCGGGGCCTATTTCTTTGCTCCAAGCATGAGTTTTTTGAATGGCCTGCGCGTGAGCAGCAACCCGCTCTTACCCGCAGCCCTACAGCCATTTGTATAGATTGATTTTTGCATAGGTTGGAGAACAGGTAGAGAATCCCCCCGGTTGGCCCCGTTGCTGACCGGGGGATTTTGTATGCTCGATCAGTTTCGATACACCGTCTTGTAGTCGTTCACGTAGTTGATGTAGTGCCAGGTCTTTTCGTCGGGGCGTTGCGTGTTGATTTTCACGTTGGTGAAGCGCGTGAGAACGTAGTCTTCGGGTGTTATGCTGTTGGTTTGAACAACAATGTAAGGCAAATGACTTTGCTTATCGGCCACGACAGTGTAGCAAATAGTCCGGTCGGTGGTTAGCTTGCTAAAGCCGCCCAGATTCTGCATCGTCTGGCTGTTCAATGCAAACCGGACCTTGTCGTAAGCCTTATCGTTAATGATGGTGTCGGCAACTACCTTCGGAATTGTAGTGTCGGCAATGATTTTTCCCAGCGTGTTGCGGAGCGTGACAGGCGAGTTATAGAAGAACGACATGGACGTGAATTCGCTTCGGGCGGGTTGCTTAAACACGATCAGCTTTTTCTCATCTTCTTCGGTCGAGAACAAGCTTTGACCGTTATAAACGTAGCGGTATGCCGGGCTGATAATCTGGAACCGGAATCCTGTCACGTTCTCCGTTGCCCGAAAATCCAAATACGTGCTGCCTGAAAGTTCACTATGGTGATTCTCTGAACGATAGTTCACGTCTCGATAATAATCGTACTGTATCTCGCCAATAGCGTTCAGTTTGTCGAGAATGGTTTGCAAAACCTCATCGGGCGTTTGACGTGAAGGAACAGTGCTTGTGAAATGAACACTGAAGAACGAAACAAAAAGCAACAACAGAATAAGCGAGATACTTTTCATAAAACGAAAGAAGGTTAATCGAGTGGTGTTTGTCGAAACAAAAACGCCTTTTGAATCACACTATTGCCTGTGATTGCTACAGAGAGCCAACCGATTACTAAATCCAGCCGGGGTGTTTGCCGGTGTTTAAAAATTACGACTAACTTTCTGACTATCAAAACTAAATCCTTACTCCTAAGCCGTATGAACTACCGATTTATTCTCTTTTTTTTCCTTTTTGTAGGATTCTCACAGGCCAGTTGGAGTCAGACTTCATCCGCTACCGACGATAGGACAACAGACTCCGTAACAACGGATACCGGGCCGATCATGCAAGCCAATGACCCCAACACAACCCTGTATGAGCAGTCAAAAGAAAACAAATTTGAGCCGGGGCCGGGGCTAATGTGTTTGTCGGTTACGCTGATGATTTTGTCGTTTAGCGTATTGATCGTTTGGCTTTTGTTGCGCCATCAGACCCAGTTGCGACTCGACAATGAGGACATGATTCGGCTGGTTAGCATCATCCTGATTGTTAGCTGTATGTTGCTGATTCCGGTTATCGGCAATGCGTTTTTGTCGCTTGCCAACGCGTCGGCACTCTACAGTTTGCTGGGGACGATTGCCGGTTATTTGCTCGGTAAAAATAGCCAGAGTAGTCGCTCTGGAAACGCAACCGACTGATTACGAATGTTTAATCTGCTAACCATCATGCCCATGTTAATCTGCCGTTTACTCTTCGTGATCCTGCTGGGGTCTGTTACCACCCTGAACGGGCAAAGCCTGCCTAAGCCCACCTTTTCAATTACTAACAGTGCCGGTGGGCGGGTGACGTTCTCACTCCTGAATGGCAAAAACAAGCAAGTCGAAACCCTGGAAGCCAACGCCACCCGACAATATTCAGACGGAATGTCTTACCAGATCGAACTGCTCACCAAAGGGCGACCCCCTGTGCGAGTAACCCTCACCCCGCCCAATAAATACGCTATCCAATGGAATGGAACGCAACTTTTTGTGCGGCAAACCGGGCGTTTTTACTGAGAGGGTACTCGCTGATTTATAAGTAAATGGGGTCAGGGGTTCGCTTAACGATGTATCATGAGAGATACTCGTTTTGCTACCTTTTGCGCCAGCCTTCCCCCACTGCTGCTGCTCATTTTTTCTTTTTCACAAGCCCAAACTGTCCCGACACCCAAAGAACATTTTGGGTTCAACATTGGCGACGATTACCAGTTGGCCACCTTCGCCCAAACCGAAGCTTATGTCAAAAAGATAGCGGCTGTCTCAGACCGGGTTAAACTGGTTAGTATCGGCCAAACCGAAGAAGGCCGCGATCAGTTTATGCTGATTGTGTCGTCGCCGGCCAACATCCGAAACCTGGACCGGTATCAAGCCATTTCGCAGCGACTTGCCCGCGCCGAGGGACTGACCGACGAGCAGGCCCGCGCCCTCGCGCAGGAGGGTAAGGCCGTTGTCTGGATCGACGGGGGGCTGCACTCTACCGAGACCGTTGGCATGATGCAGTTGATCGAAACGGCCTACCAACTGACCAGCCGGAACGACCCCGAAACCCTGCGGATTCTGAACGACGCCATCGTGCTGTTAGTCCACGCCAACCCCGACGGGCAGGAGCTTGTGAGCAACTGGTACATGCGCGAACCGAGGCCCGCCAAACGGTCGCTGGAGCATCTGCCGGTGTTGTATCAGAAATACATTGGCCACGACAATAACCGCGATTTCTTCATCCAGAACATGAAAGAGACCCGGAATATGGGCCGTCAGTTGTTTGTGGAATGGATTCCGCAGATTCTCTATAACCATCACCAACGCGGCCCGGCAGGAACGGTGCTGGCGGGGCCTCCGTTGCGCGATCCGTTCAATTATGTGCTTGACCCGCTGGTTATAACCGGCATGGATGCCCTCGGCTCGGCCATGATTAACCGCCTGAACGTGGAGAATAAACCGGGCTACACGCGCCTGACGGGTGCGCCCTACTCCAACTGGTTCAACGGGGGGCTTCGCTCCACGACCCTCTTCCACAATATGATTGGCCTGCTCACGGAGATCATCGGCAACCCGACCCCCGAAACCATCCCGGTGGTGCCGGACCGATTGATTCCCAACGTCAACTCGCCCGCTCCCATAACGCCCCAGAAATGGCACTTTAAACAATCCATCGACTACTCTCTGTCGCTCAACTATGCCGTGCTGAACTATGCCGCCCGTCAACACGACGATTTGCTGTTCGGCATCTATCGGATGGGGAAAAACGCCATTGAGCGCGGCAGTCGCGATTCCTGGACCCTGTACCCCAAGCGAATCAACAGCATCGTGCCTGCTTTTCAGCAGAGTCAGCGCAGAACCAATCCCGGCAATCGGCCTGCTGGCGAGACAACTCCCCGCCCCGGCGACATCCCGGTGGCCTATTACGATTCGCTGGTGAAAGCCCCTGCCCTCCGCGATCCGCGTGGGTTTATCCTGCCGGCCAATCAGCCCAATTTTGCCGGTGTGGTAAGTTTTATAAACGCACTCAGCCGCAATGGGATTCAGATTCAGCAGGCCACCGCCGAGTTTACTGTTGCAGGGAAGGCATACCCGGCCCGTTCGTACATTGTCAAAACCGATCAGGCATTCCGGCCTCACGTGCTGGATATGTTTGAAGCGCAGGATTATCCTAACGATTTCCAGTATCCGGGTGGCCCGCCCGTGCGCCCGTACGATGCCGCTGGGTGGACGCTTGCTTACCTGATGAATGTGCAGTTCGACCGGATTCTCGACCCATTTGACGGGCCATTCCGCAAACTGCCCTTGGGCGAGTTGCAAGCCCCCGAAGGTCGGGTGATGGGTGGGGCGGGAGCCGGGTATGTACTTTCGTCCAGATCGAACAACGCGTATATCGCCGTAAACGACTTCCTTGCGTCGGGTGTGGAGGTATATCGGATGCCCAACGGCCTGAGCGACCCCGTGAACAGGATGGAAGCCGGGGCGTTTTTTATTCCGGCCTCGGCCAAGGCAAAGTCGCTGCTCGATAAGTCGGCGAAAGCGTTGGGCCTGGATGTGGTGGGGGTGACCAAACGACCTTCGGGTCCACTCACCAACGTGTTGCCGATGCGGATTGGCTTGTGGGATACCTACGGCGGGTCGATGCCGTCGGGCTGGGTGCGTTGGTTGGGCGAGCAGTATCATTTCCCGATGAAGGTCATTTTTCCGGCTGACATCAACGCGGGCGACCTGAAGAAAAAATACGACGTGATCGTGTTCGTAACGCGCGCTATTCCACCCGTGGGTGGGGCCGAAACCGAACCGTTCCGCACCTCCGACCCCGAACCGGAAAAAATTCCTGCCGAATACCGCCCCCGTTTGGTGAAGTTCACTACAGACAAAACCCTGCCTGCTCTGAAAGCCTTTCTGGCCGATGGCGGAACCGTTGTGACCATCGGCAGCAGCACGAATCTGGCTTATCACCTCAAACTGCCCGTGCGCAATGCCCTCACCGAAATGACCCCAACCGGACAGGAACGACCGCTGCCAAACGAGAAATACTATATTCCCGGCAGTGTGTTGCGCGTTCGCATCGACTCAACCCAACAGGCCACCTACGGGATGCCTACCCAAACGGATGTGTATTTCGATGCCAGTCCGGTGTTTAAACTGGCTCCCGATGCCGTGGCGAAGGGGGCGGTGGTGCCATTGGCCTGGTTCGATACGGCCAAACCGTTGCGGAGTGGCTGGGCCTGGGGGCAGTCGTATTTGCAGGACGGTGTGGCAGCTTTCATGGCTCCGGTGGGGGCTGGCAAACTCTATGCCTTCGGGCCGGAAATTACCTTCCGGGCACAGGCCCAGGGCACTTTTAAGCTGTTGTTCAACCAGTTATATGGGTCGGGGAAAGGAGGCTCGACTAACGGCCTGCCATTGGGGAAGTAGAGAGATTGGCACCACTTTTGAGCTAGTGGCTGTACCATCAGTCACATTTTGGACGTTCTTTGTACAGAGCTATCCAGAAGAACTACTTACCCCATGTTATCACTTACTCAAAAAAATCAATTTTGGCGTGTTCTACCTATCGCGCTGATTGTCGGATTATTAGCCACGATTTCAGGTTGCGTCCCTGATTTTTTGGTGAAAGACTCCGACTGGGTCGAGATCGAAGCCGGTGCCCACGAACCCGCCCTGAAGCGTAAAGCGGGCATGCTCATCAGCCCGCGAGAGATTTCGGCCACGGTTAAGTTCGACAGCACCTGCATGTACGACGTGACGCAGGTAGACGAGTGGGACTACAATAAGCTGTTTGGCTTCGGGTTTATGGGTGCCGATGAGCAGCATTGGGGGCAGGCCCCGCATCAGGTCGATGGGGCGCGAATTGCCTGGCGATGGAACGCCCGAAAAAAACAGATTGACCTCGGAGCGTATGCGTACGTGGAGGGTAAGCGCATCACCTACGACCTCGGTGGCATGAAAATCAACGAAGAACGCCGACTTACGATCAAGATCGACTACAACAGCCGGGTCTACAAAATTCTCGACGCGCCCGATATTCCGTTCACCCACAAGAAGACCGTGGGCTACCGCAACGGTCTCTATTTCGGCGGCAACCAACCCGCCCCGCAGAAGATTCGGGTGATGATAAAGTACTGAAATTGCCCCCAACCCCCTAAAGGGGACTTCAGCTTGACTACTCTCAACCCTAGCCCCCTTTAGGGGGTTGGGGGTCTTTCTAACTCCAGCCAAACCGCTCCAGGAGCCGGTCTTTGTGTTGCCGGGCTACGGGGATGCTCGTGCCGTTGCTGAGCACCACATACATGCCCTCGCCCCGGACAAGCCGCTTAATGTGGTCCAGATTCACGACGTATTGCCGGTGAATGCGCAGGAAGTTGCGGGTTTCAAGCGTTTCCTGAACGTCGCCCAAGGTTTTCGATATCAGGTATTTATCGCCTGTTTCCAGTACGAAATGCGTGTAATTGCTGTCTGATTCGGCGTACAGAATCTGGCTTGTTTCTACAATGGTCAGTCCGTTGGCGTGGGGCAGTGCCATCTTGTTGGAGAGCGTTGCGTTGGGCGGGGTTGCTGCCGTGGGAGGGCCGTAATATCCCCGCATGACCTCCATTTGTGCTGCCCAGGCAGGTTGACCACCCGCCGTCAACGGACTATTCAGGGTTAGCATCTCGGCGCGGTTCACAGTCTTCACCAGATCAATGGTATCCACGGGTTTGAGCAGGTAATCGAGCGCGGCAAACCGGAACGCCCGCACCGCATACTGATCGTAGGCCGTGACAAAAACGACCCGGAATGGATATTCCTGAAAAGAAATATCGCCCAATTGTTCCAGCAACTGAAAGCCGTTCATCATCGGCATTTCAATGTCCAGAAACACCAGCGCGGGCCGCAGCGACCGAAAGGCCACCAACGCCGTTGGACTGTCGGTAAACTGCCCCACGATTTCCACCTGCGGGCAATGGCGCGTCAATTGCAGGGCCAACAAGGCCACATTGTCGGGTTCGTCGTCGATGATGATAGTACGCATAGGGTCAAACGGGTATCTCCAGCACCACTCTTGTTCCCATTGGATCGCCGGAGGGCGAAACAAGGTCGTGAATGTGGGCCTGGGTTTGGGTGTTGTAAAGCTGGTTAATCATGCGAATCCGGTCGGCGGTAACCTGCATCCCGAAGGACTTCTGCTTACCTGCCGACTTGCTCTTGATCTCGGCGGCACGGGTACGACCAATGCCATCGTCGGTGATTTCGACATGCAGGCACTGATCGGTGGGTTGCGTCACGTCGATCAGAACGGTGCCGCCTTCGGGCTTGTGCATGAGACCGTGCCAGATCGCGTTTTCCACATAGGGTTGCAGCAATAGGGGCGGAATCTGCACATACTCCTGGTCGATGTCGGGGTCAACGCGAATGTCGATGTGTACTTTCTGTTTGAACCGCATAGCTTCCAGTTCGCAGTAGAGGTGCAGGCTATCGAGTTCGTTACGGAGCGAAACGCGGTCGGCGCGGGAGTTTTCCAACACGAGCCGGATCAGGCGGGCAAACTTGGTGAGGTAATCGGAGGCCTTGTCGGTGTCGTTTTGCAGGGTATAGAGCTTGATTGAGTTGATGCAGTTGAACAGAAAGTGCGGGTTCATCTGGGCGCGGAGGGCCACCATCTCCTGCGTTTGCCCATGATGCCGTGCGGCCTGCAACTCGTCGTTTCGTTGTTGCAAAGCCCGGTTTTTCCGACGCAGCAGCCGGTTGTAGAGCAGCAGCGAAAGCCCAACAAGTCCCGCCAAAGCAACCCCAAACAGGCGGGTGTTTTCCTGCAAACGGAGCTTGGTTTGTAAATCGGTCAGTTGGAGGGCACGAATCTGGTTCTGCCGGGTTTGGGCCTCGGCTTTTAATGCCTGCGTTTCAAGCCTGCGTTGGAGTTCAGTCTTTTGGGCCAGTTGAACCAGCCGTTGCCCTTCGGCTGTGGCCTGAAGTTTTTGCAGTTCGGCATCTTTGGCGAGGGTAATAAACTGCTGGTCCTGTAGTTCTTTTTCGCGTTGCAACGTCAGGTACCGTTGTTGCTCCAACAGTTGCGCCTGCTGTTGGCTCAAGACCAGTTTTTCGCGGTCGAAGTTGGCCTCCAGCGTCATGGTTTCTGTTACTTTTTGCCGTGTCCGGCTTGAGTCGACCAGAGCTTTGAATCGCTGATGGTATTGATAGGCCGCCCGCCAATCGTTTTTGGCCGCCGAGGCATCGGCCAGGGTTTCGTACAACAGAATCTGCGTACTCGGAATGTTGGCGTCGTTGGCCAGGGCCTTGCGGGCATAGTCGAGGGCCGAATCGGGTTGCCCAAGCAGATAGAACGTCCGGGCCATCGCGCCCCAGGTAACAGCTAATCCGCTGCGCCCGCCGAGCTTTTGCCAGTTCGTTTCGGCTTGTTGAAACTGCTTCAGGGCCTCCCCATAACGGCTCTGAATTCGGTAAATCACGCCCAGATCGTTGTGCAGATACGCAAGGCTGGTGGTGTTCCGAGGGTTGTTTTTGAGGACCAGTTGGAGAGCCTCTTCCGAGCAGTGAGCCGCCGAGTCGAGTTGGCCGTTTTGTTTATAGCTCTCGCTGATGAGCTGGAGCATATCGGCCCGTTCGAGCGGGTTTGTTGCCGAACGACCATCGCGATTCAGTTTGTTGAGAGCTGTTCGGAACAGGTTCACCGACTCGCGGTATTTGCCCATGCGGTAGTTGAGCCGCCCCAGGTTGCGCCCAATGCGCCACCCGTATCGGTCGGCTAGTTGGGGGTCGGTTTCGGTTAGTCGGAGGGCCTGGTAGTTGGTTCGGAGTGCCTGCGGGTAATCTGCCCGGATCGTATAATCGAAGTATTCTTCGAGCAGTAGCCCCCGCACCTGAAACCGGATGTTGTTCCAGTCTTTGCCGAGTTGCACCACTTGCCGGGCCACGGTCCGTACGCTGTCGATTCGCGGAGTTGGCGTGTATCGGTAGGCGTTGCTGAGGTGTACCAGCAGTTCGAGCCGGAGGGTGTCGTTACCCGCCGACCGGGGTTGAAGCTCCACCTGCCGCAACAGTCGGCGCGTGGCCGTAATCACACTGTCGACGTAAGGCTGCTGAAATCGCCGGTTGAAGTTGAAGGAGAGCGGCAAAACAGGGCGTGCGGTTCCGGCTGGCACGGTGCGTCGGTCCTGCGCCGACGTACACAACGCCGACCCAATCAGACACCACCAGAGAACGCCCCATGCTTTCATTCGGGAAAGCTACTGATTCGATTTCACTTGCGCCAGTGTACTTATATAAAGAGGTAGTTTGGTTGAGCGAACGACCCGGTTTTTGAGTTGGGCTAATGCAATAAGCCGTTTGCTCAGTCGCTCAGTAAAACCGGCTACTCACACAAGAATTCGACTACCCACGCACTGGCGGGAGCTTACCTGTTTGCGTTGAATTAGGTTTGCCCGACTACCAGTCAGCAACTAAATCCTTTTTCGCTACAAATATGATTCCTTTTTCAAGTGTGTCACAGGCACAGGTCCATAGCAATTTTATCAACCCAACGGTGCAGTTCCCGCCGGTGCTGACGCCCATGATGCATGTGCCCTCGCCACCAGCGATTCATTTTCAACTTCCCTACAATCAGCTCAGTACGCTCACCTACGACCTGAACACCGGTGAGGCCCTGTCGCGGGTTCCGCTGTATGCGGTGGCCCGGTTGGGCTTTGATGCTGACGCGCTCTCGCCCGATTTGTCGGGGAGTGACCGCGAAGTCCTGATGAATTTTACGCTGTCGTATCCGCTGGGAACACTCAACTCCGACCATGCCGGGTATGCCTCGTTCGACCTGACGGTATTGCGGGGGCAGGCCGTGATGCAGGCGGTTCAGGCGAGGCTTCAACACCAGTTTCCGCAAACGTGGCGAAACCTGGCGGAGAATCAACTACCCCAATCGCTCCAACTGAACGAACTGCTGGTGTTGCCCTTTGCCGATGCGGCCTATGCCTTTGATGCGATGAAAGAGGCCGAAACCGGACCCAATTTTCTGTTTATGCGGATGGACTTCGACCAGGGCATGCTGGCCGGGCGGCAGTTCGGGCGGGGCGGGGCATCTATGCAAAACCCGTCGATTCTGGACTGGCGACTGTCGCCGGGGTCGTTTTCGATGTCGGGGTCGTTGCTTATTGGCGAAGACGGCACCGAAACCCTGCTCCCGGCCAACCTCGCCACGCAGCGATTCCGGTTTCGGCAGGTGGTGCGGCACGTGAGCAATGATGGACAGGGGCAGTTTCCGAACGGAATCCGGTTTGGATACGTGGTCGAATATTCGGCGGAGTGGTTCCCGATTGGGCACTCGCTTGGGCAGATCCTGTATAGCCTACCGTTGGCTCCCGGCGAGAAAGTGAAGATCGCCGTAGTCGACTGGGCACGGAGCGATAATGCCTCCAGAGCCGAAAAAACGGGTTTTGTGGAGCAATTACAGCACCAGCAGGTCCGCGACCGCAGCCTTACCGAAGCCGTGCAGGTTGCCCTCCGCGAGTGGCAAAGTGGGTCGTCGTTCATGGCCGGGGGCAGTCAGGCCACGTCGGGTGGCGGGCAAATCGGGCCGTTTTCGGTAGGGGTGGGCAATGTGTTTTCGTTGGGTGGGGCCAGTAGCAGCAGCGAGGGCACCCGCGATGTGTCTGCCGACACAGCCCAGCGCATCAGCGACTCGTTTCAGCAGGCCACCACGGCCATGCGCGAGTTGAAATCAACAGTAATTCTGCAATCGGAGCAGGCCGAGAAAAGCAACGTGCAAACCCGCGTGGTGGTGAACTACAACCGGGGTCATGCCCAGACGATTCTGTATTACGAGGTGTTGCGGCATTACCGGGTCATTACCCGCACCGAAACTGTTCGCCCGGCCCTGATTATTCCGCAGGGTATTCAGCCAGCCGATGCCCTCAAAAACATTGATTCTATTCTCTCGTTGCGGTTTTTGCTCGAAGCCGTGCTGCTCGACCCGCGCCTGAACTCGGCGTTCGATGCCCTCTTGCGAATCAAGGCGGGCGACAAACGACACGCCCGCGCTATGGCTAAGTTCAACGCGCTGGCCAAACCGGCCAACCCCGCCGATATCATGTTTAGCCGGGTGGCCCTCACGTTTGTGACGGGCGAAGATGCAACCATCGAACCCGCCTTTGTCGATATTTATCTCAAGGACAACACCAGCCTCGTACACAAGGTGAACGACGGGGGACAGGATTTTGATACCGGCGAAAGAACCCATGTCAACAACCTGAATGTACCGATCAAATGGGGTAATCTGCGGGGCTTTGGGGTGCATTTGGAAGATGAGAACTCCGGTAGCGACTGGGATCTGGTGCATTTTAAAGTGGTGGGAATCACTAACGAAGGGGTCACTCAACTGCTGCTCGATGTTCCCGTAGGGCAATCCATCGACGACGCCCGTGGCAACACCGGCGAGTTTCCGGCCATCCAAGCCCCCCCGCCCCCGGCCCGCCCCGAAGCCCCCGACCGTACGGAGTTCGTCACCGCCGAAGACGAGGTCGCATCCGACATGCTGCTGCACCACCTGGCCACCAACGCCGACTATTACAGCCGTATTTTGCGCCTGAATGGATCTGCCGACAGCCGCGTGTCGTTCCTGAACGGACAGACCATCGGCGGTCGTCCGGTGCTCGATTTGGTCGAGAATAAAGCCCTCGAAACCCTGGGCGATGGCGTCGTGTATGCCGTGACGCCCGCTGCCGAGTCGTTCCTGAGCGGACTGTTTAATGCAGAGCTTGTTGAACCCTCGTCGCAACTGACGTTTACGGAACAATTGGCTACCCTGCCCACACGGGGCGTGTTTGGTGAGATCAAACTGAGCCATAATCTGGCCACCGAACTGCTCGATACCGAGCATAATTACGACTGGAGCAAGTCGGTCATTCCCGACAATGGCCCTGAGATTACAGGCGTCGATGCCGGGTCGCGGGCGCAGAAGCCGGAGGGTCTCGCGCCCTCGCCGTTCCCCAACAACATCGTGAACGTGGTGAGTCCGCAGGCCCTGCCCGACCCCACGGGCTTGTCGGGGGCGTTTGGGCTGATGAGCGCGATGGGACCCTTCCGCGACATGTCGGGCATGAACCAACTGGGGCCATTCCTCCAAAATCTGTCTAACAACGCCACCCAACTGGCGGCTGAAGCACAAAAAGGTGCGAGCAAAAAAGCCCTCATCGACTCCATCCGTACGAGCAAGGAACTGACCCCCGCCGAAAAAACTGAACTCATCAAAGCAGCCCTGACGGGGGCCGTGCAACAGGCCAACGCCCCGGCCACTCCGCCCGCCGGAGCCACCCAGGCCCCGGCAGCGGGGGGCGGTGCGGCTCAACCCCCGGCCACCGGCACGGGCGGCACTCCTGGCCCCAATACGCCCGCCCCCGCGCAACCCAATGGCGGGCCACCGCCTGGTACGCCTTCCACCCCCGCGCCCAAACCCAAAGGACCCGTACAACTGCAACGGACCGCGTCAAAGACGCGCTTGCTCAACTTCGTGTTCATGTATGACACCGGCAAACCAATGGTTGGCAATTACCACATCACCCTAATGGCTCTAAACACGAATGAGGAGCGAGCAGGTGGGGTGGCATTCGACCCGAACGCGATTAGTGGCTCGACCAATACAGGGTCGATTGTACGGGTCACCATTCCCGAAAGTTTTGGTGAAAAAAGCGATATCCGCATCACAATCACAGGTGAGATTACTAGCCCCGTACAGTTCAAGAAGAACTCGAAAATAGAGGCCTGGTCACAGCCTATCGAAACCATTGAGGTGTTTGCACGGGCAGAATTCAAGGCAACCGAGACCTATAAGGTTAGCCAGCCGACGCAGGACAACGAGATAACGGTGTCGTACAGCAAAAACGCCCAGGACCAAATCTCGAATGCCACGGCCTCGAAGAAGGGCATTACGGTAACCGTTTCTAATGCAGTCAAGGGGAAAGTCGAAGTACCGTTGCTGGCCGAAGCCGAAGACACGGTCACGCTCGGTGCAGCAGGCACCTACGAAGTGACCGATACGGATACCGTAACGCGCACGGAAGGCGATACCAAGACCATTACGGTTAAGCACTTTTTGAAGTCAATCAAAGACGGGGCACAACCGACTATCAAAGCGGCTAAGTAATTGTAATACAGGCTGAAAGAAGCAAAGCTAGTCGCTACACCGGAATGTCCAGCAGTACCTCAGTCCCGGCGGGTTGCCCGTCGGGACTTGTCAGGTCGTGGATCGTGACGCGGGTGTGGGTGTCGAAATGACGGTTGATGAGCGAAAGCCGTTCGCTCACTCCCTCAACCAACCAGCTTGTTCACGCAGAAAAACCGCCATTCACTCAGTCGGTCCAGTAAATCTGTTCTCAAATGAGCACATTTGCCCGACTAATTGCACGTATACTTTTATCGGTTATGTGGTTTTTAAAATGGGCCGACTAAACCCTAACCCCCTCAATCAATTTTATTGCTGATGAAACGTCTGCTAACTTTCCTACTGCTACTACTGACGAGCCTCGGCAACTCGCTGTTTGCCCAACAGACTTACGCGCTCAAACCCTATGCCATTACGCTGCCCCGGCTCACAACCGCCCAGCAAAGCACCTCGGCACTGCAACAGGCGGGTAACATCGTCTATAATACCGACGAGCAGAAAATGGCCATCCATAACGGCTCCAGTTGGCAATACATTGCCCCCCAGAAGCAAGCCAGTTTAAGAATGGAAAGGCTTTTTTGTCGAACGAGGTCTGGACGGTTCCGGCAGGTGTAACCCGGATTATGGCCGAAGTGTGGGGAGGAGGAGCCGGTGGGCCAATTTATCAGTTATTCGGCAATGATCTTCGTGCTGCTGGTGGGGCCGCAGGCGGGTATGCCCGTGGCTTTATGCCTGTTACACCAGGCAGTTCGCTCACTATAATTGTCGGCTCTGGGGGCATTGGTGCGGCTCGTGCGCCCAGTGAGGGTGCGCAACCGGGTTCTCCTTCGTCCATTTACCGAAATCAGAACCCGGACGGCCTCTTCGCCTATGGCGGTTCATTTGGCCCTGGTATTGGAGCCGGCACAGACCTCGCGTTTCAGGCTCCGGGTAGTGGTGGCATGAACGCTACGATCTCCTTCGGTCAAAGAAGCCCGACCGAATACGTGCTGCTTGTCCAGTGCGGCAATGGCGGCACAGCCTATGGCGTTCAACCCGGTATCAGTGGCTTAGGTACTCAGATAGCTTCGATCAATTCCAGTTTTTTACTCTATCAATCGGGGGATGTTACTGCCGGACAACAAGGTAGTTTCCCCGGTGGAGGTGGAGGATGCGGGTACAACTACGGCGGTCGTGGCGCAGATGGTATAGTTGTGTTGCATTGGTAAAACCAAACCCTGATAAAACCTGAACAAGTTCAACGACAGAATAACTCAAACAAAATCACAATGACAAACCAAACTTCGCCCCAATTCGCTGTAGCTTACACCGCCCCCGGCCAGAACGCCAACAACGCTCCCACCCTCAACGTGCTGGGAATGCCAACGGCGGTGAAAATGACCCACTCTCAGACCTACGGGCAGTTTTCGTGCGTCGAAACCTCGCTGGCTCCGCTTCAGATGGGCCCACCACCCCACGTGCATCACGAACTCGACGAAATCATGTACGTCATCGAAGGCACGATTACGCTGCTCGAAGGCGATCAGGTGCGGGAAGTATCGGCCGGGGGCTATCATTTCCGGCCTCGTGGCGTGGTGCATACGTTCTGGAACGGCCACGATGCCCCGGCCCGGTTCTTAGATATGTACCCCAGCAGTCAGGATTTTGCGCATTATCTGGAAGAGTTGGCTGAACTCGGCGGGGCTATTCATGCCGAAGGTGGCAACCCCTTTGCGCCCGAAAACATGGCCCGGTTCAAGGCACTGGATGCCCGCTACAACCACGAGGTGTTCTACGAGCAAATGCCTGAACACATGGCTAAATACGGCCCGAAGGAGTAATCAGGCAAATAAATCGGCCACGACGAATTGAAAATTCTGTTTCATGGATTTAGGGATAATCTGCCCCCGGACAAACTCGAAGTTCCCATCGGTGCCGGGTTGAGTTTGCCACTGCTCAAACTCATCGACGGTGGTGAGGTGCGTGGGCAAAGCGACGGTGGTGGCGGGTGTTGCGACCATAGCGATTTCAGGAGTTGATTGATTAACCAAATATACTAAAACAAAACGGGAAAGGAGGCTTTCACCACCACGACCAAATCAGGTTGCGATGCAAATACTGGAAAAAAGAGCCAACAACAGTGGACACATCCACAAAATGCCCCTCGACCACCGATGGGGCTTTTTGAACACCACGTTCACCTACCGAAATATTACAAAAGACCCTAATCTGACCAGCATTCTAACAATCGTTCGGTCACTCACTCAATAGATGGCGGCCTTCGCTCAATCAAACCCGCCATTCACGCAGTTGCAGGGTTTTTTGTGTTGACAAATCAGCACGTTTGTTCGACTAAATGGGTAACGTAATCCTAATTTAAACCGATGCAACCGTTCCGAACGTACGCCCCCACACTCGAACTAAGCCCTTATGTGAAAAGCTACCTGGTGCTTGATGTAGATTTTGGCGCAGGTTTACCCATGAATGCCGTTCCGCGTGGTGTACCCATATTCGGATTTTCCTATAAACCCGATCAGTCAATTGGCTGGACACGTCATGACGGCACCCCTTCGCTACAAACATCAGCTATGATGGGCCAGACCACCCAAACCGTTGCGTGCCTCATGCACGGGGTTCATCAAACCATTTACGTGGTGTTTCACTCAACGGGCCTGCATCCGTTTTTGCGGGAAGAGATGCACGCCCTCACCGACCGCGAATATGCCCTGAGCGATCTCGCCTGGATCGATAATACGCCCTCATTAACGGAACAACTGATACTGGCCACCAACACCCAGGAACGAATTGCGCTGATTGAAAATCTATTAATCAGGCGATTGCGGCAAGTTAATCGGTTTCCTGACCGAATGCGTGATGCCGTTCGGTTGATCGAATCCAGTAACGGCACCCGGAAAATTGAGGAAGTTGCTGCCTACTTTCGCATCAGCCGCCGGAGCCTGGAACGGCATTTTCTTACCGACGTGGGTATCGGCCCCAAGCACTATGCGAATATTCTGCGGTTTCGGTATGTGATGAGCTACCTCCATGCCAATCCCTCGGCTACGTGGCTCGACCTGACGCAGTTGGGCAACTTCGTGGATCAGTCGCACCTGATCCGACACTTCCGCCAATTTACCAACCTGACTCCCGCCACCTTCCTCGAGCTCGACCACCAGCTCGACAAACAATTTCTGGCGAATACGGCCCCTGTCGCATTTATCCAATGATGCCGCCTGACAGCCCTCTAGTTTCGCCCCTAATTTCTTACATAATCCCATTCTCTATGATTCCTTTTTTCCTTCTCCGGCCCAGGGCTGTTTGGTTGGTTGGTTTCAATAGTCAGCCCCATATGCGGGGCCTAATTGGTTTCTGGTTCGGGTTGCTGTTGCTGGGTAGCATTCCCAATACCTCGGCTCAGAACATCCTGACGGTGGCCGGCACGGGTACGCCAGGCTTCAGTGGCGACAACGGACCGGCCATTAGTGCGAAGTTGTTTGGCCCTTATGGCGTGGCAATTGATGCCAGTGGCAACATCTTTTTCGTCGATGTTGACGACAACTATGTCCGAAAAATCACACCGGGGGGCATTATCAGTACCGTAGCGGGTAACGGTACGCAGGGTTTCAGTGGCGATAATGGTCCGGCTACCAGTGCGCAGTTAAATAAGCCCATTGCTGTGGCAGTTGATGCGAGCGGGAACCTGTACATTGCCGACTTCGCAAACCAACGCATCCGCAAGGTAACGCCGGGCGGCATTATCAGCACCATTGCTGGCACTGGTGTGGCGGGTGATGGTGGCGATAATGGATTTGCGATCAATGCTCAGTTAAATGGTCCTGTTGGTTTAGTGGTTGACGCAATTGGATTCATCTACTTCGCGGATTCGGGCAATCACCGGGTTCGCTGTATTACAAATTCGGGTGTTATGATTGCTGTAGCTGGCACGGGTGTATCGGGCTACAGTGGCGATGGTGGTGATCCGCTGAGTGCCAAGCTATCCCATCCCAGTGGTCTGGCGTTCAATGCAAGCGGCAATCTCTACATTACCGATCTGATCAACAACTGCGTCCGCAAGATTACACAAAGCCAGGGCCCACCTATACCACAGGGCCCCGGACTGCCTAATTTACCCGGACCCATTATCTTGACGATTAGTACCGTGGTCGGTACGGGTATAGCGGGCTTTAGTGGCGATGGGGGTGCGGCCACCAGTGCTCAATTGAGTAGCCCCACCGGTGTGGCCATTGACGCAAGTGGCTCAATCTACATTGCCGACCGCGATAACAACCGTATCCGTAAGGTTACGTCGGGAGGCACCATCAGCACCATAGCCGGAACAGGTACATCGGGTTTTAGTGGTGATGGGGGGCCGGCTACCAGTGCTCAATTGAATACCCCAGTCGGTGTGGTAGTTGATCCAAACGGCAACATCATCTTTGCGGATAAGAACAATTATCGCATCCGCAAGATCAGGAAAGATCTGCTCCTAACTACCTCGGCCAGTGCAGGCCCAGCCTGTACGCCCACCGTCTCGGTGTCGGCTACGGGTGGCCGTCCCCCTTACTCCTACGCCTGGACAGCTCCTGCAGGGGTTGTTCTCACGGGTGGGTCCACGGCATCGGTAGTAGCCTCGGCGGGGGCATCGGGTGTGCAGACACTCAACGTGACCGTTACCGATTCCGATCTTTCGCCCCAGACCAGCACCAGCATGGTCAGCGTAAACCTCCTTGCCCAGCCCACCGTCACGCTGGTGTTCAACAACTCGGCCACGGTAATGGGCGCGGGCGTTCCCACCATCACGGTGCCTAACACGCCGGGTCAGGAGTTCAGCGTGTTGGGAGCCGATACCTACGTGCGGAGTATGGTGCAGGCCCGCGTGAATGGTTACCAGATTAGCGTAGATGATTCCCCCGTGATGAGCCGCTTCCCGATCACGCAGATGGGTTCGTTCACCATCAAGGCCAGCCTCAACGGGGGCTGTAGCCGCACCGTGCAGGGCGTGTTGGCGAGCCAGTAGCGAGCTTGGTCAGGCAAATAAATCGGCCACGACGAACTGAAAATCAGGCACAACGGGGGCGGCAGAGATGGTCTGCTGCCCCTTGAACACGGTCGAATCGTCGGGAGAGGTGTAAGCGTGGATTCGTTGCCGGAGTGGTTCAATGTACCAGACCAACTGCGCCCCACCGTCAAAGTAGTCCTGAATTTTTTCGCTCACATCGGTGTATGATTCCGAATCGGACAGAATCTCAATGGCAAACAACGTACCGACTCGGTTGCCTTGTTCGATGGCCGCCAATTGGTCGGCAGTGAAGTAGGTGAGATCAGGAATCCGTTTGCGGGTGCTGTCCACATACGAATCCATTTCAGCCATCAGTTCGTGGTTTTGCTGATAGGCAGTCGTTTGGGCAAACAGACGGGTTAAGGTACGGGCGATTTTGGCTTCGTTCTGTTTCATGGATTTAGGGATAATTCGCCCCCGGACAAACTCGAAGTTCCCATCGGTGCCGGGTTGGGTTTGCCACTGCTCAAACTCATCGACGGTGGTGAGGTGCGTGGGCAAAGCGACGGTGGTGGCGGGTGGTGCGACCATAGCAATTTCAGGAGTTGATTGATTAACCAAATATACCAACATAAAGCGTAAAACCCGATTTCTTGTATGAAACCCCAACTCACCACCGTACTTCTGCTGCTGCTCACCATCCTGAGCAGCCCGCTGTTGGCCCAGCCCGCACTGACGCTCTCGGGCGACAACTTTTATGTCGGCGATGCGCCGGGCACCTTTTCGGTAGCCTGCCCACCCGGCACTACGGCGGGTATTTCGCCCCTGACCAAAGTCGCCAACGTGCCCCTGCTCAACCCCGCCGAGAATCAGTACGACCTGAACATACCTTTCCCCTGGAGAAACCCCAGCGGCACCAGCAACATCCTGACTGGCACACTGCCCCAGTCGACCACGCAGGTGGTCATGGGCGGCTTTCTGATTTATAACGTGGGGGTTTTGGCAGGCACAGCCTTTTGCAACGCCCCTCTAGCGGTTAACTCTACCTCTACCAGCTTCACCATCACCCTGGCAGGCACCACCCGCGCCGATGCGGGGCAGGTGCAGGCTCGTGTGGGCTACGCCCTCAAAGCCTACAGCGTGAAGCTGCCCCAACTGGCTACTACCGAACAGACCACCCTACCTACCCAACAGGCGGGGAATCTGGTTTATAACACCGACCAGAAACAATTAGCTGTGTATAACGGCACGAACTGGCAGTACCTGGCTACAGCAGGAACGGGCCAATTTCAGAATGAAAGGGCGTTCACCGCTCCCGGAACATTCACCTGGACTGTGCCTGCGGGTGTAACCCGCGTTTTTGCCGAAGTGTGGGGGGGCGGGGCGGGAGCACCCTACTATAACCATCGTGATGTTACACAATTTGGATCAGGGGCAAGTACAGCATTTGTCACACGGGGTGGCGCTGCGGGTGGGTATGCGCGGGGTATTATGCCTGTTACTCCAGGTAGTGCGCTCACATTGGTGGTGGGAAGTGGAGGAATGGGGATGGATCGCTCCGATATATATAGGGGAGTACCAGAGATGGGAGGGACAGACTCGTCGATTCGACGAAATGCGAATGGTGCTGGTTTATGGGCTTCGGCAGCTACTTACTTTAATGCAGTTGGGTCAGGGTCAGGCATCAAGTTTGGGAACGGCGGCACAGCCTATGGTGTACAATCGGGTATAGCTGGGATAGGGTCTCAGGGAGCCGTGCTCAATTCGGTCACGGTATCGTTCACGCTCGGCGATGGGGCGTATGTCCAAAACGGCTCATTCCCTGGTGGTGGTGGTGGTGGTGGGTACAACATTGGTGGTGCTGGTGGCAACGGGATGATTATGCTTCGCTGGTAAAATTGGTTCACGCTATACCCCATTCAATTAAACAATATGAAACGGCAACTCACTTCCATTCTGCTGCTGCTCATCGGGTTGGGCAGCCCCCTTCTGGCCCAACAGACCTACGCACTGAAACCGTATGCCATTACACTACCCCGGCTCACAACGGCCCAGCAAAGCACCTCGGCTCCCCAACAGGAAGGCAACGTAGTTTACAACACCGACCAGAAACAGTTAGCCGTGCATAACGGCACCACCTGGCAGTACCTGGCCCCACCCGAAACGGCCCAGTTTAAAAACGCACAACGATTTTTATCTGGAGAAAACCAATCCTGGATTGTGCCAGCGGGTGTTACCCGAATCATGGCCGAAGTATGGGGGGGCGGTTCCGGTGGCCCCATCTATGCCTACAGCAATAACAGTGAATTACTGGCCAATGGGGGCGGAGCTGGTGGCTACGCACGGGGTTTTATAGCCGTTACACCCGGCCAGACTCTCACGCTAACGGTTGGTGCAGGAGGCCGGGCGGCTATACGGAGTACCAATCAAACGCCAGGGAATGGAACCGACAGTTTTATCAAGAAAGTAGGGTTTTACGAGGAAATTGGAGCTGAGGGGGGACGCGTCTTTCCCAATTACGGCGGAGGGATTGGTGGCCGTAGCTATGGTCCAGCCGTTGGTTTTACAGTATCGGGGGATAATGGATCACCCGGCCTGATTTCGTATGGCCAGCGAAGTGCCAGCGAATATATCCTGCTCATTAAATGTGGCGATGGCGGCACGGCCTACGGCGCATCTCAAGGTGGCATTGGTACCCAGATTAGTTCGGTCAACTCAAGTTACCTACTCTACACATTGGGCGATGATAAATACAGCCAGAATGGTAGTTATCCGGGTGGTGGCGGTGGCTGCGGGTATAATGTTGGTGGTACTGGGGGCAATGGGATGATTGTGATCTACTGGTAGGAGCTTATCAACAAAACGACGGAACAACGACCCATGAATTAGCATCTCGCGCCGAAAAGCCGCCGACTTTGTGCGGAGGTGTGGGGCGGTGGAGCGGGCGCACCTGCCTATAACTATCGTGCCGTCTCAGGGTTTGGTTCAGGGCAAACTGCCGAGTTTACCACTCGGGGAGGGGCAGCAGGTAGCTATGCGCGGGGCATCCTGCTCGTTACGCCAGGGGATGTACTCACCCTAGTAATAGGCCAGGGCGGGTCAGGAGGGAATCTCCGGGCAAATACTCCCGCAACGAGTGGATTAGCATCATCGGTCCGCCGAAATCAGGCCGGTGACGCTCTGTTCGCTTCTGGTGGTAGTGTCTCTAATTCTACCGGGTATTCTGCCGTGCCGGGTTCCGGCTCCGACCTCACCTTTTCGGCATTCGGTGGTTTTGGCCAAGAGGGAAATGTCTCTTACGGCCAACGAAGTGCAACAGAAATTATCCTTTTCATCAGTTTTGGCAATGGCGGTGCGGCCTATGGTGTCGGATCTGATCGAAATGGCATCGGTGGCCGTATTGCCTTTCTTCCTTCAGGGCAGTTGTGGTATATCGCCGGTAATGCGGAGAACGGTCTTATGCCAAGTGGTGGTGGGGGCGGAGGCTATTTTTACGGCGGGGATGGTGGGTCTGGGATGGCCATCTTTCGCTGGTAGGCACATCAATTAGTTCTATATCCTCGCAGACCAAACTAACAAGCCAATGAAAACCCTATTTTTCTCCCAACTCACTTCCATTCTGCTGCTGCTCATTGGCCTGAGTAGCCCGTTGTTAGCCCAGCAGACCTACGCGCTCAAGCCGTATGCCATTACCCTGCCCCGGCTCACCACGGCCCAGCAAAGCACCTCGGCCCCCCAGCAAGCGGGTAATCTGGTCTATAACACCGACCAGAAACAATTGGCCGTGCATAATGGCACAAGTTGGCAGTATGTAAACACCGCTCCACCGGAGGCTGCTCAGTTTAAAAACACGAAAGGATTTTTTGGTAGTTCAGCGGTCTGGATTGTGCCTGCGGGCGTAACCCGGATTTTGGCCGAAGTGTGGGGAGCGGGGGCTGGTGGATCGGCCTATTCCTTTACTGGTTCTAACGATATTGTGGCGAATGGGGGCGGGGCAGGCGGCTACGCCCGTGGTTATATCACCGTTAGCCCTGGCGAAACATTAACCATCTCGGCGGGTATTGGAGGTTCGGGAGGTTCGCGAAGTCCCAGTATTGCTGCTGCTAATGGAGGCATGTCGTACATCATCAGTTCCTCGTCTAATAACAACATACTGGTTGGTGCGGATGGAGGATATAACGACCCATTGTATAGCCGACTTGGCGGAAGTTCTTACGGTCTATCGGTGATGTTTTCCGTTGCGGGTGGGTCCGGCACCGATGCCGTAGCTTCGTATGGTCAGCGAAGTGCTACCGAATATATGCTTCTGGTGAAATGTGGTGATGGCGGCACGGCCTACGGCGCGCAACCGAGTGGGGTCGGGTCTCAGGTTGTATTTGCCAATTCAACGACACTCGCCTTCAAATCGGGCGATGGAAAAGGCAGTCAAGGAGGCAGTCATCCCGGAGGGGGTGGTGGGGGTGGCTACAACTACGGGGGGGCTGGCGCGCAGGGGTTGGTTGTGATTTACTGGTAAGCGGGCCGGTTAGTCGGCTAGCCACGTTTCGATCTGCCGCCGGATAAACCGCAGTGCCTGAAAAATGGCAAGCAAATCGGATTGGGTTGCTACGTAGGCATCGCTAATGGCATACTCCGTCCCCTTCAGCACGACAAAGAACCAGTTACGACCCAACACATAGCAGCCATAAACGGGGTGCGGGGCTGTGTTGAGGGTCTGGGCAACGAGCATGGCCGCAAGTAACTGGCCTTTCGGATCGCCCTCCCGACGTCCTTCTTGCTTGTACTCATGGATACAGAAAAACGGCTCGGTCGGAATCTGGAACCCTGTGGCCACTACCATATCGACTGTACCATAAAGCCGGGTGCCGTTCAGAGTTGCCGAAAGTGGGCGGTCATAAAACGTGCGGAACGTGGGGCCTTCTAACTGAACTAAATCAAGCAGTTGACCAATGAATTTGACCTTTAGCTCTTCTTCATTCCAATAGTCGGCGTTGGCGAGCAAGTCGATTCGGAGCCGTTCCAGGCGAGTTTGTTCGGCTTCGGTGATGGGTTCGGTTGTCGTAAGCCATGCATCGAGCAAAGGCGAAACGGGCAACCGAGCCAGTCCAAACTGCTCATGAAGTTGCTGCGTGAGCCAATATTTGAACGATTTTGTTTTCATCTTTTTCCTGAACGACAACGCACAAAACTAACGATTACGCCAATGAAAAGCCTATTTTTCTCCCAACTTACCTTCATTCTCCTCCTACTCACCCTGTTAAGCGGCCCACTGTTGGCCCAGCAGACCTACGCGCTCAAGCCGTATGCCATCACACTACCCCGACTCACAACTGACCAGCAAAACACCTCGGCTCCGCAACAGGCGGGTAACGTAGTGTTTAATACGGACGAGCAAAAAATGGCTGTGCATAACGGCAGCAGTTGGCAGTATGTGAATACCAACCCGCCCGGAGCAGACCAGTTCAGGAATGAAAAGGCGTTTTTTGAAACCCAACTCTGGACCGTTCCGGCGGGCGTAACCCGGATTCTAACCGAAGTATGGGGCGGTGGACAGGGAGGCAATTATTACCGCTTTGTCAATGGGGGTCTCTTGCTGGCCAAAGGAGGGAATGCCGGGGCCTATGCCCGTGGTTTTATGGCCGTTACGCCTGGCACCACCCTTACGCTAACCGTTGGCACGGGCGGACAAAGAGCCGCTGATAATTATGAACCCGGCAGCGGAGGTGAAACATGGGTCCAAAGCGCGACTTCTTTTATTCGGGCGAGGGGGGGGGCTACTAACGGAGGTAATACCGCCAACTATTTTATCTATGGCGATGCCGTTGGGTTCGGTGTTAGTGGTAGCGACGGAACCGACGTAACCATTTCCTACGGCCAACAGAGTGCGACGAACTACATCCTACTGGTGAAATGTGGCGACGGAGGGACTGCCTATGGCGCACAACGCAGTGGGGTGGGAGAGCAGTTTTCATCGCTCAATTCGAGTGCATTGCTCTACCGAACCGGTTCGGGCGGTAAAGGGAGTTTCCCCGGCGGTGGCGGTGGGGCAGGCTATATTATTGGCGGAGAGGGCGCACCTGGTCTAATTACTCTGCGCTGGTAAGGGCGAAACACCACCGATTGAATGCCGGATTCCTGCTAAATCTACACCGGAATATCCAGCACTACCTCGGTCCCGGCGGGTTGCCCGTCGGGACCAAGCAGGTCGCGGATGGCGACGCGGGTGTGCGTGTCAAAATGGCGGTTGATGAGCGAAAGCCGTTCCGAGGTCATTTTCATCCCAAACGATTTGCTCTGATTCGCCGACTTGCTTTTGAGTTCCAGCGCACGGCCACGGCCCACGCCATCGTCGGTGATGGTAATCTGCAACAGCTCGTCGGAGGGGTGTTGCACCGATAGGTGGAGCGTGCCGCCTTCGGGTTTGTGCATCAGTCCGTGCCAGATCGCGTTCTCTACGTAGGGTTGAATGAGCAGGGGTGGAATGGTGGTGAACTGCGTGTCGATGTCGGGAGCCACCGAAATCATGAACTGCACCTTTTGTTTGAACCGCATGGCTTCCAGTTCCATGTAAAGCTGGAGGGCTTCGAGTTCGTTGGCCAGCGTCACGCGGTCGGCGCGGGAATTTTCCAGCACGAGCCGGATCAGGCGGGCAAATTTGGTGAGGTAGTCGGCAGCCCGGTCGGTGTCGTTTTGGAGGGTGTAAAGTTTGACCGAGTTGAGGCAGTTGAAAATAAAGTGGGGGTTCATCTGCGAGCGCAGGGTGGCCATTTCGGTCTCGGCCAGTTTATGATCAAACTCAGCCTGGAGTTGCTCTATCCGCTGTGCTTCAAGTTCGTGGTTTTGTTTTTCGAGTTGAACCGTTCGGCGTTGCAGCTCGGTTTCCAGTTGCTGGGTGTACTGGCTCTGCATCTGGTTTTTCTCCTCTTCCACTAACCGATTTCGATAGGCCAGAGCCAGCAGAAAACAGAAGTTTTCGCACAACATACCCAAGCCAAAAAAGAACGGAATATAATTGATAAACACTGCCTGCGAGGCCGACATTCCCTCGAACCGGACGTCCAGAAACATGCTAAAATAGGCAATCGTCCACAGGCATCCAATGCCCACAAGCAGGTATTTCCGAACTGGCGACTGAGAGCGGAGGAGCGTCAGGAACAGAATCAACCCCATTACCAGAAACGTAATGTCTTGGCGAATATAGACCCAGTTAGCCCTAAATAACAGGCCGTCGACATGTTCGTAGGCCACAATGGTCTCCTGAATCAGACACACAATCAGGAGGACTTTCAACACGGTCCAGACGCGGGGGAAATGAGTGGGGAGTTGGATAAAATGAGCCAGAAACAGCGTGTAGAAAAAGGCGATCAGGAACGTAAAGTTCCGGCTCGTGGAGTGCATCTGCAAAGGCAATCCCAGTCCCAGCCGGAAATTGGTGTTCCATAGCACATAAAAGGCCGCAATGAAGCAGAAGATTGCATAGTACAGAAAAACCCGGTCGCGGTTAAAAACAAACTGCGAAAACGCAAAAAGGCTCATAATGAGCAAACCCGCAATGATTCCCACCAATCCCAGAAACAGCCAACGCGTGAGGTGGCTGTGTTGCGCGAACCAGCCCGCCAAACTGCCGGGTGTGTGCAGAATTACCACCAACGGATCTACGGCTCGCACCAGGTTTGTGACTTGCACATAGAACGTGCGGGTTTGTCCCATCGGAATCTGTAGTCGGAGCGGTTGCCAGTCGGTCAGGTTGAACGGGTGCTGATACACGCCCGTTTGCTGCAAGAGGTGGCCTTGTGCGTCATAGAGACGGATGCGCCCCTGCCGCCCCACGTGCAACAGTGCGTTGAGCGTTTGCGCGGGGTGCGTGTTCTGCACCCGAAACAGCAACCAGGTGTTGATGGTCGAAACAGGCGATGGCTTCAGGTGTTCGGGCGGTTTTTGGGCAAAGGGCCGGAAAAGTTGCCCCCGGATGGCCGCAAAGGGTAAATCGTTGCCAGTTATATCCCGAAAAAAGAGGGTGCTGGAGGTTATGGTTAGCGGAGCAGTCCCTTCCAGCGTGCCGTTAAGCCGCACTGGCGCGGGTAGTGCAGCTCCTTGCTGCGCCATTCCTATCTGTGTACTCAGCACAAGCAAAAAAAACAAAAACCGGGCAACCATCAGGCCAATGCGTTTAGAACCCCAAGCTAGTGCTTTGGTCGCTTAGTTGTGTGGTCAATTGAGCCGTTGGTGTCTTTTACTGTTTGAGCAGTTCATTTTCTGCGTAAACGATATTCCTTTTAGTCCCCAAACCATTTGCTCAGTCGCTCAACAAACCGAACGCTTCACGCGATAAAACCGATCATTCACGCAATCAGGCTTGATACTCTGTTTTCTAACCTACAGGTTTGTTCGACTGATTGGTCAGTATTGAATCCGTTAACTTCAGAAAGAAAACCCAATGACAACAAACCCAACCTTCGCTGTAGCCTACACGGCCCCCGGCCAAAACGCCAACAACGCCCCCATGCTCAATGTGATGGGAATGGCCGTTGGTGTTAAAATCGCTCACGCTCAGACCTATGGGCAGTTTTCGTGCGTGGAATGTTCGCTGACTCCGTTCCAGATGGGGCCACCACCCCACATCCACCACGATCTGGACGAAATTATGTATGTCGTGGAGGGGACTATAACCGTGTTGGAAGGCGACCAAACCCGCGCCATTCCTGCCGGGGGCTACCACTTCCGGCCACGGGGCGTAGTGCATACGTTCTGGAACGGCCACGATGCCCCGGCTAAGTTCATCGATATGTATCCTGGCTCGCAGGATTTCGCGCATTATCTGGAGGAATTAGCCCACCTCGGCGCGGCTATTCATGCCGAAGGTGCTAACCCGTTTGCGCCGGAAAGCATGGCACGGTTCAAAGCCCTCGACGCCCGCTACAACCACGAGGTATTCTACGAGCAAATGCCCGACCACATGGCTAAATACGGCCCGAAACCGTAAACTACTTTTATGGGAAAAACCTACCGCTATTACCCCTATTACTTCGCGCTGTTTCTGGTGGGCATTGTGGCCTGCTTTTTTCAGAGCTATTTTGGGCATATTCCCCGGTTCGAGAATGTAATCAGTCCCATTGGCAACGTGCCGATTACGATCACGGGCGTTACGCACTTCCACGCCATCATGCTCACGGTTTGGTTGCTGATGCTGGTGGTGCAGCCGGTGCTGATTCTCCGAAAAAAGCTGGCTTGGCATCGGTTGTTAGGAAAGGTCTCCTATGGTGTCATTGGGCTGATTGTGGTGTCATTGCTGCTCATCATTTATCAAGAACAAACGCGGGAGAAAAACCTGCCTGTGTTGGCTGCCAGCCTATTCGATGTACCCACGTTTTTGGGGTTTTATGGTCTGGCGATCTATTACCGCAAAAAGCCTGCATACCACGCCCGATTTATGCTGATGAGCGTTTTGCCGTTTCTCGACCCTGCGCTAGCTCGGCTTAACCTACCGGGCGTTTTTGTACAGTGGGGGTTTTGGGTGGCATTTTTTGGATTTGAGTTTTTCAACCGGAAACTCTACCGGCCCTGGTTGATTGGCTTGGGTTACTACGCACTCAATCTGGCAAATTTAATCTATTTGACGATGGTCAATCAGCCCATGCTGGATCGGATTTGGCACTTGTTTTTTAGCTAATGACTAACCACCAATGACTTCTATGGAAAAAGCACTCCAAAACCGCGTCGGCTACTATTTTGTATTCGTCCTGATCATTACCACGCTGGGATTTTACCCAACGTACCTGAGCAAGTTCCCGACGTTTGAGGGCCTCACCAACGTCCATCATTTTCACGGGTTCATTGCCCTCGTCTGGATTCTGATGCTCATTGCGCAGGCGTTTCTGATCCGCTACAAAAAATATGCCCTGCACAGGCTCATAGGAAAAGCAGGTTATGTGGTGATGCCCCTTTTGCTCATTTCGCTGTTTCTGGTGGCGCGGGCAGGCTACGAGCGAAATAGCAAAACCATGACCAAACCCGATGCGCTGGCCGAACTCAGTAACGGCATCCCCGACATTCTGTTCATGGGAATTCTCTTCGTGTTGGCCATGGCATACCGCCACCGTCCGGCCTGGCATATGCGCTTCATGACCAGCACCGGGCTGGCCATTGTTGGACCGGGGCTAGGGCGATTCCTGATCGTGTTTTGTGGATTACCCTTCACCATAGCTCTTCCGCTGATGGGTCTGTCCACAACGGGCGTGGCCCTAGTCTGGATGATCCTGGACATCCGGCAAAAAAAGTCGGCTTTCCCAATGGGTGTTTTTGTGGCAATGGGCATTGGCATTGTCCTAATCGGAGCCAATAATCACTCCGACTGGTGGCAGAGCTTTGCAAGCTGGATAGTCGCCAATTTGTTCTAATTCAATGTGTTATCTATTTCCAAAATCCAATGAAATCCCAACTCCTTTTTTCTGCATTCGCTCTCGTAGCCACCTCAACACTCGTCTCGTTTAACACCGAGAAAACCCCTTCACCCAAAATGCCCCCACCCTACACCAAAGCCCAGATCGAAAAGGGCAACTATCTGGTTGGTATTATGGGTTGCCGGGACTGTCATTCGCCCAAAGCCATGACCCCGCAAGGCCCCGCTCCCGACATGGCCCGCGATCTGTCGGGGCATCCGGCCGCTATGCCGCTTGGTAAAATTGACAAAGGGTCGCTCAACGATTGGGTACTGTTCAACATGATGAACACGGCCGCCGTGGGGCCGTGGGGCGCGTCGTTCTCGGCCAATCTCACCCCCGATGCCACCGGCATTGGCAACTGGACCGAGGAGCAGTTCATTATCGCCCTCACCGAAGGCAAGAGCAAAGGCATCCGCACAGCCCGCCCGTTGCTGCCACCCATGCCCTGGCCCAACTACATTGGCATGAAAAAAGAAGACTTGGTGGCCATGTTTGCCTATCTGAAAAGCATCAAGCCAGTTGATAATCTGGTTCCGCACCCCATCACACCAGACAAGTTATAAACTGGTTTAGCAATGGTACGCCAGCACGGTTTAATACGAATACTAAATTTAGACGAACGTATTATGCTTGAAACATACTTTTGCGTCAGTATCAATTGACAATTTTTCGTCCTCTTAAACTAGTTTAATCAATGCGTACTATGCTTAACATGCTTGCCAATCGTTTACTTAACCAGCGGATATTGGCTCTTCTTATCGTCGGCGGCTCCCTAGCGGGCATACTTTCCTGCCAGGACCACGCCATCCAGAACCCGATGACCCTAACGGCCAGCCCCGGACCACCCTTTGCTACCGGGCTTAAGGCACCCCTTGGTTTAGCCGAAGACCCTCGCGGAAACCTGTGGGTAACGGAAGCAGGGAGCGGAACCGTAAACAACGGACAGGTATCGGTGATTACCCCGGCGGGCGTAAAATACCCGGTCATTACAGGTTTTGTTTCGGCGATTAGCCCCGAGAACTCACCCGAAGGACTTAACCACCTGTTGCTGAAAGACGGAAAACTGTACATCCTGCACGCAACAGAAGCCAAACTCTATATTGCCGATGTGACGGGCTTTGTGCCGGGCGTAACGGCTTCGTTCCCGGCGAGTTTGCTGACTAGCTACGACATCGGGACGTTCGTCAGAAATGCTCACCCAAACGCCCCCGACGCTAAAAACTCGAACCCCTACGCGATGGCCTTCGGACCAAACGGCGACCTGTTTATCGCCGATGCGGGGGGCAACGCCATTATCCGCCGGAATCAGAACACAGGTGCGTTGAGCGTGTACGCCGTTTTCCCCGACACGCCCAACCCGACCTCGATGGGACCACCCACCATCGACGCTGTGCCGACGGGTCTGGTGTTGAGTGGCAATAACTTCCTGGTCAGCACATTGAGCGGGTTTCCGTTTCCGGCGGGTGCCGCCCGGCTTATGCAGGTGTCGGCTACGGGCACAGCCCCGGTTACCCCAACGGTCTATCAGGGAGGCTTTTCGGGCCTGACTGATGTGGAGTTAACCGCTGGTGGTCAGCCGGTTGTAACGGAGTTTGGGTTTGGTGGAACGGGTCGCGTTGCCAACGGAAACAACGCGGCAACGACCCTGTTTTCGCCCGCCATTACGCCGGTCGATATTCTGCGGAGCAACACCTCGCCCAATACGTATTATGTGTTGTATTACGGACCGGGGATCATCGTGAAGCTGAACGCAACGAACTGATTTGTGATTTTTGATTGGCACGCGGATTAAACAGATTGGGCGGGTTTTTGTCATGGCACCGGCCACCCGGCCCGAGGCACCTACTTCACTAATAGTCAAATTGAGGGTCAGCAAAGTAGATCCCTCGTACCTCGGGCCGGGTGGCCGGTGCCATGACAAAAACTGCGTCATCCACGTGCCAATTCTTTTTCCGCGTGCCATTCTTTTGTAGGTTAGGGCTTTATCTTAACCTGCATGCTATGCGCTACGTCTCCCTATTTCTTTTGTCGGTTCTGACCGCTCAGGCCCAGACCAAATTTTCCGTTTCATTCCCCGCTTCGGCTACCTCCGCCACGCTCGACGGGCGGGTGTTGTTGCTCCTGTCTACCAACGACAAGGCCGAGCCACGTTTCCAGATCAACGACGACGCCAATACCCAGATGGTTTTCGGCCTCGACGTAAATGGCCTTAAACCCGGCAGTACGGCTGTGGTCGACCAGGCGGTATTTGGGTATCCACGCCAAAGTCTTGCCGAGGTGCCCGAGGGCGATTATTATGTGCAGGCCGTGCTGCACCGGTACGAGACATTCAACCTCAAAACCGGCCATACCGTGAAACTTCCGATGGATCGGGGTGAGGGCCAACACTGGAACGAGGCTCCCGGGAACTTGTACAGCAAGCCCGTCAAAATTCATTACAACCCCCGTGCCAAACAGACGGTCACGGTGAGCATGACCGAGGTGATTCCGCCCATTGCGGAGCCAAAAGACACGAAATATATCAAGCACATCAAGGTACTGAGCAAACGCCTGACGGAGTTCTGGGGACGGCCCATGTACCTGGGTGCCCACGTGCTGCTGCCCCACGATTTCGAGAAGCACCCCGAAGCCAAATTTCCCCTCTGCGTGTTCCACGGGCACTTCCCCGACGATTTTAGTGGGTTCAGCGAGACGCCCCCGCCCGCCAACATGGACACGACCGACTACATTGCCCGGTTCAATATCTATGGCTACAAGAAGCGCGTGGCGCAGGAAGCCCATGATTTTTATAAGCAGTGGACGGGCAAAGACTTCCCCCGAATGCTGATTGTGGAAATTCAGCACGCGACACCCTACTACGACGATTCGTACGCCGTGAACTCGGCCAGCATGGGGCCGTGGGGCGACGCCATTATGTATGAGCTGATCCCCGAAATTGAGCGGCAGTTTCGCGGAATAGGGCAGGGGTGGGCGCGGTTTACCTACGGCGGCAGTACGGGCGGTTGGGAAGCGTTGGCCGTGCAGGTGAAATATCCCGACGAGTTTAACGGTTGCTTCGCGGCCTGCCCCGACCCCATTTCGTTTTCGGCCTACACGGTGGTCGATATTTACAAAGACCAAAACGCCTATTACCTCGACAGTTCCCACAAGAAAACGGCCCGCCCCGGCAAACGCGACTACCTCGGCCACGTGAAATGTACGCTTGAAGACTGCAACTACCGCGAGCTGGCTCTCGGCACCAACTCGCGCTCCGGCGATCAGTGGGACATTTGGCAGGCCGTGTATTCCCCGCAGGGACCCGATGGTTACCCTAAACCGATCTGGGACAAACGTACGGGCGTGATCGACAGGGAGGTGGCCAACTACTGGCGCGAGAACTACGACCTGCTCCACATCATGAAGCGCGACTGGAAAACCCTCGGCCCCAAGCTGACCGGCAAAGTCCGCATCTACTGTGGCGACATGGACAATTATTACCTCAACAACGCGGTTTACCTAATGGAGGATTTCCTGAAACAAACCCGAAACCCCCATTACCACGGCGAGGTGGCCTACGGCGACCGGGCCGAACACTGCTGGAACGGCGACCCCACACAACCCAACTACGTTACGCGGCTTCGCTATAACTCCATGTACGTGCCTAAAATCCTGAAACGTATTGAAGAGTCGGCCCCCAAAGGCGCGGATTTAACGAGTTGGCGGTATTAAAAATAGTTGTAGCTTTCACCCGGCTTTGGTTATCTGCCGAAGCCGGACCAAATCACCTAAACCAACTAGACGACAATGGGCATCCTGTATTCAATTATTATCGGTGGTATTGCTGGCTTTCTGGCCAGCCGGTTCATGGGCAGCAGCAACTCCATGCTTACGAACATTATTCTGGGTATTGTGGGGGGCTTCGTCGGCAACTTCATCGCCGACAAACTAGGCAACGACCGCAGCAACGACAACATCATTGTCAAACTGCTCATTGCCGTTGCCGGTGCCGCCCTGCTAATTTTCGTTGGGCGATTTTTTTAATGCGTAATGATGAATGCGTAATGCGTAATGGGCTGGCGCAAGTAAAAGAGTTTGGCGTCAGCCCATTACGCATTATGCATTCATCATTACGCATTATTTTTTTCCTGCCTTCGGATGGGCCTGTTCGTAGGTCTTCTTCAACTGCTCCATGCTGGTGTGCGTGTAGATCTGCGTAGCGGCTAAACTGCTGTGACCGAGCAGGTCTTTGATGGCGTTGAGGTCGGCACCCCGGTTGAGCAGGTGTGTCGCAAAGGTGTGGCGCAGTACGTGGGGGCTTTTCTTTTCGAGGGTCGTAACAAGTTCCAGGTACTTCTTTACAATGCGCTGAATCAGCATGGGGTAGCCCTGAATGCCCTGATCGCTCACAATCAGATGCACGGCGTCGGCCTCAATGCCGAAGGTGGCTTGTTTGAGCGTTTGGTACGATTCCACGAGACCGGCCAACGAGGGCGGCATCGGTATAATTCGGTGTTTGTTGCGCTTGCCCAACACCATAATGGTTCGCTCGTATTGGTTGATGTCGGCCACTTTCAGGCCGATCAGTTCGCTCAGGCGGATGCCCGTTCCGTAGAGCAGTTCGAGCACGAGTTTGTCGCGTTGTCCGGCAAAGTCGTCGGTAAATTCGACCTCATCGAGCAGGGTTTCCATCGGTTTCTCTTCCACAAACACGGGCAACTTCCGGCTCATTTTGAGAGCCTGAATTTTCAGCATCGGGTCGACCTGAATCTGCTTCTGGCGCATCATATACCCGAAGAAACTCCGCAACGTGGCAATCTTGCGGTTTACCGACGACCGATCCAACTCGGCTTCCACCAGTTTTACAATCCAGCCGCGCACCTGCCGGAAGTCGGCTTTATGGGCATCGGCCAACTCGAACTCCCCGGCCAGGAACGTGCTGAACTGCTCCAGGTCTTTGCTGTAGGCGGTCAGGGTGTGCTGACTAAGTCGCTTTTCGTAGCGTATATGATGCAAAAAATCGTCGATGGGTGTCATTGGACGAAGGTACGCAGCCTAAACGAAGGCAAAAAGGGAGTGAACCGACGATTTGAGGGAGTGGGCTGATAAACCCCCGATAAGCCAGCGGGTTTATACCATGTACCGGCGGATGTCCGCCATTAACTCCAACAAACTGTTATTCACCATGAAACGTAATTCCTTGCTGCGTCCTGCCACATTGCTACTCACGGCTCTCTCCCTGGTTTTCGTTACGACCAGTTGCAAAAAAGACGACGAGGCCACTCCTAACACCGTAACCGACGTCGTGATTGCGGGCGATCAGTTCACGCTGCTCGAAGCCGCTGTTGTGCGGGCTGGCCTGGCCGACGCGCTTAAAAATACAAACAACATCACCGTTTTTGCCCCCACCGATGCAGCCTTTCGGGCGGCTGGTTTTGCCGACGTAGCGGCTATCAATGCCACTCCAGTGGCCACCTTAACAAGCGTTTTGCAATATCACGTACTGGCTAGCCGGGTAGCTTCATCGGCTATTCAAACGGCTGATAATGCCGCCCAGCCAACACTGCTGACCACCAACGGCACGATCTACATTACAAGAAATGCGGGTGGTGTTTCGGTGAATGGTGCCCGCGTGACGCAGCCCGACGTAGCGGCCAGCAATGGCGTTATTCACGTGATCGACCGGGTATTACTGCCACCAGCGGGCAACCTGCTTCAGGCTATTCAGGCCCTGAGCGCGGCCAACAATAATAACTTCTCGTTGCTCATTGCAGCCGCCACGCGGGTTGGTGGTGCTGTCATCACCACGCTCAGCACAGCCGCAGGTCCATTCACATTGTTTGCGCCAACTAATGCCGCTTTTACGGCTGCCGGTTTTGCGAACGAAGCCGCGATCAATGCCGCTTCAGTGGCCACATTGCAAGCCGTTCTGCTCAACCACGTCGTAGCAGCGCGAGCCTTCTCGACCAACTTAGCGAGTGGTTCCGTTAACTCGGCGGGTGGTGGCCCGTTGGCTGTTGTGGTAGGCGCAAGTGGTGTGACAGTTACAGGCCGTGGCAACGGCACGAATGCCTCAAACGTGACGGCTGCCAATGTGGTCGCTACCAACGGGGTCATCCACGTGATCGACCGGGTATTGCTGCCTTAGGTGCAGGTTTAGAAGACAAGCAAGAACATGGAAAAGAGGTGTTGGTAAGTCGGGAGGGCTTGCCAGCACCTCTTTTTTCATGCAATAATTGACCGTTGGTTCAATTATTGCAGATAGTCGTAACAGCTTCGCCGGAACATCGTTATTCTATAAGATAAATAGAGTTTTTGTATGTTCCTGCATGCTACCTGTTACCGACTAAAGCTATGAAAACACGATTGGTTACGGACAAAATCTGGCGGCTACGCGCCACTGGTTTGTTGCTGGGGTTATCGGCTTTACTGGTCAATTGCCAGAAGAGTGGAGATTCAGATTCGGCCATCGACCCTGACTCGACGGGTGTTTCGGTTACGCCCCCACAAGCCGTCACGGCATCGGGAACGCTGACCGATATTGTGCAGAGAACGAGCCACTTGAGCCTGCTCAATATGGCCCTAACACGGGCCGGCCTGACTGATAAACTAAAAACAGGTTCGCTAACGCTGTTTGCCCCAAACGACGCGGCTTTCCGGGCGGCTGGCTATTCATCAAAAGCATCGCTCGACTCCCTCGCCACTGCCGACCTGCAACGACTGCTCCAGTACCACGTTCTCGACTCGCGTCTGTCGGCGTCGGCCTTGCCCGTCAACGTGCCCACAAGCGTGCAAACAGCTTTGGTAACGGCCACTGTCTCATTATTTAAGGCCGCCGATGGCAAACTGTACGCCAACGCAGGCCGCGTGGTTCAGCCCGATATTGGAGCCGATAAATCGGTGATGTACGTGATCGACCGGCTGCTTACCGTGCCCACTCAAACCACCGTCGAGGTGATACGAACTACGACCAACCTGTCGATGTTCCGGCTGGCCGTTGAGCGGGTTGGAGCCGGGATCACCAACACCCTGCTGTCGCCCACCGACCGGGGGATCACCGTGTTTGCGCCCTCAAACAAGGCATTTCAGGAAGCAGGCTTTGCTAACGAAGATGCTATTCTAGCCGCTGATATCAACCGCCTGACTGAGATTTTACGCTACCATGTGGTAACGAGCCGTGCGTTTTCGCCCACGCTTCGTTCGGGCGATGTGAGCACCGCGCAGGGTACGCCCATCACGGTTGCCATCAATGCAAAAGGAACCACCGTTACGGGCAAAGGCAACCCCACCGTGGCCGGTATCGTTCTGAAAACGGACCTCATCACCACCAACGGCGTCGTGCATATTATCGACCGGGTGTTGTTGCCCACACCGGTGGCGCAATAACAGAGTGGGGAGAGGGTGAAAAATTGCTAGGTAGCCGAAGTTAAGTTTTGAAGTTCGCCTACGCCAATCCGATTACATTTCATCAAAACCTCCTGTAAATCAGCTCCTGTTGACCGGAGCGGGTCTATGGCTCGCACCAACGTAACCCGCAGATCGAACAACTCCTCGCGGTTGAACTTCGATGATCCACGCACTAGATCTAAGCGCATCAGGGCTTCTTGCCGGTTTTGTTGGGGGTTGAATAAACCGTTCAGCTCTGAACACTGATTGCATACCCCGTTTTTATTGATCAGGGCGCACCGGGAGCCAAAGATCTCGGTCATCGTTTTGCGGGCGTTCAGCAGCAAATGTTTTGCAACTCCTTCGGTTTTATCCAGAATGAGCGTGATGTCGGCCAGCGAAAAATCATAGATTTCCTTGAGCAATAGCGCAATCTGTTGTTCAATCGGCAACGTCTTCGATATACAGGTAAAACAGGTATCAATGTGTTCTCTGGCATCGTAGACCGCATCGGTTGCCGCCTGGCTGGTTTTGAGGATGGTGTCAAACACGACACTGTCCGTAAGGGCGACTTGTTTCCCCTGTTGCATAACGTCCTGCGGCCAACGGTTCCGTTTTTTTAAGTGGTTATAGGCCAAATTCGTCGCAATTTGAAACACCCAGGTTTTCAACGACGAAGCTCCCTCGAAACCGGCCAAATTATGATAGGCTTTGATAAATGTGTCGTGCGTGAGATCGTCGGCATCGTTACGGTCGGCCAGAAGTCGGTATAGATACGATCTTAACGACTGTTGAAACTGGGCGAAGAGTTGCTGAAACGCGTTAATATCGCCAGCCAACGCTTGTTTCAAAATCTCCTCCTGCGTGTTCATGGTTTCAGAACGACTTTGCCTGTTGTCTGTCTATTTTCAATACGGGTGTGTGCGTCAACAACGGCCTGTAACGGAAACGAATCCTGCACGTGAATTCTGAGTTTGCCTTCGGCCATCAGACCAATTACCGCACCAAGTGCCTGCTGCCATTGAGCCATCCTGTTTTGGATGAACCAAGCCAAATTAAAGCCCGTCACGGTCTGGTTTTCGTCCACAAAATGTTCGGAGTGCATGAACCCTTTCTGACCACTAGCCGCGCCATACACTACCATCGTTCCTCCGGTGGCCAAACACGCAAAACTTTGGGCATATATTTCTCCCCCAACCATTTCCAAAATCAAATCTACTTTATTGCCCCCATTAGCGGAAATGACTCGGTCGGCCCAACCCGAATTGGTGTAGTTTACGGTATAATCGGCTCCACGAGAACGAGCTACTGCACATTTCTCATCCGTGCTGGCGGTGCCAATAACGGTGGCGGCACCAGCGAGTTTGGCTAATTGCACCAGAATGGATCCAACGCCACCGGCAGCCGCATGAATCAGAACAGACCTGTTAGCAAGGTCTTTCACAACCTCATAGAGCATCAAATAAGCCGTTGATCCTTGTACAAAAATGGCCGTAGCCTCGGCAGCATCGAGGGTTGGCGGCAGGGGCACACAAAACTGAGTCGCTGCCAGCGCATACTCAGCATAGCCGCCACCCTGCGGCAAAATAGCCAGAACCCGGTTGCCTACCTGAAAAGGAGGGTCCACGACACCTTCGCCCACGGCCACAATTTCGCCGACGGCTTCGGTTCCCAACACGAAAGGCAACGGAGTTGGCATGAAATACGTGTTTTTCCGGCGAAGAATGTCTGAATAGTTCACCCCGGCAGCCTCCACCCGGATCAATACCTGACCGGCCTGCGGCTGGGGCTTATCTACTGTAACGATTTGGAGAACTTCGGCCCCGCCGTACTCACTAAATTGAACTTGTTGCATGATCTGTTTTGTCTAAAATTGAACGAATTGATCCCTTAGACAACTGAGCCTCCTGAAACGGTCGGGTTATTTTGAAATGCTTAAACAGATACGGAATGACCAACTCTTTTAAGCCTCCTGGTGTTATCTTTCCAGATATTCCCGTTCTTTGAAGTTGGTTAACAGTCGTTGATTTCAGCAGAAAATCCAATGACCAATGCTTGTTGACCAATGACTAATTCCGTATGGCAAAACCACAAAACAAACTGTTCCTGCTCGACGCCCTCGCGTTGATTTATCGTGCTCACTTTGCGTTCAACAAGAACCCACGCATCACCTCGCGGGGGGTGAACACCTCGGCAATTTTTGGCTTCATGAACGCCATGCTGGAGGTATTGCAGAAAGAAAAACCGACACACATCGGCGTGGCCTTCGACCATTCCAAAAAGACCTTTCGGCACGAACAGTTTCCGATGTATAAGGCCACGCGCCAATCGCAGCCCGAAGACATCAGCGTGGCAACGCCCTACATCAAGCAGATTATCGAGGCTATGCACATTCCAATCCTAATTGAGCCGGGATTCGAGGCCGACGATATCATTGGCACCGTTGCTAAACGGGCCTGCGCAACGGGTGAGTTTGAGGTGTACATGATGACGCCCGACAAAGACTACGGCCAACTGGTTGAAGAGTGTATCCATATTTATAAGCCCGCTTTTATGGGTAAAGCGGCTGAAAAGCAGGGTGTTAAAGAGGTGTGTGAGCGGTGGGGCATTGAGCGTATCGAGCAGGTTACAGACATGCTCGGCCTTGTTGGCGATGCTGTCGATAACATTCCCGGTATTCCGGGTATTGGTGAAAAAACCGCCCAGAAATTGATTCAGGAGTTCGGTTCTATCGAAAACCTGATTGCCAACGCTGATCAGCTTAAGGGCAAACTCAAAGAAAACGTGGTGCAGTACGGCGATCAGGGGTTGCTCTCCAAGCAACTGGCAACGATTCACCTCGACGTGCCGGTGCCGTTCGACGCCGACGCCCTGCGCCTAACCGACTACGATAAGCCGCGTTTGTCGGCCCTGATGGACGAACTGGAGTTCCGGCAAATGAAAGGCCGCCTGGGTCTCGATTCCGTTGCCGATCAACCCTTGCCAGCGGCTTTTAAAACAAATGGTTCAGGCCAGATGGACCTGTTTGCGCCCAGCTTCGCCGGTGCGCCGGACCGTTCCAAGCCAGCCGCCCCATCCGGTGCCGATGATCTGCCGTTTTTGTTTGGTGATGATAATGGAACTGTTACCGCCACGCCCGAACCTAAAACGCGTTCGCCAAAAACGCCGGTCACGGTTCCTGCTGCATCCGGTGCATCAGTCACGCCCGAAAATGAAAACGAACAACCCGCCTTCCTCGACGTTTACCCCGATTACGAAATCGACGAGGTGCAACCGGAGCGACGCAAGACGGTTAATTCTGTCAAGCACGATTATCGGCTGGTCGATACGCCCGAACTGCGGGATAGTCTGGTTCATTTCATGAGTCAGCAGGAGGCCGTTTGTTTCGACTCCGAGACTACAGCCATCGACCCCGTAGAAGCCGATTTGGTGGGGCTTTCGTTTGCCTACCGGGCGGGCGAAGCGTTTTATGTGCCTGTGCCTGAAGACCGTGCCGAGGCACAAGCAGTTGTCGATCAGTTTAAGCCGGTGCTGGAGAACCCGGCTATTACCAAAATCGGGCAGAATCTGAAATACGACCTGCTCATGCTCAAGAAGTATGGGGTGGAGGTGCAGGGCAAGCTGTTCGATACCATGATTGCTCACTACCTGATTGAGCCGGAGCAGCGGCACAACATGGACGTGATGGCGATGACCTACCTGAACTATCAGCCGGTAGAGATTGAGGCCCTGATTGGTAAGAAAGGCAAAGGACAACTCACCATGCGCGATGTCGACGTGCAAAAAGTGGTCGAGTATGCCGCCGAAGACGCCGACGTAACCCTCCAACTCAAACAGACCTTCGCGCCCCTGCTCGAAAAAGACAGCCTGTTCAAACTCTTCGATCAGGTCGAGATGCCCCTCGTGCAGGTGCTGGCCGACCTCGAACTCGAAGGTATCGCCCTCGACACCAACGCCCTCGCCGACCTGTCGGCCACGCTCGATGTTGACGTGAAGCAGGTGCAGGGAGAGATATACGAACTAGCGGGGGGGACGTTCAACATCGGGTCGCCCAAGCAACTCGGCGAGATTTTGTTCGACAAACTCAAGCTCGACAAAAACGCCAAGAAGACCCGCACCGGTCAATATGCAACGGGCGAAGAAATCCTGTCGAAGCTGGAAGAGGAACATGAGATCGCCCGCAAGATTCTGGATTACCGCGAGCTAATCAAGCTCAAAAATACGTACGTTGATGCCTTACCGCTGCTCATCAGCAAGCGTACGGGGCGGATTCATACGTCGTTTAATCAGGCGGTTGCGGCAACGGGGCGGCTTAGTTCGACGAACCCGAACCTGCAAAACATCCCCATTCGTACCCCACGCGGGCAGGAAATTCGCAAGGCGTTTGTACCCCGATCCGAGGAGTTCCTGATTATGTCGGCCGACTATTCGCAGATTGAGTTGCGCATCATGGCTGCTTTTTCGGGCGACGAGACTATGACCTCAGCCTTCAACAACAACATCGATATTCACACCCAAACGGCTAGTAAAGTATTTCACGTTGGCCTTAGTGAGGTAACGAGCGAGATGCGCCGGAAAGCCAAAACCATCAACTTCGGGATTATCTATGGTATCTCGGCGTTCGGGTTGGCGCAACGGCTCAAGATTCCGCGCAAAGAGGCCGCTCAGATTATTGAGGAGTATTTTGTGGAGTTCCCGGCGGTGAAGGCATATATGGATCAAAGCATCGAAAAGGCCCGTGGCTTTGGCTACGCCGAAACGATTCTGGGCCGTCGGCGGTATCTGCGCGATATCAACTCTCGCAACATGACCGACCGCATGTTTGCCGAGCGCAACGCCATCAACGCCCCCATTCAGGGGAGTGCCGCCGATATGCTCAAGATTGCCATGATTCAGATACACGAGATGATGCGCCGGGAGCAAATGAAGTCGAAAATGATCCTGACCGTCCACGACGAACTCGTATTCGATGCCCACCGCGACGAACTGGATATGCTCAAAGAACGTGTCGACCACATCATGAAGAACGCCATTCCAATGGCCGTCAAGATGGAAACAGGTATCGGCATCGGCGAAAACTGGCTGGTAGCGCATTAAGCTTAATTGCCTGTTACGGAGGGAAATATCCGATCATACAATTTTTCGATGTTGAGCAAAATGGACGCTGTACTTTGGTGCAGCGTCCATTTTTTTATCCGACAATCCAGCAAATCCGATGAATCGAACAACTACCAACCGAATTGCCAGCCTGCTTCTTTTGCTCCTAATAGGTGTACAACCTCTGCTAGCGCAGAAAAAAGCCGATCAAATCGACGCCATTATGCAGCAGTACGTTGCAAACCGGCAGTTTATCGGAACGGTGCTCGTGGCCGAAAAAGGAGAAGTGATTTTCAAAAAAGGCTACGGCATGGCCAACATCGAGTGGAATTTGCCCAACACACCCGACGTAAAATTCAGGCTGGGGTCGATCACCAAGCAGTTTACGTCGATGCTTATCATGCAGTTTGTTGAAGCGGGCAAGCTGAAACTCGACGGTAAAATCACCGATTACCTGCCCGACTACCCAAAAGCCACCGGCGACCGCGTGACCATTCATCACCTACTTACCCACACGTCGGGGATTCCGAGCTACACCAACTTTCCGGGCTTCTTTGCCCAGATGAGCCGCGACCCGTACACGCCCACCGATTTCATTAAAAAGTTTTCGGAGTTGCCGCTGGAGTTTGAGCCGGGCACGCGCTTCGCCTACAACAACTCAGGCTATTTTTTGCTGGGTGCCATCATCGAGAAAGTGACGGGAAAGTCCTACGCCGAGGTGTTACAGACTAACATCCTGACGCCCCTGAACATGCGCGACACGGGCTTCGACTTGCCGGGGCCGATCATTACTAAACGCGCTGCAGGCTACGAAAAGCGGGGGAGCGGCTACGTGAACACGCCCTACCTCGACATGTCGATTCCCTACGCAGCCGGGTCAATGTACTCAACGGTTGAGGATTTGTACAAGTGGGATCAGGCGTTGTATACCGACAAACTCATTCCGGCCAAAGCCAAAGCGACCATGTACACACCCTTTCTGGATGGGTATGCCTACGGATGGGGTGTAGGCAAAGAAAAAATTGGGCAGCACGCCGACAGCCTGCTGGTTATCTCGCACGGGGGCGGTATCAACGGCTTCAACACGATTATCAAACGACTGCCTGCCGACAAACATCTGATCGTTTTGCTCAACAATACGGGCGGGGCACCGCTGGGCGCAATAAGCCGAAATATTGGGCGAATTTTGTACAACCAGCCGGTTGAGGCCCCCAAAAAGCCCGTTGCCGATCTGCTCCGGCAGTCGGTGCTGACAGACGCCCCGGCGCAGACAAAGCAAAAATTCGCCACTTGGCGTACCGACAAAGCGTATGCCCTCGACGAAGACGAGATTAACGCGCTAGGCTATGAATTGATGCGTGATAAAAAACCAAAAGAGGCTTTGGCTGTCTTCGATCTGAACGTGGAGGCTTTCCCCAAATCGTTCAATACCTACGATAGTCGGGGCGAAATAAATATGAGCCTGGGCGACAAGGCTGCCGCCATTCGAGACTATAAAAAGTCGGTAGAGCTGAATCCTAAAAACGTCAACGGGTATGCCAAGCTCAAAGAACTAGGCGAGAACATTGAACTACCCAAAACAGAGACTGTTTTTGTGGATGAGGCCACCCTCGAACGCTACGTGGGCCGCTACGAATTGGCTCCGTCGTTTATCATTACCGTCACACGCGAGGGATCGCGACTATTTGCGCAGGCAACGGGACAAAACCGATTTGAGGTATTTCCTGAATCGAAAACCAGGTTTTTCCTGAAGGTGATAGAAGCTCAGGTCTCGTTCCAAACAAATGAGAAGGGCGACGTAACGCAACTGACCTTACATCAAAACGGGCGCGACCAACCTGGCAAGCGACTGTAACAGAGAACAGTGAGCAGCGAACAATTAGCAATGACCCGGAGTTAACTGTTCGTTGTTCATTGATCGCTGCTCACTGTCATGCAAACTATCCTCTTTCCGACCGATTTCTCCGCTAATGCGCAACGGGCCTTAGAATGGGCCAAATTGTTCGCTCGTCAATATGGGGCGACCATCGTGGTTTTGCACGTGCATCAGCCTCCTATGTCCGACGCGACTCTGCCGACCATTGGCGACCTCGGCATGGGCGCAATGGCCTCTGTTGAGCTGGAAGAGATTGGCCGTGAGAACGTCGGTAAATTAGTTCAGCAGCTTCAAAACGAGGGATTTAGAGCAGAGTCAGATTGGCGTCTGGGCAACGTGGAAGATGAAATTGTTCACACGGCCAACGAGCGCGATGTTGATTTGATCGTGACGGGCCGTAGCGAGTTGAGCGGCTTTTTTGACCGGCTCATTGGCAGTTCGGCAACCGATGTGGCCCGCTCGGCAACCTGTCCGGTGCTGGTAGTCCCCAACCCATCCGACGAACAACCGCTTGGCCCCGTTAAACTTCGGCATATCCTGTATGCCACCCAACTGGAGTTCGATGAGAGCGACTCCATGCGACAGACCTTAGCCGTAGCAAATGCGTTTGAGGCTGGTATACAGTTCATTAAGGTCAACGCGGATAACCAGCTTAATCTGTACGACGATAAAAAACTGATGGCCCACTTGCGACAACAGGCAGGTGGACCATCGACAAGTATCAATACAGTTGACTCGCGGACTGTTTCGGCGGGTCTATCAGAATACCTACAAAATTACCCCGCCGACCTGCTCGTGGTGACTACCCGTGAGCGCGGCTTTTGGGCCAACCTAATCGACCCCGGCGAAACCGAACAGATTATTACCCGTTCTACTGTGCCGGTGTTGGTGTTGCATGGAAATTAATTCCCAACCATAAACACCGCGTTGGCAAACAGCAATTTCCCGCTGTACCAGAAACCCCGGAACAACGGGTTGTCGGCCAGGTACACGACTGAGCCACGGCCTAGCTGCTGCACACCCATCGAGAGCGTGTTTTTGAGTTTTTCTTTGGCGTTTTTACCCGCAAAACCGGCCACGTAATTGTCGGCTTTGAGATAACCTACATTCCAGCCATCCTTCAGAACATCGAAGTTATGGGCCTCCTGAACAAGTGCGTAATAGTCGGAGCCGAGACCAAAGGCGAGGGGGTGGGTGGTGTCGAGACTAATGCGGTAGATACTGCCGGGCGTTTCGTCGGAGACGGCCTCGCGCTCACGGTCGGCGAATTGTTTGAGCGAATCCGTAACCGCTTTCTTGTCTTTGTCTTTCTCCTTGTCTTTGCTCTTGTCGTCTTTCTCTTTCAATTCAAAGCCGTCTTTGCCTGCCAGTGCGTCGGCGGCTCGTTCGAGGGCAATGAGTTTGCCCCCACCCTGAATCCAGGTTTTGATGGCGGTTAAGGTCCTGTCGGTAAGTAAACGACCATAGGCAAAGCCCGTGGGCAACACCAGCACGTCGAGTTTGGTCCAGTCGACGTTGCCCAAATCACTGCCGTTGATGACCGTAGCGGGGTAGTTTAGTTCCTGATCAAAATAATGCCACACCTCGCCCGAAGCCGTGGGCGACATGCCTTCGCCAATCACAACGCCCACGCGGGGGGCCTTGAGAGCCATCACAAAATCGGACCCGAAGTCAGAACCTTTTGTTACGAAACCAGTCTGCACGGGCGTGAGTGTCACGTTTGCTTTTTGGGCCTCGGCCTGCACCAACTGATCGAACCGACTGCCCAACCGTTCGTTGCCCGCTCGCGTAATGAGCAGTGTACCAGCCGAATAACTCTGCCCGCCCAGTTCAAACGGCTTCTCGGCGGCCCGCACTTTGATTTTCTGCTTTAACAAACCCGCCAGCAACTGCACCGACGGCATCGACTGCCAGCGAGCTACGTAGGCGTAAGGGGATTGACTGTTAACTGTTGACTGTTGACTATTAACTGTTGGCTGTTGATTGCTCGCTGTTATCTGATTTGTCAGCCCATAGGTAGTCATGCCGAACGCGTAGGGCAGCGACCAGGCTGTAATGTCGTAGGTTACGGAGTCTTCGAGCATCGACTTTGGCTCGAACAGGATTTTGAGTAGCGTCGATTTGGGCTGATACGCGCTGATAACCAGATCTTCAGGGGCAACTTTCAGGTTTGACTCGGTTTTCTGAGTGAAGTAGTTGAACCCGCTTAAGCTACCTGTGGCAGTCGCTTTTTTGCCTTGCCCAGTTGTGTTGGTGGCTGGTCCTGCACCTTGTTGTCCAAAACCGTACCGGATGCCATTTCGGTCGAGGAGTTGGCGCAGGGCGGTCATGCGTCCGGCATCGCCGTTGCTCTTCACAACATAGCTTTTGTAGGGGCCAACGGGGCTAGTTCGGGCCTTGTCGAAATACTCACCAAACGCTTTAACGACTTCGGGGGCGCGGTCGGCAACGGATTCGAGGGTGGCAATACTAGCGGCAACGTGGTGGTCGATGCGTGCCCGAAGCGTGAGCGTGTCGCCGTCCGCCTTCGTAATGGCCAACCCCGCCCGGCCACTGCCGCCCTGCTCGTAGGTCATGCCAATGGCCCCGTTGTAGGTTGGCCAGGTGTCACCGTAGCTGGGGTAAAACAAATCGAATCGTTCGCGGGTGTAGTAGAGCCAGCCGTTCCGGTCGAAATAGCGGCTGCAATACTGACCAATCGTGTTCTGGAAATCGCGCTGAAACGGCGTAATATCTTCGTGGTACGGTTTGGCCGATGGAGCAAAATAGTAGGGACTTTCAACGCCCATTTCGTGGAAATCGCCGTGCAGGTGGGGCATCCACTGTTGATACAGAGCCATGCGCTGTTGGGTGATTTCCTGCGTTTGCCAGGCCCAGTCGCGGTTTGGGTCGAAATAGTAGTGGGTGTAGCGGCCACCGGGCCAGGGTTCGTTGTGTTCGCGGGCAAACGGCACCGGGTTGGCCGCCCGACCCTGCATTTGGTTGTACCAGTTCACGTATCGGTCGTGGCCATCGGGGTTAAGGTCGGGGTCGAGAATAACCACCGCGTTGTTCAGAATTTTTTGAGAAACGGCATTTTTCGTATCGAGTAAACCATACAGCACATCGAAAAATGCTTCGGAGCTAACGGCCTCGTTGCCATGCACGTTGTAGCTAATCCAGGCTATCGCAGGCTTGTTACTCGTACCGGCAGTGCCTTCGGCCAGGCCAATTCGTTTGAGGTTATCGGTTCTGATGTCGTCTAAACGGGCCATGTTTGCCTCCGACGCAATGGCTACAGCCATCAGTTGACGACCTTCGTGGGTAGTGCCGTAAGGGAGGAGCCGAACCCGGTTGGGGGCTTGGCGGGCTATTAACTCGGCGTAGGCCAGCACGCGGTGATGGGGCGTGAATCGGTCGCCCACCTTATAGCCCAAAAATTGTTCGGGGGAGGTAAGCGCGCCGGATGGAGCCGGTTGGGCATAAGCAAAAAGACTGAGGAGCAGAAATGCGGTAGCAAGCAGCGGGCGAATCATGCAGATAATGACGAAGTTAGGACGGTATAAGATTTTATCAAAAGTAGCCCCAAAACGCCCGAAACCGAATTTTTTGAAAAATATTTTGGGGCTACTGTTGCATAGGTCCGTTTTTGCCGTACTTTTGCATCACGATTCGCTGACACGGTAGTTGATCACTCAAAAACACGTCAGGTCTGGCTCTTCAGACGGCCGATTCGTCTAGCGGTTAGGACATCGCCCTTTCACGGCGGTAACACGGGTTCGATTCCCGTATCGGTCACAACCAAGTGCAAAAGCCCCTCAATCGAGGGGCTTTTTGTTTTACCAAAATATGCGTCTAGCGGTTTTTTAGCCCCATCGGGGCGGCATGTCAATAGAAACAAACGGCCCGGTAATTTAAAGCCCCATCGGGGCGACATGTCAATAGAAAGCAAACGGTTCAGTTTCCTACAAAGCCCCATCGGGGCGACATGTTCAAGGGGGCACCTCTAAACATATCGCCCCGATGGGGCTTAAGCTATTGGCGTAGATCAATCGTCTCTATTGACATGTCGCCCCGATGGGGCTGTTACTACTGTTTCAACACCTTCATCGTTTTCGCCTGCCCGTTGCTCGTTGTTTGCAACAAGAGCATACCGGCTCCAACGCGCTCTAAACCAAACTGTTGCTCTTCGATCTCGCGGGCGGTTTCGATAGCCCGGCCCTCAATCAAACGACCGCTTATGTCGGTTAACTGGAATCGCAATGCCTGCCCTGTCGCACCCGTAATGCGAACATGTACCTGATCCTTCACGGGGTTACCCAGTACCTCAACCTGCCAGTTGGTTCTTAATTCGGGGCTAGCTATACGGGCTGCGTTGGTGCAGTTGGTGGTGAATGTCCGCGACATTATCAACGTTCCCTGCCGAACCGACACGTCGAAGTTGGTTCCGTTTCGCTGCCAGGTCGGCACAACGAAGCGGTTAGAGAGTTGCCAATCGGCCAAGCCCGGAATCCGGTATTCCAAAGGTAGTTGTATGCCTCCCGGTGATGCATTCACGAGCAGTTCACCCGTCGAACAATCCAGGGCTACATTTCCGATTGACGTCGGGGTTAGTCGGTCGGGGGGTGTCACGACAGGTGGAGTGGGTAGAGCGGGCTGGCAAGCTGTCGTAAAATCAGCCGTTGCGGACCTTCCGCTTCTCAACCGCGCTTCAATGGTGAAGATGGTGTTGGTCAATTGCCAGGCCGGAACCGTAAAGAACGGGTTACGGTCCCAATCGCGCAGGCCTACAATTCGGAATTCTTCACCAGACCCGTCTCCGCCTGATGTCCGGGCAGTCAGTTGCCCTGTGGTGCAATTATAGAGCGGGGTGCTTACCGTATAAACGGATGGGAGCGGGTTCGGGGGCGTCACCGGCGGGGTTACAGGGGGGGGCACTGGGGGCGGGGTGGTGCCGCAAGCCGTGGTGAAGGTGCGCGAAACAACCTGACCATTTTCACGTGCTTCCAATGTAAATGTGGTGCCGTTACTTTGGTAAGTCGGTACTGAGAAAATATTAGTGTTCCCCCAATCGCGAAGACCGGCGATACGAAACTCAACTCTGCCGTTGCCACCCGTTACGAAGAGGGCGAGATTGTTAGGGCAGTCAAAGCGTGGCTCAAGTAGGGCTAAACTGCCTACAGGTGGGGTGGAGGTGGTTTGTTCGGGGGAGAACTTTGTAAATGTGGGCTGGTAATTGACCCGCGTAACGTCATCCTGGATAAATATCGGAACTGTTTTGGACTGAGCAAGTGTACCGATAATATAGCCACCATCTGGTGTTTTGTTCAGAGCCGACAAAATGGTCCCATCAGTCTCCGTTTGCCAAATAGTTGTTCCATTCAGCAAGTACTTGCTTAGAACGACTTTATTGGCCTTTACTCCTCCTACAACGATGCCATTTGCCTCTGCAACGAGTTGATTGGCACTGAAAGCGAGATTTATAGTCCAAACGATAGAACCATCTACTGCTAGTCGAAGTAGCTTACTACCTTCCGTATCAGAATTTGTCGTCATAAAATAGCCGTCTCGTGCCGAAGAAGGTACAATTTTGGTTATCCGGGTTCCCGACGATAGAACAGGTGAGTTTTTGAGGGAGAAACTAGAGTCGGATTCTGTAAACTTTGCCAAATAGGCTCTACCACCACTGAATGAGTAAAGACCTATCACAATACCGCCATCAACAGCCTCAACCACATCGCTTATTGTTTCTGTCCGCGTAAAAGCTAACAAATTGTCAATAGTAGTTGTCTTTCGTAGTGAAAGTTCATTACCACTTTTAGCAAAGTAGCGTCGAAACCCACCATAGTAGATTTGATAGGTTGTATTGACAAATTGAGCGTAATATCCAGGACGCTCAACAAGTTTTGTTTCCCTTAGGAGTGTCGGAACGCTTCCAGATGGGATAGGTGCGTTCTCATCGGCATTATTCCAGATAGTATTAGCCTGAGCGTCTAGTTTTGTAACGAAAGATCGCTCGTCGAAACCGGGGCGAAATGTTGCCCCACTTACCAGATAGCCTCCATCCTGAGTAGGTATCATCGCATTAGCTCGATAAATAGATGGAGCTATTGGTAGAGCACGGGCTACCTTAAAACGTCCGTCGCTGGTTAAACGAAGCAACAACGACGATCCTCCTTCGCTTCCAATTAAGGTTTGATATTCTCCATCAGAGGCCGGAAGAATCTGGACATAGGCCGTGTTATAGGCCACTACCGGTTCATCAGCCACTTTACGCCACTGCACCGTTGGCGCACTCTGCGCCCAGGCCGACCCTGCTCCCAGCAGGATCAGCATTACCCATAAATGGATGGATTTGGAAAGGTTTGTCATACTAGGGATAGCGATAGTTGGTTAAGTCTATCTGTTCAGTTGACTCTAGTTGTTGTGCAATGGTTGTAATGAACTGAAAAAATAATTTTGCCTGGCTGGTCGATGCTTGTTGGCGAATCGGTAACGGATAAAGAAAGGAACAGAAAGCTCTATCTTTGGGTACGAAACACCCCAAAACTTATCCCCATGCAAATCCTATCCGTCAACGTCGGCTTGCCTAAAGAATATGAATGGCAGGGCCGCACTGTCCGCACGGCCATCCTGAAACACCCCACGCCCGGCCCTGTTCGGTTGGCCCCTGCCTTTGTGGAGGGCGATGAACAAGCCAACAAGCGCGTGCATGGTGGCCCTAACAAAGCCGTTTACAGTTACGACGCTCAGTTCTATACATTCTGGCAGGAGGCCGGAAAGACCCTGGAAATGGGGGCATTCGGCGAGAATCTCACCACCGAAGGCCTACCCGACAGTGAGGCTGGCCTGGGCGATACATTCCGCATGGGAACAGCCGTGCTGATGGTGGTGCAACCCCGGTTTCCGTGCAACAATCTGAATGTGCGTTTCAACGACGCGACGATGGTGAAACAGTTTCAGCAGGCACGTCGGCATGGGATCTATTATAAGGTGCTCGAAGCGGGTCAGGTTGGTCCCGGCGACCGGATTGAGCGCATCGAAACGGCACCCTACGGCGTCACGATTCAGGATGTCGTGGATCAATTCTATGAGAAATCGCCCGACCCGGCCTTTATAGAGAAACTGTTTAGGTTTCCGAATCTGACGAATTATCTCAAAGAGCATTTCTCATGACAACCCGTCGTAACTTCCTGCAAAAAGCCAGTGGCACAGCCGCCCTTGCCGCCCTTGCTCCCTCTATTGCCCTGCAAGCCGCTCCGCAGGCTACCAAACGCGCTGCCGAAGACACCTTCAAGCTAGGTATGGCCGGTTACACGTTCCTCAATTTCAAGCTCGATCAGGCTCTGGAGATGATGAAGAAGGTAGATGTGCATTATCTGTGTATCAAAGATTTCCACTTGCCGCTCAATAGTACTGATGAGCAGATTGCGGCTTTCCACCAAACGCTCAAAAACGCAGGCGTTACAGGCTATGCCGTCGGGCCGATCTACATGAAATCCACGCAGCAAATTGATCAGGGCTTCGAGTATGCAAAACGGGTGGGTGTCAAGCTCATTGTGGGCGTTCCCGACACCGAACTGCTGCCCTACGTGGAGAAAAAAGTGAAGGAGTATGATATGCGCTACGCCATCCATATCCACGGTCCCGACATCAAAATTTGGCCCAGTGCTTCGTCCGTCATCGACGCCGTAAAAAACATGGACCCGCGCCTGGGCATGTGCTTCGATATGGGTCACGACGCCCGTTTCGGCGACGACCCCATTGCCGACCTCAAAAAATACAGTAAACGCATTTTCGATATTCACCTCAAGAACGTTACGGCGGCCAGTAAAGAGGGGAAAACCTGCGAACTGGGCCGGGGTATCATCGACATTCCGGCATTCGTAACCGCCCTCCGCAAAATCAAGTACGACGGTTCGTGCAGCCTCGAATACGAAAAAGACATGAAAGACCCGTTGGCGGGCATCGCCGAATCAGTAGGGTATTTCAGGGGTGTCTGTGTAGTTTAAAATTTAACCCCGAACCGCTCCCCTAATTCCTCCAAACTCTTCACGACCGGCTCCACGAGTGGGATGCCGTTGGCCGTGCGTTCGGCTTCCATCAGGCGTTCGGGGTCGCCGGGGATCAGCACCTGATGGCCAGGGATGGCGCGCGTTTGCCGGAATCGTTGAATCCAGGTGTCCATGTGGGCTTTGAACTCGTCGGCGGGCCGGAACGCGTCGATGCGCATGGCCCCGAAAAAGTGGCCCGTACCCACGCCCACGCCCTCCTGCGCGGTCATGAAGCCCGCCGTGGCAAAGGGCGGCACCCACGGGCCGTAGTTCGCGCCGGACAGTACGCCCGAAAAAATATCGACCACCGCCCCAAGCCCGTAGCCCTTGTGCGAGCCGTGTTCGCGGTCGGAGCCGAGCGGGAGCAGGGCACCCCCATTGCGCACGGCGTTGGCGTCGGTGGTGGGGTTGCCGTCGGCGTCCTGCGCCCAGCCGGTCGGGATGTCCTGCCCCTTGCGTTGCAGGATTTCGAGCTTACCGTAGGCCACGGCGGTCGAGGCAAAATCGGCCAGAAAGGTGGGTTCGGTGAGGGCCGGAATCGCCACGGCGATGGGGTTGGTGCCGAGCATTTTTTCGAGCGCGAACGTGGGGGCCACGAGCGGAGCCGCGTGGGTCATGGCCTGCCCAATCATGTCGTGTTCGGTGGCCAGCATGGCGTGATAACCGGCAATGCCAAAGTGGTTGGAGTTACGCACGGCCACCCAGCCCGTTCCGGCCACGCGGGCCTTTTCGATAGCTACCTGCATCGCCCACGGCCCTACCACTAGCCCAAGACCCCGGTCGCCGTCGACCACGGCAGTGGAGGGGGTCTCGTGAACCACGCGCATCTGCGGTTGGGGATTCAGGCGGCCATTGTCGTACAGGCGCACGTAGCCGGGAAGCCGAGCTACCCCGTGCGAATCGACGCCCCGCAGGTCGGCGGCAACGAGAATATCGGCGGCAAGGCGGGCGTCGGCTTCGGGGCAGCCAATGGACTGAAATATCTGTTCGGTGAATCGTCGGAGTTGGTTGGCGTTAATCATGGTGCAAAAATGATGAAAAATGAATTTTGGTACGATGTTGGTGGTTACGTAAGTAATCAGCAAAACCACCATGTTCCGTAAAATCCTAAACCGCACAATTGCCTATTTTGGCCGGGGCCTGTTGGCCGTTGCTCCCCTCGGCCTGACTTTCTGGATCGTTTATGGCATTTTTGAGTGGGTCGATGGTCTGAACCCCATCGATATTCCCGGCATTGGGGTGCTCATCATGATCGGTATCATTCTGGGTACGGGTATCCTGGTCTCGACCGTGATTCCGCAATCGTTTGGGGCGTTGGTCGAAGCGTCGATCAAGCATTTGCCGTTGGTGAGCCTGATGTATTTTTCGCTGAAAGACCTGATCTCAGCGTTTGTGGGCGACCGCAAAAAGTTTAATCAGCCTGTTTTGGTGCTGATTAACCGGCAGTCGGACCTACGCAAACTGGGTTTCATCACCCAAACCGATCTGAGCCATCTGGACCTTAAACACATGGTGGCCGTGTATCTGCCTCATTCTTACGCCTTTTCGGGTGAGATGTTTATTGTGCCGAGCGAGAATGTGACCCTGCTGAACGCGCCCAGTGCCGAGGTAATGAAGATGATCGTGTCGGGGGGCGTCTCGAAGGGGTGAGAAGCTTATGTTTCGGGTGCATTTTTGTCATTCCGAGGTACGAGGAATCTATTATCCTTACATCCAACTCGACTATTGTGAAACTAGATTCCTCGTGCCTCGGAATGACAAAAAGACGTCAATTTGGTTCTAGTTAAAAACACCAACGGCCATGAAGACTTTCCTGTGCTTACTTTTTACCTGGATAGGGGTTTCCCTGCCAATGCTCGTATGCGGGCAGTCAGCCACCACGAGCCAAAGCCGGTATCTGGCTCTCGACGTATATGGGTTAACGGGTTTCAATCGCCTTCGCTATCTGGAGGGCGATGAAATCCAGTTCAAGGCCAACGGCGAACGCTACCGTGCCCCGCTAGCATCGGTCACCGATAGTACATTCGACATCCTCGTGCGCAACGAAATCATGGACCGTACGGAACCCTACACCATTCGCTTCGCCGACGTGGACCGGGTGTACAAACGCAAACGAATCCCCTTCCTAACCGAGCTTGGTTTTGTGTTGCCCATTGCGGGTGTTACCTACGCCGTGGCCGACTTTGTAAACCCCAGATCGCTCGACGGACGTACGGGCCGGTTCCGGTTCGACCCGCAAACGCTTTGGCCTTCGGGGTCGATGATCGTGGCCGGGGCTATTTTTTATAAACTCAGCCACCCCTCGTACCGGGTTGGAAAGAAGAATAAGCTGCGGGCGTTTTGAGTTTCTTTGGTAGTCGTTCCAACCGTTGGGGTGGTTTGAGAGTCTAGCACTTATAACAGTGTGTTGCGTTACGACTATGAAAACTGCCTTTCTCTGGTTCCAAATTGTTTGTTTTCTATGCCTTGCCTTATTCGGTTGCCAAAAACCAAAAGACGACGTTGTGCCGGCTGTCAAAATTGAAGGCGTTGAGGTCGAAGCATCTGTTGAAAATCAATCGCTTGCGGTTCGCTGGATGGCGGCCTCACGTGGGTGGCCCATAGACTATATCGTGATCGGTGAACCTAGTCCGAAACCCAGGATGTATATCGTACCCAATCGGGTTGAGGTTCTTCTGGGCGATACCGAAACTGGCCCATTGCGTTCTCAGACGGTAACCGCCTGGTCGTCTTTTTCTCTGGTTATCCCCAACTTTTCGACCAATAAACTGGCTCGTATTCAGGTGAGGGCATCGTTTGAGGATGGCACCGAATTGCTTTCCAATACGCTCATGATTTCAAACGGCGGGCAGGTAGTGCCCCAAGTTCTGGCCGTGAACGAAAGCTGGGGAACCGGATTGTCGCTGAACCGCACGGGAACGCAGGCGGTCTTCACTAAACCAACATTTGCCTCAACCCCAAATTCACCCGTTTTTCTAGGAGATCTTGGCAATGGTCGGGAGGATCAAATTGCTCCTAATGGTTTTTCGGCTGTTTTTTCGCCTGATGGTAATCAAGTTGCCTACATTGTCCCCGGTGGCACTACCCAGAATGCAGCAATCGCTTTCTACAATCTGCAAACAAAACAGACCCAAACCCGGACCTTGACCGAGCAGCAAGCTTCCAGTCTGAGTTGGTCGCCCGATGGGCAGTGGGTGGCGTTTCTGACTGGAAATGAGCGGGTTCGTTTGTGGAAACTTTCTGCGACCACCGAACCACTGGTTGCCCTAACGCCCTATCCCGAACTGGCTAACGATACCGAAGGCATCAACCATGGATTAACTAGCTGGCTGGCCGATGGCTCAGGCGTGTTGGTTGAATATCGGCAGCTTCGAGTACCGTCGGTATTGGCTAAAGTACCCTTGTCGGGGGGCGTACCCCAGTTGTTGACAGCAACTCAGCCTGCTGAATGGGTTGACCGTTCACCGGTTATGGCACCAGACGGTCGGCGGTTGGCGTTCATTAGCTCACGGTCAGGACGGACGCATATTTGGCTGCACGACCTGATATCGGGTAACCTCCGTCAGCTTCGATTTGACCAGTCATCGGCTATTTTATCCCTATTTGGGCCGCTCCAATGGCTCGACCCTCAAACGTTAGTTTTTGTGGGTAGCGACGGGGTTCGTATTCGGTACTTTAAGATAGCCGTGAATGGTTGACGCGCTTTGGGATCGTTTCCGATCTAGAGCAGTTTCTCCAAATTCAATCCCTCAAAATCCCGAATCACCACATCGGCCACCGCCTGTAGCTCCTCAACGGTGTGGGTGGTGGCCACGCCAACCACCCGCGCTCCGGCGGCTCGTGCAGCCCGGATGCCGGTCATGGAGTCCTCAAAAATTACGCTCTCTTCGGGCGACACGCCGAGCAGGTGCATAGCCCGCTGGTAGATTTCGGGGTCGGGTTTGGGACGCGAGACGAGTTTCTCGTGGAGTAAAACATCGAAATAGTCGCGCAGGCCCAGTTTTTCCATCACAAAATCAAGATTCTCGACGGGGGCCGAGGTGCCAACGGCGGTTTTGATCCCGGCTCGTTTCAACGCCCGCAGAAAGTCGGGCAGGCCCGGCACTGGCACGATGTGGGGCGCGTAAATCTCCCGGAATAAGGCCTCTTTTTCGTCGCCGAGTCGGTAGGCTTCCTCGTCGGTGAGGGTTTGCCCGTCGAACAAATGCTGCACGATGGCCCGGTTGTGGTTGCCCGACACATACCGCACAAAATCGGCGTCGCTTAGGGGCTTTCCATTGCGTTGGTAGTATTCGCGCCAGGCGATGGTATGGTAAGGGTTGGTATCGGCAATCACGCCGTCCATATCAAAAATAGCAGCCAGCATATCAATACAATTTTACAACCTTCGACAACCCTGCCGAAAGCACCATGATGAACCCGACGAAGGCAATGCCCCAGGGTAGGCCGAAGGCGTCGGCCACGAAACCTATGATGGGCGGACCGGCCAGGAACCCAATGAAACTAAACGTGGCAAACGTAGCCAGTCCAGCCGCAGGCGGGATGCCCGGTACCCGCAATGCAGCCGCATACAGAATGGGTGCCCCCAGCGAACAGCCCGCACCGAGCAGGGCAAAGCCAACCAAAGCCGCAGCGGGCACCGGCACCAAAACGGCCAAAAACAAACCCGCAGCCGCCACCAGGCCACCTAACTGCAAGAATCGCTTGGGGCCAAGACGTGGAATGAGCGAGTCGCCCATAAACCGCCCAACCGTCATGGTGAGCGAGAACGCCCCGAAGCCGAGGGCCGCTACCTGACTGCTCGCGCCGAGGGTGTCGCGCAGGTAGACCGCACTCCAGTCGAAAGCGGTTCCCTCGCCCATTGCCAAGGCAAGGCCAATTAAAATCATCAGGAACAGGTTCAGGTTAGGCAACACAAACGACGCCTGAGCCTCGGTTGGCTGCACCGGAATGCGTTCGAGAATGGGCCGCAGGGCCAGCGTGAGCAACAAAATGACCCCGCCCATCAGCGGCAGGTGCAGCTCCGGGGCCACGTTCAGGGCGATTACGACCCCCGCCACCGACGACCCAATCATGCCGCCCACGCTCCACATGCCGTGGCACGACGACATGATTGATAAACCCGACGACTTCTCGACATCGGTAGCCAGCGTGTTCATGGCTACGTTGATGAGTGCCCCACAAAGGCCCACCATGTACAACCCCATCACCATCACCCACACGTTGGGCGCGTTGACCGGAATGCACATCGACAGGGCCAACCCGATGGCCGCCCAAAAACACGCCCGCGCCTGCCCCAACTTACCGACGATGTAGCCCGTCAGCGGATTCATCGTGAGCAACCCGGCGGGCATAGCAAAGAGCGTTAAGCCCAGTTCACCATCGGTGAGAGCCAGTTTTTGCTTGATGTGGGGGATGTGAGCCACCCAACTGCCGAACAACAGGCTGTCGGAAGCAAACACCAACCCCACGGCCCGTGCCTGTGCGTCACCGAAATATGCCGTCAGGTTGCGCCAGAGCGGGTTTGGGGTTGTTCTAGTTAACGTTGAGGATTCCATACTAATCTAAAAGTCGTATTCATTCCACAAAGCTACGGCCAAAAGTGTGGGTTTCATTTTTAGGTAATTTGCCAATACTGATGCTGTATTGATTAGTTTTGGGGTAGTTTTGCGGTTTTTGTGCAAACAAGGGTATATGATAGTTTAAAAATTGCTGACGCGTAGTCGAATACCAGAAGCGTCAGTAATCAAATTAATCCCTCCCTTTCTCCCCCCTCCCTTTCCTCCTTTCTCCTTTTTACATGCGCCTTCAATTCGAGAAAATAGAACCCGGCCCCGGCACCTCGTTTCGGGTCGTACATCTGACCCAGGCCCAAACCTGCTGGGTGTATTGGCACTATCACCCTGAGTACGAGATTGTGTACATCCCGGCGGGGAGTGGCAAGCGGCACGTAGGTACGAACATTTCGCGCTACGACGAGGGCGAACTGGTATTCATTGGCCCCAACCTGCCCCATCTGAACTTTAGCTACGGCAAGGAGGAGAATCAATACGAGGAGATTGTCGTACAAATGCGCGACGATTTTCTGGGCAAGGGTTTCCTGTCGTCGCCCGAACTGACCGACGTACATCGGCTTTTTAAGCGGGCGCAGGTGGGGCTGTCGTTTGGGATGGATACAAAAAAGGCAGTCGGAGATTTGCTTCTCCAACTGCCTCATTTGTTGCCCTTCGACCGGATGATGACCCTGTTACAGGTTTTGCAACGACTGGCCCTGGCAACCGATGTGCAACCGCTTCATGCCGATGGCATTCGTTTCGACCTGAACCCAAAAGAGCAGGAGCGTATCAACCGGGTGTATCAGTTTGTGGCTGATCACTACCGCCAATCCATCGACGTGCAGATGGTCGCCGAGGGGGCTAACCTGACTGTGCCTGCTTTTTGCCGGTATTTCAAACGCATGACCCACATGACGTTTACCGACTTCGTGAACGAGTATCGTGTGAATCAGGCCCGGCGACTGTTGCACTCGGCCCGCACCGTTGCCGACATCGGTTTCGACGTGGGCTTCAATAACCTCTCGCATTTCAACAAGACGTTTAAGGCCGTAACCGGCCAAACACCCAGCGACTATCGAAATAGTGTGGTGTCAGGCAGTGCTGTTGTTACAACACCAACCTGACATCCGCTTCACCCTAACCCATCCGTTACTGACGCAATACTTTCACACTCTGCACCTGCGTCGGGGTGCTTACCTGTAGCAAATACATACCTGCCGATTTGCCTAGCGGCATCACGAAACGCTCGCCTGCACCAGCTTTTTCTGTGGCCTGTTGGCCAATCACTTTGCCTTGTGCATCAGCCATCCGTAGCATCAGCGGCTTGCCTTCGGCACCGGCCACCTCAACTTCGATAGTCTCGCCCGCTGTTGGGTTGCCAAACACCGTTACGCGCAGTTCGCCCATTGGTTCGAGTACGCCCAGACGAGCAATGGCGATTGGATTCCCCGCGCCACCCGGACGGCAGTAAGCCCGTGCATCGAACGCAAACGTTGACGTGCGACCATTTTGGCGTGCTATGATCTGGAACGGCTCTACGTTCGACTTGTCGTCGCGAACATCCTGCGCTACTTCGGTGTCCATTGTCTCGAAGCAGTTCGTCTGGAACGGCGTGATCCCAATGGCCCCAAACTCGATCACCGAGCCATCGCCACCCTGCACGTTGAACTTGATCGTGCCCGTCTGGCAGTTATAAGTTGGTTGCAGAGCTTGCAACGGCTGACCGAACGTGGCCGGATCGCTGCCGCAGAGGCTGCTCGGAAGCACCGTCAGTGTAAACGTGGTACTTGCCGACGCGTTTTGTGGATCGCGAGCCGTTACCGTGATCTGGAACGTCCCTTCCTGCGTTGGAACACCACTGAACGTTGAACCACTGAAGCCCAAACCACGGGGCAGACCCGTTGCCGAGTACGTCAGGGGTTGACCCTCTGGATCGGTGAACGTACCCGCTGGTATGCCGTAGCTGAATGAGGCACCTGCCGTTGCCGTCTGATTCGGGATGGTGCTTGCAGTCGGAGCCTGATTGCTCGGAGTGGCCGGGTTAATCGTGATCTGGAACGTGCCTTGTGCTATTGCATTCTGTGGATCACGAGCCGTAATCGTCACGCCATACACACCCGACTGCGAAGGAGTCCCGCTGATCGTTGAGCCGTTGAGCAACAAGCCCGCAGGCAGGCCACTAGCCGAATACGTGAGTGCGCCACCTTCGGGGTCGGTAAATGCTCCTGCCGGAATGCCGTAGCTAAATGGGACCCCAACCGTACCTACCTGATTCGTCAGACTACCGTTGGTATAGGTCGGCGACTGATTGGTTGGCGGTGGCGTTACCCCGCTACAGAAAGCGCGGAAGTTGAACACAAACTGCACTGCTGAGGCTGCATCGCCCACATAGCGAGCCATCACGGTGATGGAGTTACTGTTGGCATCGGCCCGCACGGCTGCCTCGATGACCGCGTTGGGGTCGGTCGAGTAACCTCGTACGCCAATAGCCATGTACTCCACGGTGCGGTTGGCGTCACCACCCACGCGGCCAAAGGTAATGGCTCCGGTTTGGCAATTGTAAGCCACCACCGTTGCGGCCAATGGTCCACCTGTAACGGGCGGAGTCGTCGAGCCAGCCGGAGCGATGTTGAGCGTAAACGTGTCGCTCACTGTGCCACCGTTGCCGTCATTCGCTGTCACCGTCACGCCAAACGTGCCTGACTGCGAGGGGGTTCCGCTGATGATGCCGCCCGCGCTGATACCCAAGCCCGCAGGCAGGCCTGTAGCTGAGAAGGTCAGCGGGTTGCCATCAGGATCGCTAAATGCACCCGACACGTTGCTAGAGAAGGCCACGCCCACCGTACCCGACTGGGGGTCAGCAATGCCCGAACCTACAACCGTTGGTGACTGATTTGGTGGTGTGGTGCCGTTGCAGAAGGTGCGGAAATTGAACACAAACTGCACGGCTGAGGCTGCGTCGCCTACGTAACGAGCCATCACGGTGACGGTGCTGTTGTTGGCATCGGCCCGTACGGCTGCTTCGATCACCGCGTTAGGGTCGGTCGAGTAACCTCGTACGCCAATAGCCATGTACTCCACGGTGCGGTTAGCATCGCCCCCCACACGACCGAAGGTGATAGCACCTGTCTGGCAATTGTAAGCCACTACGGTTGCCGCCAATGGTCCACCTGTGCCCGGCGTTGTGGTCGAACTTGCTGGTGAAATGGTGAGCGTGAACGTGTCGCTTACCGTGCCGCCGTTGCCGTCGTTCGCTTTTACTGTCACCCCAAAGCTACCCGATTGTGAGGGTGTGCCGCTGATGATACCGCCTGAACTGATACCCACGCCAGCGGGCAAGCTCGTCGCGGTGAAGGTCAGCGGATTGCCGTCAGGATCGGTGAATGCACCCGAAACGTTGCTGGTGAAGACCACGCCCACCGTGCCTGACTGAGGGTCGGTGATGCCCGAACCCACTACGGTTGGTGACTGGTTGACTGGTGCGGCAGGAGCCACGTTGAGCGTGAAGCCTGTTGCCACCGATGCGCCTTGTGGGTCGGTCGCTGTCACTATAACATTGAACCCACCCGATACTGTGGGAGCACCCGAAATTACGCCCGTGGTAGGGTTGATGCTCACGCCCGTAGGCAGATTGCCTGCCGTGAAGGTAAGCGGGCCACCATCGGGGTCAGTAAACGCCTGCGCCGTTGAGGTCGAGAAGGCCACGCCAACAGTCGCGTTTTGGGGCGAGGTCAATGGTGTACCACTCAGCACGGGGGCTTGGTTAGTTGGTGCGGCTGGAGCAATGTTCAAGGTAAAGTCATCGCTGACCGTGCCACCATTCCCGTCGTTAGCGGTTACCGTTACACTGAATACCCCTGATTGCGAAGGCGTACCGCTGATGGTGCCACCCGCACTGATGCCTAAGCCTGCTGGCAAGCCCGAAGCGGTGAAGGTCAAGGCGTTGCCATCAGGGTCCGAGAATGCACCTGACACGTTGCTGGTGAATGCCACGCCTACTGTACCCGACTGAGGGTCAGCAATGCCCGATCCGACCACCGTAGGGGCCTGATTGGTTGGGTTTGGCAGGACAATTACCGTTACCGACGTAATTGGGCTATTGCAGCCGTTACCTCCTGCACACAACAATGGCAACACCTGAACGCCAACCGTTGTGGTCGGGATGGTCAACAATGGCGAAATGCCGCCAAGCCCCGATGTGCTGACAACGCCTGTTGGGCACAGGGCCGTGAGTGAAACCGTGGTTCCCTCCAACGCGGTAATCGACGCTACTGCCACCGGATCGGGCACGGGGTTGGCCGTGATTGGAACCTCCACTGTTGCCACGGGTGAACCTGCCACCGAAGCCACAACACTCAGGTTATTTAGTCCGCTGGTCAGACCTGACACAGTTAGGACACCATTGGCATCCAAGGCACTGACCGACAAGCCTGCTGGCCCAGATACGCTAATGTTGACAAGCGGATTATTGCCCGTCAAACTGAAATTACCCGGTACGACGGTGAGCGAAACGGCCTGATTCAAGCATATTGGACCGTTGTTAAGTACGTTGAACAACAGTGGCACCACGGTAGCCTCTACAACCCGAACGGGGCTGATACAGCCGTTGCTGTTGCAAAGAATAGACAAACTCTGTACGCCAACTGCCGTCGTCGGGACGTTAATAATGCCCGTCAAGTCGGTTAAGTTGCTCAAATTGACAAGCGTACCCGTTGGGCAAAGCCCCGACAGCGACAACACACTTCCCACCGTAGCCGTCAATGAATTAGCCGCCGGTTGCGCTGGAATGGTCGGTTGTGGTAACACATCGAGGTTGATGGTGGTACTAGCTAACGTAATACCTGCCAAACGAACCGCAATCGTGACAGGCTGATTGTTCCCAACCGTCAGTTGCCCACCACTTATGGCAAATGCGCCATTTTGATCGAGCGCACTAACCGCCAGTGTTCCCGATGTTGTGCTTGCCGTGATGGCCAGCCCCGGAATCGACAGGTCAACGCCGGTCGTGGGTAAAACAGTCAACCCAATGGGTGCATTCACACAAACCGAAGTCGGAATATTGCCCAGCGATAGTGCCTGGGCATGCGAAAGGGCAGGGGTCATTAGCCCCAGTACGGCAAAAATCAGGTACATACGGTTTGCAGAGAATAGGCGCAAACCGAGCAGGTAATACCACTGACCGACCAGGTAGAGTCGGCCCGGCGAGGGACGTTGTGCTCTCATCAGATAGACTGACAAGAGTCGTACTAGCCAGATCAAACGCTGAGTAGTACGTTGTAGAAGTTTATTCATGAACGTTTAAAAAAGATAAATTGATAAATGAATAATATTGAATCAATTGATTCGTGAGGCAAAGCAGAGGACAGGCTGAATTGTTAGAAAAAGAGTGAAAAAAAGCTATTTGTTGAGGGAATGGCCCTTCTAGTGATAGTATTCGAATATTTGTTTATTAAAATCGGTCAATAATTAATATAAAACAATGTATATACATATTATAAAATAATAGGTAAAAACAATTATACCTACCAAAGCCATTTACCCAATGGTTTTGGTAGGTATAAGTATGATTAAGTAGTCCTGTATGGTTTTAGTCAAAGCATAACGACGCGGCTCCCAACAGACCTGCGTCGTTGCCCAACGTTGCCCGTTTTACTGACAAGCCATCCTTATAATAGGGCGTCAGCCAATAGTCGAGTTGACGGTTCACACCCGGCATAATATAATCGAACGAGGCCGACAACCCGCCCCCAATCAGAATCTTACGGATGTCCAGAATACGGATGAGCGACACCAGTCCCTCGCCGAGCATCTCACCTACTTCGTCCAGGATTTGTAGGGCAAGTTCGTCGCCCTCAGCGGCTGCGGCAACCAGTCCGGTTGTCGAGATCGTGCCATCGGCAGGGAGCCTGGTTTCACGATTAAAGCCACTTCGGCGGTCGTTGGCCAGATCGAGGAGTTCTTTTTTGCCCACATTGCGCTCCAGTACACGCCCGTTGCGCGAGGGAAGATGACCCGGCTCCATCGCGTTACCGTCGCCCCCCTTAAATACTTTCTTGTCGATAATGGCGGCCCCGCCCACGCCCGTGCCGAGGGTGATAAAAATATAGTTCTCGTCGTTCATGTCATCGACGAAGTAAAACTCGCCCAGGGCTGCTGCGTTGGCGTCGTTCTCCAGATAAAATTCCACGCCCGGAAACCGTTTGGTCAGAATGTCGACCATTGGCACATGGTTAAGCAGGGGGATCGCCGTGATTTCGAGCGGAACGGTTCGTTCTCGGTTAATCATGCCAGGCAAACCGATTCCCACCTTAGTAATCTCTCTGTTGTCGAGCAACTGAAGCGCAATGGCGTCGCCAAAGCGGTCCATAAAATGTCCCGATTCTTTCCAGGACTCGGTATCGTGGCTATAGAAGTTGGAAATAGTACCCGATTGGGCGTCGACAATGCCCATTTTGACGTTGGTGCCGCCCACGTCGATACCCAAATACTGAACTGATGCCATTCGCGGTTAGAAATTAATTGAGTGATTGAGCGAATGAGTGATTGAGTGAGAAGGTTCCCTGATAGAAATCCACTCAATCACTCATTCGCTCAATCACTCAATAAGCACCGCAAGATAGGGAAAAGCCGGAATAGCGGCTAAGTTTGTGCCATGAATCCACTTCTCGTTGTAACGGGCGGCACCAAAGGAATTGGCCGCGCTATTGTTGATACATTTGTTCGTCAGGGCTTCGATGCGGTTGTTTGTTCGCGCAACATCGAAGGTATTAGCGGACCCAGTCTCTTACCATTTGCGGCTGACTTGAGTACGCGGACGGGTGTCGACGCGCTCGTAAGCTACGTGCGTTCGCTTGGGCGACCGGTGTCGGTGCTGGTCAATAATACGGGTGTTTTCTTGCCGGGTCAGCTCAACAACGAGGCCGAGGGAACGTTCGAGACCATGATCAATACCAACCTCGCCAGCGCGTATCACCTCACGCGGGGGCTTGTGGGCGATATGATGGCTCGGCGCGAAGGACACATTTTCATGATGTGTTCCACGGCCAGCATCACGGCCTACACCAACGGCGGGTCGTACTGCATCTCAAAATTCGCCCTGTTAGGTATGAGCCGGGTGTTGCGCGAAGAACTCAAGCCGCACGGCGTAAAAGTGACGGCGGTGTTGCCCGGTGCCACCCTCACCGCTTCCTGGGAAGGAACCGACCTGCCCGAAGAGCGGTTCATGAAGGCAGACGACGTTGCAGCCAGTGTTTGGGGGGCTTACTCCCTCTCGAAAAGTGCCGTCATTGAAGAAATCCTAATGCGGCCCCAGTTGGGCGATATATAAAGAACCATGTCCTCACTCGGTCGCTATTTTATGTTTTTGGGTGCGCTGTTCTCCAGTCGAGAGAAACTGAGCGTGTATTACCGATTGATTATGGACGAATGCATCAACATCGGGATCAACTCGGTGTTTATCGTCTCCATCGTGTCCACGTTTATTGGGGCCGTTACCTGCGTGCAAACAGCCTATAATCTCGTCAGCCCGCTTATACCCTTGTCGATTATTGCCGTAATTGTACGCGACAGTACCATTTTGGAACTGGCCCCGACCATCACGAGCGTAGTGTTGGCGGGTAAAGTGGGGTCGAACATCGCGGGGCAGTTGGGCACCATGCGGATTACGGAGCAGATCGACGCGCTGGAAGTGATTGGTATTAACTCGCAGTCGTACCTGGTATTGCCCAAGATTATTGCCAGTATGCTGATGTTCCCGTTGCTGGTTACGTTGGCCGCGTTCCTCTCCATTTGGGGCGGGTATCTGGCCGGAACAATCTCTGGAATTATCACCCCCACCGATTATATCGACGGTTTGCGTTCCGATTTCAAGCAGTTTGGGTTGATCTTCGCGCTCATCAAGTCGGTGGTGTTCGCATTCTTAATCACGACTATCTCAGCGTTTAAAGGCTTCAATGTGCAGGGTGGTGCGCTCGAAGTGGGGGCTGCTTCGACTTCTGCCGTAACCAACAGTTGTATCGCCGTACTTGCCGCCGACTTCCTGCTCGCGCAATTGTTATTATAAGAAGATACATTGCTCACTGGAGGAGCATAAAATCTTCACTACTGCCTCACATAATTGGCCACTGCCTCCACAACTAATTGGTTGAGAGACAGCCCTTTCTCTAAGGATACAAGAGAAGCCTGACGATGTAATTCTGGTTTCATTCGTACGTTGAATGTCCCTCCGAAGTGCTTCTCCGGTTGTTTGCCCATTTCCTGGCAAAATTCTACGTACTCATCAACTGCCTCTTTGAAAGCAGTTTCCAACTCATCGACGCTTGTGCCCTCATACGTCACCAGATCAGTAATCAGTTCGAGCTTGCCGTGAAAAACCCTATCTTCAGCAATAATCTTTATATTTCATCACGTTTTCCATAAACATAGTCGATAATAACCCTTTGCGAATAGCCACTACGCATGTTTCAATAATAGCTCTTTGAGTTCTCGTATCACATACATTTTCACGATTGTTCCCGGATGGGGCTTGTGGAAATGTATGACCTGCTTTGTTGATTCGTTGAAGAACTTCCGTCTGCTCCCTCCAGTTTTTCCAGTTTGTTTTTCCTCAAAACCGTAGAAGCCTAGTAACCGCATAAGCTCATCCCAAGTGAAATCTTTAGGACTACCATTTAAACGCTTGACCAGCTTGTCTTTTGCACTCATTGTTGAATCGATTGTTACGACGCAATTAGTATTTTATCGTTCTGATTACTTGTCTAAGTGCAAAAATGCAACTGAAATATAGTTGCAAATATAGTCCTGTTTTTCAAGTTGTCAAGTATATATAGGTATGAAACACGACCTACATAAACGAACTCATAGCGGCCTCGTTAGCTAGCTCCTCGGCGTGGTCTTTGCCCAGATACCGGTCGATGATCGAGTGGGCTATGTACAAAACAGGCGTCAGCAAAATGGCCGTGGTGAATTTGTAGATGTAGTTGATGAGAGCCACGGCAAACACCTGCGCCATCGACCAGTTGCCGAATACGTAAAAGGCAATAAACAGGACCACGAAGCTGTCGATCAGTTGCGAGACGAGCGTGGAGCCGGTGGCCCGAAGCCAGATTTTGCGGCTCCCCGTGATCTTGCGCAGGTACTGGAACACCGATGCGTCCAGCAGTTGCCCAATCAGAAACGCCGTAAGCGAACCCACAATAATGCCCATGCCCTGACGGAAAATCATCCCAAACGCATTGTCGATGTTGATCGCATTACCTGCGGGGTCTTTGGCGTTCACGTCGAGCCAGAATTGGGCCGGGGGGAGGGTTGTAACGGCGTAGATAATCAGGAAGGAATAGGCGATAAACCCGACGGTCATAAACGAGATGCGCCGGACCCCCGCTTTGCCGAAATACTCGTTGATGATGTCGGAGGTGATAAACACGAATGGCCAGATCACCGCCCCCGCCGTGAGGTTGAAATCGAGAGCAAAGTTATCGAGCAGATGAATTTGCGCGGGGGGAACACCCAGCAACGTTTCGCCCGAAAAAATCTTGACGCCGATGATCTCGGCAACGAGCGCGTTGGTCAGAAATACCGCGCTGAGGAAAATGTAGAGATTGGTCTTTTTGTTAGTAAAAGAGTAGTTCATGGTGGTTATGATTGTGTTTAAAAAAAGCTGACGCATGAGGCCTTCGACTGCGCGTCCCGGACAAGCTCAGGCTGACAGGTAACTTGTGAGCTGTTAACATAATAGATTCAAGTTCGGGGTCAGCCTGAGCTTGTCCGGGACGCGCAGTCGAAGGCCTCATGCGTCAGCTTTTTTAATACTGTCTCAAACAAACCAATTCGGCATTTCAACCTCCTCACCCCAGGCCCCAAGCGAGGCCTTAGCAACGGCGTATACCAGGCTAATGGCTAAGGCGTGGCGTGTGTCAGTTGGCGTTATGGTTTTGTTTGACAAGGCTCTCTTTAATGCACTTAGCGCGTCCTGTCCGACTTCAGGTGTTGGCAGAGCAACAGACTTATTATCTAGTGTAAGCAACTCGTTGTCTTCGACCCACAGGCCGCGAGTCCCCTGTACGTGGTAGTCCCGGTTGTAAGGACGGTTTCCTTTTAAATCTTTATACACCGTAACTGCTTGCCCACTAGAACATTGCAAGTTGATTGTAAGCACCTCGCCTAATTCATAGTGTTTCTCAATCACGCCATTCTGCCGCCCAGTTTCAACAGAAGAGGCTTCGTGCAGTCCCCACGATTGCGAGACCGACGCATTCAGACTGGTGAACCGATTTGTTTGGTTGATACCGAGCCAACCGAGCGTTGGGCCGAGGCCATTTGTGGGCGACTCGGTGCCGCACTGCACGGAGGTGATTTCGCCAAATTTGCCCCCCTCAACCAGCTCTGAAATCGCTTGTACCTTAGCATTGATTTGATCTTCGTCGAGCAACAGGCAAGGCGTTTGGGTGCGCTCGAATGTCTGAGCAAGGAGTTGAAGTTGTCCGGTGGTTTGCCCGACTGGCCCTGTGAAGGCAGTAATGCGGCCTGCTTTCATGGCTGCCACTGCGATGGAAACTCGCCTTGCAGGGGCTACGTCGACCACAAGCGCGTCAATATCGTCGCGTTGGAGCAGGTGCCGAAAGGCAGCATCGTTCAACGAATCGAGGTGTAGGGTTGCCGCAAACGACCCTCCTTCCGAGTTGGCCAGAGAAACACACGAATCGGTCAGGTAGGCCAATCGGACAGCTTGTGGGCTGGTATTCCCAAAAACGGCAGTCGAAAACAACGAAAGACCAACGCCCGATAGCGTTGTGGTGCGGATAAACGAACGTCGGGATGTCTGCATGGTTGTTGGTGTTGAGCGTTTTACAAAAGAAGCAAAAAAAGGCCGCTTCGAATGGGTATAGACCGTAATTTTTACAAAGGGAACAAGGACGATTTTGTTTAGGTTATGGAGGTGATTGACGAATTGGCCTGTTTAATCTTTTTTGATAAAAGTTGAACAAAATAGACAAAACGCCCGTTTTTTAATCGATAGGCACCTACTGATGGGCGTTAAGTGAATACCCGCCCTACGGCTTGCATGTGTTGTACACAGACTTTGTAACGACATGCCTACCGCTTACTGATTGCTACGTGAACATGACGCAAAATCAACGGGTTACGGTGTTTCGTAAGGAACACTTCAACGCGGCCCATCGTTTAAATAATCCGAACTGGTCGGACGAAAAAAACGAGCGGGTCTACGGAAAATGCAACAATTTTAATTACCACGGACACAACTACGACCTGATTGTTCAGGTGACGGGCGAGGTCGATCCTGAAACGGGTTATGTAATCGATATGAAAGTGCTCAGCGACGTTATCAAAGAGCATGTTACAGACCGTTTCGACCACAAGAATCTCAATCTGGATACCGAGGAATTTCGGGATCTCAACCCCTCTGCTGAGAATATTGCGATTGTCATTTACAACCTAATCCGCGAACAACTCGATCCGACGCTGGATCTGCGCGTACGTCTCTATGAAACTGAACGGAACTTCGTTGAATACCCTGCCGCTTAACGGAAACGGGAACGGCAAACACTACCATCATCATGATGATGAAGGCTTTACGGACCTGCTAACGGACGAAATGGGTGAGTCGCACGCGTCGACTTCGCTCGAAACACCCCTGCGCGAAGACGCGTTTCAACTCGATGATGATCTTAAAATTGAGCTGATCGAGAAGCATTTTCGCGAGATTATGAATATCCTAGGCCTCGACCTGACCGACGACAGTCTGAAAGGATCGCCCCGGCGCGTGGCTAAGATGTACGTAAAAGAAACGTTTAGCGGGTTGAATCCGGCCAACAAACCGTTGCCAACCCTGTTCGAGAACAAGTTTCAGTACAACCAAATGCTCGTTGAAAAGGACATCACGGTGCATTCGTATTGCGAGCACCATTTTGTCCCGATCATGGGCCGCGCACACGTTGCGTATATATCTAGCGGTAAGGTGATCGGCCTCTCGAAACTGAACCGGATTGTGCAGTTTTTTGCGAAACGCCCGCAGGTTCAGGAACGCCTGACGATGCAGATTGCCAATGAGTTGCGGCAGGTGCTGGAAACCGACGACGTGGCTGTGATTATCGACGCTAGGCACCTGTGTGTATCGACGCGGGGCGTGAACGACGTACACTCCTCAACCGTTACGGCCGCTTACCACGGTAAATTTGAAGACGAAGCCACCCGGCAAGAGTTGCTGCGGTACATTGGACAGTGAACAACGAACAGAGAACAAGGAACAGTAAAACAACTACGTGTTAAACTCAGTTAGATTTTTTACTGATCGTTGATCGCTGAAATCTGTTCTCTGATACTATGCAAGGCAAAAATATTTTGATCGTAGGAGCCAGTTCGGGCATTGGGCACGCACTGGCTCTTGCTTTACAGGCGCAGGGTGCCACCCTGTTCACGGCGGGCCGTCGCCAACCCGAGGGCGTTCAATCAACCCACATGCACTGGGATGTTGCGGGCCAACCGGCATCGGAAGCCCTGAACCAGTTACCCGACATATTACACGGGCTGGTATATTCTCCCGGCACCATTAACCTGAAACCATTTCAGCGGCTGGAGGTGCAGGATTACCGAAGCGATCTGGAAATAAACGTGTTAGGAGCCGTTGCTGCCATCCACGCGGCTTATGCCCCCCTGAAAAAGTCTAAGGGGGCCAGTATTGTGTTGTTCAGCACGGTTGCGGCCAAGCTGGGGATGGGCTTGCACTCGTCGGTGTCGGTAGCGAAATCGGCCGTGGAGGGGCTTACGAAAGCCCTGGCTGCTGAGTTTGCGCCCTACAACATGCGCGTGAACGCCGTTGCGCCCTCGCTCACCGACACCCCCCTGGCCGATTTTTTGCTGGCGGGCGACAAGCGCGACGCAGCCAACAAACGCCACCCGCTCAACCGCGTAGGCACCCCCGACGACATCGCCGGTATGGCGGCTTATTTATTGTCGGACGGGGCGTCGTGGATTACAGGGCAGGTGATTGGTGTTGATGGTGGTATGGGTAGTCTGAAATAACGAGTTCGTCGCTGGTGAGGGCAGCGGGATGTTCCGATTCTGCTGCCCGCGTCAGAGCCGATAAAAATAGGAAATACCCCTGCTCGTACCAGCCGCGAAACTGCTGGCTGGCCTGCTGGTTGTAGGTAGGCAGGTAGCGTAGTAACCGGTTTAGGTCAAACGAATGCGAGGCCAGTCCCACACCGGCGCGTTGCCCGTCGAGGGCGTTGCCCATTTGCTCGTAGTGATTCGGTTGCGGAATCATCAGGACGGGTTTACCCAAATATAGAGCCTCGCAGAGCGACTCGAAACCCGCCGTCGAAACCACCGCCCGACAGCGTTCCATAGCCTCCAGATATCGTTTTCCGTCGATTCGGTGATACGTCAGCGTGTCGTCGAATTGTTGCTCTTGTTCCTTAACGCCTGAGTGGAAGTAGTGGATTGGCACATCGGGGCGGTCTCGGTGGGCTTCCAGAACCTCGCTTTGCAGACCGGGCTGCGTGGTGTAGGCGAGCACAAACGGTTCGTCCACGGGGTTCAGTTCGGTGACCTCCTGCCGCAACAGGGGCGGTACTACCCGTAGTTTTTCCTGCGGAACGTCGGCCTGCTGATCGAACGAAAGGCCGAGCCGTTCGTAGGCGCAAAACGAGGTAGCCCGCACGAGCCACTTAAACGTCAGCCGCTGTAGCCATCGGCCTTTGGGCAGCGGGAACTCGGGGTGGAGTGTCAGGTACTGATGGGCTACGCAGACCATTGGCGAAGGCAGGTCGTATAGTGCGTAGGTAAGGCCGCCGAGCAACTCAAAGAAATTGACAACAACGTCGGGCTGTTCGTGCCGGATGGCGTCGCGAAGTTGGCGCATACTGTGGCGATACCGTTTCCAGGAACCCATAGACCGGCGCAGGGTGGTGGGTACATTGAGGGCGTTGGTGCGGGGGCAGTAGACCAGTCCCGGCCCTTCGAGCGGATGGATAGGAGCCGTGAATTGATCCGAAAAAAAGGAAGCAACGGGGCGGTTTTCGGTTACGCTTACCCAGGCACCAATCACCGAATGGCCTGCTTTTTGGAGAATTTGAGCCAACGAGATAGCCTGCGTTAAATGGCCCCGGCCTTCACCCTGAACAATAAACAAGACACGCATGGATTAACGGGAAGTTAGTGAAGTAACAGATTCTTGTTTCTCTTTGCGGGGGGCAAGTTCAAGATCGCTGGCGTAATAAATCAGGCTCCAGTGGCCCTCATAATCCTCAACCAACGCGCTCAGCGACTCCACCCAGTCGCCGGAGTTCATATACGTAACCTCGCCAAACTGCCGGATCGCTGCTTGATGGATGTGTCCACAGATAACCCCGTCGCAGCCACGGGCACGGGCCAGTTCAGTTAGTTTCTCCTCAAAGTCAGAGACGTAGTTGACCGCCAGTTTGATGCGTTGTTTTACCTGTTGCGAAAGGGAGTAGTAGGGCAAACCCCGCCAGGTTCGGTACTGATTGTACTGTTTGTTTAGCCAGAGCAGGAACGTATACCCCACATCGCCCAGGTGGGCCAGCCACTTCATTTGGGCCGTGATGGAGTCGAACACGTCGCCATGAGTGATATAGTACTGTTTGTTATTGCTTTTGAGGACATAATCTTTCTGGATAGAGAAATTTTTTCCCACCTTCATGGGCATAATCTGATCCAGAAAGTCATCGTGGTTCCCTCGCAGGTAAATCACCTTAGTATCGTAGTGGATGATCTGTTTCAGGACGGCTTTGAAAAAGGCGGTGTGTTTCTTTTTCCAGGTGCCGTATTGTCGAAGTTGCCAGCCGTCGATGATGTCGCCGTTAAGGATGAGTTTCTGACAGGAATAGGTTTTTAGGAAATCGGTAACTTCTTTGGCTTTGGAGCCACTGGTACCGAGGTGGAGGTCCGAGAGGACGATGGTTCGGAAACTCGGTCTGGTTTGCATGGACGAAAGTAGTGTGCTTACGTTACCTGGTGTTTACCAAACCATTATGGTATTGCTATATTTTAATGAAGAACTTTATGATTAATTAATACAATAGTTACTACCCTCTGAGCAAATTCCCAAACCAGTGGCCCGACCCTTTTATGGTCCGCTTTTGCGTAGGATAATCAATATAGACCAGCCCAAACCGGGGTCGATACCCCTCGGCCCATTCAAAATTGTCGGTTAGCGACCAGGCGAAATAACCACCCACGTTCAGGCCTTCCTGTTTCGCCCGGAGAATGGCTCCGAGGTATTGCTCGTAAAAAGCAATTCGCTGCGGGTCGTGTACCGCCCCGTTTTGCACGTGATCCTCAAAAGCGGCCCCGTTTTCGGTAATCAAAATCTGGGGCATGTTCGGGTATTCACTAAACTGCCGGATAATCCGGTAAATGCCCTCTGGATACACTTCCCAACCCATTTGGGTGGTTTGGTGGATGCCCCGTTGGCGGGGTGTTACTTCTTTGGCCCACAGATACGGCACGCGCCAACTGTGGCGTACCACCATGCGGAAGTAGTTCTGAAGACCAATAAAATCGAAGTCGAAGGCGGCCCGCTGCATGTCGCCGAGGTGAGCGCACCCCTTTATGAGGTGTTGCAGTAGCGGCACTTCTTCCAAGGGGTAGCCCATACCGAGGACCGGTTCGATAAAGAGCCGGTTGCCCAGGGCGTTGATCAGGCTGGTGGCCTTCAGGTCGCGGAGGGAGTTGGTGTGTGGGTCGAAGGGGGCACAGAATAGGGTAGTGCCGATTTTGGCGTTGGGGACGTTGCGCCGGGTAATGCGCCCCCCCTCAGCCTGACACAAAACGGCGTGGTGAACCGCCCGCATGGTGTCGCCGATGCTCCGCCGACCGGGTGCGTGGAAACCGGCAAAATAGCCCGCAGCCGTAAATACGGTGGGTTCGTTCAGCACCATCCAGTGTTTCACCTTGTGGCCAAACGCTTTCGTACAGCAGTCGACGAACTCCGAAAACCAGCGGACAATGTTCCGGTTGGTCCAGCCACCTCGACTGTCGAGGACTTGCGGCAAGTCCCAATGATAGAGCGTCACCCAGGGTTCGATACCGTGCTGTAGGCAGGTGTCGATCACACGGTCGTAGAAAGCCAGCCCTTTTTCGTTCACGCGGCCCGTGCCCTCGGGCATGATGCGCGACCACGAGAGAGAAAACCGAAAGGCGGAAAACCCCATGCTCTTAAGCAACAGGATATCTTCTTCGTAGCGGTGGTAGAAATCGCAGGCGATATCGCCGTTGGCGCGGGGTTTCCCGAAGTAGGATTTCTGGTGAGTAAATGTGTCCCAGATACTGGGTCCACGCCCGTCGAGGTCGTGTGCTCCCTCAATTTGATAGGCGGCTGAAGCAGCCCCCCAAACGAACTCGTCGCCAAAGTCATGGCGCGTAAAAGTAGACATGAATACGAAGCGTACAGGATGGGTGCCAACGTACAAGACGCCCACCTGTGATAGGGCCGCAAATAGCTCTTTTTTGTGGATGCACAAGTGGAAGCACTTGTTAAGTTTATGTTATTTCTTGTTGGGTCGGTTTTATAAAGTTTTGACAATGAGCTAATCATGGCATAAAAGTGGGAGGTAGCTTTGTAATAAATCATCGTCTATTCGGTTTAAGCCGCTATCTGAAAACCAACTATTATCAAATCATTAAATCTATTTTGCCTATTGACTATGGTTACTTTTTTTAATTACGTTTGTTCATGTAAAAATACCGCATCAACCATCAACTAAATAAGCGCGTCTATGAAAAATTAATTACTATGCAGCCTTCTCGTAAGCGCGGCCAGACTGCTATTTCCGGTACTTAGCAGTGCCGCAGTGACTTCGCCAGATTCTATTGGGCATCCGTCTCCATCTCAAGCATGGGTTAAGCTACCTCATTTCGTTTTCGACATGACCCGCCCAGAGGGAAATCCTATTTATAGTCTACTAAAGTCGCTTGCATCGAAGAGTGTGAAAGCCGTAGTAGCTACTATTCCTGATGTCACTAAGTTTCCGTATTTTTGGTTCTATCAGGTTGCTGATTTAAAGAGACAAACGGGCATTACCAAACTTTACGCCGTATCTGATGACCGATATGAGTTGGGTTTTAACCGAAATAAATACGTCAGAGAAATCTCTGAAAAGGATATTATTTTACCTTCTCCGTCTATTGAAACGCTTCGTACCTCAACCGGTACGAAGAATGGGTTAGGAATGTCGGTTGATTTTCCACTTCCCAGCCAGGCCATTCTATCGACTAACGATTTAGATCAATTTAAGTGGCTTAATGCGGTCAATAGCATGTTTGTATCCTTCGCAAAAGAGAGCGACACACCTGTTGTTGATTTACACGGTATTTATGAGCGTATTCTACAAGGCAATTATGTGTCCGACGATGGCGTACGAATTGACCCTTCCTTTCCCAATGGTAATTTCTTCTCTGAGGATGGTATCTATCCATCAGCGATTGGGCAGGCTGTTTTAGCCAATGAGTGGATTAAGGTGATTAACGCGCATTATAAAACACGAATTCCGCTGATTCGCATTCAGCAGTTTCAAGCTGTTTTGAAGTAAGTTCAGGCACTGTTTTTCAACAATAAGTTAACATCTACACAATCGATTTATGAAAAATTTACGACTAATGGTAGCCGCCATGCTGCTATTTTTGACTCCACTGGCTTATGGACAAATATCCATTTCCTAGCCCGTTGACCAGGCTGTTTTTCAGCGAAACACATCCAATCAAGGCACTGTTGTTGTGGCTGGACAACTGATCAATGCTTCGTCGTCAAATTTCGAGTACAAAGTGAACCGCCTGAATATTTCGGATGAGAGTTTCAACAGTACCGTTATCAAGTGGACTACGCACTCTACTCAATTCGGCGGCCTTTTTCGCATCCCCTTATCATCATTGTCTGGTGGCTGGTATAGCATTGAGATTTCAGCTAATTTCAGTGGTGGGCAACAAACAGCTAGTATTAAGTTTGGGGTAGGCGAAGTGTTTCTGATTGCGGGCCAGTCGAATGCACAGGGGGTTAACAGTGTATCGCTGTATTCTACAGTTGCTTACGATGGGGGTAGTTACTGACATGGCTAATACTGAGGAATGCCGCTGGCTGAACCCAAATGCAGCAGAACCATACTATCAATTGAATAACCACCCAATTATGATGCCTATCTCGGATGGATTACCCGTTGGGCCTACGGGGCGAAATCAATGGTGTTATGCGGTGATGGGAAAGCGATTAGCCGATCAGTTTTAGGTACCGATAGCGTTTTTCAATGCCGGTAATTTCGGTACATCGGTTCGAAACTGGAGAGACAGTTCTGACGGGTTGCCAACGGGTTATCTTACGTTCAACAATGACCGTAATGTCTGCTCTCCTGACCCAGCTTGGAATGGGACTTTTATTGGCTACCCCTACATAGAATTTAAACTGGCCCTTCGCTTTTATGCTTCCCTATTTGGGGTGAGGGCCATTCTGTGGCATCAGGGAGAAGCTGATAACCACCTGCAAACCAGTACAAATGATTACGAGGCTGATCTACAGTATGTTATTCAGAAAGCAAGGAGCCATTTGGCTAATCAAGGGTTGTCGTGGATTGTTGCCAAAGCTACCTATAATGTAAATGTTCCAGCTGCGCAGTCAGATTATCTTAGGGATGGGGTTCGACAAGCTCAGGATAATGTAGGTGGTAGCTTACCCAACAGTGGAGGTCGTGGGCCTGATACGGATCAAATAATTAACCGCTCAGATGGTGTTCACTTTGACGGCGACAAATTAAGGCAAGCTGGAGAACTGTGGGCGGATCAGGTTCGCGATGAAATAAACGCTCAGAGGGTACAAACGCCAATTAGTGCCAGTGAACCGCTCAATGTAAGCATGAGTCTTAATGGTAGTCTTTACACGATTACGGCTGAGGCTGGCCTACAAAACTATTATTGGTACGACCCTATCTATGCAGAAAGACCTGGGCTAAACCAACCCACTGACCAAAGTGTTACGGCATTCGGAGGACTGATACGGTGTTATGCAAAGACGTATCAAGGGGCTGGTTTATTTAGAGTTTCCCCATTGGTGTATATAACTTTGGGCGGAGGTCGTTTAGCTACCGTTCAGAGCAACGAGGAAGCACTCGGCTTTAGCCTTCGGGTAGTTCCCAATCCAGTTGAAGACCGCGTAACGATCCGGGTTACCTTACCACGACCTGCCCAGGTTATGCTCACGGTTTTCGATGCAACAGGCAAACTGGTCAAAACTATAGCCCGGAACTATCACGATTCAGGGGAGTTTAACTATCCGGTTGATATCAGCAGCCTAACAGCAGGGACGTATCTATGTCGTTTACAGGCGGATGACTTGTTTCTGACAACGAAACTACTGAAAATTAAATGACCAAAAATGGGAATGGCAACGAAATTTGTAATTCCGTTGCCATTCCCATTTTTAATAAACTCCTTCAAACTACACATAGTATGACAACCAATCAAGTTATATTCCGCCTTTTGGTGTTGTCGTTTATGGGGCTATTAATGGCCTTTATAGATGCTTGCCGCCCCACCCAACCCGATGCCGAGCTTACTTGATCGCTTAAGCCACCGTTTGGGAAGAACGAAAATAATAATCAGCCTAAGTTGGTAAAAGTTACTCAGAACGGAGTTGTGCAGTATGAATTCAGCTATAATATTGGGCTTCTAACAAAAGCTATCAAGTATGAAAATACTAAAATTAGCTTAAATGAGGCTGGCACGTTTGTCTATACAAGGCAGATTCAGGTTTGAAATGCAATTTGGTGTTTTTCAGCGAATTGAATAGGAGTCAGAAAGCCTAATGTCTTTCGGGGTCGGTGGTTAAGTTGATTTTCTATCGAAGATAGAAAGTCGCTG